>CAIOKO010000091.1 GCA_903858935.1 uncultured Schlesneria sp. | reverse complement strand
CCGAGCCCCATCCGGGCAGGATCGCAGCCTTGAGTCGTTGCTCCCGCCAGTTTGGCGAGGACCGGCCACCCGCGTTGGCTGGCAAATTCGCTGTCGGCGATAACCAGCATTGCGGCTCCGTCATTGATTCCTGATGCATTTCCAGCTGTGACAGTTCCTGACGGGCTGAACGCAGGCTTAAGAGCGGTCAACTTTTCAATTGTTGTCTCGGCGCGAGGATGTTCGTCAAACGAGAGATTACCGACGGGAACCAGTTCATCGTCAAATACGCCCGCCTGAAAGGCTGCTGCGAAACGCGTTTGACTTCGAACTGCAAATTCGTCTTGTTCGAGCCGTGTGATTTGAAATTCGCGGGCAAGCGTTTCTGCCGAAAGTCCCATGTGAGTCTGATCGAAGCTGTCGACTAAGCCATCGTGCAGCATGGAATCAATGAGTGTTCCGTCGCCCAATTTATAGCCACGCCGTGCTTTGGGAAGCAGATACGGTGCGTTCGACATCGATTCTGTCCCGCCGCAGAGCACGGCTTTCGCATCGCCCCCTCGTATCGCTTGCGCGGCAAGCAGCACCGCTTGTAATCCCGAAGCACACATCATATTGACAGTGTACGCAGGGACTTCAATCGGCAAGCCAAGTCGAACTGAGACCTGCCGGGCGATGTTCATTCCAAGCCCGGCACCCAGAACGTTTCCCAAAATCACCAGATCGATCTTCATTCGGTCAACCGCTTGCAAGGCAGAATTGCCTGCCTCACAAGCCAGATCAACCGCAGAAAATTCAACTAGCGATCCTGAGAAGCGACCGAACGGAGTCCGCTTTGCGGCGACGATCACCAATTCGGACATCACGGCAAATTCAACTTAGTGATCGACCCAACCGTGCTGGACGTCACGGTCACAACGTCGATTCCCGGTCCGCCATCGACAGTCAGGTCTTTGACATTACAGAGCGTTAACGCTGCTTTGTCATTCCCAGGGCCCAAATCGAGGTATGACTTTGATGAATCAACACCGATGACTGCGAGAGAATCGTCACCATCGTGGAGCGCCGCGTTAATGATGATCGGCCCGGTCACATTGACCGTGTAAGATGCAGATTTATTGATCGTCGTACCATTCGCACCTTCGACTTTTAAAACCCCGGCTTGCACGCTGACTGTTAGCGAATTTGCCAACGAATCACCAGTAAGAGTTAATGTACTTGTTTTTGAATCGAAAGCCGCCACGACATTGCTTTGAACACCGAGGTTAAACTTGTAGTCGGCTGAAGGAATCCCGTTGGCGATCACATTCAAAGTATAAGTTCCAAGCGGCACCGAGCTTGGCAAAGTGAATTGGCAGGTTGTTAACGTACTGCCCGTTGCAACTCCTGGTGTCCAGTTATAACTTCGCAGATATTGGACAGCACCAGTGCTGTTGGTCAACCGAACAATCGGGTAATTTGTGGACATTTCGGCGTCATCCCCATAGCCCGCTCCTTCAGAAATCCCGGTCAGTTGGGTTCCCGTGATTGTATAAACACCAATTTTGCTCGTGGATGGTGCAACATTTGTGATCGTTGGGGCCCAACTTGCTTGAGGCCCGCCAGCTGGAGCATAATCATAAAGCGTGCCTCCACTCGTCGAAAACAGCATGTGCCCGTTGGGCAGGATTAACATGCGGCAAACATAGGCCGGTACATTCAAGGCGTTGGCAAGTGCTGACGGCGTGACATCGGTCAACTTATTCGTTGCGTAGTCAAAATCGTAAAGTTTCGTCGGCGGTGTGAAGATCGCCGGTGAGGATGTGTCCGCTGCGAATAAAAAACGACCGTTAGGAAGCATTGCTCCAGGTGCATCATCAGCACCCATCGTGGCTGGAAGATTTGGGCCCTGTGTCCAGGAATTCGTCTGCGGCTTGTAGAGTGTCGTTCTATTGTTCGCACCGACTTGAAACACTCGACCGTCGGGCAAAAGTGTAGCAGGGCCAAGTTCGTAACCAAAGGCTGGTCCGCTTAGTGGTACTGGTACGGGTCCTGTATTGGTCCAAGCCCCAGTTGTAGCAACGTATCGCTGGGCGTAGCCGGGGCCAGTCGATGGACTGGCGAAAACGTCGTACGACAGGACATCTCCGCCAGGCAAGAGCACCCAGGTGGTTTCATCGCTCGGCTCGCTTCGAAGCTTCGTAGGCCCTGGCGCCCACGAGTTATTGACGGGATCGTAAAGGTACGTGCTGCCATCAAAAATATAGCCGCACATTACCTTTCCATTTGGAAGCACGACCGAGGGATCGTCGCCGAAAAAGGGGGCAGGGATCGTCGCAATCGGCGACCAGGTATTGGCGACGGGATCGTAGATTTCACCGGAATTGATAATGTTCTGGAAGCCGTTCGGACCGCTATACTCCCCACCGATTAAAAACACCTTTCCATTGGGCAGAACATTGGACGCAAAGTAAAGCCGCTCCAGGCTCATCGAAGCAATATTAGACCAGGTTCCGTTAATGTAATTACCAGACGAATCTGGCGTCAGCTTGGTCCATGTCTTGGTGACTCCCGGTCCTTGAACGATCACGGTACCGTCGGTCAGCAACATCATTGTGCCACACCCACCGGCTGGATTTGCGCGAGCTAACGGGGTCCAGACACCGGCCGCATGAAGCCCCGTCTGCATAAAAAGGCAGGCAGCGCAAGCAATGAACGTCGTGGAAAGTAGTCTCATAAACGGTACCTTTTTCGTTTGAAGCGCTACGAGGGCCGCGTTTGATTTGGAAATTCCAATGTAATCGATCGGACGTCGCGTTGTGGACAATGGAAATGTAGTGAATATTTCCAACTGATTCTGATCATCTACCCTAAGAATTTGCAAGTAAAAAAAGGGAAAACGACTTTAATGAGCGTGAAAGCCGCAGACTGCTTTCCAGTTTCTCACACATCGATAAATTAAGATCGAAGTGCCTGGTGAGACGGGCCGCATCCTCAAGGTTGTCGACTGATCGTTTTGACACGCTCGAACCGAAACAGGCGACCTCTTGAGAGGTTTTCAAAAAAGAAAAAACATTCTCGGCTTAATCACATCACGACAATTGTGAGAGATCTCGCGGAAAGGCCTGTTTTTTGCCATTTCCTGATTGCGACGGAATTACGAATCATTTTTTTAGTCAACCGTTCTACAGTTTTGATTTTTCCCGGTGTTTACTAATCTGTATGGAATGGACACATTTCCGAAGTTGTTCATTTTCAAATGTTGCCTTTTTCCTCACTGCTCTCATCGCGAAAAACGTGCATTCGCTGCCGTTTACTCGGTTGAAACACTTTCGGTTCTTTGGGCTGCTGTGGTTGCGTAGCCAGTAAAATCACCCTAAAAGCCCCCCAAACTGCCTTATTATTTAAAATTACCCATTTTACGGTGGACAGCGGTGAGATCGCGTTTTAGGATTTCGGACAAATCCACGTTGTTAGTCGTGGTGATTCGGTGGATGCCGTTCTTGCTTTGAGTCTATCTTCCAGAACGTCTGGAAGTTCCAGAGTGAGGGTGTCTGGAAGAATTTGGGTTCCTAGTTGAAAGTCGAGGGGGGAGATTCAATGGTTAAGCAATGGGCTCTTTTGATCACCGCAGCAGCAATGCTGGGGTCGATCGCAGAGGCGGGACATCGTCACCGCCGCTGTTGTACACCGAGCGCGTCGACCTGCGCACCAGCTGCAAGCTGTGCTGCGGCGCCGTCATGCGCGTCTGGTGGATGTGCATCAGGCGGATGCGGGTCGGTTGCGTACGGAGACGCTGGGGTCGCTGGTGGTATGGGTGGTGCATGCGGTCCTGTGATGGTCGAACAGACTGTCATGGAACCGGTCATGACGACTGAAGTTCGTAAGGTGTCGGTCACCGAAAATCGTCAAGAGCAACGGGAAAGAAAGTACACCGTTTCTCGCCAGGTGCCACGCACCGAGACGAAGACCCGCACGGTGAACTATTCCGAGAATGAAGCTCGGACCCGTGAGG
Source organism: uncultured Schlesneria sp. (assembly GCA_903858935.1). Classification (GTDB taxonomy): domain Bacteria; phylum Planctomycetota; class Planctomycetia; order Planctomycetales; family Planctomycetaceae; genus Schlesneria. Next base: position 54,049 of record CAIOKO010000091.1, on the reverse strand, counting down.
AAAAGTACACGGTCTACAACACGGTCACCGAAATGGTTGACCAGACCTACACGGTTTCGGTTCCTTACACCGAAACGAAAAAGGGAACCCGGACAGTAATGAAGGCCGTCCCACGTGACGTCGTTCAAGACTACACGGTCAGCGTTCCTTACACGGAAACCCGTAAGGGAAGCCGTACGGTTTACAGCACTGTTCTCGACAATGTCGAACAGGCTTACACCGTCAGCGTCCCTTACACCGAGACCCGCAAGGGAACTCGTACGGTCTACAACACCGTGACCGAGAACATCGAACAGTCCTACACTGTCAATGTTCCTTACACGGAAACCCGCAAGGGATCCCGTACGGTCTACAGCACCGTTGTTGACAACGTTGATCAGTCCTACACGGTCAGCGTTCCTTACACGGAAACCCGCAAGGGAACCCGTACGGTTTACAACACCGTGACGGAAAACGTTGAGCAATCGTACACAGTGAATGTTCCTTACACCGAAGTCCGCAAGGCCACTCGCGCTGTAACCGTTCCAGTTGTTCGTACCGTTGATCAGAGCTACACCGTCAACGTTCCTTACACCGAAGAACGTCAAGGTTCACGCACCGAATGGGAAACGATCCAAGTCCAACAGTTCCGTACTGTTTGCCAGGATCAAGGACACTGGGAAAGCCGATGCGTTCCTGTTTCGAATGGCTGCCAGCCAGTCGCTGTCTCGGCCAACTGCTGTGCACCATGCGGAACTTCCGCTGGCTGTGGTAGCTGTGGCGCTGCTCCTGCCGCTCCTGCTTGCGGTAGCTGCCAGACCACTGTTACTCAACAGTACTGGGTTCCAAGCATGGTTCAGACTCAGGTTCCTTACACCGTCTGTCAACAAGTCGCAAAGCAAGTTCCTTACACTTACACTGTAACACTGTCGCGACCTGAAACACGGACTCGACAGGTTCAAGTCACGGATTACACGACTCAGCAGCAAGAGTATGACTACACGGTTCAACTCTGCCGTCAAGAAACTCGTACGCGATCCGTTCCGGTTTGCAAGCAAGTTGCTTCGCAGCAAGAGTATGACTACACAGTCCAACTGTGCCGTCAAGAAACAAGAACCCGTACGATTCAGGTTCCACGACAAGTTGCTTCTCAGCAAGAGTACGATTACACGGTTCAACTCTGCCGTCAAGAAACCCGCACGCGAACCATTCCGGTCAGCAAGCAGGTTGCTTCTCAGCAAGAGTATGACTACACAGTCCAACTGTGCCGTCAGGAAACACGAAGCCGTACGATTCAGGTCCCACGACAAGTTGCTACTCAGCAAGAGTATGACTACACGGTTCAGCTCTGCCGTCAGGAAACACGTCAACGAACCTACCAGGTCGTTGATCAAGTTCCAGAAGCCCAAGAGTATGAATACCAAGTCCAACTCTCCCGCACCGAAAACCGTGTCCGTCAGGTCCCGGTCAGCAAGTCGGTTCCAGAAGAGAAGGTTCGCACAGTCAATTTCATGGTTAGCGTTCCAAAGACTCGTGAAGAGTCCTACAACGTGACCGTGTTCGACACTGTTAATGAAGAGAAGTCCGAATGGTACACGGTATGTGTACCAGTGACCGTCGAAAAGGAAGTCTCGGTTCAGGTCTACACCATGGTTCCAAAGACGATTATGGTTCCATGCGGTTCTGGTTCCGGTTACAGCGCTGCTCCTGTGAGCGGTGGCTGCGGTGCCGGTGGCTGTAGCGCTTGCGGTTCGGCTCCTGCCGCTCCAGCTTGCAGCAGCTGCAAGTGAGACTGATCAATCGCCGAAATGCGATTGTGAATTTCTCTGAATGATTAAGAGATGCCCTGCGATGCGAATCGCAGGGCATTTTTTATTTCACTTCACTTGGCCCTTATTAATGAACGAGCTGTTTCCGGCGATTTGTTCGAGTAGGTTTTCCAATCGTCGGATGCCAGTTTCGGGGTCGAACATTTGGATGACTCGCTTACGAGCCAAATTGGCTTTTTCCAGCCATTTCTCCCGGTGATCCATCGCATCAGCAATCGCATCGGCGAGTGCTTTCGAATCGGCAGGAGGGACCAGTCCGCCACACCGACCTCCGTCCAGGATTTCCTTCGGCCCGCTGGGACAGGTCGTGGCCAAAGCCGGAATGCCGCTCGCAGCGGCTTCAATCAGCGCATTGGGCATCGCGTCGAACAGGGACGGAAGCACGAAAAGGTTTGCTTTGTAATACCATTGACGAGGGTCGGCGACGAACCCCGCAAGAATGACATGCTTTTCCAGGCGATGGTTTCGCACAAATTCACGTAATTCTTCTTCCGATTCACCTTTGCCAAATATCACGAGTCGAATTGATCGACCTCGGCGATGCACCAGTTCTTGTATGGCTTCGAGTAGAAACAGGTATCCCTTTTGAGGATGTAGTCGGCCGGCGCTGACAATCAGAAATTGCGTCTCCTTCGCCTCGAATATCTCACGAAGGCTCTGTTGTTCCGTCCCGGCAGTCATTGAGCACGGGGGGGATGAATCGAATTGATTAGCTGATCCGACCGTTTTCGGATGCGATACGCCGTCGCCCGGTTTTGTAAGGCCAGACTTTGTGTCGTCGAATTCAGGATTCGGTTTCAGTGCGGTCGAGTCGGCAAGCAGGTTATTGTAAACCTTGACGTGTTCGGGTTTCAGTTGAAAGTATTCGATCACCCGTTGACGCAGTCCTTCCGAATTGGCAAGCACAATACTTGCCGAACGGTAAGCGCGTCTTGCGAACCAGCGTGACAGCGCGACGGAACCGCGAACATAGAGCTCCAGTTCCGGTCCGGGGTCGGCGACACAACACGAAACGCGAGGTGTTGGTCGGAACCAGCACCCGCCGGCAGCATCGAGCGTTGCCAGATAGGTACGGTCGTAGACAACGTCGATTTTTTTGTCACGCAAGACTCTTGCGAGATCCAGGTAACGAAGCAATCGAGTTAATTTCATCGAACCGAAAATCCGGCGCGACCACGTTTCTGGTGAACCGTCCCAATACGCGAAGATGGGGACATCGGATGGCACTTCCTCTAACAGTTCTCCCTGCTTCATTGCCAGGTAAAGAAGCGGTTCAAAACGAGTTCGGTCAATTCGCCTGAGGATCTCAAGGACTTGACGTTCGGCACCTCCACCACCCATCGAGCCGATGACGAATAGAACGCGAGTACGGGTATTTGGCGGCATTCGTCGTTAAACCAGATCTCGTAAGAATTCTATTGGGCGGATGAGCGATGCTGTTGCAAGCCGGTCTCGACCGGCGTTTTTTCACGCTGTCAAAATTAATATAGACTTAAGGAGTCATTGTCCTGACCCCAGGCTGTGAGTCCAACCAAGTGGAGGAAGTGGCTCAATTCTTCCGTCAGAATATCGAATCCGCGCTCCGAGGACCTCGCTGATCTCGCCGATTTTGTGCACTGGCGTATTGTTTCGCCAGTCAGACAACAGTAAACGGCCGTCGTCTGGACTGACGGCAAATAACAATTCAAAGTCTTCGCCATCGCTCAAACCGTGCATGAGTGGAGCCTTACCATCTGCCGCGTAAATGGCTGTTTCCGTCAACGGGATTTGATCGGCCTCAATCAGTGCACCAACCCTGCCAGCATTCAGCAGGTGGTGCAGATCAGCGGCTAACCCGTCGCTGATGTCGAGCATGGCATGGAGATCGACACATGACGCCAATTGTTCAACTTCACCCAGGCGCGGCGGAAATGTCAGATGTCGACCGGATGGAAGGCTTCCTCCCAGTGCGCCTGTCACGAATAGCCAGTCGCCAGGCCGTGCGCCCTCGCGGCAGACTGGATGCAGTCCAAGTGGTTCACCAACGACTGTGACACTGATCACCAGTGGGCCATTCCAACTGTTTGTATCGCCACCGGCCACAATGACATTGTGTTCGTTGGCAAGTTCGATCAGTCCTGCATGCACTTCTTTGGCGAAATCCATTCCTCGACTTTTCGGTAAGGCGACAGAAACAAATGCTGCTGTCGGTCGACCTGCCATCGCAGCAATATCGCTCAGGTTGACCGCAAGGGCTTTTCGCCCGGCGAGTTGAGGTGTTGCAGGAGGAAATGTGAAGTGAACCCCTTCCATCAACATGTCAATTGCGACAAGCATCTCGCGATCGACTGGCGGTCTGAGGCACGCTGCATCGTCACCGATCCCCAAGGTGACCGGGGCTCGATCTCGTATTTGACCTCTTATCCAGTCAATTAATTGAAATTCCGGACGACTCATTATTGGCTCCTCCAGGGACGAGTTTGCTCATCAGGTTGTCTCTATTCAAGCGGTTTGGCGAGTCCGATTGTATAAACGCAATCGGACTCGCGCGGAAAATCGCGATTTTCAGTCGAGACTTTTGAGGCAGAAATCCTGGAAGAATGGTTCTTACCCTTGCGAATCGAATCAGGATGGTTTTTCATCTGTAAATAGAATATCCGGTTTTTCGTGTACAGGAGTCTGGGGCGTGCCCACTTACGATTACAAATGCGATGCGTGCGAACATGTCTGGGAAGAGTTTCAGTCGATCAAGGCACAGCCAACAAAGAAGTGTCCGAGTTGTGGCAAGTCCAAAGCGCGGCGTCAAATCGGTGGAGGTGCAGGGCTGATTTTCAAAGGGACTGGTTTTTATCTAACCGACTACCGCAGCGACTCGTACAAGAAGGCTGCTGAAGCAGACAAGAAGGCTTCCGGCGGAGGGGACTCGGCACCCAAGTCCGATTCAAGCTCGTCGTCGAAAAGCGAACCAAGCAAACCAGCAAAAGGGACCCACGAATAAGTTGGGGTGAGCCTGCTTTGGCTTTGGTTGATTCAAAGAAAAATTCAACATGCAAGCAATTTCCCTCTTCCAGGTCCATGATCCAACGCGCAAGCGATATCCCTATTCTTAACCCATGATTGACGCGCACGAAAATGATAAAGTTGCCGGAGTGTCCGATTTGTGGGAAGAGTGTTCCGCCGGCTTCAGATGCCAGCGCGGTGTACGCTCCTTTTTGCAGTCGCCGGTGCAAAGAGATTGATCTTATTCGCTGGTGCGAAGGCCGATATGCGATTGTGGAAGCGATCGATCCGTCCCGGTTGGTAGAATCGTCGAGTGAGGTAGTCGAGTCCGAGTTTGACGATTCCTCTGATCAAGGAATGCAAGATGAATATGAAGATCGCGACAATTGACGATGTGCTCGACGCCGAAGCGGTCATTCGCGAACACGTTTCACCGGCGCCTCTCATTCGATCTTATCCCCTCGAGAAATTGCTCGGGCTACCCGACACGCGGCGGGTCTGGATCAAGGATTATGGGTGGACACCGGTTGGTTCATTCAAGCTGCTTGGTGCGCTGAACTGGATGGCGAAAAATCTCGAACGGATTGGAGATCGTCCCGTTGCCGCTCATTCGTCAGGAAACTTTGCATCAGGGATTTCGTATGCCGGAATGCGGTTTCAAAAGCGAGTTCTTGTGGTGATGCCGGAAACCGCACCGAAGGTGAAATTCCAGCTGACTCGATCATTTGGGGCGGAGGTGATGACGTATGATATTTCTCGCGACCATGAAACAGGCGAACGGGATAAGTTGACTCGCAAACTTGCCGATGAGCATCAGGCGGTTCAGGCTTCTCCCTACGATGATTTGAATGTGATCGCCGGTAATGGCGTGGGTGGACTGGAGATTGTTCGCGAACTACGTCGTCTTGGACGCGAAATGTCGCACTTTTTCTGTCAGGTCAGCGGTGGAGGGCTGATGGCTGGTCACGCGCTGGCGGTTGCCGATGGATTTCCCGAAGCCAAAATCGTTGGCGTCGAGCCGGAGGGCGCGAATGACTTCAGCTTGTCGATGGCGGCAGGACATCGAGTTCGTCTCGATCATCCCAAAAGCATTTGCGACGGGTTGCTCTCATACGATGTCGGCGAACAAAATTGGCCAATTCTCCAAAAGTACCTGACCGACGCGGTGACAGTTCCCGATCTCGAAACCCGCCAAGCGATGAAATGGCTGTATGAAAACCACGGGCTGAGAACCGAACCCTCCGGTGCGATTGCAACCGCAGCGTTACTGAGCGGTAAAGTTCCGCTCGACGGAACAGGTGACGTCGTCGTCGTGCTCAGCGGTCGAAACGTCGATGAGCCACGATTTCAGGAATGGATCTCAAACGCCTAGTGCTCGACCAACGTGAGAATGAGAAAATGTCGTCGCCCGACATTCCTCCTAGCCGAGCCAGGCGGTGTAAGACCCGCATTCGTCTTGTTTTTTCTATTCAACACTCTGTGGACTCTTGGGCTCACGCTATCCAAGGCGAAATTCTTTCTGGTTGAAAAGCCTGTCACAAGTATTTGGGCAACTATGGGAGTTTTTGCGCAACATTGGGAAATTACGGGCCCATTTCGACTTTTCCGTCATCTGAAAGCTTGGGCAACTATGGACGAACCGAATAAGAATTTCGAGAAACTGTAGGGTGCGGTCGAGTCTTCGAGGCCCACCAGAACCAACGCAAAGTCTGGAGTATACAAGGTTTCTAACCTCGGATAACGCGGATGAGCACTGATAAAGGCAAGCCGACGTCCTCGTCTTCTCCGATCCGTGCCCGTCGGTGTTATCCGTGGTTAAATTCTTTCTTGTTGAAAAGTCCGTCAAAAGAACTTGGGCAACTATGGGATTGTTGGGCAACATTGCAAGAAAAGAGGCTTTTTTCGACTTTTCGGTCATCTGAAAGCTTGGGCAACTATGGTGCGCGACGATGGCCAGGGCAGAGTCGCGGCTTCTTGCTGCCGGTCTCGGGTGACAAGGCCGCTCAACGACGACGGCATTTGGGCAACTATGGACGAACCGAATGAGACTTTCGAGAAACCGTAGGGTGCGGTCGAGTCTTCGAGGCCCACCAGAACCAACGCAAAGTCTTGAGAATACAAGGTTTCTAACCACGGATAACGCGGATGAGCACGGATAAAGGGAAGCCGACATCTTCGTCTTTTCCGATCCGTGACCATCAGTGTTATCCGTGGTTAAATTCTTTCTGGTTGAAAAGTCCGTCAAAAGAACTTGGGCAACTATGGGATTGTTGGGCAACATTGCAAGAAAAGAGGCTTTTTTCGACTTTTCGGTCATCTGAAAGCTTGGGCAACTATGGTGCGCGACGATGGCCAGGCCGGAGTCGCGGCTTCTCGCTGCCGGTCTCGGGTGACGAGGTAGCTCAACGATGACGGCATTTGCGCAACCATGGATGAACTATATTGGAGTTTCGAAAAACTCGCGGACGCAGCCGAGTCTTCGAGGCCCCACTGCCGAACGGGGCAGAAAATTAATCAGGAGAGGGCAGTAGGTAGACCAAATCAAAGAATTCTTTGATTCTTATCTACTTACCACTCTCTCTTGATTACTCTCTCGCCGCTTCGGCGCCACACGGACCAGCCCGCTCCTGTTGATGGCAGCGGGGGCGATCCGTAATTCATTCCAAGATTTCAAAGATCAAATGTCATCTTCAGGTCTTGGATTTGGAATCCTTGCCAAACCAGAACCCGCACGATGGGCTTTTGCCCGTTCCTAAAAACAGTTTACGCAAACAGAAGTCATTCAAAATCGACAACATCGGAGCGATGATGGCGAAATTGGTTTCAAGTGAGTCCACTCGATTTTCTTCGTCTCTGTTAATAATGCGACATAAGAATAAAAGAAATTTTGTCGCAAGTCAAGGGGGCCACGAGTACTTTCTTAACGTTTGGAAGCTGCTCATGAAAATAGTTTTGGCCGAGCCCCGCGACACCACCGGGACCGAGTCGACGACACTCATCGATTAAACGATGATAATAAACTACAGCAAAACGCTGAAAGAGTTTTGAATTCCGCCGGTATTCGATAATTTGCGACGTGATCGATACCGTTGGCGTTACTCCCGTTCAGCCAACGGCTAATGGCTGTAACGCATCCGGCATAAAGAGAACACGTGTGGCGAACTTCTGCGTCGCACGCACCAGATCTCGCGTGCAATCTCACTGTCCTTCGTATTTCGCGATTGTTTCACTGCTTCCAATAAGTTGGAAGATCGCTTTTCGTGTCGCGGAGGATCTCGATGATTGATTGCCGGTCCGCCGCTGTAAGATGGGCGAAATTGCCTGAGGGGTCGTTGCCGGAAAGAACGTCCCACAGACGCTGCCAGACATAGTCCTTTGACGGGCGAGGAAGCCTGTCGAATGCCTCTGAGTAGATCAGATAGCTGCACGGGTATTTGAACATTCGCGTCGTCAGATCCAGATCGCGCAACGATCGTCCCTGGGTATCGTGGGGGCCGCGCTTTTGAAATTGCTCGGCATAGCCGGAGGTCCCTTTGATCGGCTCGGTCAGTTTTGCTTCGCGAACTAACAAAAACGCCTCAACCAGGCGATCTCCAGTGCTTTTGATTCGACGTGTTGTGGTTTCGGACTGGGTTGCTTCCGGCTTCTCCAACGTCCGATTCATCATGATGTCGTAGTCAACCGCCTGACGGGTGTCGAAGTTGGCTTTCGTCAGGCGATTGTGTACCAGGGCCTGATGTTCGAGCAGCATCAGTGCCACAATGTCGCTGTGTGGCGACAGATATTTCTTCACGTCCAGTCGATCGTTAAGTTCGGAGACGTTATGCCCGGCAGTGTTATCGACAGGTTCCGGAACATTTCGCGTTTTAAGAATCAGATTGCCAATGTGTTTCTGAGATCCGTGAGTCCCCGTGACGTACCAGCCGCCCCAACGTTGATCCATCGGGGTTGTGTGGTCAACCGAGCGACTTCTTGCTGAGAAGATCGGTTGGCCACCCGCATCAATAAATAACGATCGAATAAGGTGGCCGGGAACCGCTTCGGTACGGTAGGAGCTATGGCAAACCAGGCAGTTATCAACTCGGCGTTCAAATTTTGGTTTGACCTCTGATCGTTGATCGAGTGTGTAGAAGGCCGTTCCCAATTGAGGATCGACGGCCGAAATCTCCAGCACGTCTCCCCTCTGGCAATAACCGACATAGACATCGTCGTTGAAATAGATCGCTCTCGGTGTTCGTGGGGTGATATACCGAACTTGCAGGCTGGTTTTCGAGAAAACAAACATCTGCGACGCAATCGGTACTTCCAGCGCCTTAAGTACTGCTGGCAAGTAACCGAAGGTCTCATGATGCTCCAGCTGAAGCTCGTCACGATCGAGTCGGTCCTGCAACCTGGAGATGCAATTCTCTGGTGTGGAGGTGCTATACGAAATCGGCGGCCACTCAAAATCGTCGTCGGCACGCAGGTCGGACGCAATGGCCAAGTGAACAATGGCCAGAAGACATTGGAAGAGTGCAATGACACGCATTCTCGCCTCCCTGTTGAATTCTCCGAGCCGAGATCAGTATGACATGGTGTTGGTCATCACCTTTGTAAGCTTCTGATTGCAATTCTATACCTTCGGGTGTAGAATTGCAATCAGGATTGAATGAGGAACTTGTCGTCGGACGTGTTCGCACCGTTCCTCGTATTCATGGAGCGGCAGCTCCTGGCAAACCGCCCGTGGCGGCTCATGAGGAGACGAAATGCTGCCAAAAACAGCGGAATATGCACTTCGCACAGTCGCATGCCTCGCTCAGGAATCAGGCCGCAACGAGCGCGCAGATGTCCTGGCCGAGCAGACCAAGGTGCCGCGTCGATACCTTCACAAGGTGTTACAGGATCTGGTGAATGCGGGGTTAGTGCAGTCTCGGTCGGGGCCGGGCGGGGGATACGGCCTGGCCATGTCATCCGAAAAAATCACGATTCTGGATGTTGTCAATGCGGTCGCACCTCTGGAGCGAATTCGGCATTGCCCGCTAGGTCTCCCTTCCCACACAAGCCTCTGTCCACTGCATCAGGAAATCGACCGAGCCTACGCCGCAACAGAAGCAGCCTTCTCGCGCGTGACCATTGCGCAACTGTTGCGTTCGACAGGTGAGTTTATCCCACTGTGTGACATCCCCCTCCACTAAGGATTTTCTCACGCTCATTGGCCGCTACATCGAGACCGATTTGGTCATTTACGATCACGAAACGGAAACGTTCCTGCGAGCAGGAATCAATGAGGAATTGCAAGATGAAAGCAAAATGCTTTATCGGGCCTGGTAACTTCGCGGGGGCGTTCGGAGTTCTCTGTGTTGCAATCGCACTTTATGCCGAACCGCAAGATCGGAATGTCACGAAACCAGCAGAGAACAACGCTTCTGCATCCGGTTCACAAGCCGAAGTCGTTCGTGTTGACACATCAGTCGCGCGCGACCGTGCGAAGCAGATGCATGAAATTTATTCGGCCACGCTCGATGTCATTCATCGACGCTATTTTCACGGAGAACGCGCGACCATTCCTGCGCGTGCGATGGAAGATATCTTTATCGAAATGAAGCATCAGTCGAAAATTGAGGCCCGCTGGATCTCGGTCAATACGAAAGCAATGAGTATCGATCACGATCCCAAAACTGAATTCGAGAAACGGGCTGCCAGGGAACTGGCCGAAGGGAAAATGGCGATTGAGGTCGTTGAAGACGGCTTCTATCGCCGAGCGGGTGCCATCTCGCTCAACTCGGGTTGTCTCAGTTGTCACGAAGGGCTGATTCAGTCTTCGTCCAGGAAGCCACGGTTTGCCGGTCTGGTTATTAGCGTTCCGATTGAAGTTGATTCTGGAAAAACTGATTGAGTTGACGATGGTGGGAAATCTGGGATCGAACGGCAGGCACCGCACCCTTGTGTTGAGAATCGTCGCGGCACGCGAAAAAAACATAAAGGTTGTTGTATGGCGCGGTCTGCATCGGGGAAGTCTCGGATGCGGTGATACAACTAATCGATAACGCTTTCCCCAGTCCTGGTGTTTTGTTTTGGCGACCTGCGTAAAATGGGATGCCTCTCTGCCCGTAAGCTTTCGAGATTTTGCCTGCAAAAATCGCATTACATGACAAATCTGGAGTTTTGTGCCGATTCTACGAAAGATTCGGGTTGTAATGGCCGATTTTACTTGGGAACGCCGCGATGTTTTCGCGGGGACTTTGTCGTGCAAGGATGTTGCTATGAAAGCGAAATCGGTCTGGCACATGCATCTGATGGCAGGATTGCTGATGTCAGCGACATCGGTCGGTTGCCTGCAGACTACGATGGGCGGCCAAACCTTGCCATCTGCCTACTACCTCGACGACGATGTTCAGTACTTCCCAAAGGGGCCTGAGCAGAAGCTTTCGAATCAGATTCGAGCTCTCGAGCGATATAAGGCTGACCGCTTGGCCTCTCAACAAGGTTTGAACGAAGACACCGGGTATTAACCCAAGTGTAATCGTTTACAGTGCATGTCGGGGTAAAATTCTCAATGTCATTCAATTGAGTTGCCTGGTTTTTCAAACCCGGGCGGACTCAAACTAAGCTACTCGTGCGTCGTTGACCAAAAGGTCTTCGATGCCGGGGGGGGACGGACCCTTCGCAGCCAGCGTATTCAGACAACTTAAAACGTTGTCTGAAGCCGTCGGCTCGCGAAGGGTTTTTTACGTAAACAGCTCAAGAATTGGCTTGGTGCCTGAATCTGCCAGCGGGAATGGGCGGCCGGCAGGTCCGGGCAGAATTTCTTCCACGTTGAAGCCCAGGCTGTGAAAAATCGTCGCCACCACATCGGGGGGAGTGACTGGACGTTCCGCCGGATATCCACCAACCGGATCGCTCCGGCCGATCACTCGCCCCCCTTTTACTCCGCCCCCGGCAAAGTAAACTGTCCAGCACTGCGGCCAGTGATCACGGCCCCCGGCAGGGTTCACGCGCGGCGTGCGACCAAATTCTGCCAGGTTGCAAACCAGTGTATTCCCGATCAAACCGCGCTGGACGAGATCTTCGATCAGCGCACTGTATCCCTGGTCGTACATTGGTGCGACAATATTTTTCATCCCTTCAATGGATGTAAATGGCAGCGTCCCATGAATGTCCCAGGTGACTTCGTTGAAGACAGTCAAAAACGTGTTGATTGTGACAAACCGGACTCCCGCTTCGACCAGACGCCTGGCCAGTAAACAACATTGGCCAAATCGATTCATTCCATAACGTTCGCGTACAGAAGTCGGTTCCTTCGAAAGGTCGAAGGCTTGTCTTGCCTGGGGACTTGAAATGATCCGAAAGGCAGACTGAAAGCTGCTGTCGATCAGTTGAGCGTTTTCACTCTTTTCGAAACCGGAAATGGTTTGATCAACGACTTCACGTAGCTTTTGCCGCCGTTGCAATCGAGCTTCGCCAATTTGTTTCGGTGGTAATAAGTCTGGGACAGTGAAATCCGGTTTTGAGGGATCAGCATTCAGGGAAAACGGGTCGTAGGCCTTTCCCAGAAACCCGCCAGATTGGCCATTCGGCATATTTCCACCCCCTGAGCCCATCAATTCGGGCAGCACGACGAACGGCGGAAGGTCTGTTTTGCGTCCCATTCGATAGGCCGTCACGCTTCCCACGTGAGGCGTGTTGACGCCGCCGGTAAAAAAACGGCCCGTCTGCATCATCTGCCATCCGGCGTCGTGCACTGCCGGAGCGCCATGATTGCAACTTCTCACGAAAGAGATGTGGTCAGCCAGTGCGGCATGTTTTGGGAAAATCTCGCTGATCTGGATTTCAGGAGATTTCGTAGCAATCGGCTGAAACGGACCGCGGATTTCACGCGGCGCATCCGGCTTGGGGTCGAAGGTGTCAAGTTGGCTCGGCGCACCCAGATTGAAGATCATGATGCATGATCTGTCATCTTTTCCTGTTCGCTGAGAACTCGCTTCAGCGGCCCGGGCCTCGATCGCGGAAATGTCGGCCATCGAAAGACCGATCGCTCCCAATGTCCCCACCTGCATGAAGTCGCGGCGCGACACGCCATCGCACGTATGCGTCGAACCAGAACCGGCGAGGGTCAACATGGTGGAATGCTCCTGATCGAGGGTTTGAGCGACAGGTTCGTAAAAAAAACCAGCGAGGCTATTGTGCCACGCTGGTTCTAAAAATTCATCGCTAAAGAGTTAGCTGACTCGTTATAGAGAGTCAGTTTCGCTATGGCCATTAACCTGTTCGTCAATGTGGCCAGCATGCTCGCAGAGCTCTTCGCGAACAATGTTCATGTCACGCGGAGCCTCGATGCCAATCCGCACGGTGTTGGGACCGATGCGAACAATCGTGACCGTCACGTTATCACCAATCAAAATCTTTTCGCCTGGCTTTCGAGAGAGCACCAACATACCGCCACCCCTTTCCTGGTCCTGAATGATCTTCCCTGTTTCGTGCTGCGCGGTCTCAACCAGTCGCCTCCTCAGACATCTCTCCTTGCAACCATCGGTCGCTACTGTCATCAACTGGAGTACGACATCAGAAGGATAACAGCCTTGGCCCAAGAAAATCTAGTCCAATCCGAGAATTCGGCAGAATCGTTACCAAGGTCGCTCGACACGTCGCAGTTGACGTATTTGCTTGATCACTTGGCGTTCACAGCCGCGGCGATAGGTGCTTTGTGGTGGAAAGCGTATTGTTTTGACGCTGTCGCGGTGTTTGTGCGGGTTTTGTAGTGTGTTGGGTGGTTGTGGGTTGCTGGTGTGCCACAAAAGCAGGCAGGTGTGTCATGCGCGTGGATTAGGCAGTTGCCACTGGCTTGCTTTTCCCAAAGTTCAGCCAGATGCTACCAATCTATTACTGACTGCAAGTGAGCGTTGTTTTTGGAGGAAAAGCCGATGGTGAGAATTGGGATCGTCGGAATCGGGTTCATGGGGTGGGCGCATTTTTCCGGGGCGATGAAGTTCACGGAAGCGGGCCGTATCACTGGATCGAAACTGAAAGGGGGCACGGTGACGACGATCTGTACCCGCAGCCCAGAAAAACTGATCGGTGACTGGACCTCAATTCAAGGAAACTTCGGTCCACGCGGGGCTAAGCTGGACCTGACGAAGATCGTCGCCTTCGATGATTACCGAAAGATGTTCGCCTCACCGGACATCGACCTGATTGACATTTGCATGCCCAATGACAAACACGAAGAGTTGGCCATTGCAGCAATGAATGCCGGTAAAGACGTCTTGATCGAGAAGCCGATTGCAATTGATCCGAAGGCTGCAGATCGAATGGTTGAAGTGGCTCGGAAGACAGGTCGCAAGCTGATGGTTGCTCAGGTCCTTCCCTTTTTCCCCGAGTTTAAGTTTGCTGCGGAAACGATCGCGTCAGGGAAATACGGAAAGTTGCGGGCCGCACATTTCCGCCGCGTTATCTCGTCTCCCAAGTGGTCAAGTGATATGTCCGACTTTCGAAAGCTTGGTGGATGGGGGATTGATTTACATATTCATGACAATCACTTCATCAGTCTGATCTGTGGAGTGCCTCAGCAAGTGTATTCGCGTGGGATTGTGCAAGATGGGTTCGTAAACCACGTCCACACTCAGTATGTGTATGATGATCCGTCGCTGGCGGTAAGTTCAGTGAGTGGGGGAATCGCCGCAGAAGGACTCGCGTTTTCTGCCGGGTTTGAAATCTATCTCGAGGAAGCCACTCTGCTTTACAGTGCGGGGACGCTTGGGGGAGAGTGGATTCAGGATCGTCCCCTGACGGTCGTGGCAAAAGGAAAGGTCACGCAGCCCAAGCTGAAAGGGGGAAGCGAATGGTGTTCGGCGTTTACGTCAGAGTTGCAAGTCGCTGTTGATGCCGTGAAGTCACGCGAAACACCTCGATTGCTGTCAGCGGAACTGGCTCGTGACGCATTGAATGTCTGTTATGCTGAGGCCAAAAGTATTCAGACCAACAAGCCCGTGAAGGTTGTTTAGTCGTATTGATCGGATGACCCACGATGGTTGAAAACCTTCCCTACCATTCCCTGCAACACGACGGCCTCACGATTGAAGGCTATTCCCGAGCTGCCGTGCAAAGCTATTGGAGGATTCCTGAACTCAAACTTGGCTTCGATCTGGGTGGCAGTCCCTGGGATTTCATGAATATTCCCACGATATTCATTACGCATGCGCACCTTGATCATATGGCGGCATTGCCCGTCTACGTCGCTCGGCGCCGGATGATGAAGATGGAGCCACCGACAATCTATCTTCCAGAGGAAAACGTTGAATCAGCCGATCGACTGCTGAAGATCTGGCAGAAACTGGATCGCGGGCGAATGAATTGTCAGTTAATCGGTGTCAAAGCAGGCCAGGAAATTGAGCTGTCTCGCGACCATCTTGTGACGGTTTTTGCCACGTCCCACACCGTTCCGTCGGTCGGATATCTCGTCTGGCAGCGGCGAAAAAAGCTAAAGCCGAAATATCTGGCGCTCAGTGGGAATGAAATCCGTGATCTGCGAATGTCGGGCGAAGAAGTGGCGCATGAAGTGCGAACCCCTTTAGTCTGTTACACGGGTGACACGTCCCCACCAGGCATCGACAATTATCCGCCCCTCTTTGACGCCAAGATTTTGATCACCGAAATCACTTTTTTTCGCCCGGAGCATCGCAAAGAGAAAATCTATAAATTCGGTCATATGCATCTGGATGACATCATTGAACGGGCAGACAAGTTTCACAACGAGCTGATTATCGCGATGCATTTCAGTACTCGTTACGCGACAAACCAGATCGAAAAAGCTGTGATGAAAAAAATTCCGGCTCAGCTGAAAGACCGAATCAAACTCTGGTTGTAATTTTAAGGCCACGTTGATGACTTCTGACGTTCAATGGATCGGCGAATCATTTACGCCCGACGATATTTGGCAACACCGAATACAGCGGGTGCTGGCTCATTGCCAGACGCCGTTTCAAGAAATGTTTATTGTTGAAAGCGGTGTCTACGGTAAAGCGCTGGTACTGGACGGTCGCTGGCAAACATGTACCGGGGACGAATTCCTGTACCACGAGCCGTTAGTCCACACGCCAATCGTCATGCACGGACACCCACGTCGAGTGTTGATTGCCGGAGGTGCCGATGGGGGAGCAGCGCGCGAAGCGTTGAAGTGGAATAACATCGAAGAAATTCTCATCGTTGATATCGACGGTGCGGCGGTGGAGGCGTGTCGAGAATGGCTTCCCGAAATTCACCAGGGATCACTAAACGATCCTCGTGTCAAAATTGAAATCGCAGATGCATTTGAATTTATGGCGGAGACGCGGGGTTGGGATGTCATCATCGCGGATCTGACGGACCCGATTGAAACCGGCCCCGCTTGTAAGTTATTTACTCGCGAGTTTTTCAACTACTGCCAGCAGGCATTGGCACCCGGGGGAATATTCATTAATCAGGCCGGGTCCATGTCTCCGCCTCTTCTTGAACCCCTGATAAAAACGGCAAAAACGATTGCAGCGGTGTTCAGAGATATCGTTGTCGTAACCGCAAACGTCCCCACGTATGGTTCACCGTGGGGACTTGTTCTGGCAAGTGATCGTCCGCTGAATCTGAATCCTGACCCCGAAGCGGTGAATCAAGAGATCCGACGCAGTACCAGTGTTCCCTTCCGAATGTTTGACGGGCGAACCCTGCTCGGGCTTCTGCAAACCCCAAAACATGTCCGAGACCAGCTGGTTTAACCCTGGATATTCGTCAGCCCGACGAGCCGCGAGGGATCTTCTCTTGTTTCGGCGGGGGAATATGACCCTCGCCTGCGCATCACGCTAACACCTTGTTATGTTTTCGTGATGGTGGCTTATCACTTGATTGACGATGGTCTTATATTAAATCGCCGCGAGAACACGAATCATCCAGGAAAATTCGTGTATGAGAAACAAGAAGGGACGGAAATGTTGATTTCCATCCCTTCGAGATCCAGGAAAATTAATTTCACGCAGTGCTGCGGGTCATTAATTAAACTTCTTCAAGTTGCTAATTTGAATCACTGCTTTATTTGTTATCAAGGAACAGCCGTTTAAACTGCTTGTTAACGTTGCCCATGATCATCTGGTTTTCCTGCTTCATTTGAAGCAGCCATTTCAGCGGAAATTCCTCGGGAATTTTGTCGCCAGAGACCTGGTAGATGTCATCCCAGATTTTCCAACCCAACAGGCACTCTTCGCACAGGATGTCTTCGTCCGTCAGCGATGCGTATTCAGGGCGTTTCAGGATTTTGTCAAAGCCATCCATCCCTTCGAAGGCCGCAGTTCGAGCGTTTTCAAATTCCTGGGCCTTATAAGCCTGTTTCGCATCGAACAGACGGCGATGCGCTTCAGCCATCTCAGGCTCTGCCTCTGCAAATGCCCGAGTTCGCCAATAGCGGTAGTTAGTCATTTTCTGATAGGCATCGACTGCTTTCCGGACTCGAAGCGCGTCATCCGGAGTTCCCGCCTGTTGCTTGATTTCTTCGTCTGTCATTTCCAGCATAATGTCAGACTCTTCCGGTCCGATCAAAGCGTGAAAAGTTTCGCGACCATAGCTCTCGGTCCAGTCCTTGCGGGCGAGATCCCATGCTGCCCGTGTTTCTTCGCCGAACTTTCCTTCTTTCTGAAGTGCTTGAGCATAATCGAAAAGGCAGCGAGCGGGCGTCGAACGGAACAAACTGCGATCAAGAATATGTTGTGGTCGACTCAATTCGCGAGCGCAGCCTGCTTCAAACCATTCTCGTGCCACCAGGAAGTTATCCTTCCCATCCGGGTTAATCACGGGATCAGGCCCCCCCTTGAAAACGGGATCGGGGTCATTGACGAAAAACTTTCGATAATCCGTTGCTTCGTCAGCGTATCCGACTTTGTGTTGAACGACCTTACCGGTCCGATAATAGAGTTCGGTAGATCGCTTGTTTCGTTCGACCCCACGCTTCAAAAACTTCGCACCCTGTTTGACCCAATAGTAACGATCGGGTACGGCGTCCCACTCGGCTGATGTGTTATAAGCCAGGTTCCAGCCGTTGAAGTCCCAGACTCGTTCGAAGTGCGGCTGAAGACGAACGATTGACTCAGTCGTCGCCTGCATCTCCGCCCATCGCTTGGTGTCTTTCTGCTGATCGAGATCCTTCCAGAGCACATTCACTGCCATTCCACGCATCCCGAGCAGGGCGAAATTCATCGCGGCACTCGATGCATCAACGTCACCCAGGTCGGCCTCACCCAGTTCATACTTGCTGCGAAGTTGGGAAAGGACTCCACCCGGTGCGCCCTTACCATCCGATGGAAGGCTCAGCCAGATGATTGGAATCAACAGTACCACGATTCCGATCAGGTAAATCAGCTTACGCTGTTGAGATGTCATATTGGTCATTTTGACTCCAGTTCGCGAATTCGAAGCGCGAAGTACCCCATCAGAACACAGGGGATGATAAACGCTGATGTGACTAACAAGCTGGGAAGAATTGACGTGTCCCACGGGACGTCAAAGCCATTCGAAACGAACTCAGGCATGTTAAAGTATTGCGAATAAGGGATGACATGCCTGCAAAGCCACAGAAAATTATTAAGCATCCAGTCGAAGAACTTGACGACGGAAAACGCGGGGTTGGCAGGCAATTCCTGGGACGGACCCATATGCATTACGAGCCGATACACCGATTCAAGAAAGCCGCCACCTTCAACCCGGCCGAAGACCAGCTGGTCCATAAACTGATGATTGTCTTTCAATGACAGAAAATAGATTACGAAGGTCAGGACAGCCGCAATCGGACCTTTCACCATCGTGCTTGCCGAAACGCCAATCATCGTAATCAGCAGCAACGTCAGGGAAATACCCAGAATGGCTTTCCAGTAGCCCATCCAGAACGGCCGATCCGGCATTCGGATAAACAAGTCGGACCGTGCCATACCGATATATTGTTCGCGGTCGATGCACGAGACTTCAACAAGCAACTCTTTCTTCTCGTTGACGAAATCCTTCAGGATGTCGTACTGAACATCATCAACAGTGACCTTGTTAGGAATCTTGTCTAACTTGTGACGAAACTCGTTGACCGGCTGTGGGTCGGTTGTATACGCGAGATTTTTTGCCGGGTTGAAGAACTTAATGTCATAGAACAGCGGGCGAGTCATATCACCCTTATAACTTCGAAACGCCGAGAATGAATTCTCGAAATTCAAATTCCCTTCAGAGTCAAGAAAGGACTCATCGACGTTCTTGAAAATCCAGATCGCTCGTGCTTTCGTTGCCCCTTCAATGTAGCTGCGAAACGCCCAGATGTCTCCGACGTTGACGCCAGCTCTGGCAGAATTTCCTTCGCGATCAATAAACTCGATATTGGCTCCGTAGACCGGGACGCGACACGTTAACAACGGTTGTGATTCTGCCGGGATTTGCCGCACGATCCAAAAGTGTCCGACCACGGCCATCACGGAGAGTACAAGACAACCGATTAACCAGATGCCGATCATTCGGCCAAGAACAATCTCGACCCGTCGCGCCGGTTTGGTCACAACGGTATGAATCGAACGCAATCGAATATCTTCAGGGATTCCAAAGCAACACAGAATCAAGACGACCGGCAGAGTCAGCCAACTGATGGTCGTCAGCACAAAACTGATATACACCTTGACCTGGTCTGGCTTGATCTCTTTGGTATCGCCCATAAACCAGCCAGCAAACATGAACAAGAGGCCGAACACCACGAAGACGGCTAACGCTTTGCGGCGTATTGCTTCCGTATAGGTCAATCGAGTGAGTGCCCAGATACGACGAGGTGAAAGATGAAAGAGGTCTGAGGCCATTTCTCCTAATTCGTCAAAGAAGATCCCAATCCCTTTCGCACCTCGGGTTGCGAAAAGGTTGATCATCGAAACGAACAGAACCACAAACGTCAGACATCCGACAACAACCGCCCAATTCAAAACCGAAATGACGGGGTTGAGCAGGTATTCATTAGGATCAAAATACATAACGTCGACCGTTGCTGATGAAAGTTGGAACTAAGAGGCAACAGTGCCACACAACGTGGCCGACGCTGCCAGCGTCAGCACTTTTCAGATTAAGTTACCGATTGGCGATCGGTGACATTGCGGTGTCCTGGCCGTTCGCGGCTCTCCTGGACCGTTTTCAGGAACAGGTCTTCGAGGCTGGCCGTTGGTTGATCAACAGTGAAATCAGCGTCGTGCCGCTTCAAGACTTCTTGAACCTCTTTCAACGCGGCGTCGCTGAGTTTTGAGCTGCGGATCTGTGTCTTATCTTGAGCTGTCAGTAACTCGTCGACCCGACCCATCACTTTCAATTCACCACCGTAAAGAATGGCAATTCGATCGCAAACATCCTGAACGTCAGCCAGAAGATGGCTGCACATCAGAACTGTTTTACCTTGTGCTTTCAGGTCGAGGATCAGATCCTTCATGTCACGGTTACCAAGTGGGTCGAGACCGCTGGTCGGTTCGTCGAGCATCACCAGGTCAGGGTCGTTGATCAATGCCTGAGCCACACCGATTCGGCGCTGCATCCCTTTCGAGTACTCTTTCAGTTGTCGACGACGTGATTGAGGGGCCAGTTTGACCAGATCTAACAACTTTTCAGATCGCTCTTTTCTCTGGGCCGCCGTCATGTCGAAGAGGCGACCGTAAAAATCGAGTGTTTCGTATGCGTTTAAAAAGCGATAGAGATAGGATTCTTCCGGGAGATATCCAATCCGTTCGTTCTTACTGACGTCGGCTGCCGATTTTCCCAGGACCTTGACTTCACCTTCTGTCGGAAAAAGCAAACCTAATAGAAGTTTCAGCGTCGTGGTTTTCCCCGAACCGTTGGGGCCGAGCAGTCCAAAGACTTCACCCTTTTTGATGTCGAGACTTAACGCGTTCAGGGCGCGTACTTTAGGGCGACCCCAGAAGTCGCGATAGACCTTCGACAAATTTCGAATCTCAATGACAGTCTCGGACTGGCTCATGCAAGCTCCCGGAGTCTCTAACGAAGAAATAGCCGGACAACGACCCAAATTATGGAAAAAATCCCACCGATGGGAAATCGGTAGAAAGATACGGACATCTCCGCTGCCGATGTACGCCGAACCTGACAGAGGCGTTTGCTGACACCTGCAAGAATTCGGAAATTGAATCGGCCTGCGAGTAGCACATCCTAAAAACCCTGTGCGCCGCTGACAAGCCGCTCGACTCAATCAAACCGCTGTCGTGGGAGAACTTAGGTTTTTGCATGGCAAGAAAACAGGCTTTGCCGATTGATGAGCGTTTGACGCCAAGTCAGGGTCGAGGTTCCTCTTCGTCGCGTTTTCACAACCGCAGCCCCCCCTTTTGTCGCCAATGTTTTTTCTGCTCGTAGAGTTTCCGACCGCCAGCCATTAGCAGCACAGGGCTGCTGGCAGTGGACTTAGGACGATGATCTGTGAAAATGCAGTCGATTCTTTATCTGTCCAGTTACTTTTGCTTTACCAGTAACTCCGGTTTTTCCAGCACCAGATAGTGTCCGTGGTCGGCTGTCACGATCAAAAGCGATTCATTCCAGTTACTTCGCCGTTCAACCCAGTCTGTAATCGTCTTAACCGCCTTTTCGCCGCTTAATACAGCCCCGATGGAATTGTCGAGATTATCGTCATGATTGGCCCAGTCGACGTCGCCGGGTTCAACCATCAGCCAGAATCCATGGCGATTCTTCTCCAAAACAGTGATTGCTGCGGCAGTCATGTCGCTCAGCGTCGGGTTCTCGATAAGATCAGCAGCTTCGTATTCTTCCGCTTTTGAGGTACGACCGGTTGTTGGACGAAAATCTCCGTCAGCAGTTGAAAAGGGGAGATGCCCGCTGTATTTGCCGACACCATAGAAGCCCAGGAGCCGCTGGCCATTGGTTGCTGCGGAGAGCGCTGCGGCTGCGAGGCTTTCCCTGCCGTTAACCCCTGACGCTCGGGGCGAAAATACGTATTTTCCGCCGTTACGAACGTCGATCGCCTGAATATCGGCATCAGTTAAATAGGCGTTACCCGGGACGAAATTGTTGCCCGGGGGGGCGTCCCGTCCCTCACTCGGGCTGCTGTCGAGTTGCCGGATGTCACCGTAGCCGCCACCAATCACCACGTCCATACCGGGAAGTGGTGTGTCTGGATGACTGATCGATTTCAACCCGATCATGTCCCTCGTCAGATCCTGATAGTCGTCCCGGTGAACATTATGAGCGTAGGCCGCCGCAGGTGTCGCATGGCTGATCGGAACGCTCGAAATGGCGCCCACTGCGTATCCCCGATCTTGAGCCAGATGAGCGATGGTTCGAACCGGTTGCCCGGCGTAATCCACGTTGACCCCGTTATTGTATGTCTTGATCCCTGCCGTCATGCTAGTTGCTGAGCTCGATGAATCAGTGTACGCATGTCGCACATTGGTATCTTCGTTTGTTGAGATCGGGTAGAGCCGATCACTTCCCGGAGTCCAGGGGTTTGGGCCACCGAGCCTGCTGGAATAGCCCCCAAACATGGTTCCGCCAGGATTCAAAACCGTCTGCTGATTCACGTTGATCTTTGTTCCGTTATTGTGGGGACTTGTGCAAATGAAACCGAACTGAGTCGTTCCATTGGCGGTGTAGTCCTGAAAATGCAAACCGGTTCCACGCCCTTCTGTGTAAGCGACTTTTTGCGTTTTGTAGATCGCAGCCGCCCGGGTCGTCTGCCAATCCATTCCGTCAAAAATTACCAGAAAAATGTACTTTTTACCCAAATTCAACGCAGCCTGCTGAATTTGAAACAGGTTTGTCTGGTCGAAATATTCGGCATTTTCATTCAGCGTTTCTGAGGGGACGCGACCGTAGATCCGTCGCAATTCACCTTCATTACGATAAGGGTTGTTTTTGCTGGAGTAAGCTTTCAAATCAATCTGGCCAGGTTGGTCTAATGTCCCGAAAGTGTAGACGGGGATCAGTCGATTCGCGTGAGTTCCCCACAATTTATAGTTTTCTGGATCGTGGCCCCAATGACCAAAGTCTGCACGGTTCGACTTGATCGCATCCGTTTGTAAGTCGCGGATATAGTCCTCGCCCTTGGCATGTGGGGCCAGGTTTGTCACGCCGTATCCGATCAACATGATCGCTGCAACGAATCGCATGGAAATTTCTCTCACCTTACAGTTGATTCGAACTCGATCAATGAAATCTAGAAAAGCGGGCGATCACCGCCTGCCCTTACTGAGGAATCCACGCATTCACTTCCACCGAAGATCCCAGCAAGGCTTTGCCTCAGACCAAAGTAGCCATCATCGCTCCGCGTGATGAGCATTGTTCGAGAACCTGCCAAATTCCAATCCGCATGTATTCAAGAAAGGAATTCCAACTAAGTATTTGTCCCGATGTTGAGGCAACGCTTGAATTGTTTCCGACGCATGCTCATCACGCGGAGCGATGATTACTACTTTGGAAGAAATACTGAAACTTGACTCAATGAGTCAAGTTTCAAACCCGAAGAAGCCTAGGCTTCCTTCGTCGTCCATTCCGGGGGCGGAGAAATTTCCGTTGTGGGAACGTTGCCCGGGCCGGGTCGGCCACTCCCTTGCACACGACTGATGCACCGAACGGTGATGTCGTTCTCGCAAAGCATCTGGCAACTTAAGCGGACTCCGCTGATTCCCTTCGCGATCAGGAGGTTCTTTTCAGCCATTGTCATTTCTGATGGATCTCCAGCAAGAACTTCAACCCGGCAGGTGGTGCAGCGAGCATTTCCGCCGCAAGCATGGAGTTGATCAACACCTGCATCCTCAGAAAGTGCAAGAACCAGCCTCTTCCCTTGCGGGACTTCGAATTCGCCAAATCCTTCAACGGTCAGCTTGGGCACGATATGACTTTCTTCAAATATGCGAGGGAATGTGGATGCCAGCATCAAATACAGTAAACAGAGTGCAACGATCCTGAAGTCAGAGCGACAAGTCAATCGACCGACGCTTTTGATTCTCTTGCGGTGAAGATATCGGGCCGCACCGACATTTCCAGCGGATCAATCTTTCAAAGCTTCCAGTCGGAAGAACTATATCGCGACCGGGCAATCTTGCGAGTTTCTTCCAGCAATTTCGCAGGGCATGCCGATGGCGTGGCATTCCACGCTTTGAAAAGGTTGCTTCGCAGGGAATCCGCATCCATCGCGAGATTCGTCACGAACTCAGCATGTGGCCGAGCTTGCCGGTAATCGGGTTGACGAGAGGGATGGGCAAGCGCACGAGACAGCTTCGCCAGATCAAAGTTGTATAACAAGGTGCCATGATGAATGAACGATTTCCGTAACCATCGCTGTGCGTTACCGGAAAACTTTCGACCATCCCACACCAGGTCACTCGTTCCTCGAACCGAAACATCAGACAAGACCTCGTTCAGCCCGGCCGCTGTCCGTTCCATTAGTTCCGTCGTCAGACGAGCAATTCCCAAGGCCCGATGCGCCTCAGTCAGCGGCAATGCCAATGCGTAACAGAGACAACCTGGCCCCAGCAGAACCGTTCCCCCGCCACTTGATCGTCGAAGGATGGGAATTCCTTCGACCTGACAAGATTCAATGTTGACTTCGGATTCCGCCCGGTTTGAACGCCCCAAAACAACGAAGTATTCCGTCGGTTCCCAGATACGAAGACACGCCATCAACGGGTCGGCTTCGACATCGGCCAGAATTGCTTCATCGAGCGCAAGATTCTGCACATCCGTCGCCAGCGTGATGTCGTAACCAATCAGAGATTTGGGCCAGATCAGTCCATCCAACAATGTCTCAGGCATGTGTTTTTTCGTAGATCAACACGGTGTGTTGGTAAGCTGGCCGGACAACCGTCCGACTCACCCGATATGAGCTAAACAAGCCCATTACCGTCATTGTCAACATTAACCAGACTCACTGCCTGTTCATTGCTCAGGATTTCGCTTTTACTTTGTTCGACAATGGGCGTCTCGTCCTTGATGCGTTTCAGCCGACGGATTGACGGGGCGTCAGGGCTTAACGGATAGACCAGTTGTGCAAGCAATGATCCCGGCAAACTTGGATTGACGCCATAGGAAACGGGCAGGTCTTTTGGCAGATAAATCGTCCCAAACAACCAATCGATCCAGGGGAATGTTGCAGCGTAATTCACATTGATCGGGCCGTTCAGCGTGTGATGCCAGTGGTGAAAACCGGGAGTCGTGATGATCCATTCCATCAGTCCAAATCGCCAGCGGATGTTTGCGTGAATGAAATACCCCCAAACGAGACCAAATAACGTCACGAGGACGGGAACGACCGGACCGAGTTGCTGACGCGAACCAGACAAACCGATCAGAAGCTGCGGCGCTAATGCGGACATGCGGCTGATCATCATGTCCACTGGATGAGCCCGCGTATTCACCAGAAAGTCCATCGACTCAGCACTATGGTGAATCGAGTGATAGTCCCATAACACCGGTATTTCATGACACAGGCGATGACCCCAGTAGTACCCGGTTTCGCCGACAACCAGTCCGAGCACCAACCTGAGCCAGATCGGCAACGAGGCCATTGTCTTTAAAAAATCAACGGGCATATATTGTTGAATGGACCAGATCAGGATTCCAAGTGGAACACTCATCAGATACGCGATCAACAGGCTGTTTAAAAAATAATAGCCTAAATCGAGAAAGAATTGCTTGCGAAAGATTTTCTGCGGATGGGCCGCAAAAAGGCGTTCCAAGGGGACAAAAATCGCCGCAATGACGGTCAACAATAACGAGAGCCTGGTGATGTCAGCGAACATCGAGACGCACTCCGTAGACGATTTCAGTAACCAACCGCAACTGCCTATTCAAGCAGGGATTCCGACGGTGTGCAAATGAAAAAAACCGACGGGCAAACAATTACTTGATTGCCCATCGGCTCAATTCGAATCGTAAGCAGAGGCAATTATTAGCGGGTCGCGATCTGGATTGAACGGCGACGAGCTGAATAAACACCCAGGCCAGCCAGCGCAACACCAGCGAGAGCGAGCGTTGATGGCTCAGGAACTGCTGATGGTTGGTCGTTGGCAACCAACTGAACGTCAGCGATCAGCATGACAGGAGGATTACCATCGCCAGCAGCACCGATTCCGAGGAATTCCGAGGCGCTGGAGGCGGTAACAACTTGTGTGAAGGTGTTCCAACCGATGAACTGTGGTGGGAACGTCACGTCGCCATCAGTGGTTGTATAACGGGTTCCGCCGGTGAAACCACCGGTTGACCAACCCCCACCGGTAGATCCGCCCCAGTTAACGATACCATGGATGTTGGTATTAACACCTGGTGAACCAGCTTGTTGACCGTAAGCGTACTTGAACGTCAAGGTGTAGGTATCACCTGCGTTCAAGCCGGTGATTGTCTGGTGAATGTTTGACCAGAAGGTGCTATCGCCGTCAAGCGACAGGACGTTACCGGTGTATCCATCGCCAGGGAACCCACCCGTGTAGGTGCCGCCCGACCCAGTGGGAGCATTGCCCCAATTCCACAATGGAACTGGAGTGTAGTCGTGGCTTGGGTTGTAAATCGACAGGTACTGGGCGTTACCATTACCAGCGGCGTAGTGGTTCCACCCGGTGATGGTTGGAACTCTGGCATATTCATCACCATGACTGTCGGTGTTGGTAGGACCGGAGTAATCAAAGGTCCCGTTGGTGACGAGGTTTGCCGCGAAGGTCATACCAGGAACACCACCAACCAGCGACAAGATCGCACATGCGATCAACGCAAATCGAAAAGCTCGCATTGTCAATTCACCTTTTCTAAAAACAACAAACGGTAAGTGCCCCGAACACCTCACAGATACGCACGCTTACGCTCGCATATACTAAAGTTGTGTGGCAATAATCAGAAATGCCCCCCTCGATCTCAATTCTTGCTGCAGCTTAGTCGTCGACCGTTGGGCGAATAGCAGTGTAAAAACGGAACTTGACGTGTCAACCTTATCAGCTATCACATTTCGGTATTTCTTGCAAATTTCATATACAATTCCGCTAACGCGCAAAAATATTAGCTTTTTGACACAAAAATATATTAATTTGATACATCTGCAACGACAACACAACTGCGTAATCAAACGGCGTCAAGATTTGACGGGCGGTAGTTTCGCGGTTTTTGGGGCTCCGTACTTGCTACACCCGTCGAATAGATGGATGGCGCGGACCTTCTCGGCCACGGAATAGCACAACGCTGCATGCCGATTATTTACGTAGGGTGGGAATTAAGCCCGAACACCACAGCATCTGCTGCGAACAGAAAGCACAGGCCCAAAAAAACACAACCTCAACGCGCGATCGGCCGTCCTACCCAAAACCCATCCCGCGACGCGCATGAAGAATCACAGGTGGATTGTTCGGCCGTCGACGGCGAATGCAGCTTCTTTGATGGCTTCTGACAGGGTTGGGTGAGCGTGGCTGGTTCGAGCGAGATCTTCGCTGCTCGCACCAAACTCGATTGCTGCTGCCGCTTCTGCAATCAGGTCACCGGCGTGAGCTCCGATGATGTGTACACCCAGAACCCGATCGGTTTCGGCGTGAGCCAGAATCTTGACGCGTCCCTCGGTCCGGCCAATCGCTTTGGCTCGACCGTTCGCCATGAACGGGAATATTCCTTTTCGATAAGGAACTCCTGAATCCTTCAGCTGTTCTTCGGTTTTGCCGACACTGGCGATCTCGGGGTCGGTATAGACCACACCGGGGATCGCGTCGTAATTCACGTGACAATATTTTCCGGCGAGTCCCTCAGCACAGGCAACCCCCTCGTCTTCGGCTTTGTGGGCGAGCATGGCTCCCGGAACGCAATCGCCGATCGCATAAATGCCAGGAATAGAGGTTTCGAAGCTATGCGGATCGATCGTGATGAAGCCGCGTTGGTTCCGGGCCACATTCAATTTTTCCAGGCCAATATCGTTCGTGTTGGGGAGTCGACCCACGGCGAGAAGCACGCGGTCACAGTCGATCGGCGGTTGGCCATCGCATTCGACAACGCAACGTCCCGAGACAACTTTGGCGCCAGTTACTCGCATCCCCAGCTGAAACTCCAAACCCTGCTTCTGCAGAATCTTCTGGGCCTCTGTGGCGATCTCCGTATCCATACCGGGAAGAATTCGGTTGAGGTATTCCAGGACGGTGACCTTTGACCCCAGCCGCGACCAGACGCAGCCGAGTTCAAGGCCGATCACGCCCGCTCCAATCACCACGAGGTGTTTTGGAACTTCAGGATAAGCGAGCGCCTCGGTGCTGGTTCCGATCAGGTTGCCATCAACTTCG
Source organism: uncultured Schlesneria sp. (assembly GCA_903858935.1). Classification (GTDB taxonomy): domain Bacteria; phylum Planctomycetota; class Planctomycetia; order Planctomycetales; family Planctomycetaceae; genus Schlesneria. The sequence continues at coordinate 25,998 of CAIOKO010000091.1, read as the reverse complement.
ACTCCTTTGAGAGGTGCCGAATAGCTTCCTGTCGCGATAATGATTTTTTTGCAGGTCAGTTCCACGGGCTGCGGACCGTCGACTGACACTTTGCCCGGTGCGGCGATTCGTCCTTTGCCTGTGTAACGCGTGATTTTGTTCTTGCGAAACAGCCCGGCAATGCCGTTCGTCAGCGTCGATACAACGCCGTCTTTTCGCTTCATCATCGCGGCAAGATCGAGCTTCACTCCCTCAACGCCGACGCCGTACTCAGCCAGATGATGCTGGGCCATCTGATAAAGTTCGCTCGCTTCCAGCAGCGCTTTGCTGGGGATGCAGCCAATCCGAAGGCAGGTTCCGCCTAATGCCCCTTCAAATTCGACGACGCCAACATTCATTCCAAGCTGAGCCGCACGAATCGCAGCAACATATCCACCCGGGCCGGCACCGATCACAACCACATCATGTTCAGGCATTTTTATTTCCACAGATCATTTACCATGTCGATAGATGAACTTTGAGGTTGTGAGCAGCAACGCGAAGACTTACGGCAGTGTTCGCGTCGGGTTGCTATGACGGCATGGCGATACAACGCCAATGACTGTCAAAACATCAAGATCATTCGTGATTCGGCGTCAGACATCCAGCAGCAGTCGAACGGGGTTTTCCAGGCAGTCCTTGATTCGTTTCAGGAATGAAACCGCCTCACGACCATCCACGATCCGGTGATCATAAGTCAGCGCCAGGTACATCATCGGACGAATCACAACCTGACCGTCGCGAGCGACTGGGCGATCCTGAATCGCGTGCATTCCCAAGACACCGCTTTGCGGAGGATTCACGATGGGGGTCGACAGCAGCGAGCCGTAAACACCGCCATTTGTGATTGTGAACGTGCCGCCAGTCAGTTCCTGCGGGCTGAGCGTATTTTCTTTCACCTTATTCGCGAACACGGCAATTGCCTGTTCGATCTGGGCGAACCCCATACGTTCAGCATTTCTAAGAACGGGAACGACCAACCCTTTTCCACCGCCGATTGCGATACCGATGTCAAAATAGTTGTGATAGACGATTTCCGTTCCTTGAATCTCAGCGTTGATTGCCGGGTATGTCTGTAGTGCGTCGATCGAGGCTTTGACGAAAAACGACATAAATCCAAGCTTGATCCCGTATCGCTGGGTAAACGCGTCTTGATGCTGTTTGCGGAGGTCCATGATGGCGGTCATGTCGACTTCGTTGAAGGTCGTTAGCAAAGCGGCATTGGTTTGTGCTTCCACCAGCCGAGACGCAATCCGTTTCCGGATCGGGCTCATCATCTGGCGTTTTTCTGACCGTTCGCCAGTCGCAATCGCTCGCACCGCTTCGACGACTGGGGCGACAACAGGTGCGACAGGAACCGGCTTTGAAATCGCCGTGGATGGTGTCGATGGTGATGTGACTTGTCGCTGAACATCTTCCTTCAACATCCGTCCGCCCGGTCCGGTTGCCGTGACTTGTGATGGTTTAAGTCCGTTTTCGGACAATGCTGCTGCCGCTGCTGGCATGATTCTTACTTCGGTTTGTCCAGTAGGTTTCGATGCGGGTCCGACGGGCGTTGCCGTCGGAATCGATGCGGGAGTTCCTGCCGTCGCCGTTTCGTCAATCAGCGCAATCACCGCGGGAAGTTCAATGGTGTCGCCAGGGTTAAACAACAGCTTGGTGACGACCCCGCCTTTTGGTGCGGGCCACTTGGTTGTGGCTTTGTCACTTTCGAGTTCGACAAGTTCGCCATCGGCGGCAATCGACTGGCCGACTTGTTTCAACCATTCCACAACAACGACCTCAGAGACCGAATCCCCAAAATCACCCTTTTTCAGCTGCACTTCGACTGTCATAAGACTTCGTCTTCCTTTTCCTGTCAGGACAGGGTTGTTCAACGTGATCAACTAATGATGGCCTGATGCCTTTGTCGATGGACCAATGACCTTCGTCAAAATCTCGTTCTGTTCGATATCGTGACTTTTGTGAGATCCTGTCGCGGGGCTCGCCGAAGCAGGTCGAGAGACTCCCGAAAAAGGATATCGACGGAAAATCGATTCGCCCCAAAGGACTCGAAGGAATCGCCATGCTCCCATGTTCTCAGGCTCTTCTTGAGCCCATACGACGGGGGTTCCCTCTGGATAATTCAAAAGGAGCTGTTCCAGTTCAGTTTCCGGGACTGGATAGAGCTGTTCCAGTCGCAAAATTGCGATGTCATTTCGCTGTAATTCTTCGCGGCGATCGGCCAGTTCGTAATAAATCTTGCCCGAACACAGGACAATCTGTCGGACTTCGCTGGCGGGGCGATCGAGCGAATCAGGCAATACTCGTCGGAAGGTGCCCGTTGCGAGATCACTCATCTGTGAGACAGCCTGACGCATGCGAAGCATTTCTTTAGGCGTCATCACGATCAATGGCTTCCTCCACTTTCGATGGACTTGCCGACGCAATACGTGAAATATCTGAGCGGGAGTTGTCGGGTAGACAATCTGAACATTGTCTTCGGCAGCCAGTTGCAGGAACCGTTCGAGACGGGCACTCGAGTGCTCCGGGCCATTCCCTTCAAAGCCGTGTGGCAGCAGCAAAACCAGACCACTTAGCCGGTTCCACTTATCTTCGGCACTGACGATGAATTGATCGATGATCACCTGGGCGACATTGACGAAGTCGCCGAACTGGGCTTCCCAGCAAACCAGGCCATCGGGAGTATCCAGGCTATACCCATATTCGTAACCAAGAACGCCTGCCTCGCACAGGCAGCTGTTCACGATTTCGATTGGCGCCTGATCCGGTGACAGATGCGCCAGCGGCATATAAGTCCGGTCATTTTCATAGTCGTGGATAACCGCATGACGGTGACCGAATGTCCCGCGTTCCGCATCCTGGCCATGCAACCGGATTCGATGCCCTTCAACGCTCAGCGTGGCCAAAGCCAGCGCTTCGCCACTCGCCCAGTCGAGAGGTTGCTTGCCTTGGGCGATGGCCAGCCGTTTGGTCATGATCGCAAGCGTACTTTGAGGATTGACGATTTTGGGGTGAGGATGAAAGTCCTCAGGAATGACGGTCATTTTCTCAAGCAACGCGGCGAGTTTGTCGACGCTGACGCCCGTGTCGACTTCTGGAATACCGGCTTCGTTTCCACCGAGGTATCCGCGCCAAGTCCCCTGGAGCATATCCCAGCGATGCTCGTAATTCGGACCATTTGCGACCTCAAGTTCGGATTCCAGTTGCTGACGATGAGCAAACTGCAAACGGTTCGCCTCTTCTTCAGTGATGCCCCCCATCTTCAGCATTTGATCAAGATAACTTTGTCCCACTTTCTTGCGGGATTTAATTTGACGATACATGACCGGCTGGGTGAACGAGGGTTCGTCGTTTTCGTTGTGCCCACGCAACCGATAGCAGTACATGTCGATCACGACATCGCTATGAAACTGTTGCCGAAAATCCATCGCAAGACGAATCACCTGAGCCACTGCTTCCGGATCTTCTCCATTCACGTGGAAAATCGGAATCTGCAGCATCTTGGCGACATCGGTCGCATAGGGGGTCGAACGAGCCTGAGCAGGGCCTGTCGTAAAGCCGATCTGATTGTTCACCACGACGTGAATCGTACCGCCGATACGAGTCGCTTCGAGCGAATTGAGATTCAACGTTTCTTGAATAATTCCTTCACCCGCGAACGCCGCATCGCCGTGAATCAGGAGGCAGACGACTTTTTCGCGAGCGACGTCACCGTTTCGATCTTGTTTCGCGCGAACGCGACCCATGGCAACGGCGTTAACAAACTCGAGATGGCTGGGGTTGAAACAGAGCGACAGATGCATTTTTCGGCCGTCACCCGAATGCCAGTCATTGCTGTATCCAAGGTGGTATTTCACGTCACCACGGCCCGTGTTCAGCTCGGGGTCCAGATCGGCAAACTCACGAAAAATGGCTCGCGGTGCCTTGCCCATGATGCTCGCGAGGACATTCAGACGACCTCGATGTGCCATTCCCAGCACAATTTCTTCCACGCCCTGGTCTGCCGCCTGATAGATCGCTAATTCCAGCAAAGGGATCAGTGTCTCAGCCCCTTCAAGAGAAAAGCTTTTGGCCCCTTTAAATTTATTCAGGATGAATTCTTCGAAAACCACTGCGTCGCTTAGACGCTTCAAAATCCGCTTTTGTTCCTGCAGCGTCAATTGAATCCGGTTTTCGGTGGACTCCATCCGATTCTGCAGCCATTCGCGAACTCTCATGTCATCAATATGCATGAATTGAACGCCGATTGACCGACAATAGGTGTTCCGCATCCATTGAGTGACTTCGCGGACGGTTCGAAAATTCTGGCCTGACGCGGACATCGTCGATACCTGACGATCCATATCAGCTTCCGTCAGGTCGCAACTGAACGGATCAAGCTCTGTAACTTTCGGTCGAGGTTGACCCAAAGGGTCAATATCTGCGACGTAATGACCCATCACGCGGTAATTTCGAATGAGCCGTTCAACCCGTTCCTGCAGAATTGCGTAGTCCAGTTGAATCGGACTGACAACTCCAGACCCCACCGATGGAGCCCGAAACAAACTCGGGTCGTGCAGTTCTCCACCCGCTCGGGTCTGGCTGTCGACGATTTGCTGAAAATAAACCTGCCAATCGTGCGTGACAGAACTTGGATCGTTCAAATAATCCAAATACAGCGCTTCGACATACGTCAGATTTGAGTCGTGGCTGGTCATTCCACCCCCGTAGTCTGTAAACGAGTGGTCGCCATTGCGCGAACCGTTAGAAGATGCCGAACTCTTCGGTGAAGAGCGACTCGTAAGCGTATCTGATGGACTCATCTTGATCGTTTCTGATCCCGAGTCAGGCGGTGGATACCCCGTACCGACCGTAAACGGTCGACGCCTCTCCACCACATGAAATTCCAATCGAGAGAACCTGTAATTCCCAACCTGTCACTGAGTTCCGATTGATTTTTACGCATATATGGTGAGGCAACCAATACACGACATCGGGACTCCAGGTTGACTGTAGCAGACCGTATCAGGAATGGGGAGTTTGGCAAACAGGAATTTTTTGTTCAATCGGACAAGGGGCTGAGAATACAAAAGTGAGTTGCTGGAGGACCCGCGGCAGTGTGACAGATAATCACATTCAGTTGTATGACAATTTCAGGTCGAACAGGTCCCGAGCTTGGTTTATATTGTCATCCAATACAAAAAATCAGACTAAGTTTCCCGCAAAGAGCGTTCTTTTCACGGTAAGCTGGGATGATGCTCGACGTCACGCTAGAATCACACCATGACACAAAAATTATTTTCCGAGCTGGGACTTTCACCCGAAGTTCTTAAAGCCGTTGAACGTATGGGTTTCGAGCAGGCATCGCCAATTCAGGCTGAGGCGATCCCTTCGATTATTGAAGGCCGAGATGTAATCGGCCAGTCGCAGACCGGTTCCGGGAAAACCGCAGCGTTCGGGATTCCCGCCGTTGAACTGGCCGATCCGACAAATCGTGCCGTTCAGGTCCTGATGATGTGTCCCACTCGGGAGCTTGCATCACAGGTGGCCGAAGAGATCTCGAAGTTGGCGCATTTCAAAAAAGGGATCCGCGAGCTGCCAATCTTTGGGGGTCAGAGTTATGACCATCAGTTTCGTGGTCTGAAAGCAGGGCCACAGATTGTAATCGGGACCCCAGGTCGATTGATCGACCATATCAAGCAGGGAACATTGGCGCTGGGTTCAGTGAAAATGGTCGTCCTGGATGAAGCGGATCGAATGCTCGATATGGGTTTCCGCGACGATATCGAGAAAATCCTGGAATCGGTCCCTTCCGAACGGCAGATCGTTCTTTTCTCGGCCACCGTTCCTCCGCCGATTCGTAAAATCATTGAAAGGTTTACGAATAATCCCGTCACGGTCCGTATCGAAGCGACCGCGATGAATATCCCCGCAATCGAACAATCGTACGTCGAAGTCGATTATCGATCAAAAACGGAGGTTTTGTGTCGACTCCTCGATTTGCACGAGGTTCGGTACGGTTTGATCTTCGGGTTTACCAAAATTCAAGTCGATGCATTGACCGAGGCCCTGATTGCACGCGGATACAATGCTGACAAGCTCCATGGCGACATGACTCAGCCAATGCGCGAACGGACGATGAAGCGGTTTCGCGATCGGAAAATTGAATTGCTTGTCGCTACAGATGTTGCGGCCCGTGGGCTGGATGTCGATGATCTTGAAATTGTCTTTAATTACGAACTGCCTCACGATGCGGAAGATTACGTCCACCGGATTGGACGAACTGGTCGAGCTGGAAAGAGTGGTAAGGCGATTAGTCTTGTCAGTGGTCGGGAGTTTGGTCGACTGCAGCAAATTATTCGTTTTACAAAATCCAAGATCCCCAGGCAGTCTGTGCCGCGCCTGGAGGAACTTGAACAAAAGCATGCAAGCCGACTCGTGGAATCGCTTCACAACACGATTCAGGCGGGAGACTTTAAACCGCAAGATAAGCTTCTCGAGGACTTAATCGAAGCAGGGCACGCTCCGGGTGAGATTGTTTCAGCTTTGATGCATTTGTTGGCCGGAGAAAGTTCTCGGGCTCCAGAGCGTATTGCCGAAGACGACCCTCGTCCGCCTCGTCGCCCGGCGAGAGATAACTCGTTTGAAGGCCGGCCCACGAACTTTGATCGAGACGATGGTCCGCCAAAGATGACGAGGCCACGCGAATCGTCGGGTCGAATCCGCTCAGAGAATCAGGCTCCGCGAATCGACGAAACGGGGGTCTGGATTAAATTCAATGTTGGCGATAACGCGGGTGTGACACCAGGTGATTTCGTCGGTTGTATTGCAAACGAAGCGGGTGTTCCCCGGACGGTTATTGGCGGAATTCAGATTCTGGCAACGGTCAGTTTTGTCCAAGTCGCCGTTGAATGTGCAGATCAAATCCTCGATGCCGTACAAGGCGTTCGCCTCAGGGGGCGGCGAGTTCAGGCGATACCGGGCCTTCCCCCTCGGCGAGACTTCAAATCGGGTCAGGGAGACGGCCCGCCGCCTCGTCGCGGCCGTCAGCGATAATCAGTGCCTTCATTTTTCAGGGTCTTCGTGACTCTTTCATGAAAGCATCGCAACTAAAATGGACGTGACGCTTGCGTCACGTCCATTTTGTTTGTTCGAGTGCTTTTTGTGAATGCTGATTTGTAACAGGAGAATACGTCGTTGTTTTTGCGATCGGTTTTGTGCGATTGCATCAAGGCAAGCCTTTGAGGAATTGTTTGGCGTATTTTCCCAGGATATCGGTCTCGATGTTGACCGATTGGCCGATTGATCGATGCCCCAGTGTGGTCGCTGATAACGTGTGAGGAATGAGTGCGACTGTAAACCTGGTGCTTTCGGCGGTGACGATTGTCAGGCTGATGCCATCTACTGCAACAGATCCCTTCGATACCATCATTCCGCCAATTGAGGAAGGGACCTGAAATCCCATCGTCACCCATTCGCCTTCGCGATCGAGTTGGTCAACTGTGCCGAGTCCATCAACGTGCCCTTGAACAAAGTGGCCACCGAGGCGTCCGTTTGCTGGCAGGGATCTTTCAAGGTTCACGAGATCACTGGCGGCAAGCCGTCCAAGGTTTGTTTTTGATAAAGTTTCTCGTCCTGCTTGAAATGACCAAACGTTATCTTCGATCGAAACGACCGTCAGGCAGCATCCGTTAATGGCCACGCTGTCACCACATTGTGTTGGCAAAGATTTGTCGATTTCGGCGGAAAGCATCGACTTTGGCGGGGCGACGATAATCCTGACTCCCGCTGATTCGTCTTCCAGTCGCACCACACGTCCCAAACCTTCAATCAACCCTGTGAACATGATTCATCCGATCGAGCATCGTCTGTTTTGAATTTGATTTCCGGGAATTGTCGGGGATATTGAGGGGGCATGCAAACGAAGGTCGAGCGAAGTTCGTTGTTCCAGTTGCGACTGGCTTGGCGCTCATCGTGCTTGGCGACTATCATACCCGACCCCATTCCCGTCTCAGGGACGAAGTAATTGGGCAAGGAGAGGTGACAGAGTGGCCGATTGTGCTGGACTCGAAATCCAGTGTGGTAGCAATATCACCGTGGGTTCAAATCCCACCCTCTCCGCTTTTATGATGACTTTGCAGGTGACGGGCGCCTGCAATTTTTTTCTTAACCGAACCAATTACAACGACCACTCACATTAAATTGATCGCTATTTGGTTGGCGTTTATCAAGGCGAGGGGAGAGGTTCGGGAGCCTCCATTTCTGGGGTCCCATCTTCCTTTTCATCGGTTGTACCAGTGGCCTCGGTGTCCTCAGGGGCTGGTGGTACTTGCGGGATTTGTGTGGGATTTGGGGATGTGATGGAAGTTGGAATTTCCCGATTCGCCGGAAATGTTTCACAAGCCACGCACCGACGGACCACAGGAATTTGTTTCCAGCAGGGTTGATAATAACCGTAGCTTGGACCACAGATTGGAGGGTTTATGGGAAGCCTGTGCTGGGTGTTTCTTGTGCTGAGCGCGAATCCGCTTTCGTATCGGGGTGATCCATTCGCGTGAAAATAGAGGCTGTGCCACCAGGGCCTGCTGAAAGTCGATTCAAGGCTGGATGTTGAAGAACCGTAATAGTGGTCTTGTGCCATCGCCATGTGATGAGTCGGGGCAACGGTTAACAGGGCTGCAACGATCACAAAACTCCGTAGTCTTGATGCTCGGTTCGGTGTGCTCGTATTGACATTGACCATGAATGGAATCCTTTCCTGAAGACTCAATCAAACCAATTTGAACTGGATCGAGATCACATTTCATTGAATGCGCCTCTTGCTGAATTTGATCGAGCCACACTTATTGTCTATCAAATGCGGCACCAAATATCGGCTTACCTCCAAAAACGCCTTTGCCATAGCCGCCGCGTCTTTGCTGAATGCTGCCGGCATTCGTATAGCCCCGGCCCTCACCGCCAAATCCGTATGGTGGTGCGTGCCCACCAGAGCCGCCGCCGGCGCTTCCAAACCGTTGCTGAAGATCGTTAAAGCTCGCCCCATGACCGGTTGGGGGCAGTCTCCCGGTCGTAATTGATGGTAACTCTGATGGTTCTCCAGAACCCCGGGGTTGATCGATTGCAGATTCAACGTTTCGGAGCTCATTTTGAAGGTTTTTGGCGGTCTTTGCCCCTTGGGTCTGGGGTTTGACGATGTTGAAATAATTGAGTGCGTTATCGGCCCCCCCGAGCTGGCCGTTATCGATTGTGGAAAGATAGGGGCTGACGGTTCGGCGTTGCCTTTGCCCAGATCCAAATCGATTTTTTGGAGGGGCCGCCTGTTGGGCAAACGCAAAATCCAGGCTGATCACGCTCAATAGGGTGCATAATCCCAGTAGTTTTAATGTTTTTGCGCCCGAATTATGCTGCATGGTATTACCCGATTTTCTGGTTTCCAGGGAAATCAACACCGATCCAATTGTACGTCGCATTTCCCGCAATTGTCAGGCATTGAAAACTACGACAGATTGAGGAGTCAGGCTTGTCGGATATGATCAGGCTGCTCCGCCGCCGCCGCCGAAGCTCTTGATTGGGTAAACACCCAACGAGTTACGAATCACGTTGAATCCCAGGATTGATGCACCCATGAGGCGTTCGAACGGTGCCACAATCTTTTCAATCTTGTTGTTCAAGGCAACCAGGTGGTCAGCCTGGATGTAAATTCGGTCACCAGGCAGAAGCTGATAGTTCGTTGACGTTTGCCCCAAGGCTGTGATGTCCTCCCACTCGACTTCCAGTATTTGCGCAGTACATGCTTCTGAAGGAGCTGGGCGGGCGATCCAGATGCGTTTTGAGGAGACTTCTGGCAGGCCGTTGATTTGAGATATCGCATCCAGCACGGTCTCGTTGCCAGTAATTGGAAGTCGAACAACCTGTTCGCCAAATCCACCCCCATCCGTGATGATATAAAAGTTCTTGCTGTTATATGTGCCAACGTCGACTGAAACCCTCGGGTCTTGAATTCCGCTGGCTGCCAGATGTTGTGTTACAGCTGCTCGAACCTCTGCCAGTGTCATACCAGCGACGTAAACATCACCGTAGACTCCAAGCGAGATGCGACCGTCCTGTCGCACTAAGTGTTCTCCGGCAATAGGTTGGGGTGATTCAAGGTCCTCAAGCTCGACGGAAAGCTCTGGGTTCGATAGTCCCAGTTTTTTCTGGAGGTGCTTTCGGATCGCAGCTTCAGCCTCGGCAGGAGTCATGTTGGAAACATAAACTTTTCCATATGAGGGGCCAAAGTCCAGCTCACCGCTCGTTTCAATTCGGTAGCTTCCTGCGAGAACTTTGAATCCTAGTTCAATGGCCAATTCCGCATCAAATTGAGCCTGATTTGTTGATGAGTCAGACTCCAGGTCGAGTGGGAGTCCGTTTTTAAGTTTGACTTGAAGGCGATCTCCGGGGATCAACTTCCATTCCGGTGTTCGCAACGTGTGGGTAGACGAAATTATCAGGACGTCCGGCGGCTCGACGACGTAGTCCGGGAGATTGACTTTGTCCAGTTCTTTCGGGACTGACGCGCCTTGAAGCTGCAAGAGGCGTTGCTGAGGTGATGCTGCGCAGCCAATCACAATGATTTGGGATAATAGGGCGATGCAAGCAATATGTGATCGTCCGCGAAGTCCAAAAAACATGGACAGTTCCTCCTCAGTTTACGCTCGATGGCAGCACTTCATCATCATTACGGCAGGGTTTAGGCAAAGCTCGCGTATCGCCACAACCCTTGGTTTCCTCAAGATCTATCGTATCGAAAGAGTCTGCGTCGTCAGACTTTTGAGGAAATACGATAAACTCAACCTATACTGCCCAATCTTGCATTCATCGTTTGTCTTCAGTTAGTGGCCGTGGCAAGGCCAGGGAGATTGATTTTGTCGAGTCGATCGGAGTTGGGCAAAAATAGCGGCGCGATGGTCCTGGAGTTGCGCTCGAATTGACGTCGGATGAATTTTGAATTTGTTGCAATAATTGGCTTAGAAATAAGGTATTCAAGACCTGAATGTCGGTTGATGTTTGTGGGGAAATGGGTTCGTTTCGCAAATTTTGTCTCGATGCAGTTCCTTCGAGCGTGCTAATGAAATCGCATCGGTTGGATGTCGGGCCTCGATTTTCTTGTTTTTTTGGGGCGGGGATTGGTGTTTGAGGCGTGATATTTGCTGCGTATTTTGGTGACGGTCCTCGAAGTTTTGGTGATTTGCGGAGATTGCGGGGGCGATGGGGTTCGAAAGTTGTTTTGTGATTTGTGAATTCGGTTTAGTTTTTGATGTTTTGGCTTTTCGCCGTGTGGCTTTTGCTGATTCATGCGTGTTCGCTATGGAATAAGCGGGACATCTTCGGCGAAGTCAGATTAGGTGTACAGTGGTTACGGGTTTGGCAGGCTGTGCATTCATATTGGGCTTGTGTGAGTTGGTTGATATCTGTTGTGCTGGTTGAGTGTGCTTCTATTTTGTGTTCTTTTGTTCATTTTCTGTGTATGATGTGTGTTTAAATGCTATTCGGTTGATTTATTGTTTTTGTGGTGAGTTTTTTGTGAATTATTGTATTCGATGACTTCTGTAGCGTGTGTCGTAATGTGGATTCTCTCTGTTTTAATTTTATGTGTAGACTTGTTGTTGACGGCCTGCTTTGATTGCGGAAATGAGCGATTTTTAATTATTTGTTAAGGTTGAGGGATGCTGGTTGCGGGGCATCTTGCGTGATGATACAGTCAATAGATGTAAGTCGATTTTCAGGAAATTGAGCGAGAAGTGCTGGATGAATTGCTTGCGGGGTCTATGATCTTTGGGCGTAGCGGGGTGTGGTATTGGTCGTCTTTGCCGTAATGTCGCAATCTTCGGGATGCGTCTGTTGAAGTGACAATACCTTCTGGTTCCGAAAGGTCTATTGGTCTTGGGGTTCAAGCGAGGGTTTAAGGCAATCTGTGGCGATCTTCAGTCGAAATAGAAGGTTCGTTGTAGTCTGAAATCCAGTTCGTTTTTTAATGCGCAGTTCCGTCATCGTGTTCTGCTTCATGCAAATCGCAATGGTTTACGGTTACTGGCGTATTGTACGGTGCAATGGAGTTGGTAAGGTATTGAGCGCAGTTATATCTGGCTCAGGTTTTCAATTGGTTTTAATGTAAGGCTTGTAGTTCGTGGCCGAATTGGCTCGTTCATGTCGGGTTTGTGTTGTGTTAAAATCGATCGCTTGTCTTGGCTGCTAACGTGGTCTCGATCATGGATACTGTGATGCAAATGGTGAATCCGTCTCCGGCTTTTGCTGATCCTCCCAAGGTTCCAGCTCTATTCGCTTCAGGTGTATCAGGAGACAGTGTTCGTCCGTATATTCGCCTGGATCGTGTGGATCGAACTCATGCACAATCGCTAGTCAGTTCTGTTCGAGTCAGTCCTGCTGCAGCGTCCGCGTCGAGGATTCTTGCTGGAAGGTCATTGGTTCAGTGTTTTGTTACGTCCCTTCCTTTGATTCTCGCAGATTTCGTAACTCTGTGGGTCTTGCTGTATTTGACGACCTCGGTCATTGAGCGTGTCTTCGCACTATCTACGAGTCTTGTGACGCGTGAGACGGCTCTTGTTGCGTCGTTCTTGCTTTTCCCCATTGCGCAACTGGCGGGGCTTTATCCTGCAATTGGAACAAGCGCCGCCGTTGAGTTTCGGCAGCTTGTTCGGGCAGCGACAACTGCACTCTGTATTTTCGCGGGGATTGGAATAATTCACAAACCTGCGCATTGGCCATACTTTGTTGGCTCGATGCTGGTGACGATGGTGCTGGTTGTGCCGCTATTGCCGGCCTCTCGTTTTATCGCCAGGGCTGTGTCGAGAAGGTGTCGGTGGTGGGGTGCTCCAGTTCTCATTTATGCAGATTCGGCCGTTGTTGGTGGCCAGATGTTTCAGAGGTTGAACTCGACGCAGGACCGCGGTTTGCGGCCGGTTGCGGTGCTTCTGGATACGGACAAGTACTGGGAGGCGGAAGGTGAACTGGAAAGTAAGGGTATTCCTTGTCTGCCAGTTGAGGATATTCTTGGTTGCGCGTTAAACGCGAAAGCAACGTGGGTTCTGGTTGCAAAGCCGAAGGTCGCTGCCGCTGATGAAGCGTGGAACGATGATAACGAAGTCGATTCGGTTCTTCATGCGATCCCCAACCGAGTCTTGCTGTCTTCGATGGGAGGGTTTGATTGCGGGATGTGGGATCAAACCCACACGATTGGTTCATCCTGCGGTCTTTTGCTCGCCAATTCGCGTCATTGCTATTCAACCCTTTTTGTAAAGCGGTTTATCGACTTTACTGTCGCATCGCTGATTTGCTTGTTTGCATCTCCGCTGCTCGTTGGGATTGCGCTTGCTATTCGGCTGAGCTCCCCCGGTCCAATATTTTTTGGGCAGAAACGGATTGGTTTAGGGGGGATTGGATTTACGGCCTGGAAATTTCGGACAATGGTGCCTGATGCTGAGAAGGTTCTGCAGGCGTGTCTCGCAAATAACGCTGAATACAGAAGAGAGTGGGAGCAGACTCACAAATTAAAGAATGATCCTCGAGTGACTTGGATCGGCAAGTTTCTGCGAACAACCAGTTTTGATGAGTTGCCACAGCTTTGGAATATACTCTGCGGTGAAATGAGTCTGGTTGGTCCGCGGCCAATTGTTAATTCTCCAAATTACGACGAGTCCTACATTCGCGATTATCATCGCGAGTTTGCAGCTTATGTCTCTGTTCGTCCTGGGCTGACAGGGATGTGGCAGGTGACTTGTCGCAATAGTGGTGTTTATGAGATGCGGATCTATTGGGACATGTACTACATTCGAAACTGGTCGCTGTGGCTTGATCTCTACATCATTCTTCGCACAGTGCGGACGGTTTTGCTTCGAGAGGGTTCTGCTTAAAGCCGGTTTCCGAGTCGTTTAGGTGCGGATGTTAATTGGATTTGATGGCCGAGGTGGCATGTTCGCTAAAGAGCGTGTGCGGGGGCATCGAAAACTCTTGGCCGTCCCTTTGCTCAAAAGCCTGAGACTCCGTAAACCGGTTGGGTGTGTGTCACCTAAATGGACGGAGTCCGCGCAGTTCTTTTGCGTTGCTGGGCTGAGGCTTCGGCTTAGGTGGTTGCTATGAGTCAACAGGTAAGCCTGTCTAACTCTCGTCGTGCTTTAATGGCGACAATCGTTGAAACTACACGACTCCGCTGAATCTTGTGTTTCTTAAAAACCTGGCGTTCAAGTGTTGGGTTGGCGTTCGAAGACTCTTTCTTTATGAAAATGTCGTCCGTTTGTTGCGGGGCTGAGTCTGCATGTATTGATACGGTATCGACAAGTTTGTTTTGCGATCGATGCTGTTCGCATCAAGCTTGAATCTGGCCGACATTTCTCGTAACGTGGAGAGTCGTAGAAAATCGCTTGGTTTGGCTGCGGTAATATTTCCGGCTGAATGAGGGGGATTAAGAGGTCACATGGCAAAGCCGCTAGCAACTCGAATTCGTAATTTCCTTGCCTTGGGCTCATTCCGTTTTATGCGGTATTATTATAATTATTTCTATGGTACAGATATTGGTGTTGGTACTCGAATTTCCCGCAAAGCGAGAATTGATAAAACAAACCCGAAGGGTGTTCATATTGGCGAGTATACAGCCATAACTTTTGATAGTGTGATCCTCACACACGATTATGTTAATAACAGGCACCGGGATGTCTATATCGGTAGTAATTGTTTCATTGGTTGTGGCGCAGTGATTATGCCGGGTGTCACAATTGGTGATCATTGCATTATCGCTCCCAATTCGCTCGTAACTCGCGATATACCGAGTAATTCTGTTGTCGTTGGAAATCCTGCATTTGTCGCCGAAAAGGGGATTGAAACGGGAAGGTATGGAAGTCGAGCTAATTTACAAACCGAACCCGCCAAGGCGAGTTGATTTGTTGGGCGAGAATGCCATATACGTCGGCGTGTCAAGGTACGGCACGATGGCGCGTGTTCATGAAATTTCGTTTGAAGTGTCTGTTTTTGTAGGTATGCAAAGGTTTTGATTTAGATGAAATCAAATGAGTTTATCGACGCGCTTTGCGAAGCTCTCGGTCGTCCGGCGGGGTCATTGACGCTGGCGGATACGCGGGACACTATTGAGGAATGGGATTCAATCGGTCATCTGGCAATGATCTCTGTGATCCACCAGTCGTTCGAGATTTCCGAAGACGTTGCAAATCTTCGCTCATTCCAATCGATCGGCGAGCTTGTTGAGGGTTTGAAGTCTCTGAAACTGTTGCAGGACTGACGATGGTTGTTGCAATTCTCGGTATATCGTGCGAGCTTCCATTGCACGTGGAGACGAACGACGATCTTCAGCGGGAGAATCCTGATTGGCGTATGGCCGAGGTGTATGGCACCTCGGGGATCTGGTCGCGCCACATTGTGGCAAGCGATGAGACCGCAAGCGATCTCGGGTTCCGTGCAGCGGCTAAATTGCTCGCTCGTGAAATAGTTCCACTCAATGAAATTGATTACATCGTTTATTGCACGCAGTCGCCAGATTACTTTCTACCGGCAACGGCGTGTGTTTTGCAGGATCGGCTTGGTTTGGGCAAGCACGTCGGCGCGTTAGATTTCAATTTGGGGTGCTCTGGTTTCGTTTATGGTTTGCAGATGGCGCACGGGCTGGTGATGTCAGGAGCTGCTCGCAATGTTCTGCTGATTACGGCTGACACTCCTACAAAATTCGTTAATTCCCGTGATCGCACGACACGTACTCTTTTTGGGGATGCTGGTGCGGCCACTTTGATTGGCAGTGCGCGTCAGTCGGGGTGTTTCGGCGATTTTGTAGTAGGGACTGACGGTAGTGGTGCGAAAAACCTGATGGTTCCCAGCGGGGGAATGCGCATGCCTCGCTCTCGTGAGAGTGGAGTCGAGTCGACTGATAAAGCTGGCTGTACCCGATCAGCGGACAACCTCTATATGGATGGTAACGCGGTTTTTAGCTTTGCCGTGATTACGGTTCCCAGGACTATTAAATCGCTATTGTTAAAAGCGAAAATGACGATCGATGATATCGATTGGTTTGTGTACCACCAAGCAAATAGGTACATGCTGGAAACATTGGCGAAACAGAGCCGAATTCCTCTCGAAAAGATGCTGATTGATGTGCGAGATCACGGTAATGTGAGTTCAAGCTCCATTCCAATTACCCTGCAGCGAGCCGTTGAGGCTGGTCGTATTCAATCGGGGCAGAAGCTGGTGCTGGCGGGCTTTGGTGTCGGGTATTCCTGGGGCGCCTGTAATATCGTGTGGGACTGAATCATGGGAGAGCAATACACAGGCAAAACAGTCTTGGTCACTGGGGCATCCAGTGGTATTGGGGCAGAAATCGCAAGAGAGCTGGCAAGGCGCGGTGCTCGTGTCATCCTCGTGGCCCGTCGCGAAGCGGAGCTCGCTCAGGTCTCGGAGGAAATTCAAGCGGCAGGTGGAGTGGCGGTTCCTGTTGTCTGCGATGTTGTTGATGAAACCAGCTTGAAGTCGTTGATTGAACGTGTTGCAACATTCGGTGCATTGCACTTGCTTGTGAACAATGCTGGCAAGGAGTTGGTATTGCCGCTTCAGGTTACAAAGCCTCAGGCAATGCGCGATTTGCTTGAATTAAATGTTGTGGCTGTGGCAAATCTTACCCGCCTCTGTCTCCGTTATTTGCAAGCTGGTTCCTCTGTGATCAATATGGCGTCTGCAGCCGGGTTGCGTGGGGCCGGAGGCATGAGCATTTATTCAGCCAGTAAGGGGGCGGTAATCGCCTTAACGCAGTCGTTGGCCCGAGAATTAGCTCCGCGAAAAATTCGCGTGAATGCAGTGGCTCCTGGAATGGTTCAAACTGAAATGTCCGAACGGATATTCAGTAAAAACGCACCGGCTCATACGGCGGCGTTAGAGGCTGCAAGCCCTCTCGGCTTTGGTCACCCTCGAGACGTCGCTGCGGCTGTGGCGTTCCTCGGCAGCGATGAGTCTGGTTGGGTCACCGGCCATACGATGGTTGTTGACGGAGGTTTTACGGCATAGCGATTCGTGTCAAATGGCGTATGGTGAACGCAGAAATAAGGACGCGATTGATAAAATGGCCGCCGCCAGTACGATTCGGGTTGAGAAACACGCAATCAAACCTTTTGAATAATATATGGAAGCTTCATCATGTCGTTAGAGAGCGAGAAGTCGGGCACGGGAAAAATGACCGAAAATGAAGTCATTGAAATGATTTCTGAAGCATTGGCAGTGCCGTCGTCGGCCATTCACATTGATACGATATCTGAAGATATACCTGAATGGAGTTCGATTGGAATTCTCAGCATTCTTTCCGTACTCGACGATCACGGGGTTAGTTGCGAGATCGGTAATACAGGCGCGCTGCAGTCGATCAAAGGTATCGTTGATTTGTTTCGAGCTTCGGGAAAACTTGAATGACCGCGTATGTTCTAGGTGTACGAGGCTTCGTGCCTGAAAACGTCGTTTCTAACGACGATCTTGTTGCAGGCAATCCCGGTTGGGACAGTGATAAAATATTTGAAAAGACTGGAATACGCTCGCGAAACGTCGCTAGTCCCGATCAAACGTCATCTGACTTAGGTTTTATTGCAGCCGATGGGTTGTTGACGTCGTTGAATTTTGATCGATCGCAAGTCGATGCAATTTTGTTTTGTACGCAAACACCGGACTTCCTTTTGCCGTCGTCGGCTTGCATATTACAAAGCCGACTTGGGCTCTCGACTCGATGTGCGGCGTTCGATTTCAACTTGGGTTGTTCGGGTTTCGTTTACGGGCTGTGGATTGCGAAGTCGCTTGTCGAATCGCAGGCTGCGACGAACGTCTTGATTGTCGTCGGGGAGACATATTCGAAACTCTGCAATCCGCATGACATGGTGACCGTCACAATATTTGGTGATGGTGGGGGGGCAGCTCTCGTTTCATCGAATTCAGTTGGCGCAATTGCAAGTCTGGGTGCGTTTGTCGTTGGGACCGATGGCCGCGGGGCTGAAAACCTGATCGTCCGTGCTGGTGCTGCCCGGCATCCAAGGACCGCCACTACGGCGCTCGCCGTCACTGATGAGAAAGGGAATCAGCGTTCGGATGAGCAGTTATTCATGAATGGCCCGGAAGTATTCAGCTTCACTCTTAAGTCGGTGAGTTCAGGGATTCAAGAGTTGCTCGACAAGTCGGGGCTGGAGTGGAATGAAATTGATCTCTTCCTGTTTCACCAAGCCAATGCATTCATGCTGGGAAAGCTACGCGAAAAAATGCGGATTCCTGCGGAAAAGCTCCCTATTTGTTTTGAAAAAACGGGAAACACGGTGAGTGCGACGATTCCATTGCTGCTTGATTACTGCCGTGATAATTCAATTGTTCAGCCTGGTTTTCGGTCTGTTCTGGCTGGATTTGGTGTGGGTTATTCCTGGGCGTTTTGTCTGTTGCACTGGAAATGAGTTATCGGTGGTCGTTGCGCTGTGACGCGACTTAGGCATCCAAAACAGTATCTGACCATGGTGAAATTCTCGCGGGTTCAGGCAGTCGACCTTCAAAAATCGGCTATTCGATGGAACGCGGCTTTGTAGGGACTTGTACGATATTCGAAATTGGGTTGTCACTCGCTATTTCAGTGCTGTACGAGGAAGTCTGCCTCGATGGGGGCTGGTCGAGACAGTACTTTTGAACGCCAGCGATTCAGGTTTTTCTGCTGTCGTGGTCGAATGTGTCGGTGTTGTTGTCGATTGATTCTCTCGGCCGTCTGTTGTGTGGAGTTGAGAAGTCTGAAGGCAGGCATTATTATTAATTTCATCTCGCACGAATTCAGTTGTGGGTGCGTCACCCAGTTGGACGGAGTCCGCGCGGCTCGGGGCAATGGAGGGTTTAATCAAGTCGGTTGGGAAAAGTTTACGAGACAGAGATAACTTGTCCATTCATTCAAAACGAGCATTGATTACTGGCATCACCGGGCAGGATGGTTCTTATCTCGCTGAACTACTTCTCTCCAAGGGCTATGAGGTTCATGGCTTGGTTAGGCGTTCGAGTTCTTCCAATGTTGGGCGTTTAAGTCATTTGGAGCATCACTTTCAGCATGAACCTGGCGAAACGGGAAAACGTCTTTTTCTCCATTTTGCTGATCTTTCGGATGCAGGCAGGTTGTCGCAGCTTGTTCATATGATTCAGCCATCCGAGGTTTACAATCTGGCTGCCCAAAGTCATGTGCAGGTCAGTTTTGAACAGCCAGTTTACACGGCAGATACGACCGGTCTCGGGGCCACCCGACTTCTTCAAGCCGTTCGTGAACTGCAGGAGTTGTCCGGCTCTCAAGTTCGTTTCTTTCAGGCGTCAAGCTCGGAGATGTTTGGCAAGGTTGCTGAGACTCCGCAATCGGAGACGACTCCATTTTATCCACGGTCGCCGTATGGCGTGGCAAAGCTTTATGCTCATTGGATCACGGTAAATTACCGCGAGAGCTACAATTTGCACGCTACTTGTGGAATCCTTTTTAACCACGAGTCTCCGCGGCGAGGCGAGGCGTTCGTGACGCGCAAAATTTCTCGGGCTGTCGGTCGGATTAAGTGTGGTTTGCAGAAGAAGCTCTATCTTGGCAATCTGGACGCCAAGCGAGACTGGGGTTTTGCGGGAGATTCTGTTGAGGCTATGTGGATGATGCTTCAGCAGGATGTTCCCGACGATTATGTGATTGCGACAGGGGTCTCGCATTCGGTTAGAGAATTCTGTGAACGTGCGTTTTCCAGAGTGGATTTGGATTACCGAGATTTCGTGGAGACGGATTCTCGCGATTTTCGTCCGGCTGAAGTTGACTTGCTGGAGGGTAATGCCAGTAAAGCAAAGGCCAAGCTCGGCTGGGCACCGCGGGTTTCATTCGAGTTGCTGACAGACATGATGGTCGACTCCGACCTGAAAATTGCTTACAATGAAGCAAATCTTTTAGGTCGGGCGCAAGATATCGACGAAAAGTTTGATTTGCAGAAGTGATCTTTTTTAGGTGAGGCATAATTCCACTGTCGTTTCCAATTTAGAGCAGTGTGGTTTTTTCGGGGCTAGAGCCAGTTTCAAAGCCTGCTAAGCAATTATTGCCTAATGCGGTTTCATAAGCGTTTTGTCCTCAGCAACGACTACAAAACGGGTTTTGAAGCCGGTTCTCGCAGGAAGCTCAGGTGAGTAATGGAACTGCAGTTTTCTTGTTCTCTATAAGCATTCCGACTGCGCTTTAACGTTTGGATGGTGAAGTTTTTGTAAAAGTCTTCAGTAAACTTATTTCTGAAGTGCTGTCGACTTCAAGTTGTCGCTTGATCCCGTAGTTTCAAGGTGGAGCTGAGTAACCATGGCTTTTTCTGAATTGATCTGTGATATCAATGCCGAAGCGCTTCGCGAGCGGGTTCGGACTGCGACCCCGTTTCCCCATTTTTGCATCGACAATTTCTTAAAGCCGGAATTCGCAAGGGAAGTTGTCCAGTCATATCCTGATATCGATTCTGCGCTGAAAATGGGGAAGTCCTTTAATGCGGTGAACGAACAGAAAAAAGTTCAGGTCACTGACTCTAAATTATTTTCGCCACCGGTTAAGAAGCTGGAAGAACTGCTAGCCTCGAAAGAGTTCCTGGACTTGATGTCGTACGTCATGGATATTCCAAACCTTGTCGCTGACCCTGAGTTGGTCGGCGGTGGAATGCATCAGACAGGTCCACGTGGACTCCTTGATGTTCACGTTGATTTTAATTACATCAAAGAGCGCGATTTACATCGAAGGTTAAACATTTTGATATACCTCAACGAAGGCTGGCAGCCGGAATGGGGTGGCGAAATCGAATTATGGGACAAGAATGTTAAGGTCAGGCACGCGGCCTTCCTTCCGATCTTCAATCGATGTGTTGTTTTTGAAACAAATGAAATTAGCTTTCACGGCGTTACAGCGGTCAAATGTCCTCCAGGCGTAGTGAGGCGATCGTTCGCTGCATACTATTATACTCGAGAAGCACCCGCACATTGGACCGGACATTCTCACGCAACCGTATTCCGCGCCCGCCCAAATGAACGCATGAAAAAATATTTTCTAATGCCCTTCGAGCATACTGTTAATATCGTGCGTCGATGTGTCAATAAGGGTTTGCAAGTCGTTTCCGGCGGGGCTATTGGTCGGAAAACATCAAGATAATGATTTTTTGAAGCTCTGTTTGTATAGCCGGAATAAGTATCCGTGACGTGCCGTTGAATCTCGGCTTTGACCTTTTGTTACGGCGCACTGGTGGGATTTGTATGCTGGAATAGTATCGGCATTACGATCCCCGTGTTTTTGAGCTGCACCCGCTTTTCGCGAAACCTTAAGTAAAAGGACGATTTTTTAAATGAGTGGTATCTCAGGGTTTGTTTCTCGTGTTGCAAAAGAGCCGCCCTTCAGGCTTCTGGCAAGAGCGGCGCTGTCGAAGATGAATGTTTCGCTGGAGACGAGATCGACTTGGGGTTTGTCCCCGCGCCCCAATTACTTACTGTGTCTGTATACGGCAGCAAAACAGGCGATGCAGCAGGGTGTTGCCGAGATTTCAGCCATCGAGTTCGGTGTCGCAGGCGGCGATGGTTTAGTCGCGTTACAATCCGAGGCTGAGGCCGTTGAGCGTGGGACTGGCGTTCGGATTAAAGTCTATGGGTTTGATAACGGCGGGGGCCTACCAGTTCTGATTGGTGATCATCGAGATCATCCAGACGCTTGGTTGCCCGGCGATTTTCCAATGGACATACCTCGTCTGAAGTCCCGACTCAAAGAACGTACCACGCTGATTCTGGGAAATGTGAAGGAGACTGTTCCCTCTTTCTTCGAGAAGTTCAAGGCCCCTCCAATCGGTTTTATTTCGGTTGATGTCGATCTCTACTCTTCCACTCGAGACGCGCTACAGATCCTGGGTCTTGCGGATAAGAAGATGCTTTGGCACGTGCCGATGTATTTTGATGACGTCTCAGACATATTTAATCACCGTTTTGCCGGAGAATTGCTCGCAATCGACGAGTTTAATGAGTCTCATAGCGGCGTTAAGATTGACCGATGGCATGGTGTCCGGGCAGGTCGCCCATTCCCGGAACATGCTTATCTTGACAGGCTATATGTCGCTCACGATCTCGATTCCATTTCTGTTGCGAATCTGAAAAGGGATACGGAGATGCTTCCTTTGAAGGTCTAGGTGATTGGCGTCAGCCCTAACCATAATGCATTATGCAAAAGCGGAAACGGTTTGCTGCGGCAGGTGGGGTTGGGGTCTGGGAAGTCTGCCGAAGTCGGCGCTTCGAAATAAATTGATATCCATTTTGAACCTTGATACAAGGGTATCACCATCTCTAAGCAGCGGAGGTTTTTACGCAGCGGTGCCGTGCTGATCGCAGGTCAAGTTATTTCGCAGGGCACCTCTGTCTTCCGAAATATTTTGATCGCACGGCTCATATTGACCGAAGCGGATTTCGGTATTGCATCGACTCTGATCTTAATTGTCTCGATGAGCGAAATGCTCAGCAATCTTGCGATAAATGCCTTCGTGGTTCAGGATAAAGATGGCGACCAGCCACACTTCCTCAGCGTCGTGCATTTTGTAACCGCCGTTCGATCATTGGTCGTAACATTAGTGATTCTGCTGTTTGCTAGCCCGTTAGCTAAGATGTTCGGCATCCCTCAAGCAACTTGGGCGCTGTCATTGTTGGCGGTGATTCCATCGTTGCGAGGGATCAATCATCTCGACGTATTTCGCTTTCAACGCAACCATTCTTTCCTTCCAGCTGTCGCTCAGGAGTGTATCAGCCAACTTGTGGCTTTGGCGTTCTGTGTTCCGATGTTCTGGTATGTCAATGACTATTCTGCAGTCATTTTTCTGCTCATCCTGCAAACGGCGATCGTGATGTTGGTGTCCCACGCTGTGGCTAAGACGCCATACAGGTGGGCTCGCGATCCGAACATCGAGCGGAGGCTTTTTGCCTTCGGACTTCCTCTGATGATGGGGGGAGTGATGGTGTTTCTGATTTTCCAGGGTGAAAGGTTTGTCATCGGCTCTGCAGGACGGCTTTTTCCCGGGGCGGTCTACTCGCTTGACGATATGGCCGCCTATTCTGCAGCTTATATGGTCGCGGCTGCTTCACCATTTTTCTTCTCGCGTGTTTTAACAAATCTTTTTATGCCCTTACTGGCTCATGGAGATGAGCGAGAATTTCTCCGCAATAACACCATCTGCGTGCAGCTATCGACGTTGATTGGAGGCGCAGTAATGATCCCCATCATCATTGGAAGCGGGACGATCGTGCGGCTGGTTTTTGGCGACCGTTATTCTTTGGCAGGTCCGCTACTGACACTCATTGCCGTCGAACAAGCGTTGAGGATCCTCAGGATGGGAGCAATGATTGCATTAAATGCGCGGGGTTACACCTGGGAAACTTTCTTCAGCGACGCGTTGCGAAGTTCCGTGTTTCCGGGGATCGTGCTCGTAGCCGTCATCGGGCTGCCGCTGGATTGGATTCCAGTTCCTGCAATCGCTGGTGAACTTATTGCAATTTCCGCCCTCTCATGGCAGTTGAGTAAACGCTGCGGTATTCCGCCCGCACAGACATTGGGTCAACTTGCGTTGCTTGTTGTAGGCTTGGGGGCTACGCATATTTTGCGGTTCATGTTTGGTGGCCAGGAGGAATCGTGGTGGTACTTCCTGTTGGGATTTGGGGTTTGGCTTGGCTTTATTCTGATCTGGGCAGCATTTTGTACCACAACCGTGGAAATCCTGTTGCGGCTGATTTCTGGCCTTTTAAGAAAAAAGAGGACAAGTGAGGCACCTGTGTGAGTCGCTGAACGATATTGTTTTGCGGCTCGTCAGCCAGGTTGAACTTGCGGGTTTGGAACTCCGACAAAGCGACACCGACCGCGCGCTGAACTTCCCGCGTACCGACAGTTGCGATGCCTCTTTCGAAATGTGGTTGTTCCCAATGCAGTTCGTAGATTGAATCGTGTTCGCCGTGCGACTTCCGCTAAGCCGGGGGTGGTGAAATCAAAAGAACTTCGCTGGATCAACGTGGGAAGCTGGCTGCTCAGACATATGAGTCTTCCGCTGAGCCTCGGTCAAAGATTCGTATTTTTTTGCGGATCTTTATGATAGCATCCTGGCGCAGGGCGACTTCGCGACTGGTTCGGCTCGACGATGCTGGTCCTCCGACGGTCTGTATTTTTGCTTTGATGTCTCTTTCCGAAGTCGCTCAGAAGTTGTGAGTGATATCCGTTGGATCGAAAAGGTGACTCTCTCGCTCAATACAGATGCGATCCTGCCTGTTTTTAGCGAAGCAAAGAAGCGAGGAGTTTGAAATCAATGGAGGAA
Organism: uncultured Schlesneria sp.; assembly: GCA_903858935.1. Classification (GTDB taxonomy): domain Bacteria; phylum Planctomycetota; class Planctomycetia; order Planctomycetales; family Planctomycetaceae; genus Schlesneria. The sequence continues at coordinate 1,630 of CAIOKO010000091.1, read as the reverse complement.
GCTGGCCGCTTTGTTGCTGGTTTTAGTGAGCATAATGGCAGGACCACGCTGCATCCAATCGGGGTGACCCTGTTGTTGTGCTTCGGTTTTGCGATGCTCATTGTGCCGCGCCGATATGCCATGATTACCATGATCGCTTGCGCGTCTTTTGTCGCCGTAGGGCAGCGAGTCGTGGTCGCGACATTAGACTTCAACTTCATGCGGATTATGGTGTTGTTCGGCTGCGCACGGCTGCTGATGCGGCAGGAATTTCGCGGATTTCAGTGGACCCGAATGGACATCTGTATTCTTGCTTTTGCCATCGTGCAAGTGTTGACCTACACGGTCACAGTTGGGCCGTCAGGTTTCATTTGGAGGTTGGGGACCGCGTTCGAAGCGATTGGTACTTACTTTTTGACACGCATGCTTGTCAGAGATTTGAACGATGTCCGAGTATTGATTTTCGGATTGGCGGTCATCAGCATTCCAGTTGCGTTCATTTTTCTGGTTGAACGGAGTACAGGTCGTAATCTCTTCGCAGCTTTCGGCGGCGTTCCGGAGTTCACCCAAGTGAGGGACGGAAAAATGCGTTGTCAGGGGGCATATGCACATCCCGTAATTGCAGGCTGCTTCTGGGCGGCGATTTTTCCGTTGTTTGCCTCGCAACTGTTGTCGAAAGGTTTTTCTCGAGTTTTAGCGATTTGTGGAACACTGTCATCTCTCGCGATCATCTTTTGTTGCGCCTCAAGTACCCCCGTCACCGGGATCCTTGCTGCAATTCTCGGCTTTGCAATGATGCCGCTTCGAAGGCGGATGGCGTCCGTTCGCTGGGCAATTGTGGCGTTAATCATTGTTTTACAAATAGGCATGAAAGCCCCGGTCTGGCACTTAATTGCAAGGACTGATTTTGTTGGTGGATCTACGGGCTGGCATCGAGCTCACTTGATCGACAAGGTTGTTGAGCATTTCGATGAATGGTTTCTCAGCGGAGTGATGGATATCAGCCATTGGGACGTCTTTGCCAACGACGTTTGCAATCATTATTGCTTAATTGCGGTTCAAGGGGGGATGCCGACGCTCATTCTGTTTACCACTTTGATTGTCATCGGGTTTGGCAACATCGGTCGTGCGTGGCGGCGCGTAACGAATTCTCCAGAGGATGTGCGGCTGATCTGGGCGATTGGAGTATCTCTATTTGTTCACAACGCAAATTTCGTTGGTCTCGGTTACTTCGGTCAGATTGACTCGCTGTTGTTCGTCAGTTTAGCTCTGACGGCCGCCGCGCAATCCGCTAGAAGTCCATTACGAGCTGTTGGCTCCACAATCATCTCCAGAGCAAATTCCTCGGCGACTCGCGTGACAAGTAATTTGCGCGCAGGATACCGTTAACTACAAATTCTTTCTGTAACGATCCACCCAAAAACCATCGCTCGGATCTCGGTCACGGAGCGAGCAACTTCAGTACGGTCGATGTCTTCGGGTCAGGCTCCCGCAAAGAAGGAGATGATTGAGGGTGCATAACAGCAATTCCCTTTTCGGGATTCGTTAATCTGGTGAGGATGCGATTTTTAGGTTGGCTTCGGTACTCCTTCGGTAATAGAGCGCGCCTAGGCGGGATTCGATGTGTTTGGAAAGAGGTTCTCCGTCACTG
>CAIOKO010000090.1 GCA_903858935.1 uncultured Schlesneria sp. | reverse complement strand
TGGACATCCAAACCAACGAATCGTAATGTACTCATGGACCAGTCCTCCCGTTGTGGCTCTGTGGAAAAAGGATCGAAACGCTCGATCCATTAAACACAACCCACGTATCCGTGGGCGACTGGTCCTTCCATTATGTCTACGGGACGACCGGTTGTTGGACGAAATCTGAGTTCGTGGGAAAGATATGGGACTTATGCGACAAATGGGACATAAGGACTTGTGAACGAGCCGTCCAACGGAAGTTTTTGCGTCCGACGGTTCGCAGGGTCAGAAAACCGACTTCGCCGACGTCACCCGCGAGTTGCCATCGACGATCCTTTGTGTGCAAGATGGCAGAAACCCGCACCCCTGTATGTCATTTTGCCATGTATGCCGACTGTGCCAAACTTTCGATCATGTGTACCAACATGTATTCCAACTTTTTTCTTGACGTGGAAAGGACACGTCTTGAGAGCAAGAATTTGAATGCGAATTGGCGAAAGAAGTGTCCAAGGGCTTACGCCGCCCGACTCACCTGGGCCACTTTTTCTAACGAAATTATCTCTTTAGAACGACTTTTTTCCAATGACTTATGCGACCAAACGACGTTTAAACCTGTGGCCGGGAGACCCTTGCGCAACTGGAGCCAAATTGAGATTCCAAATTCATCCTTGAACGAAACGTGCTGGCCTGCTATCGTTCGTGGTTCTGGTGGACGATTTCAAAATTTTTCGGCAAATTCGACGGGAGAGTGCGGGGAATGGGCGTCAAGAAGACAGGAAAAGGGCGACGGAAACTCGGCCGAAAGAAGCGAAAGATGCGGAGCAAGATTCGCCACCGCAAGTAGATTCGTCAATGGGCAGTATTCTTAGTTCGTGGCATCTTGGCCCCCCAATTTTTTGCGTGGCCCCAAACTAATGACAGTTTCGCCCGGCATGCATCATGCCGGGCTTATCGCACTTAAATTTTGTGTGAATTCTGAAACGGACGGTCGAAGATTCCATTCTGATCGTTGAGCCAACGCGACGTTCAAGCTACGCTAAAAGCGCCGCTTTTGAGAGGTTTGAATTCCCTCCGCCCGAAAGTCCTGCCTTGATGTCCTCCGTGGATCCTGCCACTGATCTCGATGTCCTTCCTCCCTTCGATTTCGATCCGCGGACGCGTGTCGTTTTTGGCTCAGGGACGGTGGGGCGTCTGGGTGAACTTTCGAAAGAACTGGGTGGAAGCCGTGTTCTCTTTGTGACAGATCCCGGTATCGAACGGGTAGGGCATGCTTCTAAGGGCATCTCTGCCCTGGCTGAATCAGGACTCGAAGTCAGCGTGTTTCACGATGTGCAACCGAACCCGACGACAGACGATGTCGATCGTGGGTTGGCCGTGGCCAAACAACAAGACATTAACCTTATTGTGGCTGTTGGTGGCGGCAGTGCGATGGACTGCGCCAAAGGGATCAATTTCCTGCTGACAAACGGCGGCCAGATCAAGGACTATTGGGGTGTCGGCAAAGCCACCAAACCAATGTTGCCTTTGATTGCCGTCCCAACCACTGCCGGAACGGGAAGCGAAGCACAATCATTCGCGTTGATTGCGGACGCCAAAACACATATGAAAATGGCGTGTGGCGACAAAAGGGCTGCGTGTCGCGTCGCCATCCTTGATCCCGACCTGACGCTGAGCATGCCTAACAGTGTAACTGCGGCAACCGGAATCGACGCAATCAGTCATGCTCTTGAAAGCCATGTCACGACAAAGCGAAACTCGATCTCGCAATTATTTTCCCGCCGTGCGTGGCGTCTACTTGCACAAGCATTTCCCATTGTGACATCCCCGAAACAGAACTCTGTTGCGTCAGGAAATCATCAAACGAAAGGCCATGAGGTGACCACGCTTGTGGCTGCTCGGGGAAATATGCTGCTGGGAGCGCATCTCGCAGGTGCCGCGATTGAAAATTCAATGCTGGGTGCAACGCACGCGCTGGCGAACCCCCTGACCGCTCACTTTGGAACACAGCATGGAATTGCGATCGGTGTGATGCTGCCGCATGTCATCCTTTTTAATTCCTCCGCCGTGGGGACCGCGTACGGACGATTAGCTGCGGACCTGGGGTTTTGTTCTGTCGACGATCCTGCAGCAGGGGAACTGATTGCAACTTATATCCGGCGATTTGCCATGGCAGCAGGGTTACCCTCAAACCTTCGGCAATGTCATGTGGAACGCTCCACGTTGCCTCAATTAGCAGAAGAAGCGGCAAAACAATGGACGGGGACATTCAACCCTCGATCGGTTGACGCGAAGAGCCTGCTGGAATTATACGAGGCCGCATTCGATTCGTGACGCGGGATCAATACTCTTGTCAACGATTTGAGGTTTTCATGCTAATATTCAGTGATTCAATGACTCAATGTACAGATTTGCCAACCGAAGCTAAGGGTACGCATCTGAATACGCGGATCACGTGGTGGCTGGCGTTCATCGCAATTGTCACACTGTATCAAATCCCACAGGCGAACTCCCAAGATATCCTTGCCCCTGGAAAGCAAAGCTGGTCTTCGTTCCGACATGACCTGCATCAAACCGGAGTCGCGTCGACTGAACTTCCTGCGAAGCTCGAAAAATTGTGGGAGATCTCGTTAGGTGACCAGATTCTCGCCACAGCAGCAATTGTCGGTGACTTTGTTTATGTTCCCTGCCTGTCCGGCGAATTAGTTTGCGTCAAGCGGTCAAACGGTGAAAAGGTCTGGGCGTACAAATCAGTGGAAAAAGTTGAAGCCAACTCGTTCGCACCTGGCTTCAAATCGTCACCAACTGTCACGTCCGATGCTATCTATCTCGGAGATGAAGAAGGTGTCTTTCATGCCATTGAGCGAAAATCAGGGAAGGGACTCTGGAAATTCGAAACACAAGGCGAAATCTATAGTTCAGCGGCCGTCACCGACGGGCGGATTCTGTTCGGTTCCTACGACAACAACCTCTATTGCCTGAATATAGACGGAAAGCTGGCCTGGAAATTTTCGACTCAGGGGTATGTGCATTGTGCCCCGGCTGTGGTTGATGGCGTGACCTTTATTGCGGGATGCGACGAACACCTGAGAACAATCGACGTTTTGACCGGTGAAGAACGATCCGCGTTAAAGCTGGAAACGTACCTCATCGCTTCACCGGCGGTGGTCGGCGACATTCTGTACGTCGGGACCTATGCAAGCGAAGTAGTCGCCGTCGATTGGAGAAAGCAGTCTGTTGTCTGGCGTTATCAATCAGGAAATGGAGAATTTCCTTTTCACTCGTCCGCTGCCGTTGTTGACAACATGGTAGTCGTTGGTGGTCGGGATAAACATGTCCATGGAATATTTCGCAATAGCGGCAAAAAAGCCTGGACTTTTCCCACCCGCCAGAAAGTTGACAGTTCACCTGTGATCGTCGGTGACCGAGTCTTTATCGGCTCCAACGAGGGAAACCTGTACGAGCTTAGCCTGGCCGACGGGGCAGAGCGCTGGAAATTTAATGCGGGAAAGCCGATCTCAGCCGCACCTGCAGTCGGCGAAGGAGTGCTTGTTGTCGGTATTGAAAGCCGCGATGGAAAAGTCTTTTGTTTCGGCAAGAAATAGCGAATGACGAATTACATATTCGTCTTGGCGTCACTCGCTTCACCGATTACAGCATTCAGTGCTGTATTAAGTACAAAATCCTGCCGATGGTCCTTCGAGTAGATTCGGAAAATACAAAAGCTGATTGGCAACGCCCGAAACAGATCGTCATCAGACAATCCTTGAGGTGTGCCGACAGTCGGATCAAGCAGGAAATTTTGTCCGCTGGCGGGAAGTCGACTACTTGGCCGGTGATAGTGTTTTGCCACATCAATCTTAAGCTCAAGCTGTTTTAAATCGCGAGGAAGCCGCTCACGAACTCGGCGTAAAACAAGATCCGGTTCTGAAAAGATCGTGGTCCGTTCTGCAGTCCCCGAATGGAAGTTGAGTGTTCTCTCGCACGCCATTTTCCAGTGGACTTCACGACAGATGACCTTGCGCCAGCGCTGGCCAAGATCATTAAGCTGCGGATCCTCGCTGTCCGCCCAGCGTTCGACATCGACCATAAATGTCGATTCTGTGAACTTGCGGTATGCGTCAAGCTTTTCAAGCGGATTCCCCTGAAAGAGATGCGTCATGGTTTCAGGGAAGAGATCTTCCAATGCAAGGTCGACGGCTCGAACGGTCCGGTGAAAATAAATCGTCCGAAACAGGTTCGCTCGTGTCTCGATAAAATTGATCAGTGTCGGAAGGCCTCGGGAATGAATCGTCAGTCCCGCTGAAGTGAAGAATGTATAGTGCAGGATTCGATTCAGATCGAAAGCCTTCGTGTTATAGCCGGACATGTACGCATCGCGGAGGACGAAGTCCATGTTGTCGACGGTGTAGATACCGCTGAATAACGATCGAAGTTTTCTCAGCCAGTCAGGATGCCCCTCCTCAGAAGGTGTTCCCGGCTTGGGACGTCGAATTAACCAGGAAATCTGTTGAGGGTCCAGTTCTTCCAACGGTTGAAGTTTTCCACTCGGATTGCGACGAATTCGCCTCAAGATATCGGCCAGTTCCTGCTCGATCACGGCACTGCCAATATCTTCGTGCGTCACACCGAACTGATCGAGATAATGATCATCGAAAAAATGGCCAAAAGGTCCGTGGCCAACATCATGCAGCAGTGCCGCCATCCGAAGCAGGCTCTCGACGTATGCTCGGGAAGGAACATTGCGACATGATTCGCACAACGATTCATACCAGTGCTCGATTGCGACCGAGGCGAGGTGCATAGCCCCGAGCACGTGCTGAAACCTCATATGCTCGGCCGACGGAAAAACCCACCAGGCTGTTTGAAGCTGGTGAATATGTCGCAGCCGCTGGACCCAGGGATGATCGATAATATCCTGCTCGGCGGCTTCCCCCTCAGGCAAACCAGCTCGGGCAATAAACGGGATGTACCCATGAATGGGATCGTGTGACAGACTCTCGTTCAGAAAATCGCGAACCATCGGCAAGCCTCTCCCAATCGGCGGAACATGGACATTAGCCGAATATTAGCAACTGAATGCCGAAGTCCCCAGATAAGTATCTGGGGACTTCGGCGCGAGAGCCATTGCAACGACCTTTTATCTCAGCCTAACCGAACACTGCCGAGCCGAAAGGGAAACGATTTTGAGTTGCCGAGCCAGACGCTGTCGGAATATTCACTGTGCCAACGCTGATCCGCTTGACGGACGCCACGAGGTGGTCGATTTCATCCGTCGTATTGTAGAACGCAAAGGAGGGGCGAACCGTCGCATCAACGCCGTAACGACGCAGAGAAGGCTGTGAACAATGGTGACCTGCGCGTACAGCGATCCCCTCAAGGTCAAGCAACTTCCCGACCTCTTCCGTGCGACGATCTTTCATGACAAACGATATCACGCTGACTTTTTCCCGTGCCTGCCCGATGAGCCGCAACCCATCAATCGGCAGCAACCGCTCGGTTGCGTATTCCAACAGGTGATGTTCGTACTTACCAATATTGGTAAGCCCAAGACTTTGAACATAATCCAACGCGGCACCAAGCCCCACCGTATCGGCGATGTTTGGTGTCCCCGCTTCAAACTTATTCGGCGGAGGTGAATAAGTTGTTTCTTCAAATGTCACGTTCTTAATCATGTTTCCACCACCTTGCCACGGTGGCATGATTTCCTGTAATTCCTCACGGGCGTAAACCACACCGATGCCTGTTGGGCCAAATATCTTGTGCCCCGAGAAAACGAAGAAATCGCAACCGATATCCTGAACGTTGACGGGAATGTGGGAGACCGATTGAGCCCCGTCAATTAGAACACGCGCCCCGTAGCGTTTCGCGAGGTGAGTCATTTCGGTGACCGGCAAAATGGTCCCCAGGCTGTTGGAAGCCTGAGTCAACGCCACGATTTTTGTCCTTGGTCCGAGGAGTGCCTGATATTCTTCAAGCATGACCTCACCACGGTCGTTAACCGGAATCACTCGAATAATCGCGCCCTTTTCCTTAGCAACCATTTGCCAGGGGACAATATTCGCATGATGTTCCAGAGTCGATAAGAGGATCTCATCACCCGGCTGAAGGAATTTTTGACCATAGGTCTTTGCAATCAGATTGACCCCTTCGGTTGTCCCTCGCACAAAAATAATTTCTTTCGATGAGCCCGCGCCGAGGAATCTTTGAACCTTCTCACGAACCGCCTCAAACGCATCCGTCGAGCGGGCGGCAAGCGTGTGTGCAGCTCGATGAATGTTCGAGTTGTCGTGCGCGTAATAATAAGAAATTGAATCGATCACCGACTGTGGCTTTTGGGTTGTCGCGGCATTGTCGAACCAGATCAATGGCTTGCCGTGAACACGCTGGTTGAGCGCCGGGAAATCACGTCGGATCGAAGGAATATCGAGCGGCCGAGAACCGCTTGACAAGGCCGGGATCGGAACTTGATTTGGAGAAAGAATCTGCTTGAGGAAAGCTATGCCGGGTGACCCGAAACCGAACCCACAATCGGGTTGTGGAGTGGGATTTCTGATTTGCTCGACAAAATTGCGTAAACCGCCAGGAGAAACATCCGCCACATGATGTGGTGATCCAACGGGAGTGTCGGGTGTGAAGCCAGGATTCACAGGTGCCGGCAAAACTGCAGGCACATAGCGTTCAATCGCAATGGGTGACACACGACCTAGCGGATCGGCATCTGAAGAAGAAGGCCGATACGCCGACGGAACGTGCGAATTTCCAGAATAGAACGGCTGCTGAGGAACGGTAGCGGCCGATGGGGACGCTGGAACCCCGTCCAAGGAGGCTTGCGGAAGATCATTCAACAAACGCGTCGCGATTTCTGCGATCAAATCGGGGGTGACTTCGGTCATGAGTCCGCCTTTAAAAAACTCGCAAAGCAATAGCTTTTGGATAAGACATTCAGATTACTCAAAAGTTATGGAAAGTCACCAACAACGGTGTTTGTTGAATGCATGATTCGAAGCAACAGCGGTAGCCAACCACGAAATTCACATCAACAGCCACATAACTGCAAGCAAACGATTGCCCGACGTACATACGACTACTTCACCTTAGGTTTACGGTTTTCATAGTCGTGGTAATAGCCAACTTCAACGTTTTCAAGCACACCCAGCGCATCGTCGGTTAACACAGCAAGAGAAAAATAAAGCGTCAGAAGATATGAGGCGACACCTAAACTGTCTGTCCCCATCAGGCGAGCGGACAGGCTTGGCATGATCTCACCGGGAATGCCAGCCTGGTGCAATCCGACGACACCTTGATCAGCCTCACCAACTCGCAATAGAAGAATGCTTGTCGTCCCAAACCATTGATTTGATTGATATCGACTCTTCATTTCCAACTTATCACAGGGGACAAGTGGAACACCGCGCCAGGTAATCACAGGCGTACCGAACAATACCGTGGTCACCGGAGGGACTCCACGCCAGGTGCATTCACGCTCGAACGCTGCGATTGCCTTCGGATGAGCAAGAAAAAATGCGGGCTTCTTCCAAACCAGTGCGAGCAGCTCGTCAAGGTCGTCCGGCGTAGGAGCTCCATAGCGAGTACTGATTCGCATGGCAGGGTCAACTGAGTGGATCAAACCGAACTTCGTGCTGTTAATAAGCTCCCATTCTTGACGCTCTTTGATCCCCTCGATCGTCAATCGCATTTGTTCTTCGAGTTGATTGTAAGGGCCGTTATAGAGATCCGATACTCGGGTATGAACTCGAACCACGGTCTGTACAGCGGAGAGCGAGTATTCACGAGGATTAGCCGAATAATCAACGAAGGTCTCAGGGATCTCCATATTTTCTGCAAAACCGGAAACCAGGTCGATGTTTCGTTCGCCATATCGATTGACAGTTGAGCGAAGTTCAAGGTGTTCTTTAATCGCCTTTTTGAAATCGTCGTTCAAATTCGGCAGTTCTTTAAGAACAGCGTCCAGATCTTTGCGAGAGAAGGTGAGCAGCACACAAGGGGTAATTGTCCGAACCGTGACATCGGAGGGCTTATCCGAGACCAGATCGGTTTCACCGAAGTACTCTCCTTCATTCAACAAGGCAATACGCAGGTTGCTGCCGTGGACACCTTTACTCAATACTTCCACCTGTCCCTGAGCGATGATAAAGAACTTGCTGCGATCCTCACCTTCGACGATCAACTTATTACCGAGGGACACCGCTTCCGTTTTGAAGCGACTTGTCATACGGGCAATGATCGCATCGGGTAAGCGGGAAAAGAGCGGAACGCTGCGAAGAGATTCCGGCGTAAACGACACGTCGTCGCCATTGATCTCGACACCGATTCGTTCGGCCTTTGATAATTCAACCTTTGTACGGTTCACACGAAATGTGCCGCCGTCGACCTGAACCCAAGGGAGAAGGCTGAGCATCCACCGCGGTGTAATCGACATCATCTTCGGTGATGTCTTGGTTGTGGTAGTCAGGTTCCGGGCTACAGAAGTCGTTACGCTTCGCTGCAACAAATTATCGGACATCTCTTAGAAACTCCTTTATCGTGCTGGTAGAGGTATTTTTTTCGATTCGAGGGAATTCGTGATCAGATTCCAAGACCGTCTTCGAAACCGGATGGATTGCGATGGTCATAGTCGTGGTAGTAGGCAACTTCCACGTTTTCGAGGACACCCAACGCATCGTCAGTCAAAACTGCACACGATGAATAGAGTGACAGAAGATAGGATGCAACGCCCATACTATCGGTCGCCATCAGACGAGCTGAGAGGCTTGGCATGATCTCGCCAGGGATACCTGTTTGATGCAGACCAACAACCCCCTGATCAGCTTCTCCCACCCTCAAAAGCAAGATGTTTGTCGTCCCGAATTGCTGTCCTGACTGGTTTCGACTGGTCTTTCCGATTTCGAGTTTATCACATGGAACAAGGGGAATCCCGCGCCAGGTAATCATCGGTGTTCCGAAAAGCGAGGTCGTATCAGGTGGAACGCCACGCCAAGTGCATTCTCGCTCAAACGCCGCAATTGCCCGTGGGTGTGCAAGAAAGAATGCAGGCTTCTTCCAAACCTGAGCCAACAATTCATCCAGGTCATCAGGAGTCGGTGCCCCGTACCGCGTGCTGAGTCGCATCGCGGGATCGGCGGAATGAAGCAATCCAAATTTCTTGCTGTTGATGAGATCCCATTCCTGGCGCTCCTTAATCCCTTCGATTGTCAGCCGCATTTGTTCTTCAAGCTGATCGTAAGGTCCGTTATAGAGATCAGACACCCGAGTATGAACACGAACGATCGTCTGGATAGCGGATAGCGAATACTCTTTAGGAGTCGGGGAGTAATCGACGAATGTTTCAGGGATTTCAACATTCTCGGCGAAGCCCGAAACTAAATCGATGTTGCGTTCGCCATAACGATTGGTGGCGGATAGAAGTTCCAGATGCTTTTCAATAGCCCGTTGAAACTCACCTTTGACACTGGGAATTTCATTCAAAACCGCATCAAGATCTTTTCGAGAAAACGTCATCAAAACACAAGGGGTCAGAGTTCTGATGGTCACGTTTGAGCGATGTTCGGAAACGATATCTGCGTCACCAAAAAATTCGCCTTCTGTCAGCAAGGCGATTCGCAGATTACTACCATGAGCCCCTTTACTCAAAACTTCGACTTGCCCTTCAGCGATGATGAAAAACTTGTTGCCGTCTTCACCTTCGACGACCAGTTCGTTCCCAAGTGAGACCACCTCGGTCTTAAATCGATTGGCCATCCTTGTAGTTATGTCCACTGGCAATCGAGAAAACAGCGGGACACTACGAAGTGCTTCAGGAGAAAAAGAGGCGACGCCTCCCACAAAATCAATATCAATCCGCTCCGCTTTCGAGAGTTCGACCTTCGTCCGATTTACTCGATAGGTTCCACCAGACACCTGCACCCACGGCAAAAGCCTTAACAGCCACCGAGGAGTAATCGACATCATCTGGGGTGATGTCTTTGTGGTGTTTGCCAGATTTCGGGCGACAGCTGTCGTCACACTACGCTGTAGAAGATTATCCGACACCGAGATCCTTCCCAAAAATGTGATATTCCAAAGCGAACAGAAACGAATTCCTGTCCAGATTTCGAGAACGTCTTACGACGCTCGTTAATTCGTCCAAGATCGAAAGTCAAGAGACTTGAATTATCCACAACGATTGCAAAAGCCGGGAATGTGCCTAACCAGTCACCTCTTTGTCGAATAGTGCAGTCGACAGATATCGCTCTCCACTGTCTGGCAATACTGTGACGATCGTTTTCCCGGTTGCTTCGGGCCTGGCAGCGACTTTTAAACAGGCGGCCATTGCAGCACCACAACTGATTCCACACGAGATCCCCTCGAGCTTCATCAGCTGCCTCGCAGTTTCGATCGCTTCATCGTCAGTCACCTGAATCACTTCATCTAGCAGACTGGTCTCAAGAATTTCCGGAACGAAGCCAGCACCGATCCCCTGAATCTTGTGACGGCCCGATGGTCCGCCCGAAAGAACTGGACTCGACTGTGGCTCAACGGCAATTGATTTGATCAAGAGTTTCTTCTGCTGCTTTAAGTACCTCGAAACACCCGTGATCGTTCCTCCTGTGCCAACCCCGGCGATGAAGTAATCAACCTTTCCGTTTGTATCTTCAAATATTTCGGGCCCCGTAGTCTTGAAGTGAATTTCCGGGTTGGCAGGATTTTTGAATTGCTGCGGCATGAACCATCCATTTTGCTTCGACAGCTCCTCTGCCCTCGCTATCGCACCTTTCATCCCGTCGGCACCGGGCGTCAACACAACTTCAGCGCCGAACGACCTCAACATGGCGCGCCGTTCGACGGACATCGTTTCAGGCATTGTCAGCGTTAGCTGATAGCCACGAGCTGCGCACACGAAAGCCAATGCAATCCCAGTATTACCACTCGTCGGCTCAACAACATGAGCCCCTGGCTTGAGAAGCCCTCGCAATTCAGCATCCCAGATCATGGCAGCGCCGATGCGGCACTTAACGCTATATGCAGGATTGCGACCTTCGATTTTGGCAAGTATCCGCGCACCACACCCTTGAGCCAATCGATTGATTTCGACCAACGGAGTGCGTCCAATTGACTCAGAATTATCTCTAAAAAACGACACCTTAGCGAACTCCGTTCGCGACACCAGCTGCTCTAGTGACCCAAATCACCGGAAAAAACAACAACTATGTAGATGGTATATTATCAAGATCTTTTTGAGTGTCAAACAATCGAGCTCACATTATTCAGAAAACAGATCTCGCTTAAGAATGAAAGTTAGAACTGCACCACAAACCCATTATTTTCATTAACTTATGAAATAAAACACAATCCACCCCCAAAACACTACCACGTCAAGCAAGCTATCTACCGGATACTTGTCGAGAATGCGCTTGTCAAAACCAGGCCTGACACCGATCATAAAAAATCATCAATAAGGTGATAGTTTACAGTGGCACGAGCCCTTGCTTCGAAATTCTTGTCAGGAATGGCATCTAAGGACACTTGAGTCCAAGACTGGAGCTCGATGCCTCTCATTAAAACTTCGGTTTTGCCAACAATGGCGACGCGAAGCAATAGATGTTCCGTTGCCTCGAGCGCATCGATTGTTGATGTTATTGACCCAATATCCAATGAATCAAGACCGCCCAACGGCGTCCCGGATCGAGTCGATCCCGAACCGCTCTATTTCAAATTGCGTACTGTGCAACGCCTCACACATGCTCGAAAATGTCATTTCAATATCATAAAGATACTTCATGATTGCAACAAAATGCCGATATCAATATCTACAACATTTTGAAACGGAAACTCGCGTCAAAGCTCCCCTCTTGAACATGGACGCCTTTCGAGTTGATCAAGTTTCAGTGATCGCCTTTTGCGGTGTCATTGAGTTATATGGAACTGTTTTCCGCTTTTACGATAAAAACATTGCGATTGGGATTGACGAGCGAGTTTTCGGGGTCAATACCGTTGTCGAATCCATTCAAATTCGACAACCTCGCAATAGCGTTTTCAGTCAACTCGAAGGGACCTCCGAGACCAGACGATTCAGATCGAGTTAGTTTTAACCAGTCGATCAAATGCCTTATCTCCTCATCGATCAAATGTTCGAAAAAAGCTGTAACGAGCGACTTTGGTTATGGGTTTGAATAACTTGAATGACGACTCCACCGTATTGAATTCTATTGGCTACACCCAATCCTTCTCGATCAGCGGCGTTCACAAAAACGCCAACTCTCGCGAACAAAAGGAAACTGACGACCCGATCTGGGCGGCGATCGTGCGCGAAGCCAAGACTTAAGAACAGGCTGCTTCGTGTTTGTGCTTGTTCCTTAACAAGTCAGTCTTGCAAGCAGCACATTTGGAAGAAGCATTGGGTGGAATACTGTCTTCCAAACTCGCCACAACAACGGTTACCGAAGACCGGATGCAGTCGTTGATCCTGCATTCCTTTGCTGCCTGTCCGACGATTCAACGTGCCATTCGCAACGATCTTCAGGCGATTGTTGACCGTGATCCCGTGGCGGAGGGATACTTGCGACCGTTCGTGTTTTTCAAGAGTTTCCAAGCTCTTCAAGCGTACCGCGTCGCGCATTGGCACTGGAACCATGGTAGTCGCTTTCTCGCCGTATTTCTTCAAAACCGAATTTCCGAAATCTTTGCCGTGGATATTCACCCCGCCGCCAAGATCGGCTCCGGAATCCTGATGGACCATGCGACTGGTATCGTCGTCGGCGAAACATCAATTATCGAAGATAATGTCTCGATCCTTCATAAAGTCACTCTTGGGGGAACGGGAAAACAATCTGGCGACAGGCACCCTAAGGTAGGTCAAGGCGTCCTCATCGGTGCGGGCTCAAAAATCCTGGGAAATGTTGAAATTGGTGCGGGGGCGAAGATTGGGGCAGGTAGCGTTGTGCTGGATGCAGTTCCTCCCCATTGCACCGTCGCCGGCGTTCCCGCACGCATCGTCGCTCGAAACAGCACAATGAATCCTGCCTTGGAAATGGATCAACAGTTCCACACCATTTTGAAGATGGAAGCGGGATTTGCCCCCCTCAAACGGCTGAGATTTCTGCCAAAGAGTCTCAACGACTAACGAACCCATTGAATATCAAGACGTATCTTTTCCTCAACGGACATGTGGCAAGATTTGAGTTTTTGACTTCGACTCGCTGTTCTGATAAAGCGGCTCAGCCTCAGGTATCCAACGCGTCAGATCGTTGATACGAGTTTTGTGATTCGGGTGGGTCGACATGAATTCAGGTGGTGCCGATCCGCTTCCTGTTGCTGACGACATCCGCTCCCAGAATCGAATTGACTCTTTTGGATCGTAACCGGCTGCGGCCATGAGTAACAAACCCATATGGTCGGCTTCGGATTCATGCTTACGACTGTAACTCAGGATGCCGAATTTCGCACCTGCGTTCAGCACCGACAGCAACTGTTGTCGTTTGCGGTAATCCATATCGCCCATGGAGAAGCTGGCAGACGTCAACCCAATTTGAACCATTTGCTGCTGAGCCATCCGCTCCGCACCATGGTGCGCCAGTGCGTGTGAGATCTCGTGACCGATCACAGTTGCCAGTCCGGCATCCGTTTCTGCGACCGGAAGAATGGCAGTATACACAACGATCTTGCCCCCAGGCAGGCAGAATGCATTGACTTGACGATCATCCACAACCTCCAATTCCCATTGAAATTCGGGGATTGAAGTTCCAATCAGCTTTCGAAAGCTTTCATTGCCTGTCGCGCGTATTAAGCGTTTGGCAATCTCCCGAACCTTATCAACGGCAGGACCATTTTTAATGACCCGCGCATCGCTTAAGACCTCCTGAAAGGCCTGCATTCCGAGCTTGGCTTCCTGCGGCGGCTTCATTGCCACAATCTGAACACGACCAAACGGCCCCTGCTGACAACCACGAACCATTGTAAAACCGACGGCACAGACTCCAAACAGGATTGGAATCATTCGCACAAGTAATCCAATGTTAACCTGATTCCCACGCGCGTATTGTCCCTCATATTCGCGAGCATATCGTCGGTCATAACGCGGATCACCGTAACTCATTGACTGACTCCTGTTTCTCTTGTGCGAAACAATCCCCGTTCATGGATGTACATTTCGACGGCACGAGGGACAAGGTAACGAATACTTCGTCTTTCCTGAACTCGACCACGAATATCAGTTGAGGAAATATCGATTCCCGGCATGGTGATCGTGACGATTCGCTGATCAGCGGCGGAGCCAACCACGGCTCGTAATTCGGTCCTGTCCGGTAGGGGACGATCACCTCGATTGACGGCAACGACCGTGGCCAGCTCGAGGATTCGAGCTGGCTCTCGCCAATGAGGAAGATCTTTCAGGGAATCTGCTCCGATCAGTAGAAACAGCTCTTGCCCCCCTTCCTGCAAGTGCAGTTGCTCCAAGGTCGTCACAGTAAACGACGGACCAGTTCGATCTAGCTCAATTTTACTCAAGCGAAAGGCGGGGTTTCCTGTGATCGCGAACTCGATCATTTCACATCGAGATTTTGGGGATGTGATCGCTGCAGTGAGTTTGTGGGGCGGCAACGCGGCAGGAACAAACCAGACTTCGTCTAGCTTGCACTGTTCTCGACATTGTTCCGCGAGGACAAGGTGTCCGCTGTGAATGGGATCAAAAGTCCCTCCGAAAATCCCAACCCTCATCACTCAATCTACCTCTCAGAACACGTTCACTTGAAATATTCGAACTGATCAACTTAAGTGAACTTCAGATTCCACATTATTAAAGCGCAACGTAGCATCAGCTGGAATCTCTTCAAATTTAACGGAATCCGTTACTAAATTGCCTGACGCTTCGTCGGAAGTCAGCGTGGATTCAACCTTCGTTAAAGAAGAAATGTGGCATGCACAACTCTTCGGCCAACAATCAATTCTTTCGGTTGGGTTCGAAGCTGACGGATTCGACGGAAACGAAAAACTTCCTGGCAAAGTTGCTTGTACTGAACAACCGGAACCACCGATTTCAACTGTGCAGTGACGTTCACCCTTGAAGCCTGTATCGGAAGGATTTTCAATTGACGGATATCCGTAATCGGCAAGGTCTGGAGAAGTCGCCAAGGCGGCAAACGAACCCAGAACCAGTGCTACATGCCAATATACTGCGGCAAGGAATAATTCCTTGCTGCGTGAGTGGCAACCGCTTGAACATACGAGGGGTTTCGATTCATAAGCCGTTGGCAAATCGTTCGCGTTCGGCATTTCCGAAATTCCCATCAATCGGGGCTAGTCATTGTGAGAAGGGCACCACTTCAGTATTGCTCGCCAATATCATAACGGGTTTCGGCTTTTTTCCATCCAGAAAAGACATCTTGAGCAAATCTTCTTGATTCAGTCGAGGAATTCTTCTGCACAAGTAATTGTTTCAACATTCGTCCGTGCGGGATTTTTGGAACGATCGAAGGATTCATCATCTGCTCATTTGAATGATTCGTCGTACTATCGGATGCGAGATTTTCAAGCCGCAATTAACGTTCAATGAAATCCGAATTACCGGGCTGTGCGAGCATCGAATCAGTCCAGCTGGGGTCCACACTTCGACAACAGGCCGTCAGTCGTTCTGCCGTTTCGCCAAGTTCACCCTGCCAGACAACGGGATCCACTCCTATAGGGGTCACTTGTCGAAATTCATCGAGTAGCAAGACCATTCGCAAGAGATGACGGAAGATCAATCCTTCCTGGCGAGTCAGGTCGCGGCTCGATACAAAGTTGAAGAAATTGCCATTCCAATTCAGCAATAACTCCGCTGCCACCATCACCGGTTGCACCATGACATCTGTCACATCTGGATATTCCGAATCAAATAACATCCGCAATTTGTCGGCCAGGGTAGGGGCGTATTTGCGCTCTTCTGGCGGGATATCGGGGTCGAATTCTGGATAAAGATCCCCGGCTGGGATCAAGCCCCGTTGCACAATCTCGACATCAAGTCGTTCTGTCGCAAGAGGACCGGGCGGAAGCCGAAACGGCGGGGGAACTCGCACATGACGGATCAGCGCCCTTGGTAATTCGAGGACGCTCTCGAAGATCAGCATCCGCTCCGTCCAATCCGCCAGTCCGAGGTGCTCCAGCAGGAACATCCCGTAAATGGGGTTAACGCTTCGAAAGGCAAAAAGTTGTTCCAGCCGTTCGGTTGGTTCAGCGAGTATCGGGCGATAGCGGTTTTTTTCACGTTCTTCGGCAGCGTGGTCAATCTTCTTACCCGTTTTTGCCTCGTGCTTTTCGTCAACTGCATTTTGCAAATGCTTTGATAGCCAGGTTGCTTTCCTGGCGACCTGATCAGGCGCGGGGGGGGCTGTTTCCGATTTTGAAACTGTCGGCGGCGGCGGGGGTTCTGGTGTCAGCTTGATAAAATCGCCTGCGTGAAGCGAAATCAGCATCCGTTCGAGATGCTTTTCGCCAGCATCAAGTTGCTTAGGTTCCATCAGGCGTTTTTGGACCAGCTTGCGAAGTCGATCGACTTCGGGCGAAAGTTGCAACATGTAAGCCAGCAACCGCCAGGGAAGCGGACCACGACTTGCAAGGTCCCCCGGCGTTGCAAATCGAAGCTTTTCAAACTGTTGTTCATTCCAGTATTGGCGGTTCGGGTTCCTTGTCGGCATTTTCTTCTTCAATGCCTTTTTCGCTTTAATCAAACCGAAGTCTCTAGTGTCCTCTGGAATAGAATCGTACTGTTCGCGCCATTTCAAAATCCGAACATCGTCCTCGTGCGCAATGGCGTAGACGTGCCCTTCGGTATCGAATTGCGGACGTCCGGCACGTCCGAAAATCTGGTGCGCAGAACTTGGGTCAATCAGTTTTAAATCGCCGGGCTTCCCTTTCATTAATGAGGGCAGGACCACGGACCGCGCGGGAAGATTAATTCCCGCCGCTAGCGTCTCGGTACAAACGCAAATCGTTAACAGCTTTTGCTGAAACAGGTCTTCTACGACTTTTTTGTATTTTGGCAACAACCCTGCATGATGGACCCCGACACCACGCATCAGCAATTGCTTCAGCTTAGGACCAACCCCTTTGGACCATTCGTATTTATCAAGGGCGGCAATCAACTTTTTCTGCTGACCGCTAGCCAGCATCGCCTTTCCCTTCAACTCCTCGGCAACGTTCCAGCATTCGTCTCGATTGAAACAGAAGACAAGCGCCGGGGTCTTCCGATTCGTTTCATCACCGGCGGCCATTTCTTCCAGGTGATCCGTTAGAAGCTTGTCGCCGACCCAATGAAACTGAAGTGGCACTCGTCGATCGGTACTCTGAACCAACTCAAGTGCACGATCGTGAGTCCGGTTGCACCATGCAACGAATTTTCCTGAATTGCCGATCGTCGCGGAAAGTAACAACAACCGAATATGTTTTGGCAACAGGGCTAATGAGAATTCCCAAACGATACCCCGTTCGAGATCCGAGAAGTTATGGAATTCGTCCATCACCACGGCTGATACACGATCGAAATCAAGCGCGAGCGGGGAAGGAGCGCTGACCGGGCTGGCCGCTTCCTCAGTCAGTTCCTCCACCAATTCATCGTCCCAGCCAATCAGATCAGTGTAGGAATGCAGCGCACCCCCGTGATCCTTGGCCGATTCGGCCTTGAGGTGAGCTGCAGCAACCTGACGCACCTTTTCGGCTGCCGCTTCTTCATGGGCCGCCCAGTGAGATGTCAGCAATCGGTTCAATAAAATTTCAGCAACGACGACAAGTACGTTCGCCTGCGGGTTAATTCGTCGATTACCCGTCACCAGACCGACTTGATCGCGTCGAAACCCCCATCTCTCAGCTGAATCCTGAAGTTCTGTAAACTTTTGATCGGTCAAGGCAATTAAGGGAGTCGTGTAATAAATCGTCTGTCCGGTATGGAGAGCCTCAAATGCCGCTGCCTCAGCGATCAGCGTCTTTCCAGTTCCGGTTGGAGCACAAACCATAACCCCCTGAGTCGTTTCGAACCACTTCAGCAACGCTTCCTCTTGAACCGGGTAGGGGACATAGGGAAGCGAATCGAGGTATCTCAGGGCTAGATCGTCGCGCGAAATCGTTCCGGGAGGCTGATTGTTCATTATTTATTTCGCATATTCGATGACACGTGTCTCGCGCAGCACGGTCACCTTGACTTCACCTGGGTAGGTCAGCTGTTGTTCGATCGACGTTGCCAGATCGCGGCATAGTTTAGCAGCTTCGCGGTCATTAACGTCAGCGGGATTCACAATAACACGGATCTCACGGCCCGCCTGAACTGCGAACGCTTGCTCAACTCCAGGAAAACCACAGGCAAGCGTTTCGAGCTCTTCGAGGCGACGCACATATTTTTCAAGCGTTTCGCGACGTGCTCCTGGACGGGAAGCCGAACATGCGTCGGCTGCAGCAACGAGAACCGTATAAATGTATTCTGGACGAATATCGTCGTGGTGCCCCTTGGCGGCGTGGACGACTTCCCCTTTTTCGCCATATCGCTTGAGTAGTTCCGCACCGACAGCAGGATGACCACCTTCCATTTCGTGGTCGGCTGCTTTCCCGATATCGTGAAGAAATCCACAACGACGGGCGAGATTTCCATTCAAACCCAGCTGCACGGCCATCATACCAGTTAAATGGGCAACTTCGATCGAATGCCGTAACACGTTCTGGCTATAGCTGGTCCTGAAGTAAAGTCGTCCCATCAAATCGACCAGCTTTTCGTGAAGGTTGGGAACATCCGCTTCCTGGGCCGCTTCGGCGCCCTGACGACGGATGAACTCCTCCATCTCCTTCTGCGTTTCGAGCACAATTTCGTCAATACGAGTGGGGTGAATCCGTCCGTCCTGGATCAATTTCACCATGGCTTGCTTTGCCGTTTCGCGACGGACACTATCGAAGGCGGACACCACAACCACGCCTGGCGTATCATCGACGATCACATCAACACCGGTTGCTTTTTCGAAGGCTCGAATATTTCGACCTTCACGGCCAATAATTCGACCCTTCATTTCGTCGTTTGGAATGTCGACCGTCGAAACTGTTGTTTCCGAAGTATGCGCTGAAGCATATTTCTGAATCGCCATCCCAATGATTTCGCGAGCCTGCTTCTCGGACTGCTGTTTCAGTTCCGCCTCGTTTTTGAGGATCAGCGCCCCAGTTTCGTTCTTCAGCTCTCTCTCGAGCTGATACATCAACATGGCGGTTGCGGTCTTTTGATCGAGACCACTGATCTTGTAGAGCTGTTCCTGCTCCTGCTTGATGATCTTTTCCAGTTCCCGTTCACGAGCATCGACAACCTTGCCGCGCTCAGACAATTTCAACTGGGTCGCTTCCAGCATCCGCTCTTTTTTAGAGATGTCGTCCTGCTGATCCTTCAGTCCTGACTCCCGCTTATCGAGCTTTCGCTCTTGATTTCGAATTTCGTCCCGCAGGGAATTCAAATCTTTTTCAATTTCTTCACGACGACGCAACCCCTCTTCTTTCGCTGCGAGTTCGGCAGTCTTGCGTAAATTCTCGCCGTCACGTTTGGCCTGTTCGAGAATCTCATCCCGCGACTTAAATGCAGAGCCTCGAATCAATCGTTCGGCGAAGAAACCAAAAGCACCGCCGCCGGCAAGTCCGAGTAAAATTGAAATAACATCCATACGTAAGCGCCTTTCATGATCCTGGCAACAGAGCCACCGGACCTCACGCAAAACGCAGGACTCGTTCGGCGGAAGCACTCGCCGACGATGCACGATCGCAAAAAACGCGTCGCTATTCAGAGAGAGATTGGCCGAGCATCACGAAAATTAGCGGATCGAGCGGCGTGCCGGAACACGAACCCGCGCCAGAGGAATCGGCCGAACGAGCTGCCGAAGCCACGCCAATAGTTCCCCTGGGGGACCCACTGACGATCGCGCCGAGGCAACCGTTTGCTGAGGCGAATTGTGCGAGCCGTATAGCCGCACGTAGAAACACTCAACCCAGCCATCAACAGCTCGGTCAAATCCTTCTACGGATCTCTGAAACCACTTCCAGAGACATGCCATCAACAGGCCGAACAAATCGCCAAGAAATGAAAACATCCTGGCTCTTCCACGAAATGAATCGCTTAGCGACAGGCAACCGTCTGACAGCTGCCATCAAACCACTCTACTCCGAACCACCATCGGCCCGGTTGCTTCTGGAAATTCATCGTCTGCCGACGACAACAACCAAAAATTCTCAACGTATACTAACAAACCCCGATCAACGTTCAACCGAAGGGAATAAAGGGTTCGTCAAAACCATCCTTTTTGAACCTATTCTTCTTGCTCGCGCAGTTTGGCCAAAACGGAAATATCTTCGAGAGTCGTTGTATCGCCAGCCGACTCCCGACCGGCAGCAATGTCGCGAAGTAGACGCCTCATAATCTTACCGCTTCGAGTTTTTGGAAGTGCCGGTGTGAATCGAATCTTGTCGGGGGTCGCCAAGGCACCAATCTGTTTACGGACGTGGGCAATTAAATCTTTTTCTAAAGAATCGCTGCCCGAACCGCTCTTCAGCGAGACAAAACAACAGATGCCTTCCCCCTTGATTTCATGTGGGAATCCGACGACGGCCGCTTCGGCGACTTCTGGATGAGCAACGAGCGCCGACTCAACCTCCATCGTGCTCAGCCGATGACCTGCAACATTAAGCACATCATCAACCCGCCCCATCACCCACGTGTAACCGTCTTCGTCCTTACGGGCACCATCACCCGCGAAATAGCAACCTTTGATCGTACTGAAATACGTTTGTTTGAATCGTTCGTGGTCGCCGTACAGAGTCCGAAGCATTGATGGCCACGGTTGTTTCATGACCAGCAGTCCCCCCTCGTTCGGACCAAGACTGGTACCGTCCTTATTTACGATGTCCGGAACAACCCCCGGAAGCGGTCGTGTGCAACTGCCCGGCTTGGTCGCCGTAATCCCTGGAAGCGGCGAAATCATGATCGAGCCGGTTTCTGTCTGCCACCAGGTATCAACAATCGGACATCGCTCCTGTCCAATGACCTTGTGGTACCACATCCACGCTTCAGGATTAATCGGTTCACCGACGGAACCGAGCAATCGCAAGCTTGACAAGTCATACTTCGCCGGCCAGTGATCGCCCCACTTGATAAATGCTCGAATCGCGGTTGGAGCCGTATAGAAAATATTGACCTTGTACCGTTCGATAATCTCCCAAAATCGTCCATCATGAGGCCAGTTTGGTGCCCCCTCATACATGACCGTCGTCGCTCCGTTGGCAAGCGGCCCGTAAACAATATAGCTGTGGCCAGTTATCCAGCCGATATCGGCGGTACACCAGTACGTGTCCTCTTCTTTCAAATCAAAGACCCATTTTGATGTCATCATCGTGCCGAGCGTATAACCACCCGTCGTATGCATCACACCCTTAGGCTTGCCGGTGCTGCCGGAGGTGTAAAGAATGAACAGGGGATGTTCGGCATCCAGTTCGACGGCGTCACAATCAGATGGAGCGTCTGACATCAGGTCATGCCACCAATAATCGCGATCAGGAACCATGTGAACTGGCATCCCTGTCCGACGCACAACAACGACACGTTCCACGCTGGGTGACTTCTCGAGACTCTGATCGACCGCTTGCTTCAACAAAATCTCTTTGCCACGCCGCCAGCTACCATCGGCTGTCACGATGAGTTTTGCTTGGGCATCATTGTTTCGATCGGCCACAGCATCCGCGCTAAACCCGCCGAAAATAATTGAGTGCGTCGCACCGATTCGAGCACAAGCAAGCATTGCAATCGCCAACTCGGGAATCATCGGCATATACAACGTCACACGATCGCCGGTCGTGACCCCTAACTTCTTAAGCACGTTGGCAAATTTGGAGACTTCGCGATGCAAATCCTGATAGGTCAGCACGCGAGTGTCGCCCGGTTCGCCCTCCCAAATGATTGCCGCTTTATTCTTACGCCATGTGGTCAGATGCCGGTCAACGCAGTTGTAACAGGCGTTGATTTTGCCTCCAACAAACCACTTGGTCTCGGGCATTTCACCTTGCAGGACGTGATCCCACTTCTTGAACCAGTGCAGATTGCTGGCTAACTCACCCCAAAAGCTGGACGGATCATCTTTCGCCTGAGTCCACATCTTCTGGTACTGGGCTTCCGTACTGATATTGGCCTGTTTGGCAAATTCCGCTGTGGGTGGAAATGAACGGGTTTCCTGAAGGACACTTTGAATATTTTCGCCAGACATCGAAACCGTCTCCGAAATTTACACGCAACCGATAAAGGAAATGGATAAATCCATCGTGGTCGAGGATTAAACACGGATTCGACAACGAATTCCATCTCGCCAGCCACCGGATTTGAACAAAAAGATGCGGTGAGCCACTTCTGCTTGAATATCACAACCCTACGCCCAGGCCGTTCACGAAACTATAAGGCGCCCCAAACGCGCTCCTTAAGATTGAATAGATTGTGAAATCGGAAGAATTCCTACCTGCTCCTGCGAAAAGCGGCGGCGACTGGCGATTTTCTGCCATATGGACAAACTCAATCCAAACGATCTCCCAATTCCAGTCCTTTTTTTGGCCGTCGATTGATCTTAATCAAAACCGATCATTGGATTTATTCAACTGTTTTATCCGTTAATTTCACTGTGACTTGCGACACGCACGCAAATCACAGAAGGTACGATGCTTCCCTTTCATCGTTGGTGATTACGGATAAGTCGATTAAACAGCAATGACCGGTCTATTTTCCGCATTGCTGGAATGCTACGTGCACCAAGCTGGTTTTGTGATTACCTAACCCCTGTGGAGCACGACATGTCCCCGAAAGTTGCCCTTCCCGTTGCGTCAGTTGACGATGCTCGCCGTGAACTTTGCCACCGACTGACCCAGGCGATTCGGGAAGGAGAAACCGGCATGCAAGTTCGAATCCTGCACCAGGGTGAATCCATCAAGGACGCATGGGTCTATACACAGCAACATCACGAATGGAAGAAGCGAGATGACCTCGCTCTCTCAGCAGCGGTCGTTGAGCCAATAAAGGTCTTACTCGAAGGGCTGTTCAAACAGGAGTACGCTGACGCATGGACCTGTCATCGGCACGACCACAGCGACCGGACCGATTTTGAATTGAAATTCTGTCGAGAATCGATCGAGCCACATGTGAAGGCTGACTTGGAATCCTACTTGAACGGGTGCCTCTCTCACTCACATCACGACTCCGGCCAGGATTCCCGTCGACGAATGGGATTTCGCGGTCAGTAACAGCCTTTTTGCCTCGCTTGTGGCGACTGAAAGAAAGCAATTATGCAGACGATCACACGAATCCTCTGTCCGACGGATTTTTCCGACTCTGCTGAAAAAGCGGTTGGTTACGCCGAGCAGCTTGCGATTGATACGAAGGCCGAACTGTTGTTGTTCCACGCTTTTGATACCCCTGCAACATGGACGCTATCCGGACAGGAACATCCTCGCGACCCAAGGATTCAGGAAGAACTCGATGGGGTACTGTTCAATTCGCCTCACGCACGTAAGATCGAACGACTTTTGCATGCGGGACCTCCCGGCGAGGTCATCTGCTGGATCGCCCAAGACCACAAGTGTGATTTGATCGTCATGGGAACCCACGGTCGAACAGGCTTAAAACATTTGCTTTTCGGTAGTGTCGCCGAATATGTTCTTCAACATGCGCGGTGCCCGGTACTCAGTCTTCGCGACCGCGACCCGAAAGAGCCACCGCTTGCACGCCCATTGACGATGCCGGTGCTGGCACCTCGCTTTATGTAACCCGTGTCAAAACGTGAATCTTATGTCGCAGCATCCAGAATGGCTGAACTCGATTTACGATCCGGGAATCTACCCTCATCCCGTGTCTGAAATCCAGTTGATTCAGACACATATCTCGTGGGTCATTCTGACCGGTGACTGGGCGTACAAACTCAAAAAGCCGGTCAACTTTGGCTTCGTCGATTTCAGTACCCTGGAGCTTCGACAAGCGGCTTGCGTTGAAGAAGTAAGACTCAATCGTCGCACGGCCCCTGCTTTGTATGACGGGGTCGTCCCCCTGGTAGACGGTATCGACGGGCCGCAGTTTGGCGGTAGCGGTCCAATTCTTGAATATGCTGTTCGCATGCGCCAGTTCTCACAAGCCGATTTGTTTGAACAATGTCTTACCCGAAACGAATTGTCCGTCGACGCGGTTGAAAGCCTGGCTCGAGCCGTAGCCGAACTGCATGGGCACGCCGCAATCGCCCCGCCAGACTCCCCCTTTGGTACACCTGAACTGATTCGTTTGACCGTCCAAGCCTGCCTGGATGAATTGGCGAAGAGTTCCTTGCCAGAGGTGATACAAACTTCCGTAATTCACTTGAACGTTTGGGTTATGGCCGAATGGCGTCGACTGACACCGTCATTTTTGTCGCGAAAGGAACAAGGCTGGATACGTGAGTGTCATGGCGATCTTCATTTAGGCAACATCGTCCTTTTTCGAGGAAAGCCCACGCTGGTCGATTGCCTCGAATTCAATCCCAACCTTCGCTGGATTGACGAGATCAGCGACATTGCGTTTCTGGTGATGGACCTTCACGACAGGAAAGCGCCTCGTTTAGCGTGGCGAGCACTTAATGAATGGCTTGAACGATCTGGTGATTACCACGGATTATTCGTTCTGAAATATTACCTGGCTTACCGGGCGCTCGTCCGAGCCAAGGTGGCGGCGATTCGACTGCGACAGTCGGAGCTTTCGCCTGAGGAACAAGATCGACAGCATGGTTTACTGAAAAGTTATGTCGAACTCGCCACAACCCTCACTCGACCAGTTCGCCCTGCAATTGTGCTCATGCATGGCCTTTCCGGAAGTGGCAAATCGTTTATTGCGAGAAAGCTCGTCGAAGAACTGAGTGCCGTTCAGATCCGCTCAGACGTCGAACGAAAGCGGCTGTGGGGTGCCTGGCCACCCGGTATACCAGCACCGCCGACCGATTCTGAAATGTATTCGACCGAAACCTCTCAGAAGACGTATCTTCGTTTGCAGGACTTGGCACGAACAGTTGTTGTGGCGGGTTTTCCGGTCATCGTCGATGCCGCATTTCTCAGGCAAACCGATCGCCAGACGTTTGCATCTCTTGCGGCTGAACTGGGTATTCCGTTTGTAATCGTGGCCTGCCACGCACCAGAGGCCATCATGCAGGAACGATTGTCACAACGTCAGCAATGTGGCCATGACCCTTCAGATGCAGACGGTTCAATTCTTCAGCAACAACTAGCCACCGCAGAAGCGTTGACCCCGCTCGAACGGGGCTCAACCATCGAACTGGAAACAAACTCCAGCGATCTGGATGTGTGCATTAAGTCCATTCGCGACCGGCTCACCAACTTTCCTTCGCCCACCACCGTGTAACGTAAACCATTACACAGCAGTCACATCCAGCAAAACAACCGAAAAATCGTTTGATTGAAATTTTTCCGTCGACAGGCTCGGCAGCCGATGCCGGAAGCCAAATTGACCGGTTTTTCAGTCCGACCTATACTCCCAGCCCCTTCGTGGTCGGAACCCTCCGGCCATCGTATCGATTGAATTGAATCTAAATCCATTTCGTTTTTGTTTAACCCTTCATTTCGGGAGTGCCCGTGTCGGGCAAGAACCACCAGTTCACTACCGGTTGGTTATTCGTGGCGTCGGCCGTGATCATCATGGCTGCCGTGACGCTGACGCGCGCACCGATTCAAGGTGCGTCGGACGAAACTTTTGTCGGCAACCCGGTCTCACCGATTAAGATTTCGGCGGAATGGAGCCAGGAATGGCACGAAGAGCAGGGAACAGTTGCTCTGTTTCGTGGACAGTGTCGAATCGAGCAGGGGGGAACGACCTATACCGCCGACAGCATGGTCGTCTGGGCTCACGAGGCAGAAGGAAACCCCGGCAACATCGAGCGATTGACCGTCTACCTCGAAGGGGATGTCCGCATCGAAGAACCCAACAGCTCTCGCACGGATCAATCACATTGGCTGGACATAGACGCCGCTCGAGGTATTAAGCTGAAAGTTCGCGGCCGCGCCACGGACCGAACCGGGCGAGACGACCCCTTATTCAAACGAGCGGTACAACGAAAGTCAGGGCCTTCACGAAGCAAGCTGCATCAAACCCAGTTTACCGTCCCTGTCGCGAACGATGTCGACCCGATGTGGCGACCCGTGAATATGCAAACACCAACAGGACTTCGCCGGATTCGCGTTTCACCTCGCAGCTTTGGCCGTCCCTTCAACTTTGAAACCGATCCCTCAACCGACACGACTCCCCCCGAACAAATCACGCGAATCACCGGTGGAGTGAACATTCTTGTGGAAGGTGTCGGATTGGATAACGGCATCGACCTCGGTGTCATCGATCTCTCGGCGGATCGAGTCGTCATCTGGACTGATGACTTCAGCCCCGACAAGCTGCAGCGCCCCGAACAGAAATATCAAGTTTATCTCGAAGGCAATATCGTAATTCGCCAGCGGGACAGTGTTCGCCAGTTGAACAACAAAATCACCGCCAAACGGGCATTTTACGATGCCACCGACAATCGGGCTTTGATTCTCGACGCCGAACTCGAAACCTATTCGACCCAGCTTGACAGCTCGATCCGTATGCGAGCCGAGCGAATTCGGCAGAACTCGATCAAGAACTACCACGCCCAGAATGCCTGGGTCACCACCAGCCAGTATGGCATGCCCGGATATCGCGTTCAGGCAAGCGACATTTTTATTGAAAATCGTGAACAAGGATTGTTGACGGATAACTCTCCGCCACGGATCGACCCGCAAACCGGAGTTCTCGTCCCACAGGATCATTACTGGATCACGTCTCTGAACTCCCAATTCCTGGTCGATCAATTTCCGATCTTCACCGCTCCGCAAGTCAGCGTCCCTGTCGAGAACATCAGTGCCAATACCCCATTGCAAGGGGTGCAGGTCGGAGTCGACCGCGTTTTTGGAGCATCCGTCAGAACAACGTGGGATGCGTTCTCGCTATTTGGGATCACGCGACCTGAAAATCCCAATGTGAAGCTCAGCCTGCTGGCCGACTACTACAGCAAGCGAGGCCCGGGTGCTGGAGTCAATGGAAGCTATCTGGGAACAGATGCAAACGGAAATCCTTACGCAGGTAACATTTTTGGCTTGTACGTGAACGACGGCGGATTGGATAACCTTGGTCTCGGCCGCCGGACACTGGTCCCCAAAGACGTCAACCGTGGCATTTTCCAGTGGGAACATCGATACGACCTGGCCAGTACCGGCACCACCTTGTTCGGGGAAATTTCTGATGTCAGCGATCGAAACTTCCGCGAAGCGTTCCGGCGAAACGACTTTGATAAATATAAAGATCTTGAGACGAAAGCCGAAGTCAACCAGAAACTGAGTGACAATGCCGCCGCGACACTGCTGGCCCGTACGCAACTGAATGCTTATGAAAACAACACTCAATGGTTGCCCCGTGGCGACCTGTATTTTCTAGGTGAACCACTGTTTGGTGAGCACCTCAATTACAGCAGTCATTCGTCGGCCGGCTATGCCGTGTCAAACCTCGCGTCGAACCCCACCGACCCGAACGATATCGCGACCCCACTCCCCTGGATGATCAACGGACAAGGGCTGGTCGCTCAGACTCGCCACGAGATCGAATTGCCATTCAATCTCGGAGCACTCCGCGTGGCGCCTTTCGTCCTGGGTGAAGCCGCATTCTGGGGTGACAGCTTTACCGGCAATTCCGTAGACCGCTTATACGGGCGTGCGGGATTCCGGGCGAGCATCTCATTCCAAAAAGTAATGCCGCTGGTCCAAAGCGAAATCTTCAATCTGAACGGGTTGGCTCATAAGTCGCTGTTGACAGCGGAATACGGGTTTGCCAGCTCGACACAGTCATTGTCAAACATCGCGCAATGGAACGAATTTGATGACAACGCTCAAGAACGCTTCCGTATGCGGCTGGTTGACAACACTTTTGGCGGCGTCTTGCCACCACAGTTTGATCCTCGTTTCTACGCAGTTCGTCAGGGGGCCGGTTCAACGGTGACCGCTCCATATAACGAACTGGTCGCAAGTCAACAGGTTTTACGCTTGAACTGGTTCCAGCGTCTGCAAACAAAGGTCGGACCACCTGAACGCCAACGGATCAAAGATTGGATGACCCTCGATCTCGGTGCCTCAATCTTCCCTGATGCAAACCGAGACAATTTCGGACAGACCATCGGCCTGGCGAACGCACGATATGCCTGGCACGTCGGGGACCGAACGTCCATCCTCGCCAGTGCGTTGTATGACTTCTTCCCCGAAGGGCAGCAACTGTGGAGCGTGGGTATGTTGAACCAGCGCAGCTTGCGCGGAAGCCTCTATGTCGGTGTTCGCCAGGTGAAGGGTGGAACACTCGACAGCCAGATCGCGACAATGACATACAGCTATGTCCTGAGCCCGAAATGGGTGTCAACGGCAACGACCGCATACGATCTTGGTGAAGGGATGAGCCGCGGCCAGGGTTTCACGCTCACACGAGTCGGCGAATGGCTGCTGTTCCACCTCGGCGGCAATTACGACGTCAGCAAGAATAACGTCGGCCTGGGATTCTCGATCGAACCTCGTATCGGAAAGACGGCTGTCTCCTCAACGCAACTCGGTTCACTCCAAGGTGTCTCACAGCCTTACTAAATCAACGGCATCAATTGTGGCGCGCCGGACACCATACCCAAAACAGACTGTTCTTCAGGCCCAACGGGGCCGATGATTCCCATAGCCAGGGTCGTAGGTCCGCCGGAGGCCCTGGTGATTGGTCAACAGAAATGGTAAGAGGCCTGAAAGGCCGGCCGTTCGGTTGCCTTCCGTCACCAGCTTGGTTCGATAAACGTGCATTACTTGTTGAGGGAACTATCGGCCCTTCAGGCCTCTTCTCTTGATCTGCGGACGGTACCAGGGCCTCCGGAAGACCTCCGACCCTGGCTATTCGAACTGCTGACCCGTTGGGTCGCAAGAACCCGTTCTTGCTTCATCTCCAAGGGTTGACGGCACTCTGTGAACAGGAGACTTAGTGATGTTGTACCAGGATCAATGCCGCTGATTTAGTACAGCGGCATTAATTGTGGAGCGCTGGATGCCACTCGCGCAAAACAGACCGCATTCTTTGAGGCCCAACGGGCCGGTAATTCCAATAGCCAGGGTCGTAGGCTTTCCCGAGGCCCTGGTGATTAGTAAACAGCGATGAAAAGAGGCCTGAAGGGCCGGCCGTTCTGTTGGATTCCGTCACCGGCGCACTTCAATAATCGTGCATGATGTCTCGAGGAAACTGTCGGCACGACAGGTCTTTTATCGTGATCATCGTTCGATACCATGTCCACCGAAAGACCTACGGTCACACAGCGGCACAAAGAGGGCCGCCGTTACCACTTGGCAAAGACCATCACCCAGCCAAACAGCAGGGCTGCCGCCAGCAGGGAACAAACGGTGGCTGCCAGGCGTTCCTGAATCAGCGACCGGTGAAACCACCAATGAGCTAACAAACCGCTTGCTCGGGCCGCACCTGCCAGAATGATTCCAAAAATAACCAATGCTCCAAGCGAAGTCATAATTTGGAAAGCGGTCGGGGTGTTAACACTCGTCACAACAGCCCAGCAGATGATCCATATGGCTGACGGGATGGAACTGACCGCAGCAACGTGAACTGACAGTGCTAACGTATCCTGCAAATTCTCTTGAGCTTCGATTTTCAGCTGCATCTCGTGCTGATGTTCGGCATCCCAATCGGCAATCCGTTCGTTCAGTTTTTGAACGCGTTCTGAGTTCTCATCTGTCATCGCATGATTCCGTCAAGAAACAACGATCTCATCACAGTTGTACACACCAGCCGGTGATCTTGAACTGCAAAACGTCAACGCCACCATCGTAGTTTGGGCTTTAGCCCGAGCGATCTATTTCCGCGATAAGAACACTGGACCAAAACGCTCTTGAGATAGCAACCGTGCATCAACACCCGAACCAAGAACGCCTCCCCTAAGTCATCTGTGTCGCCTATGCCCCATTCTTCCCGCGAAAGTATTTTTCGACGAATTTCTTCGTTCGTAAACACGTTCCAGGTAGCGGTACCTCCGGCCCCCTTCAAGACCCACCAAGAGATCGAGAAAAAGTTGACAAAGTTGATCAAGTTGACCAACTTCCTAGTTTACAGGCACTTTTGCGGGTTCGAACTTTGCCAACTTGGTCAACTTGATCATTCTCTTCACTTCGTTGGGCAACCATGTAACGCCTTGGGCAACTCTGGGAGCTCTTGCGCAACACTGGCGATTTCCAGGGAATTTTCAAAACTCGAGTCTTAAAATGTTTGAACATCTCTGATGAGCAACTCTGGAGGAGCTTGCGCAACCATGGTTGGACAACCATGAAACTCCTTGGGCAACTCTGGGAGTTCTTGCGCAACATTGGCGATTTCCAGGGACTTTTTCAAAATTCGAGTCTCAACATGTTTGAACAACACTGATGGGCAACTCTGGCGAAACTTGCGCAACTATGGTTGAGCAAGCATGAAACGCCTTGGACAACTCTGGGAGTTCTTGCACAACATTGGCAATTTCCAGGGAGTTTTCGATATTCGAATCTCAAAATGTTTGAACAACCCTGATGGGCAACTCTGGCAAAGCTTGCGCAACTATGGTTGGGCAACTATGGAGCCTCGTCAAATTCCCAAAGAAAGCTTTGGGTGGCCGTCGAGACTCACCAAAACCTCGAAACGAAGTTGATCATCTTCTTCACTTCGCGACCTTCCTTACCTTCTGTTCAAAAATCTTCTCTTCCGTCCTGCTGCATTCATGGTTCCAGGAAATTTGGTGTCAAAGTTTGTTCGAGTTCGATCGACTTCGACCATTCCTCGTAAATCATAGGGTTTTCGTCACCTTTTTCGCCGCGCCCGAGTTTGTTCGAGTTTGTTCGAGTTTGTTCGAGTTTGTTCGAGTTTGTTCGAGTT
>CAIOKO010000089.1 GCA_903858935.1 uncultured Schlesneria sp. | reverse complement strand
CCAAAAACCTATGAATTATGGGGAATGGTCGAAGTCGAACGAACTTGAACAAACTTTGACACCGAATTTCGTGTTGCGTGATGACGGTAAAACGGAAGAGAAGATTTTTGAACAGAAGGGCGCGAAGGTCGCGAAGTGAAGAGAGAGGAGACCTTCGGTCGGTCGTTTGTGCGGGGGCGGGAGACCGCTCGCACAACACAGACTTTGGTCGAACTCGTTCGAACTGCGTCGAACTCGGACAAACTCGAACAAACTCGAACACATCAAAAACCCGGGGAAGAATTCGCCAAAAACCTATGAATTATGGGGCATGGTCGAAGTCGAACGAACTTGAACGAACTTTGACACCGAATTTCGTGTTGCGTGATGACGGTAAAACGGAAGAGAAGATTTTTGAACAGAAGGGCGCGAAGGTCGCGAAGTGAAGAGAATGATCAAGTTGACAAAGTTGACAAAGTTCAACTCTTCAAAAAGCCTATAAAACATGGAACTTGGTCAACTTTGTCAACTTGATCAACTTTTTTGCGAGGTTTGTAATGAGTGTCGGCCGAAGCGGCAGAAAGTAGTCACTTGAGCGTCGTGAGTAGAAAAACGAGAAGAGTCCGGGAGCTAACGCATCCCGGCTCGCCTGGAAGTGAGGCTAAATGTCGTTGCGGCAGGATAGAGGCAGAACGGGAGAAAAGAATTTTGAGTTGTCCGTAAGGAAGTTCACGAAGTGAAGACGACGGCGGTCGCTGAGATAAAAGATTTGATTGCTGCCGCGATGCTGCCGTGACGGATCATTTGAGCGGTTCATTCAGGCGGAGTGGCTGCAATCATGGCTCCATCGGGACAAACGATGCGAGGTGGTTTGCCAGCCAGCACCAGCGTCTTGCCGCTTCTGGCGGCAGTGTGGCCAGGCGTGCGTAGATGCCGGGAAGTGCTGCGGGGATTTGCTTTCGGTCACTGAGCAGGCGAGCAAATTGGAGGAAGTCGCGAGCGTTGTCGGCTCCTCCCAACAACGGGGCGGCGACTCGCTGTTGGAAGGCATCGAGATCGGCTTTGGGATTTTGGACGCTACCGAAATCGGCCAGCGCGAGATAATTCAGTTCGGCACCGGACTGAAACGGCGAAACTTCTCCGAATAACGAAATCCCCTCGAAGCCGGATGAAATGCTTTGATTGACCAGATTGGCGAGCCAATCGATCGCGACTTCACCTCGATTTCCGAACCATGAGGTTGACAGGTGCGAACGCATGACGTGACGGTGGCCGGGGCTGGTGA
Organism: uncultured Schlesneria sp.; assembly: GCA_903858935.1. Lineage (GTDB taxonomy): Bacteria > Planctomycetota > Planctomycetia > Planctomycetales > Planctomycetaceae > Schlesneria. Next base: position 34,157 of record CAIOKO010000089.1, on the reverse strand, counting down.
CCCGGCCTTCGGCCGTCCAGGCAGGGGTGATCGCTCCGTTCTTCATGAAATAGTCCGCAACCCATTGAACGAAGACTCCTTGGGGAAACTTGGCCAGTTCGGCCGTCGCCCAGGCGGGCATCGCGTCACCAAATCGTGGTGGCTTGTCTAGCCCCGTGTATGGCTGGGGATGTGAATAGGTTTCACAGACGACCCAGGCCTCGGGGGCAACGGAGCGAATGGCACTGGTTGCCAGGGGATACATCAGGCCCATGTCTTCCCAGGACAACCAGGAAAAGGAGGAGTCCGAGTGCTGACGTCGGTCTCGACAGAGCTTGCACTGGCAGATCCCCGTATCGCCTGTTTCCATTTGCACTCCACCCAGCGCCAGGTTTTTGAACAGCCACGCCAGCGATTCGGAAATGAAGTCTTGATTTTCGGGTCGCGAGGGGCAGGCCTGATAGAAACCTCGGGGGCCGGGCATCCCCTTGGTGGTGATGGAGGTCTTCGTGCCGTTGCCGTCGATGCTGAAGTTGATCGGGACGCCATCTTTGTCGACCGCGTTCAGTTCCGGATGTTTTTCCAGGTGACGTTCGAGATTATAGGGAGAGTTCCCTTCGTAGTAGACGCCGCCGTAGGCATTCAGGCCGACGCCGCACAGCAGCCGGACGTTTTCCTTTGCCGCAACGTCACAAAGGCGTCTGGCGGATTCGAGGCCACCGTGACCGTCTCGCAACAGGCCCCAGACGACGACGGCATCAATGTGATGTCGACCGCACCAGCGAAGCAGCGCGGTATAGTCCTGCACGAATGCGTCGGTCGTTCGTCCATACTCGTTGCATGATCCATGTGTATGTGCACCAGCTCGATTCAGTGCCCATTCGGTGCTGTGATCCCACGTCCAGAACATTCGCGTTGTGATCGGTGATTCAGCGGAGGGGGATTTTTTAGATGGAGCATCGGCGGCGAGAGCTTGTCCAGCAAGGCCGGCCCCACTGATCATGGTTCCCAGGCCACTTGCGGCACTCCACTGAATCAGTTCACGTCGATTAAGGGTGTTCATCAGGTCGATTTTCCGTGGGATATCGTTAGAGAATTCGAATTGATCTCGCCATGACAAACGACCAGACCGGTGAATTCTCATCGGCCGGGCCTTGTGCGTTGTCGGTACTTAAAGTTCGGGCTGGGCCTGGGGCGAAGCCTCTATGGACTTCTTCGGTCTGAAACTTGACTGATTGAGTTTAGTTTCAGAATTTCTTCCAAAGTAGCCATCATCGCTCCGCGTGATGAGCATGCGTCGGAAACGATTCAAGCGTTGCCGACGCATCGGGACAGAAATTCCGTTTGAATTTCTGGTTTGAGACCATGCGGATTGGAATTTGGCAGGTTCTCGAACAATGTTCATCACGCGGGGCGATTATCGCTACTTTGGTCTGAGGTAAAGCCTCACTGGAGTCTTCGGAGACACAGTGGTTTTTCTTTTTTTGAGAATATTGAGATTGGACAACGTACTTCTCGATCAGCCGTTTTCATTGAATACGATATCGATTGCCAGGCCAGCGGCGAGCAGCAATGCGGCAAGTCCAGGATTTGAACCAACGCTCTCATTCAATGAGATCACGTAAGTATCGGCAGACGTAAACATCTCTTTCATCATGCCGGCCCATTTTTTGTTGACCCGGCCGAGTTCATTCCCGTTCATATCCAGCAGTTGGAAGTCCCAGCCTTTCCAGTTCCCTTTCACATCTGCGATCTGCTCGCCCTCGGGGTTATGAACTGTAAAGCCGCCACTCAGCGTGAACAGTTTGCTTTTGAACGAACCGACACACTTTTCATGCTGGTCGATCACGTCGACTTGTGACCGGAGGACGGCAAACCGGCGTTTGATCGTAATGACAGGATCAGATTCATCGTTTTCCTTGATCTCGACGGTGGTGGGAAACATGGTCTTGTATTTTGAGAAAATAAATCGCAAGGCTTTTGCAAAACCTCCAATCTTTTCCTGGGCGAATCCAATCTGTTCACCCGATTCAGGATCAAAAATGTCGTAGTGATCCGTCAATTTAAACATGGCGACCTGTTCTTTGACGAGAAACGTCTGACGTTCGAGAAGCATCTTTTGAAATCCCTGAGTCTGATGAATTGATTCTTTTCGACGATCGGTCTGCCGCATGAATGCGCTGAGGTGATTACACGATCCTAATCGGGCGAGTGGACATGATCAATCTTCGGAAACGTCTTCGGCGTTGACTTGGTTTCTTTCGATTGTCGGCAAAGGTATTCTTCACGGTTGCGATATGCTCGATCCCTTTCCGCTTGACCTGGGAAACTCGCTGACCATGAAAACTTTGACGCTCGTGCTTTCGTTTGCTGTGCTTTATGGGATTTCCGTTTCGGTATCGGCTCAGGACTACGTCCTCCATTCGTTTACCAAGTTGCGACTGAATGATCAGTTCTGGGGTGAAGGGGCCAACGTTGGTGACTTTAACCGTGATGGAAAAATGGATGTGGTGAGTGGTCCGTACTGGTATGCAGGACCTGACTTTAAAGAACGGCTGGAGGTTTATCCGGCGAAGCAGACATTCAAACTCAAGAAGGACGATGGAACCGAAGTCACGATTCCCGGATTCGAAGGTTCGCTGGGGAAGAACAACGCCTATTCGGACAACTTTTTCACGTTCACGCATGACCTCAACAATGATGGATGGATTGACGTTCTTGTCTATGGATTCCCGGGTGCTCAGGCAACCTGGTACGAGAATCCAAAAGGGGAGAAGAAACATTGGACTCCACATGTCGTATTCAACACCGTCGATAATGAATCGCCACAATGGCTGGACGTTAACGGCGATGGCAAGCCGGACATCCTCAGTGGAGCGACATTGCCAGCAGAGGGGGGAAACAAAGGATTCGTCGGTTATGCCACCGTCGACTGGTCGGCAGCGGACAAACCTTGGACGTTTCACAAGGTCTCGACGCCAGGGAACTGGCAGCGATTCACTCACGGACTCGGTGCCGGCGATATTAACGGTGACGGGAGGACTGATCTGATGGTGTCGAATGGGTGGTGGGAGCAACCTGATTCGCTGGCCAATGATCCTGAATGGAAATTTCACTCTGCCGGATTTGGCGGCGGGGGGGCTCAGATGTATGCCTATGATGTTAACGGCGACGGTCTGAACGATGTGATTACCAGTCTTCAGGCACATGGTTACGGCCTGTCATGGTTTGAACAGTTTCGCGAAGCGGGCGAGATCAAGTTCCGCGAACATCGGATCATGGGAAACGAACCAAAACAGAATCGTTATGGATTGAAGTTCTCGCAGATTCACGCGATCGATCTTGTCGATATGGATGGAGATGGCTTGAAGGACATCGTCACAGGAAAGCGTTTTTGGGCACATGGTCCCGGTGGTGATGCCGAGCCTGATGCGCCGGCCGTGGTGTATTGGTTTAAGCTGGCAAGGAATGCGGATGGGTCGGTCGATTGGGTGCCAGAATTTGTCGACGACGATTCCGGTGTGGGGACTCAAGTTCTGGCAACCGACGTGAATGGCGATGGTAGGCCAGATATTGTCGTAGGTAATAAAAAAGGGACCTTCGTTCATCTTCACGAAACCAAAAAGGTTGCGAAAGATGTCTGGGAAAAGGCTCAGCCGAAAGTTCTTGTTTCGCCATAAAACGAGACCTCGCCTTTGACCAGAGAGTTGCCGCGCCGATCAAACCAGATACACTTCTGGTGTAGTTCCCCGACGATTTCGTTGGGGAACAATTTGCCTCACCGAGACCATTGGACCTATGGATTCAAATGCCGTCTTTGCCGTCGTTTTGCTGATCGTCGGCTTGGGTATTCTGATTGCGGAAATCTTCATCCCCTCTGGTGGATTGCTGGGTCTGGTGACATTCCTCAGCCTGCTGGTTTCGATCATCTTTGCCTATCGAGCCTGGGGCGTGTCACAACCCAATCTGTTTGGCGCATTCTGCATGATGCTGCTGTTACTTGTCCCGACTGTGATCGGGACTGGTTTTTATATGCTTCCGCGAACTCCTTTTGGCAAAAAGGTTTTGCTTGAAGCTCCGGAAGCCGAAGATGTGACTCCGTATCTGGAGGAATCTCGACGGCTTGAAAAGCTGGTTGGGCGATATGGAGTCGCAAGGACCAATTTACTTCCTGGGGGGCTGGTGGAAGTTGATGGCATGCGTCTGCATGCGGTCTCAGAGGGTCTGATGGTCGAATCGGGAGAATCGGTCGAGATTATTAATATTCGTGGAAGTCAGGTGGTGGTCAGGCCGGGAAATGCGCCGCAGAGCATTCCTGATCAGACTACAGAGAATTCAACGGGGCTCGACTTTGAGTATCCATCGAGTTAGAAACGTGATGGCGTTTAACATCTTGATGAAAACCGGTCAGGCGAACAGGAAAGTCCCGTTTTGTTCTGTAAACAGCACAAATTCAGGGCAATCCCGGCAGGGTTTTGGTTAGGCTGTTGAGGCCGCAGATCACAAAGTATCAGGGTCGAAACACACATCAAGGGATGTCACACAGATGCACTCGTTCGTGTTGGCACAAATGAATCCGCTGGTCATGGTTGCGATTATCGCGGTCATCGTCATCCTGGCGTTGATTTTCTTCGCGGTCTTCGCCCGTTTTATCAGCTTATACATTCAATGCTGGATGACCGGAGCTGATATCTCATTGCCTCATCTTGTGATGATGACGATTCGAAAGGTCAATCCCGCGATTATCGTTCGGGCCAAGATCATTGCCGTACAGGCTGGGCTGACCGAGGTCTATCAAATCAGTACGCGAGATTTGGAATCTCATTACCTGGCGGGTGGTAACGTTCCGAACGTGATTCGAGCACTCGTCGCGGCGAAGAAGGCCAATATCGACCTCGACTGGCAGACAGCACAAGCCATTGACCTGGCCGGCCGTGACATTCTGGAAGCGGTCCGAACCAGCGTTTATCCGAAAGTGATTGACTGCCCTGATACTCGGAAAGGACAGATGACCTTAGATGCCGTCGCAGGCGATGGCATCCTCCTTAAGGCACGTGCCCGCGTGACCGTGCGAACAAACATTCATCAATTGATTGGTGGAGCCACGGAAGAAACAATTGTCGCGCGTGTTGGACAGGGGATCGTACAAGCGATTGGCTCCACCAAATCTTATAAGCTGGTGCTGGAAAATCCCGAGATGATTTCGCAAACCGTATTGAATCAGGGATTGGAAGCTCAGACCGCATTTGAAATCGTGTCGATCGATATTGCAGATATTGATGTCGGCGAAAACATTGGAGCCCGGCTTTCTGCCGATCAGGCCGAGGCGGATATGCGAGTCGCACAAGCCAAGGCCGAACAGCGTCGAGCCGATTTCACCGCACGAGAACAGGAAATGGTCGCTCATGTCCAGGAGAATCGGGCGAAAGTGGTGTTAGCCGAGGCGGAAGTTCCCGTCGCCATTGCGGAAGGTTTTCGCAAAGGGACGCTGGGACTGATCGACTATTATGATTTGAAGAACGTTCAAGCGGACACCCAGATGAGAAACACCATCGCAGGAACAAGCATCTCGAAATAAAGATGCAGCCAGAAGCGATAACGTCTTGTGAAAGCTTTGAGGTCGCTCCATGTTTTCTCTAATACTCAGTGCCGTCCCCGACATTTCGCAGGTCATCGGGCTATGCGTTTTAGTTATTTCGGTTCTCAGCTGGTTTATTAACATCGTTCAGGGAAATACGCCTGACGGAGTTCCACGCGCGAAACAAAAGAATCCAAAACCACCTTCCGCTCGCAGCGAGCTTGAGGTCTTGCTGGATCAAATTACTGACAGCAAGAAAAAGCAGGTGGGACCCGAACAGCAGGTTCAAGCCTCGAGACCTCCCAGACCACAGCAAGAACGTCCGAAGAATGTTGCCCGACAAAACACGGCGAGAACGGGATCTCAATCGCCCAAATCTGCTGCAAGGCAACCAACCCGCGTTGCGGATATGCATCTGGCCTCTTCGAATCTTGGTAACGAAGTTCGTTCACACCAGATGGGGAATCGAGTTGATGCGGCGGTTCAGCAGGAAATTACGGCCGCTGTCCAACATGATCTTGGCAACCGGATCGCGGCGGCGATGCCGGCCCAGGAACCAGCGATGCATCCTCTGATCAAGGTCTTACGTGACCCGAACGGGATACGACAGGCAATTCTGCTAAACGAGATTCTGCAGCGCCCTAAGGCCAAGAGACATGTCTGAGATTGAGCCTTCGATTCTGCTATTCGCCGGACGATTTACTGTTCGCGGAAGCTGTTCCTACTCGTTACGTCTCGCCGAGCATTTACCAATGCAGGGAATGCGAAGCGTTATTGTCTGCCCGGATGCACGGCGTGTTGAGCCCGAACGTCGGCGGGAGCTTCAAATCCGTGAATTCTCACATCTTCAGTTGCCAATATGGGGCTGTGTTGTGGTGCGGATGATGCTGCGGCAACTAAAGCTCGAGCCGCCCGACTTGATTCACATTCAGTCGCGAAATGTCGCACAACAGGGAATGTGGCTGGCTCGCGAACTGAAACGCCCGTATGTGTTAACAGTCCATGATTACCTGCAGGCGTCCGAGCGATTTGTTGTTGATCGCCGCTGGTGTCAACGGATCATTGCCGTCAGCGAATCCGTGAAATCAGATTTGCAGAAACGAGCAGGACTTCCGGGAGACCTCATTTCCGTCATTCATAGTGGCGTCGATACGCTTGATAAGGTCGATGCAACAACGGTCTTAAAGGCAAGTCGCGTTCCGGTTGTTGGAACGGCGGGCCCGCTGGAGGCGGTCAAGGGATTTCCTTTTTTCCTGGGTGCGGCAGCTCGAGTCCTGGCAACAGGACGTGATGTGGAATTTGTAATTGCTGGAGCCGGCCCCGAAGAATCGAATTTGAGACGGTTGGCACGCGAACTCAAGATCGATTCGCACGTGACGTTCAGTCCGAATTTACTCGAATTCAGCGATGCGTTATCCGCCACGGACATTTTCTGCCTTCCGTCGCTGCAACAGGGGATCGGCACCATCATGCTCGAAGCGATGTCGAAAGGGCGTCCCGTGATCGCTTCTCGAGTCGGGGGTGTTGATCAGGTTGTGCGTGACGGCGAGACCGGATTGCTGGTTCCACCTTCCAACAGCGAATCGTTAGCAAACCGCATCCTTGAACTCCTTGACGACCCGGCGAAAGCACGTGAAATGGGTCGCGCCGCTCGGATCGAAGTTGCTCGCGACTTCAGCGTGGACCAGATGGTCTCGAAAACGGTGGCGGTGTACCGCGAAATCCTTGAAGCAAAATCGGCGAGCCGTGAACCTGTGTTGGCTCGTCGCTGACCATCGGTTGAGGTTATCGGTTTTGTCGTGAAAGCATTCAGCCTTCTTGCGTTTTTTTCTGCAGCTGGAAGCCGAAGTCAGGGTCCTTTTGTCAGCAGAATTCGATTTACAAAAACAGACAAACTCGGAATGTGGCATCACTTCACGTGGCATCGTGCAATTGCCGGACGACGCCGTCCAGAAACTTTGCCAGACGGTCGGCACAAAGCATGGCGTTTTCTCGCAATCGCCACATGTCTTTATAACTGCCAGGGCGTTTCCAGAGCGCACCGACAACCGCTCCAACTCGAACTGACCCTGTTTCGCCAACAAGGCTTAACACTTCATCCGGCAGGTCAGCAGAGAGATCGTCACTGACTGCGCGGACGGCGAGACAACGTTCTTTCCTTTCACGACACAACGCGGCAATTGCATAAGTTTCCATGTCAACTGCAATCGCGCCAGTTTTTTCTGCCAATATTTGTTTTTCGGAAATTTTGCGAATCATTTTATCGACCGTGAGCGTCCTCCCGACAGTCAGCCCGCGAGAAGGATCAGTTGTCATTCCAACGTCGATTTTCAGGGAGTCTCCCTGAATTGTTGTGACTTCGTTAGCGACGACGATTTGACCAATTTGTAAACTTGGGACCAATGCGCCACAGAATCCCGTTGAAACAATCCATCGCGGCTGGTGCGCATCGAGTAATGCGGCGGTCGCCCGTTCGGCACGATTTGGCCCCAATCCCGATTCGACAATTGCAATCCGGATTTTTCCGTAAAAGCCGCCACGAAAAGTAAAACGCCCACCGGTATAGGTTTTCACTTTCGAACAGCGTGCCAGGAATTCGCTGAGTTCCAATGGGAGCGCGCAGACAAGCCCGATGTCGGCTCGCGTCGCGTCTTCTTTCAATTCGCCTGTTGCAGGGTTTTCCGTCAATTCAATCTTTCAATTTGGATTTCTATTGAGAGTTCGCGGTGGAAACGCTTTATTCGTCATTTTGGATTTCAAATGTTCGGTCGCGATTGACCGCCAAAGTTTCACCCATCGTACCAGTCACCCCGACCCTTCTGTAAGGCTTTGGCGTAAATGACTTCGGTAAGAACGGCTGATATCGTCAATAACGATCGAACTGGCTGAAGGCCGGATGTCGAAAACTTCAGTGCGGAAATGAGAACCGTCAACCTTGCCAAAAGGCACTCGCGTCACACCGATGACGATTCATCATTTCGTATTTCTTCACGGCTCGATTTCGTCCAAAGAAAGGAAATCTATGAGAAAACTGCTGATTCTGGCAGCCGTTGCAGCAGTAACACTTACAAGTGTCGAAACACAAGCGGCTGGTCGACGTGTTCGTCCACAAGCCTCGTCGAGCGTGCAAACGCCCTTTAGTCGATTGATGGACTTGGAACGTCGGAAGAATGCGTATTTGCGTCAAATGGTCTTTGGCCGCTGATTCAAAACGAAGTTGGGTTAACGGTTCTGGACAAAGTGTAGGGAAACCCAGCTACGAAGCCCTCGTCGCAGCTGCGGGACGCTTCACATGGTTTTTGAGGGTTTCTGACGACTGATTCCGGCGTTGACCGAGAACAGTGATTTTCGCTAAGCCTGAGTCCAGCAGGTTTGCAATTCGTTAACAATGCCGCGTGGTCCTTCCACGCGGCATTGTTCGTTTTAAAGTTTGGCGTTTTCCTGGTGAAAATCGACGTTGCGAAATGTCAACAAGCCCGTCCCCGGTGTTTCTGAAATACCCCGCTGGACATGGTTTTCAATTCTTGAACGAGTTGTCAAACATTCTTTACTCCACGACTTTATGTGGTTTACCCGTTCTCGTTGATGAAAACGTCGATTTTATGGCACGGAACTTGATCACTGAGTACTAAGTTGAGGCGTGACGTTTTTTCATGAACCGGAACGCAGGGTTTTGTAATTCGGTTTCATCGATGGCATCAGCATCGAAAACAGCAGACCTCCGTACCCAGTGATTAATCATTCGAATGTTCCGGAAAGGCATTATGTCAAAGCCAGTGATCGTCGTACTTAGCAGCGACCAGCGGATGGCATCGGAGCTTCCCGGACTGTTTCAGGGGCGGGCAGAGATTCGATCCTGCGACTCGCTGGAACAAATGATCGAACTTGCAGATCAAGTTGGAGTTGATGCGCTGGTCGCCGATTTTCGGTGTGCTTCAAGCGGCGGACATCAGGAAGCTAAGGTTCTTGAGGTCATGCAGCGCAATCATCCGGGAGCTCGACTGGCGATGGTCACATCGGAAGTTTGCCCGGAAACACTTGAACGCTGTGCAGCAGTCGCGGAAATCACTCATTTACGCGGGCATCTGGACCGTGCCGCGCTTCTCAAAGCATTTGGTTCCCTCTTTTCTGAGGAGAACAATGTTAACGAGCGTGAGCTGGAAAAACTTGAGGCAGGGATCGGCGGGAACGTCCCCGCCGATGGCGAACCGCCACTCGGTGTCTTAATGGGGATCAGTCGGCGTTATGAAACGAATTCGCCTTACCTGAAACAAATGCTTTCGGATTTGGAAGTTGCGGCATCGCATAATGTGACAATTCTGCTGATCGGCGAAACCGGCGCGGGAAAGACATACCTGAGTCGTCTGATTCACGAAGTATCGCCGCGCCGTTACGAGCCGTTCGTTCCTGTCGCATGTGGCGCGCTACCGAATGATTTGATCGAGAGCGAACTTTTCGGCCACAGTAAAGGCTCGTTCACAAGCGCTCACCAGGACAAAGAGGGGAAGTTTATTTCAGCGCGTCGAGGCTCATTGTTACTCGACGAAATCGATGCACTCGGACTTGACCAGCAGGTTAAACTTTTGCGAGTGATTGAAACCGGCGAATTTGAACCAGTTGGCTCCAACCACACCCAGGTTTGCCAGGCAAGGCTGATCGTTGCCAGCAATCTTGAATTACAGCCGCTTGTCGAACAGCACCGTTTTCGATCCGATCTTTATTATCGACTGAACATGATGAAATTTGTGATTCCACCGCTACGTCACAGAAAAATAGACGTGATTCCGTTGGCGAGAAAGTTTGTGCGCCAATATTCAATCAAGCATGGGGTACGAATTGATGAAGTTGATCCGGAGACCTACGACACACTGCTGAATTACCCGTGGCCTGGAAACGTTCGGGAACTCGAACACGTTATTCAACGAGCTGTGATTTTTTGTCGTAACGGACGTCTTTTGAAGCGAGACTTGCCACAGCATATCTTGTCAGGTAACGCCGGGCCGACAAATGATCCGACCGTAATCTTGTCGAAAACACAGACGTCAGCAAAACACGATGGAACACAAGACGTACTATCACTGGAAAGTCGAATTGCTTTAAGCGAAAAAGAGATCATCGAACAGTCATTGTTTAAGAATAGTTTTCGTCGTACAAAAACCGCTCAGGAACTCGGCATCAGCCGCGTCACCCTGTATAACAAGATGAGAAAATACGGTTTGCAACGCTGAAAAGAAGGGTTCGGTCTCATGACGGGATATACGGTCCATACGGGGTCAACGGTCAAGTTTTCGTCGAGTTGGGATCGGATTTTTTCTGAGTCCTCCTCAAAAAAGAGCGAAGCGAAAGAAGTCAAAGCAAAAAAAGGGACCGCCGCCAAGCTGGTAAAGAAGGTTGCAAAGAAGAAATCTGCTGCAAAATCCCTGGAACTCGCTGTAACGACCAAAAAAGCTGCGGTAAAGAAATTGAGTTCCAAACGAGTCAAAAGGTAAGTCCGAGTTAAACTTTACTGATGATTCCTGATATGCATGCGGTCATCCGTAGTCGTAAGGTTTGACGGGGTGTCTGTTTAATGCTCCATCGCCCGGTCGCCGATAGCTCTTTTGCAGATTGATTTACTTCACAAAGTCGAGTTCTCAAGCTGCCCGGGTAATTGCTGGACTTAAACCGAATTGACCCTACCACGGACGGTGCTTAGCCGAGCCGTTTACATAGAACAGCCTCCAGGGAAGATCTCTCCCCTGGAGGCTGTTCGTCGTTTTCTATGTTTCATTCAACAAGATTCGGCAAACCTTGCTGAAATCGATCTTGAGCGAATAGCAAATCTCTGTCACATTACGGCAGCTGCCTGAATCCCTTCGTCAAAAACATTCTGCGCGATCGTGTCCGAATGTCATCACGACTCATTATTTCCTGTTTGTTCGCATTGCTGGCCACAGCCACTTCCGGTTGTGTGTCTCTGGATATGAACGGCCCGCCGGTTGCGAACCCCGTCTTCGTTCGGGCCAACAACCCTGAGGAAGCATGGGAACGAACAGTCGATGTGGTTCACGATTATCTGTTTGAGATCGAGCGAGAGAATAAGCTGGGGGGTGTCATCGAGACTCGATATAAGACGGGTGCGGGAGTACTTGAACCGTGGCATCCTGATTCGGTCGGTGCCGTAAATCGTTGGCAAAGTTCATTTCAATCGATCCGCAGAAAGGCCTACGTCCGCTTTACGCCAGCACCAGGGGGTTATCTGGTTGGAGTTGAAGCAATCAAAGAACTCGAAGACGTCCCGCGCGCAGCGAATTTTGCTGGCGGCGCGACGTTTCTCGATAATAGTGCGCTTCAACGCGATCTTAATCCCGTCGTAGGGCAGGCGACGCCTTCAGGTTGGATCAACCAGGGCCGCGATCCCGCCCTTGAGCAAGCGATACTACGAACTATTAATCGTCGATTCGTGGAATAGGAACCAAATCAATCAACCAGCACTTTGTCATTCTCCTGAATTTGCAACAGAAAGCTGACGTTGTGGGATTTCCCGATTGCCGTTAGTGTTTGAAACAACCGCGGTTGAGGTTGATCGCTGTAAAAATTTGCCATGGATGGCGAAATGAAATCCAAAGTGCTGACATTGATGTTGGCTGTGTTTTTGAATTGCGGCTGCGCAGGTCGCATGAACACGGACCTGTTACAAGCTCGCATTCGCGAACAGTCAACTCAGTTATCCGAATCTCAGCGTGAAATCACGAAGACTCGCTCGGAACTGAAGCGGACAAAGGATGAGGCAGAACGATTGAAGTCGGAACTGGCCCAAGCCGGCCACGAAAATGCTCCAGTGAATCTTCCTCAAAGCAAAATCCACAAAATACACATTCATTCGCTGGCGAGTGGTGGGCTCAATAAAGATGACAAGCCCGGAGATGATGCGGTCGTCGTTCAGTTCGTGCCGGTCGATTCGGAAAACCAGCCAGTGAAAGTTCCAGGCGAGTTGGAAATCCGACTGCTCGATCCGCTACTTCCGGAATCGGACCGCGAACTCGGTCGATGGACGTTTTCGGCGGATGAGTGCCGCAGTCACTGGACCCGAGGAATTACAAGTTCCGGATTCCAGTTCACGTTGCCCTTTGAAGAGACACCCGTGCACACTGACCTCGTCGTCCATCTGAAGTTTCAGACGCTGGACGATCGAAGATATGATACAAATCAGGTTGTGAAGGTCGTGCTTCCTTCGGGAAACACTCGGGTTCAGGTCAAACGGCAGCGTCCACGACCGATCCAGACCGTCGAGGATTCAGATGAATTTCTACCACCCGTAGGTGACGGCTTGCAAAATCGTGACGAGTCTGACGACGACTGGGCCCGCGACGACACAAACGAGCCATCGTCGAAGCCTGGCCATACCGTTCTGCATTCGTCGAATTGGACGGAAGCGACAATTCCCCAGATGCGGTGAACCCTCGGACTGTGTCAAGACGCTCAAGTTGGATCAATCCGTCGATCACAATCGGCAAAAATTGAGCGATTCACGATTCAACCGAGTTTCATGGTTCTTCTGTTCCCGTCACTAATGTAGGGTCGTCACCCCTGTTAAACGAGGCACGTTTTGCTAAACTTGCCCGCTTCGACGGTGCGGAGAAAACCGCACGTTGACGAAATTTATCATTCAATCGGCGCTCACTTTAGTGCCGGAAAAACGTTTTGAAAGTCAAGGAAAGACCCACCCTCGTGCAGGATGGCGTCTTTGTAATAATCCATTGCTCATTTGTTGAAGGGGCATACTTCATGTCTGCCGATATTTATGGTCCGTGTCCGTGTGGAAGCGGAAAGAAGTTTAAGTTCTGTTGTCACCCCATTGCTGATGAAATGGAACGTATTGAGCGGCTGATGGACAGTAATCAGCCTCGCGTTGCATTGCAGCAGTTGGAATTACTGGAAACAAAACGTCCAGACAATGTTTGGGTTGCAAACACGCGCGGCATGTTGTTGCTGGATTTGAACGAAAGTTCCGCTGCCCGCGATATCCTGAAACAGACACTGGAGAATCACCCCGACAACGAGCTCTCCATCGTCCTTTATGCCGTCGCGATGCTGCATTCCGAGGGGCCCGTCCAAGCGAAGCGAGCGATCCATCGCGCCTTTCAGCGAAGTGCGAAAAAACTTCCGGGCCTTGTAAGCGATCTGGCGACAACGCTTGCTGCGGTACACGCACAGGCGGGACATATGATGGCGGTCCGGGAACATCTCGCTCTTGCACTTAGGCTTGCCCCTGAGGAGCGGCGACAGGATCTGTTCGTTCAATTACTGGAGATCGACGGCGCCGACGAAATTGCCTACCCGATTCGTGGTTCGCACCAGTTACCAAGTATCTCAGCAGTGGATGACCTTCAAAAAGAGATCCGCAAAGGACAGAAGTACGCCGCTGTTGGCTGCTGGAGCATTGCTGCAGATGTCTTCGCGGCGCTGGCCAAGGACTCACCTGAGAAAGCCGAATACTGGCACGCGACCGGGCTTTGCCGCGCCTGGGATGGTGACGAAACAGTTGCAGCGGAATCACTGCACCGTGCGGCTCATTACTACTCGGATCTCGGCGTTGCTGTCGAATGCGAAACACTCGCTCAAATCCTCGATGCGAAAACCACAACTGATGTCGTCGAAGAATGCGTGTATCGTGGCCAAGTCAGTTCCGTATCACGCCTGCTCACCATGTTAGATGGGCAGCCCCGTATCGAAAGAATCAAGGTTCCTGAGGAAGGTGAACCGGCCAATCGTCCGGTAGCGGCTTACTCCATTCTGGACGTCGACATCAATCAGACCGACGTTGCACAGTTTTCCCTCGACAATATTCCCAAAATGCTGGGAAAGGTTGTTGTCCACGATGCCGATCCGAAGGCTAATAATCCTGCGATCATCATGATTGCAGGACGACGCGGGCCAGATCTCGAGAACGCGAAGTCGACATTGACTTCGGCAAGTGCCGATCTGATTACATGGGACCAGGACGGAACTCAGCCACAAGTCGTCGGCATAATTTCTAAAGAATCCCAGATCTTAGAAAACAACTGGTATCTGCCACACAAGGTGCCTTTTGTACGTCGTCGCGAACTTTTAAACCAGTTTTGGCAAAAGATCGCCAATGAAACCTGGCCACAGACTCCATTAAAAGCGTTGCAGGACAAAACTCCCGAGCAAGCAGCCAAAGATCCTTCGCTCAGGGTCCCTCTTCTTGCTGCAGCGCATATTCTGGACGCGTCTGCACAACAGCGGGAGCGTGGAATTGGGTTGACTGGTCTTTTCTCTCGACTCGGAATCGAGCCCCTTCCTGCATTGGAAATTTCCAGTGAAACTGGATTGGGCAGTCTTTCGATTATGCAGTTGAATCGACTGCCAATCGAACAGTTGAATGACCAGCAACTGGTGACGGTGGTGAACCGGTCGATGTTAATTCGACATGATGAGACCCTTTACAAAGTTCTCAAGGTCGCGATCGAGAGACCAGCGATTGCCGACCAGATTGATCGTGTACGCGTTGTGCGGACGCTTGCGGGAATTGCATCAGCAAACGGACAACGCAACGAAATGTTTGAATGGATCAATCGAGGCCGAAACCTGCCGGTTCCTGAAGGAAAGACACCCTTTCAGAATGCCTGGGGGTGGGATATGGCAGAATTTGGAGCCAGACTCGAAGACCCTTCAGATCCTCAGTTGAAGCCGCTTCTGAATCGTTTTGTCACTTACTATGCGCCGAAAGTACCTCAGATTCGGCAGCATATTGAGCAAACTCTCGAAGCGTTCGACATTCCTTCGCCGTGGTCGTCGGTGGAAATCATCACTCCGGACAGTATTCCATCGCTTGGCAGCGTGTGGAATCCCTCAGCACCTCAATCCGTTCCAGCGGCCGGTAAGATCTGGTTGCCCGGTCAATAGCCCATGACGAAAGCAAATCTTTTTGACGAATTGATGATGCGGCGAGCCATTGAATTGGCTCGCCGCGGACTCGGGTTTGTCGAACCGAATCCGGTTGTCGGAGCGATTGTTGTCGATTCATCAGGCACGATCGTGGGGGAAGGTTGGCATCAGAATTATGGTGGCCCACACGCTGAGGTTCATGCACTGGCCCAAGCGGGTGTAAAGGCGAATGGAGCGACGTTGTACGTCACTTTGGAGCCCTGCTGTCACTTCGGTAAAACGCCTCCCTGTTCGCGGGCGGTCATTGCTGCGGGGATTCGTCGGGCCGTGATAGGCATGCGCGACCCGAATCCACGCGTGGATGGCGGCGGGATTGAAGAACTTCGAAACGCTGGAATTGCCGTTGAAATTGGTCTGCTGGAGCATGACGCCCAAAGACTGGCTGCTCCGTTTGTTAATCTCGTCACGCAGCACCGGCCGTGGTTTCACGGAAAATGGGCAATGACACTGGACGGCAAAATTGCAACTCGCTCTGGCCATTCGAAATGGATAACAAACGAAGCGTCTCGTGCTGTTGTACATCAATTGAGAGGCCGGATGGATGGCATACTTGTTGGTATTGGTACAGCAATCGCTGACGATCCTGCATTGACTGCGCGTCCGAAGGGACCTCGAATCGCGACCCGTATCGTGGTTGATTCCGTTGCAAGGCTTCCCGTGGAGTCGCAACTCGTCCAGACAGCTTCGGAGGCTCCGGTTCTCGTTTTGACGACAACAGCCGCTCCTTCCGACCGATGCGCGTGTCTTCGTGACGCTGGTGTCGAAGTAATCGCAATTGATTCTGATTCCAACGGAAAACCTGATCTTAACAATGTCTCGTTGGAATTGGGGCGTCGACGTTTTACAAATGTGTTAGTTGAAGGAGGGGGGCAAATGCTTGGAGCCTTCTTCGACAAAGGTTTGATCGACGAGGTTCATGCGTTCATCGCCCTTAAGCTTGTTGGCGGTTCCGACGCACCTTCACCGTTAGCCGGGCATGGTCTTGAGATGGTCACAGATTGTCCATCAATTCAGCAACCTGCCTTGCAGGTGCTCGATGGCGATATCTATTTAAGTGGTCCGCTGATACGACCTCACTGACTCAATAAATGAAGCCGGAGGTGGGTTTTTGAAAACCACCTCCGGCCATCTCATCTCAACTTCCGGTCCGCAATCAATCAGTGACCACACTGACCTGGAACACCAATCGCTCCACCCTGGCAGGGATCAGAGGAACATGCGGTCTGAACAGGGACTTTACGGCAGATCTTGCGTGGGACACAAACCACTTCCGATTCGACGATTTGCCGAGGGACACATTTGGTTTTACAAACCATCTTCGTTTCACAGACCTGACGGCAGGTTGTGTAAGGAACCTTGCGGGTTCGCACTTCCTGAGTCATGGTGCAGGTAACATAAGGGACCTTCTTGGTGATGGTTTCACAGGTCCACGAGCAGGTTGTGTAAGGTACCTTCTTGGTGATCGTTTCACAGGTCCACGAGCAGGTAGTGTAAGGAACCTTCTTGGTGATGGTCTCACAAGTCCAAGAGCAGGTTGTGTAAGGAACTTGCTTGGTAACCGTGTGCCGTTCGTAACGAACGCAGGTGTACGGAACTTGCTTTACGACGGTCTCAGGAATCTTACGGCAAACGGTGTAAGGTTGTTGGCAGTGACGAACTTCCTGCTCCATTCGAGTGCAGGTAACTTGTCGCGTTTCAGTGCGAGGAACCCAGCGCCTGCAGGTGACGGTACGGCAGGTTTGTTCGCATGCGGTATGGCAGCATCCCTGTTTGTATTCGCAAGAGTTACTTAAAGGATTCCATCCCCACGTTCCAGGATCGCTGATGCACTTCTTGACGATCGGACCAGGAACTTGTTTCGTTTCCGTCACCCAGTCACCGGTACAGACGGTAACTTCTTTGGTTTCGCAAACTGGCTTGCAAACCGTGTAACAGACATCGCGGTAACAGGTTTGGGTTTCCGTGCGATATGTCGTGCAGCAAACTTCACGATATTTGGTTTCGCAAACAGGCTTGCATACGGTGCAGCAAACGTCTCGATAGCATGTCTGATAGCAGGGTTTGCGGATTGTACAGCAAACGTCTCGATAGCATGTCTGATAGCATGGCTTTCGGATCGTGCAGCAAACGTCTTTGTAACATGTCTGGAAACATGGCTTCTTGACTGTGCAGCTGACATCGCGGTAGCACGTTTGATAGACGGGCTTGCAAACGGTGTAACACTCGTCGCGATAGCACGTTTCGTGAACGTTTCTCGTGCAGGTGACCGGGTATTGTTCGGTAACCTGGTCGTAAACAGTCCGGCAGCGATTCACCACCTTCTGTTCGTAGACGGTTTCACGGACCTTTTTATAGCGGGTCCCGCAGCAGCTCTTCGCGGCGCAGTAATCCCCACAGGGCGCACACGCCTCTGAGGAACAACACTTGTAGCTGGCCGCCCCGCAATACGAGGCCTCGACTCGTGCGTCGGACGCAAGCGCCAGCATGCTCGCTACGACGATCCAGAATGCGTGTCTCATCAATCGGTCCCTTAATCCCTGTCAGAACGGCATGTCAAAGTGGTCGGTCACGATGGGTGTCTGTGCGGGTCCGCAACGGCGAATTTCCGTTATCAATCAGAATCGACCGTCAAGGTCCGCCAACTTGAGCCAAAGCGCGTAGATTCACGCGCTGCGTTCCATCGCGATTTCACCATCCATGGCTCTCTCGAGCCTTGATCCGCTCAGTTCACCCCAACCTTTCGTCAAGATCGGCAATATTTGCCACCACTCTGCAAGGCAAATGCACCACACGCGGGTAGAATCGTCCAACATCGCGTGAAGACTCTGATGCATTCGGTTTAGCCAGTCGAACTGGAATAACTGATATAAATTGACGGGTTGGAGATGGAGTCGAGCGAAATGGCCACCGTTTTAAGAATTTCGGATCACCAATTAAGGCTGCGCGATGAGATCCTGCTTGGACTCGTGAGACTGTCGAAATCTGGTCGTAAAATTATTGACTAAGCCTGCCAACGATCTTTGCGCTTTTGAACGGAGTTCTCAGTATTTTGAAGGTGATGAGACTTGGGGGCGAGTACATTCCCAGATTAAAATTGCTGCTGTCGCAGAGACATTCAGCGATTCAACGCGACCGACCCCTTCTAATGTAATCAATTGTTCGCAAGCGGTTGCGACTTCGGGCGAAAGTCCCTGCTCTTCGTTACCCAACACAAGTGCGCGTGGTCGGTCTGTCATTCGAACAAGATCAGGTCTGCCGCCACGCGTTGCCGCGCCGACGGTAAAATAAAACGGTCGGATTGCTCGGATAAAGCCAGCAAGATGGTCAACACATAAAACCTCGACGTGATCAAGCCCACCTTCTGCCACTCGATACGTCGCTTCGGTCGGAAACGCGGCTTGGGGATGATCCGGGATGATGAGCTTCGTAACACCGAAGAACGCAGCAGACCGAATAATCGCTCCGAGATTATGTACGTTGCTGATTCGGTCCAGTAGTAAAAGCGTCTCTTGCTGAGATGACCAGTGACGAACCTCATCCAGAGTCGGAATTCGAAGTTCGGGTGGCTCCACCACCACGACGATTCCGCCGTGGTGGATTGAACCTGAAATCCGCTCCAGTTCGTCCGTTTCAACGCAGCGATAAACAAGTCGTTCCTGAGCCATCCAACGGCAGAGGTCACCGACATGCACCGCCGTTGCGCGATTGAAGAACAGACGCTTCACTGAATCTGAATCAACTTCGAATCGTGAGCGAACTGCCTTCAAGCCGCAAATTACCAATTCTTTCGACCGCATGACACAAACTTTCTGGCCCGTTGATTGGCGTAACCGTAGAAGACTCTTCGCGGAACCTATTTTCTCGATTGTGGTCGATTCGGGGCACCTTTTACCAGCCGTGAGACTTTAACATCGTTTTCGATTTGAAGACGAGCATGGAAATGTGTCGTCAGCGTTGCTGGAAATTCGCTCGTCGGCGAAATCAACATGAAGCGTAACATCACCGCATTGTTGCCGATTCGCTGGTTACGGTATGCCGAACGTATGACGTCGGATGAACAAGCCCAGGTTAGACGATTGTAAGTCGAAAGTCTTTATTTAGTCTAAACTTAAAGGTCCTTCGGAAATCCCCGACACGAACTGGCACACGGTCTGCATTTGCATCGGCTCTACCTCAACGGTGCAAACCGCAAAATGAGGTTTGGAAGATGACCGCGTTAGCACAACGTTAATGGAACCAGCCCCCTTAAAGCGGTTGAATGTCGGCAAGTTCAATCTCTGTCAGGGAAGCTAAGTGGATTAACGGCATTAAGGAGATTTCCGTGTTGCGATCTCAGAAGGTAATGGAACGAAATATAAATTCGATCCGCCGACGGGGGGTGTTATACCTCGGAGCTCTGCGCGAGCTTTTTATTATCACCTTCACTGTGGGACTTGTGACAACGTCACTTTGGCAAGCAAGCTCATTATTTAATATGCATTTATCCTCGAAAACGTCGGATACCTCAATAAATGATGTCATGCCAGTAATGAATCTGGCGATCGATCAAAAAAAATTGACGCTGTTTACACATGCAATGACAGGAAAGTTAAGTCAAATCTCGCTTGAGACTGGCGCCTTAACTTCTCAACCGGTTCCAAACGATATTGTCGCGGTCGCGATGTCATCTCAGGCTTCTACGATTGTCATGCTGGAAGAATGGGCTGAAGAGGGGCGAGTACATCATCGGGTTGATGTTATCAGGGATGATCAAATCGTCGTTGCCGAAGAACTGAAGTTAGAACCGTTCACTGACGCAAGCGTCTACATTTCTCTGGACGGAAACGTGGCAATGAGTTTTAGCAGCGAAGGGGATGGGGTCGGATGGGACTTGACAGGCTCCAAGCCACGTCGCTGGACGATTAATGTCGGCCCAATCAGCCATATGAATTGCCTCAGTCCAGATGGCCAACGAGTGTTTGTTGCGTCTAAAGTAGAGCCCCCTTACATTTGTAACGCACAAACCGGCGAGGGCAAAATCTCGTTTGATCAAATTGAGCGAAGTTGTCAGTGTGTCACTTGGTCGGCGCTCGGGGATCGGCTTTCCGTGGGAGACCTCGGTGGTGGAGTTCAGGTTTTTGATACCTTCACCGGTCAGCGAATATGGCAAGAAAAAATCAAACTGGAATTTGCAAGATCCATGGCATTTTCGAGTGACGGTGACAAACTTGCTGTTGGCGGTTTCGATGAAATCATTCGTGTTTGGAATCTAACCGAACCTGAGCAACCACCAATCCGACTTAAAGGCCAACTTGGGGTCATCCGAAGTTTGGTTTTCACTGCCTCAAATGAGAAACTGATCTCTGGCAGCTTTAACGGAACAATCTTCGAATGGTCGTTGGCAAATCAAACCTGCACTCGACAATTTCAATAAAATCGCCCTGAAAGAGGCAACAGCCCAACGAAAAAGCAGTAGTGTACCATTTGAAATCAAAGGAGAATTTTACTTCGAGAAATTAATGCCACCTGAAATGTTGATCTGATGGATTGAATTTGCTGGTTTACAACAGAGAATTCCGATACGATTGCGTGCGTGAATCCTGCCGTGTTATGTGCAGTTAGCACTCCCTCCCGAATATGCTCCATCCGACAAACCTATGAATTTCTCACGCTCTGCGCTGGCATTTTTACTTTTGATTGCTGCTGTCTCGACTGTGTTAACAAGCACGGCGGTCGTGATCATGGCGGCTGATGCTTCACCTTTGGCCAGCCGCTTTTCTAATGAGGGTATGGCCTTCATCAACAAGCATTGCATCGAATGTCATGGTGATAAAGATCCCAAGGCGGATCTGAATCTGGTAATCGACAAAGACGCCGATTCAATCGTCAAACGGCGTTCAGTGTGGGAAAATGTCGTGGAAATGGCCTCTAACGGCCAGATGCCTCCACACGAGAAACCCCGACCAGACCAGGCAGAAATCGATCAGTTTATCGGAATCGTCAATGGTCTTTTCGACGAGATTGATCTTCACGCAAAGCCAGACCCTGGCCGAGTCACCGTTCGCCGACTGAATCGCACCGAGTACAATAATACCGTGCGAGATTTGATGATGATCGATTTCAACGCTGCAGAGGACTTTCCGTCGGACGATATTGGCCATGGTTTCGATAACATTGGAGACGTTTTAACAATGTCGCCTGTGTTGATGGAACGGTATCTGGCGGCCGCTGAATCGATCGTCCAAAAAGCAATTCTGATCGGCGAGCCACCAAAGCCCCCTAAGCGACGTTCGGTCGCCACGTTTCTTCAGACAACCCAAAAAGAGGCGTTCGAAGTCCCGTTTCGTAAGTTGGATACCGTTGGAAAACTTTCGATTTCTCATAAACTGACGGTCGAAGGTGAATACAAATTCCGCTTTCGAGGCTGGGGGCGCCAAGTGGGTGATGAACCTGTCAAAGTCGCATTCCAGGTCGATGACAATGATATTGAAACAGTGGAAGTCAAAGCCACCGGTCAGGACAAGGACAAACGGGTCTACGAAGCAAAGCCCGTTCAAATCGGTTCAGGCGAGCACCGAATTTCAGTCACTTTCCTCAATGAATTCGCTGACGCTGCCGTCGAAAAGCCAGAAGAAGCCAAGCGAGCCCTATTCGTCGAATGGTTTGAACTGGAAGGGCCCAGTGACATGGTCCCTCTCTCTCACAAGCGACTTTTGGCCTGTCAGGCAGATAAGTTAAAACCGGATCAGGCACGAGAAATCTTGACTCGATTTGTCAGTCGAGCCTATCGCAGACCAGCGACACCAGCGGAGGTTGAGCGGTTGGTTGTTCTGGTAACAAACGCATTAGATGAAGGTCTGATTTGGGAAGCCGCCATACAGCGGGCCATGCAGGCTGTGTTAGTCTCACCCAAGTTTTTGTTCCGTCTGGAACTCGACGACCGGCCCGAAAATCCTGAACCCAATGCTCTGGATGAGTTTCAACTCGCTTCACGGATGTCTTATTTTCTCTGGAGCTCAATGCCCGATGACGAATTGTTTGCATTGGCAGGCAAGGGTGAATTGACCCCGAATATTGACGCCCAGGTCCGCCGAATGCTGGCCGATCCAAAGTCCAATTCGCTGGTTGATAACTTTGCAATGCAGTGGTTGCAATTACGTCGCTTGAAAACGATCACGCCCGATCCCAAAGCTTTCCCGACATTCAATGAAGGATTGCGATCTGCCATGCTGAAGGAAACAGAACTCTTCATCCAGGCAATTATTCGTGAGGACCGGAGTATCAATCAACTGATTGACGCTGATTTTACGTTTGTAAACCGACCTCTGGCCCAGCATTACGGCTTGGAATCCGCCATGTCGAAACCTCCGGAAGGCGAACGGCGAGGACGACGGCGTGGTGATCAGGGCCGCGAATTCGAGCGTATTACTCTTCCAGATAAACTTCGCGGTGGACTATTAACTCAAGCAAGCATCCTGACGGTCACCTCGAATCCCACCAGGACATCACCCGTTAAGCGAGGCCGATGGATTCTGGAGCAGATCCTCGGTTCTCCACCTCCTCCGCCACCTCCGAATGCACCTGAATTGCCAGATGGAGATAAAGCCCAATTGACCGGTTCGCTAAGGCAACGAATGGAGCAACATCGAGCGAACCCCGCCTGCGCCAATTGTCATGCCAAAATGGATCCGTTGGGTTTTGCATTTGAAAACTACAATGCAATCGGTGGATTCCGTCAAAAAGATGGCGAGTTTCCGATTGAAACCGGAGGAGTTTTACCTGGCGGAAAGACGTTTCAAGGCCCGGTCGAGTTAAAGTCGATCCTCAAGGAGCAGCATGCAAGAGTCGGACGTAACCTCGCCGAAAAACTGATGACCTATGGCTTGGGTCGGGGTCTGGAGCATTACGACCGACGTTCAATTAAGAAAATCCAGGAGGAGCTCGAGAAAAACGACTACAAATTCTCGACTCTTGCTATCGAAATCGTGAAAAGCGACCCATTCCGAATGCGTCGCGGAACCGAATAAAACGCGACAAAATACCTTGTGCCGAATCTTTAGTGATAACGACTGATTGGACGTAACAATCGTCCGCTACGCCCTCAAAAGTACGAAGTGAGGAACATCCGATGAACCGCGATCCCATTTCCCGAAGGTTGGTCCTGAAAGGCCTGAGTACCGCGATTGCCCTGCCATGGCTCGAGGCAATGGGGCCGATGGCGTCTTGGGCGGAAGAGGCCTCGCCAACGAAAACCGCTCCGAATCGGATGGCCTTCCTTTACGTGCCGAACGGTAAAAATATGGCCGATTGGACTCCCTCAACGGAAGGAAGTGCATTCGAATTGACGCCAATTCTCGAATCGCTGGCTCCCGTACGAGACGATATTACGATTCTGACGGGCCTCACTGCGGATGGTGCCCGGGCTCATGGTGACGGTGGAGGGGATCACGCTCGTGCATTGGCTTCGTTTTTGACGGGTGCTCATCCCGTTAAGACCGATGGAACCGATATTCGTAATGGAGTGTCAGTCGATCAGGTCGCCGCGTCACGGATTGGTGATCAGACGCGGCTGGCGTCATTGGAGATCGGCTGTGAATCAGGCGCTATGGCCGGTAATTGCGACTCGGGTTATAGCTGTGTCTATTCCTCGACGATGGCCTGGCGATCAGCCACGCAGCCGCTTCCGAAGGAAGTCAATCCGAAGCTGGTCTTCGAACGCTTGTTCGGAGCAGGAGCAGGTGCGGATCGAGTCAAACGTGACAAGCTCCGTCAAAGCGTGCTCGATTTTGTTCGTCAGGATGCCAGCGATCTGGCCGGCAAAATCGGAAAAAGCGATCAGCGGAAGCTCGATGAATACTTCAGTTCGATCCGAGATATTGAACAGCGAATCGCGCGCGCCGCGACGCTTCCGGAAGTGAAAGCCCCTGATTACCCCGTTCCTGCGGGAGTCCCTGGTGATTTCCAGGAACATATTCGGCTCATGTGCGACCTGATAGTACTAGCTTTCCAGACCGATTCGACACGAGTTTGTTCGTTCGTGCTGACCAATGAAGGAAGCAACAAAGCCTATCCGTTCATCGGTGTTTCTGAAGGGCATCATGAACTTTCGCATCACGGCAATGATCCGAAGAAGAAGGAAAAGATTCGCGACATCAACAAGTTCCACGTCACTCAATTGTCGTATCTATTGCAGAAGCTGAAAGCGATTCCTGAAGGTGAAGGAACTCTGCTCGACCATTGCATGATCGCCTACGGCAGTGCGAATTCGGACGGCAACGCACATAACCATGACGATCTTCCCGTCCTGCTCGCTGGCAAAGGTGGCGGCACGATTCGGTCGGGACGTCATATCCGATATCCCAAGGAAACTCCGATCAGCAACCTGTGGTTGTCGATGCTCGAACGAATGGACGTAAAAATTCCTTTCCTGGGAGATAGCACTGGTGCATTGAGCAGCCTGATGGGCTGAAAGTCTTTTCGAGGTTAAACCGACCTGAAGACGGGAGAATAGTGTGGCACTTCCCGAGCTTATTCGCTCAGGAAGTGCTCTTCGAACACTCTATCGAATCATGAAGCCACTGCTTAATCGAAGACGATAAAGCAGTGGCGCCAAACTTGCACCAACGGTCAGTGTTCCGTGCCGAACCACCATGCTGCGACGATCGAACCGGCATAAAGAGCGAGTAACATTAGTCCGCGGTTTCGTCCGAGGACTGCTCCTTTGATCGGCATCAGGGCAAGAACGGTCAAAATGCCGAATATCACACTCGGCAGGACTGCAGCAACAGCCTGTGGAAACGGATGGATTGCTCCTGCCAATCCGATGATAAACAGGCAATTGAACACGTTGCTGCCGAGCACCGTGCCGATGCCAACTTCGTCGTGACCTCGTAGCTTGGAAACAACCGCCGTCGCTAATTCTGGCGATGACGTACCGAATGCCACGATTGTCACCCCGATCAGGAATGGGCTGACTCCAAGCATTTCACCCAACGCGGTCCCTCCTGCCACAATCAATTTGCCTGATAGAACAAGCGTTAAAAGCCCGATGACACCAAACACGACCGCGATCAGCGCTTGCCGCCCGGTTGAAGTCGCTTCAATACCATCACGGGCCTGAAGTGCATCTCGCAATACCCAGAAAAACCAACCACAAAAAACAGCGAGACAGATAATCGCATCCGTCCGTGAAAAGACTCCGTCGGCAAGCAACACACACAAAATAACCGGAGCTGCCAGAGCCGTCATAAACTCCCGTTTATAGAGTGCCCAAATAAATGAAATCGGCCCCATCACGATCAGCACGCCCAATACCAGGCCGATATTCACAACGTTGCTGCCCAACGCGTCACCAAGAGCGATCTGAGGTTCACCGGCAAGGGCGGAGTTGATCGCCACAGAGATTTCCGGGCTGGATGTGGCGAATGCCGCTAATGTCGCAGCAGTGACGGCCTTGGGAATGCGTAACCAACCGGATACTCCCAACACTCCGCGCAGGAACAATTCACCACCTACGACGGCACAAATTACGCCGCCGATAAATTCAAGCACCGGGTACATTCAGCCTCCTGCAATTTCCGTCGGATTTTCGTATAAATTCATGCGGTTAAATGTGATTCGATTCGCGATTCATTCGACGGTCAAGGGACTTGCAAATGACACACCCTGCCACTCGTTCCGCATCCTCCTGTCCCGGGCGTCGTCCGTTATTTGTCACTCGTCGAGAAATGCTGGCTTCGTCCGCGAATGGATTTGGCTTGCTTGCGCTGTCGGGCCTGTTTGCCAATTCAAGTAATGCTGCGTCGGCTCGAAGTGAAACTTCATTGACGCAGCCGCATTTCCACCCGAAGGTCAAGAATGTCATCTTCTGTTTTATGGATGGAGGTGTTTCACATGTCGATTCGTTTGACCCGAAACCGAAACTGGCCGAACTGGACGGCAAGCCGTGTACGGAGTCTAAGAACCCCACCGCCAACGTCAATCGTCAATGGCTGAAAAGCCCGTGGGAATTCAAACAGCATGGCCAATGCGGTATGCCGGTCAGTAGTCTTTTTCCTCACATCGCCCGCTGTGCCGACGATATTGCCGTGATTCGATCGATGAAGGCAGACTTGCCGATCCATTCCACTGGCGTCCTGTTTCTGCACACCGGTTCGAATAATGCCGGTCGCCCCAGTCTTGGTTCGTGGGTCAACTACGGACTCGGATGTGAAAGCCAGAACCTGCCTGGTTTCGTTGTGCTGAGTTTCGGAGTTGTCCCGTGCGGTGGGCTGGAAACGTTTTCGAGCGGCTTTCTTCCAGCCAGCCATCAGGCAACGCTGCTTCAAGCCGATGGGTTGCCGATCGACAATATTCAGCCAGCCGACAAAGATCCTCGAATCCAATTAGCGAAACTGGCACTGCTTAAAGAGCAGAACAAAGCCTTCTCCAGGGGGCTCGGCGGTGACGATGCCGTAGAATCAGCGATCAAGAATCACGAGATGGCGTTCCGCATGCAGTCGCTGGTTCCTGATGTTCTCGATTTGTCTCGTGAGACCGAAGCAACCCAGTCGATGTACGCGATCGATTCGAAAGTCCCCTCGCAAAGGCTTTATGGAATCCAGTGCCTCCGAGCGAGGCGGTTAATCGAATCGGGCGTTCGCTTTGTCGAGATCACTTGTCCCCCAGGCGCCTCCAACGGAACCTGGGATCAGCACGGTGACCTCAAGAACGGTCATCAGAAAAACGCTCTTGATACCGATCAGGCAATTGCAGGGTTAATCACAGACCTGAAACAACGCGGGTTATTCGACGAAACTCTGATCGTGTGGGCCGGCGAGTTCGGCCGAACGCCACATTCAGCAGGTCGGGACGGGAGAGACCATCATCCAGAAGGTTTTTCCGTATTCCTGGCCGGAGGCGGCGTCAAAGGAGGTTCAATTTACGGAGCCACTGATGAACTGGGAATGTACGCGGTCCAAAACATCTGCACGATCCACGACCTGCACGCAACGATGCTGCACCTGCTGGGTCTCAACCACGAACAACTCACATTCCGATTCAGTGGTCGCGATTTCCGCCTGACTGATGTTCACGGTCACGTTGTGCATGACATTTTAAGCTGAACGAGATCGTCTGAAAAACAGGAATAGTCTTGAACAAAAGACAACGATGGGAACAAAGTGCCGTTCTTTGCTTTACGACAGGATCAGAGACTCAAAAACGAAGAAACGAAAGATTGACTCACTATTTAATTCGAGTTTCCGCAGATCAGAAAATTCAAGGATTGACCATGAGTTTTACTGTTTCGATTTCAAAAAAGCGATTAGATCAGCTAATTGCTGCTTCGTCAGTTGTGTGTCGAGGCCGGCAGGCATGATC
The DNA here is from genome assembly GCA_903858935.1 of uncultured Schlesneria sp. GTDB lineage: Bacteria > Planctomycetota > Planctomycetia > Planctomycetales > Planctomycetaceae > Schlesneria. The sequence goes on along the minus strand of CAIOKO010000089.1, from coordinate 6,310 downwards.
GAAACGGTGCCTGGTCGGATTTCTTCGATCTCGGATCTAAGGACGCGTGCCTCTTCCTTAGCTCCCATGGTCAGGATGATCTCATCTGGTGTTTCTTTGCGAATCAGGCCATTGAACTGTTTGCCTGACTTTGTGACAACCAGAATCGGTTCATAACTGCGGACGAAACTGACACTGGGAAAAACCAGCGATTCCAATAAATCTCGTTCCGTCCGGATTTTTCCAATACGCGAGAGATCTGGGCCGATGGTGCCACCTTTGTACCCCCCCGCATTGTGGCAGGCTGAGCATGCAGCCTTTTGACTGTTGAAAACAACTTGTCCACGGCGAATGTCACCACCTGTTAAACTGCCGACGAGATCAATCAACTTTTCTTGTTGTCGGCTCGCCTCGACATTGATCGCGGCATAAAGCGCTTCCGCTTCAGTCTGGACGCTGGCAGGAAATTTCGTCAAACGGCTCTTTACGGCATCGACTCGAAGGCTGGTTAAAACCGGTGACTGCCTTAAGGCGGCAATCAGTTTGAGTCCAACCGCTTCATCTGAACAGTGCTCGAAGGCACCGAGCAAGCGGTTCAATTCAAGCGGCCCGACTTGAGGTATTGAATTGACGAGAAATGTCAGTGAGGCTGGTTCTAGCCTTGATTTTACCAGAGCATCAACTGCTGCGGATCGTGTGCTGACGCTGACTGCTTCACCCAGGTTGCCGGCGAGTAACTGCAGATGTTCCGTTGCAGGTTGAACTCCGATATCAGGGATTGCGGCAAGGGCTTCAACGCGAACTCCGTCTTCAAACGAATGACTTTTGGCAATCTCAAGTAACGCCGTTTGCAAATCACTGTCGCCACCTTTTATTGCGAATGATCTGAGTGTCGTGACGGCCATCGGAGACAACACAGAGTCTCTTTCGGCGATCGTCAGTTTGAGCGAATCGAGCCATGATGGAGGTAATTCTTTCAGGCCTGAAGCTCGCATGGCGTCCATAGAAATATGCCGGACGCCTGGAGTCGCTTTGGCAGTTGGTCCGGCACCCGTTGCCATCAATGTTTGAATCGAAGGGTTCCCAGCGAATTGTGCTAATTGCTGGACGAGTTCCTGCCGGTCCTGTTCGTTCAGATTGTTGACCGCCAGTCGCTCTTGCAGATATCCCGCCAACGCTTCTCCCCATTCAGTATGTCGCCCCACCAACCATTGAGCGGTCTCGCGCAGCAGTGGTTCTTTCGACGAGAGCCATGGGACGACCTGTTTAGGATCGACATGGCCGCCCTTCATCTGATCGTTTGCGATAATTGCCACTCGTTCGATCATTGGCGTCAATGAGACTTTGGGAAAGTTGCTTAAATCAACAGGCATCGCATTCTCGATCAGTGCAAATGTCACTGTGTGTTGCAGCACACGATCGGTCGAAGGGTCGGCCACTGCTCGAAGCAGGAGAGCAATGTCCAAATCGACATCGATTCTTCCCAACGCTTCCACAGCAGCTCGTCGGATTGCCAGGGACGGGTCAACAAGACATTTGTTTAAATCGGTTAACGCCTCTTTGTCTTTCCAGAGACTCACGGAACTGAGTGCCGCGAGACGAACAGAATTGTCACGGTCTGAAATAGCTTTACGGACAGCCAATCTTGCCTTTGGATGGTCAATTCTGGTCAATGTCCAGACGGCATTGCGACGCAATTGTTCTTTCGGCGACGAATCAACAGCGCCGGTCAACTCTCGTAGCGCTGCATCGCCACCCTTCGCCAAGACCTGCATGGCCCTCGAACAAACAGTGTGACGCTTATCGCCAAGTCTGCCGACAAGATCGCTATTGATCGGTTTGGACCAGTTCAGCTTCAGGCCGCGTGGGTCGATTACCTTTGCCGCACCGGTTCGTCGAACGCGATAAATTCCGCCCAGGATATCGGGTTTCGTGAGTTGCGATGTCGGGCAACACAATGTGTACCAACCCCCCGTGTCACAAATGATGAGACTGCCATCCGCATCTTCCATAACGTCCGTCGGGTGAAAATCGATGTTGCTTGAAACGACGAAGTCCGAGTCTGTTGATTTGAATGTCGCACCGTCACGCTCAAGGATATGTCGCGAAACTTTGTACATGTTGAACTGGCAGGCAAACAGATTATCACGATAGTCATCGCCAAAGACGTTGGACTCGTAACGTGCCAGTCCGCACGGGGCTGCCGGCCCCAGATGGACCAGGGGCGGCATTAAATCACCCGTACGCGGATAGAAGTTCGTCACATTGTGAACTTTTCCATAAACGCCTCCATAAACGGCATGGATCAAACCGTCTCGCAGCCCTCCACCCGGGGTCAGCAAAAACGTCGTCGTGAAGATCCGTTCACCGCCAGGCATGAAGACGACATCGACCGGATTGTCCATTCCACCAGTCATGACGTTCTCGATCAGCCCCGTTCCATCAGCCCGGCGACGAAAGATGTGAGCCGCTTTGGTCACCAGTTTGTCTTGCTCGTGCGAACGAGTTTTTCCGTTTGTACGAACCACTTTTGGGGCTTGCTCATAAGTCTGTTCGGCAAAAGCACCTTTGCACCAGTAAATCCATCCGTCCAGGCCCAGATACGGGCCGTGTAGATCGTTCGCACATCCGGTTAGTGTCTTTCCTTCAAACCATTCAGAGCGTTGATCGGCAACGCCGTCACCATCGGTATCAGTCAATTTCCAGATGCTAGGAGGGGCAGACACATAAAGCGAACCGTCGTGCCAGAGAGTTCCCTCCGGGAACATCATTTTGTCGGCGAAGACAATACTCTTGTCGAATTGTCCGTCACCGTCGGTGTCTTCCAGGCGAACGATGCGATGAGTTCGATCAATGACTTGCTGGCTTGGCTTGTCATTTGATCCCGAGGAATCGGCCACGTAGAGCCGACCCTGTTCGTCAAAGTCAGCCGTGATTGGACGATCAACCAATGGCGAACGCGCAACAACTTCGATCTCAAATCCGTCTGGCAAAGTGAAGGTATGACCATTGAGAATGACTTCACCGGCATTGGCTGATTGCGAGGCGATCGTCAGCGCCATCAAGGCCAACAGGATCATTTGGCACAGGCTGAGCTGGCCAGACGAAACGGTAACGGCATTCAAGCGATTCAATGTCGCAGACTCCAATTCATGAACCATCTTTCGAACCGACATCAAGATCATCATCCGACAGTTCCCTTCATGAAGTCTACTTGTCCCGACGAAAAATGCCTGGACAACGCATGCCAGACGAATCCATGAAGGATTCACGTCAGGCCAAAGTCGCCATTAACGCTCCAAGTGATGAGCCTGTCTCGAGAGCAAGCCAATCGTTGCCGAAAGATCATGTCGTTTCGGTAACTTATCAAATCAAACTGAGCCAAAGCTTTGTATTGATTCATCGTCAACTGTTGAAGGCTCATCACGCAGAGTGAAGTTGGCTACATGGGAAGAAAGTCCGAAACTTGACGTCACATGTCAAGTACCAAACCAGAAGAACTCCGAAGCCGCTGCGGATACTGGCGTAAAATGGTTTCGTTTATCTTTGCAGCAACCAGTCAATATTCAATTTTTTAGTAGGTCAAACGCCCGTTTCTACTCTCGCAAGTGTCTGGAAATACCTTTCTGCACGCGGCTTGTAATAACGCTTAATGCGGCGATTCCAGCAGCAGAAACAGGATGTTATCTGCAAATCCCGGATCACTGGTCAGACCGAGATGGTCGGCAAACAGAAAATTCACGTTCGACCACGCGATCGGCGTCACAAGTCGAGGAGTCCATTTGACTCCGTCAGAATATCGCTCGTCCATCAGGGCACTCGGGCGACTGACCCGGCCGTCACCCGGCTGCCAGGCGGCGACGGTCAGTCCACCGCGGCTATCCACACGAAGCTGCGTCGTCGTCGGATGAGCGTCTCCAGCGATTAGGTGGATCGTCGTTCCAACAGGAGGTTTCGCCGGGGCGTCGAGTGCCGCATGAAATGATCTCGCCCGGTTAAGGCACTTTGTCAGATGGTCAAATGCGATTCTCTGTCTGACGTTGGGATCGCCAACATCAGGCAATAAGTCTCTTAAGACAACTTGTTGACGAGGATCCATGAGTCCCCAGCGGAATTGCAGCCAGACCTTGGGGTCCATGATGTCCACGGCCCGATGGTCTCCATCGGTGATCACAGGTCTGTGACGAGAACGTGGAAGCAACTGGTAGAGCGACGGCATCGTGCCGAGAATGGCTGCTTCATACTTAGGGAGGAAACGAGACAACGTTTCACCCTGAACCAGATTCGTCACGGCATCGAGCGACCCGGCATTCGGCGTAGCGATTACGACGAGTCGAGCGACATTTTCAGCACCGGCCCATGTCACTGGCGGGGTTGACCCATCGACTGGCAAATCGGCTGTACCGTATTCGAGGTAATATCGAGCGACAAGCCCACCCATCGAATGAGCGACGATATCAAAGCGAACAGGCTCCAGGTCCTTGCCATGTCGATCGCGTCGTTCGGCTTCAATATACCTCTTTTTTTCGAGAATAAAGGCGTGCAAACGTCGAGCGTTCTCGACGTTGTCTCGCCGCCAGTCGTAGTCAAACTGAAATGAACTATAACTCTGGTTGCCGTAGTTAATATTTGCCAGGTTTGTTTTTTCATCACGATAACCACCCACGCCGAGGGTTGTCAGCAGGTCTCGATAGGCATTGATCTGAAACGGTATCCCCAATACGCGAATCTCGAGCGCGTCCAAAGTTCCCGCTGGTCTTACATAATCGGTTAAGGAGACCAGTGGCTTGGCTTCGCTCATCGGCAAAGCGATCAGTCGAGCACCTCCCGACGAAGCGGGATTGATACTGTCGCCACCGAATTCACCCCAGACGATTTGCCCGGTCTGACTGTCAACCAGCCGCGAACCAAGTACACCGGGGATCACAATAATCGGATTGCGATCCCGATCATCGGCCTGAACTATTCGTCCATAGATATGGCCCAAATCTGGTGTCGCCGCCGTGTTCCGTGGTGCGGCGGGAAAATTGCTTGCGTCTGGAGAAGGGCTCGTGCTGACAAGGGTCAGTCCCGACGAACCTCCTGATGTGGTAGAAGGACCAGAATTGACCACGGCAGGTTGCTGAGATGGTAACGCTGTCAGCCCAGGCGCTTCATAAGGAAGCGGCTTGTAATAGGCGGAACGGTCAGCAGGCAAGACACTGCTGCTGGTCATCGATTGATAGGGAGATCGGGATAGACAGCCACACAGGCTCGCCATAAAGGCGATGGCCATGCAGATCCATCCTATCGAAACCGCCATCCTTGGCATGATTCGCCCTAAATGCCATATCTACAAGACATTCTGCAGCCGAAACTTTGGCCAGAAACCATTGAGTATCGGCGGCAATTGCCGATTGAGAATAGGCGAACCAGGCAAATGCGCAAAGACGAATCAGGAAGTTGGAGCCAGCTAGGCCACTGGAGTTTTTTTTTCGATCATCTCACCGAAAAATGACGGCGAAACGAACTCTCACAAAAAAGAGGAAAGCAAAATGGCGATCTAGATTTTGACTCAATCGAAATTAGAATTGAACGTTGACGCGAACATTGCTGATGAGTAATGGTTAATATTATGAGTACCGTAGACGAAATCGAAATTGCCGTTTCAAAATTGTCTCCTGAAGAACAGGTCAGATTTCGGCATTTGTTCTTCGAATTCGATGCTGGAGAGTGGGACAAGCAAATTGAGCGAGATGTCGATGCCGGCCGCCTTGACCAACTGGCAGAGCAAGCACTAAAGCATCTTCAGGAAGGGCGTTGCACGCCTCTATGAACCATCTTGCTACGCCGGAATTTTAGGCTTGCCTAAATGCGTTTCCTGAGGCGATTCGCGAATTGGCAAAAAAAACTTTGCATTGCTCCAACAAGATCCGACTCACACATCGCTTCACTTCAAGAAAGTTGGGAGATACTGGTCAGCCAGGGTTGGAATTAACTCTCGGGCACTGGCAATTCAGGCTGGCCCGACCATGCTGTGGTTTTGGATCGGATCGCACGGCGAATATGATCGGTTGATAGAGTCCTGACAAGACGTGGAAAGTGACTTATCCGTTGGTGAAGTAGAAAGTCTCCTTTTCACCTGCAATTTCGTCTCCTAACTGGTGACAACCACTCGTTCATTTCAGATGGACGAGTAGTGTTCGACAACAGGGTGCATAACAGCAATTCCCTTTTCGGGATTCGTTAATCTGGTGAGGATGCGATTTTTAGGTTGGCTTCGGTACTCCTTCGGTAATAGAGCGCGCCTAGGCGGGATTCGATGTGTTTGGAAAGAGGTTCTCCGTCACTG
>CAIOKO010000088.1 GCA_903858935.1 uncultured Schlesneria sp. | reverse complement strand
CTGGATCAACCCACCCGATGATTCACCAGAAACCTCTGCAAAACCCAATTTAACTACTCATCAAAAACCAAATACTCACTAATTTCTTTCACAAAAGTGTCTCAAAGTTATTGACACGCACCGCCCTGCGAGCAAACCAGAAGTGATCTATCTGGTCAGCGAACTTGGCCAAATTCAAGTTTGCGAGAAAGCCTATCAAACAGGGAACTCGCCCAACTCTGTCGAACTTGGCCAACTTTCTTTGCGATGCTTTGGGGGGCCTCCAGGACTCGACCGCACCCGACCCTGTGAACAAACCAGAACTGATCTATCTGGCCAGCGAAGTTGGCCAAATTCAAAACGGTGAAAACGCTGTAAAACAGGGAACTCGCCCAACTCTATCGAACTTGGCCAACTTTCTTTCGATGTTTCGGTGGGCCTCGAAGCCTTGACCTCACCGGACCCTGCGAACAAACCAAAAGAAATCACGTCAGCGAACTTGGCCAAATTCAAGTCTGCTAAAATGCTATGAAACAGGGAACTTGGCCAACTCGCCCAACTTTTTTCGAAGATTTGGCAAGACTTCGAATCTCTACCGTAGAGGATCAATCACCCTGTGCAGGCTGGCAACCTTCACCCCGCATCGAAGAAAAATCCCTCTGTCTGAACTGAAGGATTTGGCAGATGTGGAATTTCGCAATCTTTCGAAGTTCCTCGGACTCGGTGTCATCTCGAGCAATCTTCATGAGTGCCGAAATCACCTCGCTGAGAGGATAATTGTGATTCGTTTCGTCCGTGGCGGCATTTGACAATAACCCGATGGCCGCCATGCGGTTGGCGAGATCATGATCATTTAACGCTTTGATCAATTCCGGCACGGCGGTTTTACAAACTTGCTCCAAAGTACGTACCGCAGCCTTGCGTTCCCATTCGTCACCCTTAGTCGCCATCTCCATCAAAAACGGCACCAGTGTCGGGTTGGCATCGAGCGTCTTTCGCAATTCTGACGGTGGCTGCGTGTACGCATAAGAATATGCCTGGGGAGCCTGACAAGCCGGGGCACACGCGGGCGCCATCGTCCCTTGCGGTTGATAAGGGGTGACACTTGAAAGGGGGGCTGGTTGCTGTCCGGTTGCATAAACGGCAAACGTGCCAATCGCCACGACGCCAATCAGACCAATTAGAAATCGGTGACTTTTCATCGGAAACTCCTTTTTCAAATCTCACTCATTCGCCGTTGACACCACAGATTCATAACAGTGGCGGTATTGTTTTGGAAAGATGATTTGCAGGCGATGCCTAATTCTTGCAATCAAAATCCAGTCAATCTTCAGGGGAGCTCGATTTGAATTCCGACTGAAATTATGATCATGAGACATCAGACCGTGCGTCGTTATGCGAAGCGGAGCTTCGAAGACGCTCGTTCCCAAGCGGGAGCCTTTGAAGTTGCACTCTTTTCCTCGTTCCCAAGTTCCAGCTTGGGAACGCACTTCTTGGAAGCTCTGCTTCCCGATCGGGTAAACGACTAGTGATGCGATTCCGTCGAAATGCAAAGCAACCACGAGTTGCTTGGTCGCCAGACGAATCGCGAAGCGGAGCTTCGAAGACGCTCGTTCCCAAGCGGGAGCTTGGGAACGAGAAAAGATGAGGATTTCTCAAATTGGCGCTTCCAATTCTGTCTTAGTTAAGATATTCTGTCTCTAGTTGTTCACACTGAGCCCAGTTCTCGGGTCCGTCCGTCTCACCGTCGAGGAGCTTTTCCATGGTTCGCTCCGTTAACCTGCGTCGAAATCAAAGTTTCAAGCGGTTCGCTCTAATGGCACTCGGGCTGGGCGCCGTCTGGCTGGCGGAGACAGCCGTGGTTGCAAGGTACACTCGTCCGACTGAATCTCAACTGGCTCAAGGAAAAGAGCTGTTTGAGCACAAATGGACCGAACACGATTCGCTGTCGGGGGGAGGCGATGGCCTGGGCCCCGTCTTCAACGCCACTTCCTGCGTCGAATGCCATTTTCAAGGAACCGTCGGCGGGGCCGGTCCGAATAAATTTAATGTGAAGACATTTGAGATCCTGCCGACGAAAAAAGAGCCGTTGCCATTGGCAGGGATCGTGCATGCGTCGGCGGTCAAACCCGAACTGGTAGAATCCGCCTCGACTGTTCGTCGACACAACCCGATTGTTAAGAATGGAATGAAAGTGATTGGTGGCTGTCGAATCGACATCGTCGATTTCGATCCGATTCATTACGACACGAGCAATACTCCAGCCCTGTTCGGCCTGGGTCAGATTGACAAAATCAGCCCGATGGCAATTCGCACCCAGGCAGTCAAACGCTCGCTGGGAAGTGCAACGAAAGAGTTTTCGCTCAATTTCAATTCGACACCGATTGGTCGAGTTCGCGTGTTGCCGGACGGCCGGATCGGCAAGTTTGGTTGGAAAGCTCAATTCGCGACGCTGAAAGAATTCGTTGCTGCTGCGTGTGCCGGCGAGCTGGGTTTGTCCAACCCAATGAAGAAGCAGCACGTCCCTCAGGAATACCGCGAGGACAAAGACGCAAAGCTGGACATGACCCGACAGCAGTTTACCGCTCTTGTTTCGTATGTTGAAAACATCCCGGCACCACGTCGTGAACGTCCGACCGACATCGCGGCTCAGACGATCGTTGATCGTGGTGAAGCGCTGTTTGCTTCTGTCGGTTGTGCCGATTGCCACACACCAAACATTGACGGGGTTCAAGGTGTTTACAGCGACTTCAGCCTGCATACCCTGACCGACAACTTGAACGCCGGCTACGTCAAAGAGACCGAAGTTCCTCTGCCGAAAGACCATCCGGCTCTCGACGAATGGAAGACGCCCGCGCTGTGGGGCGTTGCCGATTCCGCTCCGTATTTCCATGATGGCGGTTCGCCGGACCTGGCAAGTGCCATTGAACGCCACGCGGGTGCAGCAAGGCACGTACGAAATCGATATCGCGCGTTATCGGAAGAAGATCGAGCTGCGATTGTCGCGTTTCTCAAGACCCTACGGGCACCAGCTGGTGAACCCGTGGCCAATCGTTGAATCGGGAGGAAAGGTTGTCATGATCTCGAAGTGGAGACTGGAAGCCTCCACTTATAGTGTCGTGCAAGGGCTGAAGCCAATGTTACCGGTTATCAAACGTCGTCCCGTTTGATCAAATCGGGACCGTCGCCGAGCACTTTTTCGTACTTTCCGGTCGATGACTTCTGATATTTCGTGAAGCCAAGCTTTTCGAGGCTGCGATTGCTGATATCCCCCTTGATCGGGCCGCCTGCTGGACGTGGAACGCTGGCAATCGAAATCAAGCGTTCCACAGGTCGCCCATTCTCGGGATGGACGGTCAGCGCCGGTTCGCCAATTTTCTGCAAAACTTCAAACACTTCGCCGTGTGAGCCATCTTCATTTACAACGGCGTATTCGTACAGGGGCATTTCCGTTCCTTTGCATCGCGATCGGATGCGGGTTATTTCGATTCAGGCGGAGTCGCCTTCTTGATGACCGTTGGGGGAATTTTGGCTCCCTCAGGATAAAATTTCATCGACAACGAATTCACGCAATGCCGAGTATTCTTTTTGGTGTACCCTTCGCCCGTGAAGACGTGACCCAGATGGCCACTGCAGTTTTTGCAGACGATTTCGATTCGTTCGCCATCGGCATCGGGAACTTTTTTCACCGCTTTGGGAATCTCGTCGTCAAAGCTTGGCCAGCCGCAGTGACTCGAAAACTTGTCTTTCGAATTATAAAGCGGCGCATTGCAGCGACGGCAGACATAAGTCCCAGGGTCTTTCTTATCGGTGTATTCACCCACAAAAGGACGCTCAGTCCCTTTTCGCAGGATGACATGTTGTTCCTCGCGCGTCAGGATGTTGTATTCGGTAGGAGTCTTTGGTGCTTCGGGTGTCGCTTCTTCGGAACTTTCGGCCACACTTTTGTCCTTTTTGTCAGGAGCTGCAGCGGGGGGTTTCGACGGGTTCTTTCCGGTTTGTGGTGGTGCCCCGTTCACGCCGCTAAACGCTACGCTCAACAATCCTGCTGCAATCACGACGAACCATGTTTGTTTTGAACGAAACCAGGAATTCATCAGCATCGAAGACTCTCCCTTCCATCACGTAAAGATCAACACCCTGTTCGATGTCGTCTACTTTATTAAGGTTACCGTCAATCCGTGTTTCTGCCAGCCGATTCGCGTACGTTTGCTGGTCAAAACCTGTTTGCGCTACGGCAGTCCCTTTTTCGGTCGTCGAAATAATTATACCCTGACGGGCTAGGAATGGGACATGCCGACAGATGAACTTTCGAATGAAATACCTGTGAACGACAAACGCCTCGGTAGATGCCGGTGGTTCGCTCTTTATTGCGTATTATCGATGGTTATCAATTGGCCGCTTGTCGGTTCGCTGACGACGCACATTTCCTACGGGCATGAAGAACAGATCACCGTGCCGATGCTGAATCTGTGGACGGTCTGGTGGAATGCCGACCGTGTCGCGGAAGGATTTAGAGGATATTGGAATTCCCCGATTTTTTTCCCCACACAAAAGACATTTGTTTTTTCCGAAGCACAACCATCATCCATGATTGTTGCGCCAATTGTCTGGCTCACTGACAATCGCGGGTTGGCATATAACGTTTACCAGCTGTTAATTATTGCCTTGAACGGATTCAGTGCTCATCAGCTTTTTCGACGACTCGGGCACATGCGCTGGCTGGCATTTTGTGGTGGCTTCATGTCACAGATCCTTCCATTCGTGATCTGGCAGCTCGGCGTTGTGCAACTGACCACAATATTTGGCATCCATTGGACCCTTCATGCCGTCCTTGATCTTTTTGGTACCGGAAAGACTCAAAGTGAGTTGGTTGATTCTGATCAGCAAATTGAAGACTCACCATCGAAACACGAGGTGAAATCGAAACGGTTTTATTCGCAACTCATGATTGGATTACGACTCGGGTTTGCCTACGGACTGACTTACTGGCTCTGCAATTATTGGGGTTTATTTCAGACTCTTTTGATGCTGCCCTGTTCCGTATTCCTTTGGAATCGGCGTCTTTTAACGTCTGTCTTTTGGCAGAATATTGTTTTGGCTGCGCTAATTGCTGTCGTGATGATTGGCCCGTTTGCCTGGTTACAACGCTCATTATCACACGAACACAATTGGCAGATGGAGAGAACCCAGGATTTGGTTCAAGGATTGTCAGCTCATTGGCGGGACCACGTCGATACACCCTGGACAACGATCACCCCCTGGCTGGAATTCCCTGAGACGGATCGTAATAACGTCTGGGCGTTAGGTGGTGGGGGACTGAAACTGCTACTCGTTCCACTCGGTTTTGTCGTTGCGTTGTTTACTCCACGACGACGTCAATGGGGATTATTCGTTCTTGCTTTCGGCCTGATGTCGTTTGGGCTTTCCCTGGGACCAACAATTCGGATTTCAGAGACCGTTCCGCTATTCGGAACTGTCTGTCCTTACGAGTTATTACAGAAATATGTCCCTGGATTCTCGTTGATTCGCAGTCCCTTTCGGTTTGCGATGTTCGTTCAACTGGCCGCAGTCTGGCTAAGTATTGAGGCGTTGGATCTTCTGAATTCACAAAGATGGTTTTCGGATGATTCGGTTGCATTAGAGCCAGCACGTTGGCGACGGACACCGTTCATCCGTTTGCTCTTCGACATAAAACCTGATGAAAGACTTCATTTGCGACTGCTTATACCGCTTATTCTGGCAAGCACATTAACTTCTTTAGAGGCCGTACCGCCGCCGCCGCGACTGTATGAACTTCCTTCGCGCCATGGACTGCCAGTATGGGTGACGTGGCTGCGTGACAATGCTGATCCAAACGGCGGAGTCGCTTGTCTGCCGTTTCCGCTGGGATATCAGGTGACGGATTATGAGGAGACGACGCTATTGATGTACTGGGGGACGTTTCACAGGCGACGACTGCTGAACGGTTATTCTGGCTTCTTTCCCGATTCTTACACCCATTTGAGGGACGGGTTAGCTCAGTTTGAAAAATCGCCCAATCCGGCAGCGAACGACAATGAGGCGCCGCAGTTCTCGCGTTACGGACCGGACAATCCGGGACTGAAACGTCTTAACGCAAGTGACGCCCGTTACGTTGTGATGAAAAGATCGTTTGGAACTCGCGACGATGTCTGGAACCAGCCACAGACCCGGTTTCGATGGGCTCACGTTGCGAGTGACGAAATCGAGAAGATCGATATCTATGAATTGCCGAAACAAGACGTTGATTGATAACTGGAAAGTTTAGAATTCAATCGGCAAATGGCTCACCGAATTTCGTGATTTAGAATTGATGTCCGCATTGCGGACCGTTCTTGGTGAGTGTCAGGATTTCGGGTCCTGCCTCAGTGATCAAGATCGAATGCTCGAATTGAGCAGACAACGACAGGTCCATTGTACGAACCGTCCACTTATCGCGGGTATCAAGCATCGTCCGCCACGTTCCGATGTTGAGCATCGGCTCAACCGTGAAACACATGCCAGGCTCGATCACAACCTGGGCGACTCCCGTTTTAGGAACATAGTGGGGAACGCCAGGTTCCTGGTGGAATTCACGTCCCAAGCCGTGTCCCTGGTATTCCTGAACGACGGAAAGTCCCTGGGTCCGAGCGAACCGCTCAATGGCCCGGCCGATGTCGCTGATTTTCCCAAACGGCTGAATGGCCTGAATACCGATATACAATGCCTCGAACGTTGCCTGGACCAGACGGCGTGCTTCGGCAGAAACATTACCGATTAAGAATGTCTCGGAGGAATCACCGTGCCAACCATCGACAATCGTCGTTAAGTCAACGTTGACGATATCACCGTCGCGCAAAGGCATTTTGTTGGGAATGCCATGGCAGACGACTTCATTGACACTGGTACACAGGCTGTTGGGATACGACTTGTATCCAAGACATGCGGGAATATGGCCATGGTCCATCGTGTATTCGTACACAATCTTGTCGAGCTCCAGCGTTGTAATACCGGCCTTGACGATCGGACGGACGTGGTCCATCAGTTGCGCATTAAAGCGACCTGCAGCGCGGAGCCCTTCGCGCTCTTCTTCGGTTAAATACAGAGGACACTTCGATCGAGGTTTGCGTCGCAGTACGTTCATGATATTCAACAGAAAACTCCTGACCGCCCCTCATGCGGCGATCTTTAAGGAACCAGTACGGAGCTCAGCGCAAACTGGTTGACAATGTTAACCAGTGTCATCACCCTGCGACCATTTCGCAAGCCAAATACCATCGAATCACGAGGCAATTTCAAAGACCAGTACGTTCAGGTGGTTGAAAAACCAATCGGCGACAGCCTGAAATGTTCCATGTTTTCAGTTTAGATCATGTAAAACGATTTTCCTTGTTTTTCAGACCAGAATTACGTCGGGACGAGGTTTAGAGGGACAAACAGGGAAATGCGTGATAACCTCCGTAGATCTGATCGTTGACCTCGACACGATTCGTGGAAGAAGGGCTGATGGTTGTTGAATCGTTAGGCCGAGCGCTGGTTCACCGCAATTATCGGCTGTTCTTGCTCGGACAAGGCATCTCTCTGGTCGGAACCTGGATGCAGCAGGTCGCGATGTCCTGGCTGCTATATCGACTGACAGCTTCTCCCTTTTTGTTGGGGTTGATCGCTTTCTCGAGCCAGATTCCGAGCTTGCTACTGTCTCCCCTGGCGGGGGTTGCTGCTGACCGATGGAATCGCCATCGAGCCCTTTTGGTCACGCAATTCCTGGCAATGTTGCAGGCTGTGCTGGTTCTGATTGTCGTGAATTCGAGTGGTGAGATCGTCTGGAAGCTGGTTGGATTAGGATTCTTTCTCGGTCTGATTAATGCGTTCGACATGCCTCTACGCCAATCCTTTCTGGTGGAAATGGTCCCTGACCGCGAACATCTTGGAAACGCAATTGCGCTCAATTCGTCGATTGTTAACGGAGCTCGACTGGTCGGGCCTTCGCTTGCGGGATTGATCATTTCTGCGTGGGGCGAATCGGCCTGTTTTCTCGTAAACGCGATCAGTTACGTTGCCGTACTTCTGGCTCTGTTAAGCATGCGAGACCTGCCGGTTCGCGTAAGGCCACCGCGAGGAAAGGTCCTGGAGCGACTTAAAGAGGGATTCGCATACGCGTTCGGTTTTGTACCACTTCGTGCTCTTCTTATGTTGCTTTCGGTAATCAGCTTCATGGCGATGTCAACCAGTGTGTTGATTCCCGTTTTCGCGAAAGACATTTTGAAGGGAGATGCCCATACCCAGGGATTGTTGATGGGGGCGAGCGGAATTGGAGCGTTAACTGCGGCGTTGTACCTTGCTTCAAGAAAATCCGTTCTCGGCCTCGGGCGCCTGATTTTCCTGGCAGCAGGGTTTTTTGGTGTCAGTCAAATCGCGTTCTCTTTTTCGTCGCAATTGTGGATCTCATTGCCGATCCTGATCGTTTCGGGTTTTTGTATGATGCTGCACATGGCAGCCGTGAATACATTGATTCATACAATTACCGAGGAAGACAAACGCGGACGAGTGATGAGTCTGTATGCCATGTCATTTACAGGGGTCGCCCCGCTTGGCAGCCTGATGGGCGGAGTTTTAGCGGCCCAGATCGGAGCACCTGCTTCAGTCAGGATTTCCGGGGGGATCTGCATAATCGCCGCGCTCCTGTTTGGACTAAAGCTACCGCTTCTGCGGAAACTCGTTCGTCCAATCTATGAACAGGCGGGCATTCTTCCGAAGATTGTTACGGCTGTTTCATCAATCGAAACATGAACCCGTTAAAATCGCCGTCGTTGACCCCGAAATAAGTTAATGATGATCTTGCCACTGCACTGGCAAAAAGAAAGAAACCCCAACAGAATTTCACAGAAACGTCCTCTGATCCGGCCCTCACACTTGGAAAGTCTGTACGACTTGCGATGATGCTTGTGTGAATTACCAAGTTCGTACCTGCCCGTGAATCCTGACTGACAGCCCTGCCTGGACGCTTCGTAAGCAAACGGTAACGAATGCGATTACGAAAAACTCACAACAAAAACTATCTTCGGAGATCCCGCTAGTGGAACCTTCTTCGTCTTTGCCGACAGAAAAGACAACTCCTCGACGAAGCTTTCTTGCGGCTGCCGGTTCAATCGTAATCGGTGGTCTGATCACCCTGACCCCGCTTATTTCGGGGGTCGCCTTCTTTCTGGACCCGTTACTCAGAAGACGCCCCCCTTTCAAAGGAGGGGATGCTGAGGGATTTCTGGCCGTGACAAATCTGAGCGATCTTCCTGACGACGGAACCCCGCTTCGATTTGTACTTCGTGCAGACAAGGTTGATGCCTGGAATGAATTTAAAGACCAGTCCATCGGGACCGTTTATCTGCGCAAAATGCCTGGTAACCAGATCGTGGCTTTCAATGACACCTGTCCTCACCTTGGCTGCAAGGTGGATTATCAGGAAGCGAGCAAAACATTCTTGTGTCCCTGTCACGCCAGTGCATTTCAACTGGATGGCAAGCCGATGAACAAGATTCCCCCTCGAAGTCTCGATACTCTGGCATCGAAGACGGACCCTGACGGAAAGGTCTGGATTAAATACCAGGACTTTCAGTGTGGCGTCGAAAAGAAGGAGGCCGTCCAATGAATTTATTATTGAACTGGCTGGACCACCGCACCGGTTACCGAACGCTGATGCACGAGGCGCTGAACGAGCCGATTCCCGGTGGCGCGAAATGGAAGTACGTATGGGGAAGTACGCTGACTTTCGTTTTCGCCGTACAAGTCATTACCGGATTCTTCCTTTGGAGCGCATACAGCCCGAGCACGCTGACCGCCTGGGAAAGTGTTTATTACATTCAGAACGTAATGTCTTACGGTTGGCTGGTGCGAGGCATTCATCATTTTGCTGCACAAGCGATGATGATTTTACTTGGCCTGCATTTTATGCAGGTGATTATTGCAGGTGCCTATCGCGCACCGCGCGAGGTCAATTTCTGGCTTGGTCTGGTCTTGATGCAGATCGTGCTGGGTTTGTCGCTCACCGGGTATCTGCTTCCCTGGGATCAGAAGGGATACTACGCCACGAAAGTTGCGACGAATATCGTCGGCGTGACGCCGATGATCGGTCCTCAACTTCAGCAAATCGCGCAGGGAGGTACCTCATATGGTCATCACACGTTGACTCGATTTTTTGCCTTGCATGCAGGAATTCTTCCAGCATTACTGGTGGGATTCCTGGCCCTGCATATTTTCGTATTCCGTCGGCACGGAATTACCGTTTCTAAATCGGATGAATCCAAACCCGTTGGGACATTCTGGCCGGATCAAGTTCTGATGGACGCAGTCGCCTGTCTTGGTGTATTGGCGACAATCCTGTTTTTCACCGTCTGGAAAGGGGCCGAATTAACAGGCCCTGCGGACTCGTCTGAGGCCTACTCAGCCGCGCGACCCGAATGGTACTTCTTATTTTTGTTCCGATTCTTGAAGATCGAAGAAGTTGACAAACTGGGTCTGGCATTTGGTGCGCTTTACGTTCCTGGCGCGATTATGGGTGTCATTGCTCTGATGCCCTTCATCGGGCATTGGAAACTGGGTCACCGATTCAATATTGCATTCGCCTTCGCACTGCTCGCCGGAGCATCCTTTCTGACGGCGATTGCCCTGAAGGAAGACGCTGCTGACAAGAATTATCAGGCGGCTGTCAAAGCGGCTGAATTTGAAGGGCATCGCGCGGCTGAACTCGCCAAAGAATTTGGTATCCCGCCTACAGGTGCCTTGAGCCTGCTCAAAGAGGATGCACGGATACAGGGCCCCAAACTCTTCGCCCGACATTGTGCCAGTTGCCATCGTTACAACGGTCACAATGGGCTGGAACAGGTGAGAATGAAAGAAGTCGAAGAAAATGGTCATAAGACAAAAGTCGAAGAACCAGCAACCGCTGCAGACATTGGAGAGTTCGGCTCGCGTGAGTGGATTAAGAATGTTCTCACAAACTATCCTTCGACCTTTGAACCGCTTAAGCACGCTGGAGAAAAGGGTGAAAAATTTCTTGACGGAGAAATGGCTGGATGGGTTAAAGAGAACGCCGAAACTCTTAAGAAACCGGAAAACGCCGATTCGTTGAAAAGCCTTGCCGAATTTCTCGTAGCACAAGGTGGCCGGAAAGAGATGCAACCTCTCGACCCTGCGCTGGTTGCGGCGGGAAAAGAGATCTTCAAAACAGGGAAACTTGCCAGTGGTTCCTTCACAACGAATTGTTCGGACTGTCATGCATTAGTACCGGCTGACGGTTCGGAATCACTCGGCGACGGTGCCGGTCCCGGTTACCCCACGCTGACTCGTTATGCGAGTCATCAATGGTTGACTGAATTTGTGAAAAACCCGGCTCATGATTCGTTTTATGGATCAGATCGCAATCTGATGCCGGCCTTTGAATCAAAGCTCAACGACAAAGAATTGAAGCAACTGATCGACTGGATGGTTGGGGATTATTTTCAATCGAAATGATGAAGTTGTATCGCCCTGAATCGACTTTCGACAGGCCTGAAAATGGGATTGAAGTGACGAACCGGACCTGAAGGTCGATGTGTCCAACGTGTCCAGGTCGTCCCATAGGATTGCTTTTAATCGTTGTCCGTTAGAAAAAGACCAACATGACGATCAGTCCGCTGCCGCTCAGCTATTGCACCAATGTTCATCCTGGCCGAACGGTCGCGGAAGTTGAAGACGGACTTGATCGTTTCACTTTACCGATCAAAACAAATTTTGGATCTGATCTGGCTGCTGGATTATGGCTGGCGGCTCCCGTCATTCACGAGCTTGAGCAGTCGGTAGACGACACGACTCGATTTGTTGAACGTCTGCGGCAGCGTGGCTTATCCTGCTATACGCTGAACGCATTTCCTTATGGTGATTTTCACTCGGTTCGCGTGAAGGAAAATGTTTACCTTCCGGATTGGACTCAGCCAAATCGGCTTGAGTATACGCTTGGTTGTGCTCGGTTACTTTCGAAATTTCTAGACGCTGGGACGGAAGGAAGCATTTCAACGGTACCACTTGGATTTAAGCCTTTTGAACAACCGGTGGATTTTGCTGACCGTTGTGCGGATCAGCTGATCGAACTGGCCCATGGTCTGCACAGATTATGGAGCGAGACGGGCCGCATGATTCGATTGGCCATCGAGCCAGAACCATTTTGCGTCATCGAAACCACTGCTGAAACAATTCAATTCTTTCGGCGACTTCGTGAGAGGGCTTCTGCATCGAAGTCTCTGGATGCTGTGCGCACACATTTGGGAGTCTGTTACGACGTATGTCATCAGGCGGTCGAGTTCGAAGATGTGGCCGCGTCGATTCGCTCGCTTGCTGCCGAGGACATCAGAATCAACAAGGTTCACATTACGTGCGCCATTGAGATTTCCAAACCATGCGAGCGGAAGGAGGCACTTGCGGCGTTATCAAGGTATGTCGAACCAAGATATCTGCATCAGACGTTTGCTCGTTCCGGCGATGGCTTGATCGCAAGATATGTCGACCTGGATCAGTCAATGACTTCGAATCCGCCGCCCGAATTTCGCGACGCAGAAGTGTGGCGAGTTCACTTTCACGTCCCCGTCGATGCCGAACACCTTGGACCACTTGGAACGACGCGGGGTGATTTAAAGCGTGCTCTCGAAGTGATTCCTGAGCTGGATTATGCCCCGCATCTCGAAGTTGAAACTTATACGTGGGAAGTCTTGCCCGGGGTTGGAAGTCCGAATATCGTCGACGGTTTCACTCGTGAATTACTGGCAACGAAATCGTTGCTGGGACGTTAAGATCTAAGAGTGAATTTCCGAGCAAGCCAGATCCGTCGGGATGATTATTCTTCGGCTTGGTTCGGAAACAGGATCTCGGTGAGTCGATTCCAGTGAGTGTAATCAGCAACAATGATATCGGCACCAGCCTGGATCAGGCGTGTCCGTTTCCAATTCTCAACCCTTCCACTGCGATGTGTTTCGTCAGTGGCACATCCGATCGCAATGCCACCAAGCTCTTTGACGTTTTCAATTTCGACAAAACCATCACCCAGGCCGAGTAATTCGGAACCATCAACGACGGATTCTGCAAGGATTTGCTTCATCACAGCCAGCTTTGAAAACTCGCGTGACTCCGCGCCTGGACCAAAAATCCGACCTTCGAAGAAATGATCGATACCAAGTAGCTTCGCTTCACGTTTTACGTTGACGACCGCTGTACCGCTCGCCAGTGTCATTTGGACACCTCGCATTTGTAAGTCCGTCAGCAGCGCCCTGGCGCCGGGAACAAGCAGGTCATCAGTTGTGCATTGGCCGGCGTCAAGCATCGCGATGCGCTGGTCAGCTTTGTAAATCAAGGCATCCAGAAACTTCTGGGTGTAGAACTCGGGAGATTCCGGGTTACCCCCTCGCTCTTTTGCAGCGTTAACGAAATAGTCCATCTGATAAATGGTTGGACGACCATTCAGATTCAAAACAAAATTTGAAATATAGGTCGTTAAGTCTTTGTCCGATTCGGTCGTGCCAGGCAGTTGTCGCAGCTCGCCAAACATCATGTCAACCATGATTTCGACCCATCCAGATCGGATCAGGCTGAGCGTACCATCAAAGTCGATTACGGCAACGCGAGGTGGTCTTTGTATTTGAAGCGGACGAATAATTTCTGGCATGTATCAGGCGAGTCCAAAAGGGGAAAAATTCCGTCGAGTCTTCATTGATATAAGGTGTATCGGCAGTCAAGGGGGTTCGTCAAAGTCGCAATACGATTCGAATCGTATCCTCAGTACAGTTGCGTTTTCTGCCGGTGCGATGGTATCTCAATGGCTTCTCCAGGGGCATCAGTCGGGACGATGCTTCGCTCGCACGACCATTTTCTTGCAGGGATCGATCCACCGTGAAACGCCTCGTATTATTTGCCGCCATCATTCAGGTTTGTTTGTATGGAAATTTGCTGGCTCAAATCGACGAATCCCCGCTGAACCTTGAGCCTGTTCTTGCGTTCGAAAATCTGAAGTGGAGCGGATGGCAGCCGGAAGCAGACAACGGAAAGCCCGCGCCGCTACGTCCAATCCTGCTGACAAACGCCGGTGACGGATCCAATCGCATTTTCGTGCCGCAGCAGCAGGGAATTATCCACGTCTTTAAGCCTGATTCAAAAGAAACCTCGGTGTTTCTCGATATCTCAAAAAAGGTGGTTTACATCGATAAAGAAAACGAAGAAGGCTTTCTGGGGATGGCCTTCCATCCCAAGTTCAAAACGAATGGCGAGTTCTTCGTCTACTACACGACGAACGACGCCGACGCACCCCACACGACGGTTGTTTCGCGATTCAAAGTTTCCAAGGACGATCCGAACAAGGCTGATCCAACAAGTGAAGAAGAATTGCTTGTTGTTGCGCACCCGTATTGGAATCACAAAGGGGGAACACTTTGTTTTGGCCCGGACGGGTTTCTTTACATCGCCATCGGTGACGGTGGCGCGGGAAATGATCCTCATGGAAACGGTCAGAACCTGCAGACCTTGCTTGGAAAAGTTCTGCGAATTGATGTCGATCGAAAAGATGGAAACCTGAAATATGGTATTCCCACCGATAATCCGTTTATTGGAAAATTCGCCAATAAGCAGCTGATTGCTCGACCCGAGATCTATGCCTACGGGATTCGCAATATCTGGCGGATGTCGTTCGATCGACAGACCGGCGAGCTATGGGCGGCTGACGTTGGTCAGAATCTTTGGGAAGAAATTGATCTGATTACGAAAGGGGGAAACTATGGTTGGAATCTGCGTGAATCCAAGCACGAGTTTGCTCCGAACAGCACTGGCCTTGGACCTGGATTTGTCGAACCCATTTTTGAATATAATCATGACGTGGGCAAGTCGATCACAGGCGGAAACGTTTACCGAGGCAAAAAGCTTCCGACCTTAAATGGCCATTATCTCTATGCGGATTACGTATCAGGTCGCATCTGGGCATTGAAGTATGACAACGCAAAGAAAGCCGTCGTTGCGAATCACCCCATTCCCTACCAGGGAGCTGCGCTGCCGATCATCAGTTTCGGTGAAGATGAAGCGGGTGAAATTTACTTTATGATCGTCAGTCCAACCGGACGTGGAATTTATACGCTTCGAAGTCTGACGAAATAATTCCGTTTCGGATGTGACATCAGGCGGCGTAAGCCCGATGTGCTGACTTGAAAATAATGTCCGCACTTACAGAGATGGGGTGGCGGGCAACTCTTCAAACTCAGTACCATTGGGCGTGCGCGCTTGGATTCGCACGTCAATCGAGATTCGAGCGATCTCGGCTGTTGGAATGGGCAATTGTTGCCGTGTGAACCTTTACCAGTCCGGAGCTTTCCGCGTGACAGAACAAATTCCATCGGATGCCCAGCCCAGCGAAAGCGATCTCGCCGCAGTTGAACGGTTGGCAGTTGCTTATCGCCGAATCGTTGACCAACTTGGTCGAGTGATCGTCGGTCAGCGCGCGGTGGTGGAAGAACTGTTGGTCGCGATGCTCGCTGGCGGCCATGCGTTGCTGGTCGGTGTCCCAGGGCTCGCTAAAACACTGATGGTGCGAACGCTTTCGGATACGTTGAATCTGTCGTTTAACAGAATTCAATTCACTCCTGACCTGATGCCTGCGGATATTACTGGAACCGAGGTCATTCAAGAGGACAAGTCCACTGGCGGACGCGAGTTCAAGTTTATTCCCGGCCCGGTGTTTGCCAATGTGCTGTTGGCTGACGAGATTAACCGGACACCTCCCAAGACACAGGCAGCATTGCTTGAAGCCATGCAGGAACATCAAGTCACTGCGGGAGGCAAGCGACACAAGTTACCCGATCCATTTTTTGTGCTGGCAACTCAGAACCCGATCGAGCAGGAAGGAACATATCCCCTTCCTGAAGCACAACTCGACCGTTTCATGTTTGAGATTCTCGTCAATTACCCAACCGAGGACGAAGAGTTTGAAATCGTCCGTCAGACAACGATTACGAATCATATTGTGATTGAAAAGGTGCTGAGTTACGAAGAATGGATTGATCTTCAGGCACTTGTTCGACGCGTTCCCGTGGCTGATTCGGTGGTTCGATATGCGATGCAGTTTGCTCGACTGACTCGGGAAGGACCGAGTCAGCCTGATTTCATCAAGAAATACGTCAGTTGGGGTGCGGGTCCTCGCGCCAGCCAATTTATGATTCTCGGTGCAAAAGCACGTGCGATCCTTCACGGTCGACCTTACGTTAGCATTGAAGATGTTCAATCAGTGGCTGCACCTGTGCTGCGTCACCGTATCCTGACCAACTTTAACGCCGAAGCAGAAGGGATTCGCCCTGACGATATCGTCAACAAGCTATTAGCATTAATCCCACCTGACGGTGCCGTTGACCGGCTTCTCCCGAAAGTATTCAAGACGGCCTGACGTCTGATTCGTTGAGTCGAATTGTTTCTCGCATGTCAATTCGATTTGCAAAGTGGATTAAAACATTCGCCTGCTCACCAGAATTTGTGGGTAAATTTTGGCTCTGGTAGCTTACCAAGTTGATGATACAAAGCGATTTCGATCGCTTCATAAGTGCGAAAGCCATAGGCTTTTTTGGTAGTCAGTTTCGCCTTGTTGTTGAATCCCTCGACGATTCCTGAGGACATCGTTCCTCGTGCGCGAAACCAGTTGAGGATTAATGTGCGATGTGCTCGCAGCATTCGAGCCACCCGCTTCATCGGTTCCAAGCGAGATCGCATGGTACG
>CAIOKO010000087.1 GCA_903858935.1 uncultured Schlesneria sp. | reverse complement strand
GACTTGCGCTCACCATTCTTCAACAGGACACTTCCATCAAAGGGAGTATTCGTGGAAAACGAAAAATCTGCGGTTGGGATGAATCCGCGTTTGAGCGGCTGCTCGCTAATTTTTAGCGGGATTGACGCTCGATTGCCCTGACGAATGCACCCATCGTCATTCCGTAAATCGTCAATGACCGGGCTGATCCAATTCGGTCAATCAACCATCCGCCGGGTAACATTCCCAGCGTGTAGACGATGAGGAACGCCGTGTAGACCCAGCCCATTCTGGTTTCACTCAGGCAAAGCTTCGGGATGAACACCTCGCTCCCGGCAACCGAAATGCCGACACGATTAAAGTGGCCCAAACCCGCGAAGGCCATCAATAACGCAACGATGCGCCAACGAATTGCTGGCGACAGGGGACTTTCGGCGACGGATGTACTCATGCAGGCCTCTTTGGAAGTGAGTGTAGTTGAAATCCATTCGCTTCATTCAAATTCAACGGCACAAGTTGTGTGCCACTGCATCGGAGTCTTCAGAAAAGCAGTCTCGTCTCTTTCAACCGGTCGAAGAGCGATGCTTGACCGCAGTTGTTCAAGCAGTAGCACAAGATGTCTCAACAACGCCCTAATCCAAACGATACTTTTTAATGACCTCTTCCGGCAGATGATAACCAATCCCGCTAGTCTCTGGGAAAGCGATCTTGCCGTTCTTTGCGGGAAACCCTAGCTCCTGAAGCTCACGTCGTAATGGAGAATCAAAGACCTCGGCGGCGGCAAATTCAATGTACGGCGTGATGGGCGAGTACGCCGCCAGGTGAACCGACGCTGCACCGAGAATCTGCGTCGACCAGTTGCCGGGGCAGACGAGGGCTCCTCTCGGAACTGCCAGATCAACAATCCGCTTGGCCTCCGTTAAGCCGCCACAAGTCGTCATATACGGCTGGATGACGGTAACACGGCCGTGATCCATCATCTCCAGGAATTCCCAGCGAGTCACGCCGTGTTCGCCCATCGCCAGTGGAATCGAAGTCAACTCGGACAGGCGCGCATACGGAACTGGCGAATCAACGGGGAATGGGGTCTCGAAAAAGTAAATGTCGAGTTCTTCCAGTTCACGACAGATGCGGGAGACGGTGGGGAGATCGTTGAAAAGATAACCGACATCAACCATCAGAGTCGGCTCTGGCCCAAGCAACTGACGCGTTCGCCGCGCCAATTCCACCACATCTCCGGGCGATGACATCATCGGTTCGACTTTGAATGCTCGATAACCCAGGTCCAGCAATCGATCAACGCGGCGGATTTGCTGGCTGAACATCGCTTCGCCGCCCCAGGTATCGGAGACGATCGTGCAATATGGTACGACGGAATGAGTTCGCGTTTCGTGATGCGTTTGAAATGGGCCTCGCTGCGCACCACCGAGAAGTTGCCAGACCGGTTGATTAAGCATTTGTCCGTAAATATCCCAAATCGCGACGTCCAGAGCACCGAGAATGATGATTTCCCAGCCTCGGCGATTGGTGTGAATCAATGAGTCCCAGACGTGCTGCCACAACCGTTCGGGATGTGTGAGAATTTGCCCGGTGAGCAAACGACCGAAATGGGTGTTGGTGTCGCCAACGGTTGCCTGCACCACACCGGGCGGAACACGAAAGACTTCCGACAGTCCTACGATGCCGTCATCGGTATATACGCGCACGCAAGCGATCGGCTCGACGCCACCTTTGTCTGGATCGATCCCTGGACCGTCACCAATCACAAAGGTTTCCAGTCGAGTGATCATGGCCATGCTGTTGTTCCGCCGGGAAGACTGCTTAGGTTGCGTGTGGTCTGACAAATGCTGAGAATCGGACGAGATCTATAGCCATCGGCCATAACCAAAAACGCCGAGGCTATGAATGAAGACCAACCCCACGACAGCCCACAGGATTGTGTCCGCTATGAGAATTGATTCCATCGACTTTGTCTATCTGGCGATGCCCGAGATTCTCGACATCGGTGATGGAAGCCAGGATGCCCTGCTGGTTCGAGTCTCGGCTGGTGATCATGTCGGCTGGGGCGAATGTGAGGCGGCGCCGCTGGTCTCCATCGCCAGCCTGGTCTGTCCGATGTCGCACAGTGCGTGCAAACCGGTGCAGGCTTCGGTGCTCGGTCAGACCATCGACAGTGTCGATGATATCCGCCGGATCGGAAATCTTGTCCGGGCCAACAGCCTTGATCTGCTTCAAGCTGATCATACCCTCTCGGGCATCGATATCGCCCTTTGGGACTTGCTAGGTCGCCGGTCGGGTGAGCCCGTCTGGAAACTTCTGGGATACTCACATTCCTTTGCCAAGACGCCGTATGCATCGGTGCTTTTCGGTGATACTCCCGAAGTGACATTGCAGAAGGCCAGGTTGATTCAGTCGAAAGGATTCCGCGCTGCGAAGTTTGGCTGGGGGCCGTTCGGGCTGGGGAGTGTCGCCAGAGACGAAGCTCATCTTCACGCCGCCCGAGAAGGGTTGGGAATTGACGGGATTCTACTGATCGACGCCGGGACGGTGTGGAACACGGACGTCGTTGCCGCCCGCGCACGACTGCGGGCGTTGAAGGAAGTCCGTGCAACTTGGCTCGAAGAACCGTTCGTGTCAGGTGCACTCGATGAGTACCACTCGTTGTCGACCGAGAGCGGACCTGTTGGCCTGGCTGGTGGCGAAGGGTGTCATAACTTCCACATGGCAAAACACATGATCGACCGCGGGGGGCTGAAGTACGTGCAGATCGACGCGGGTCGGATCGGAGGGATCACGATCGCCAAGGACGTCGCCGATTACGCCGCCGCAAAACACGTCACCTATGTTAACCATACCTTTACATCGAACCTGGCGTTGTCAGCATCACTACAACCGTTTGCCGGAATGGAAGCAGATGTGATCTGCGAATTCCCAACTGAATTGAAACCGCTGGCCGTCGCCATGACGAAGAACCATATCGCCCCCGATGCCAACGGTCAGATAAGAGCACCGGATGCGCCAGGCCTGGGTATCGAACCGGACCTCGCCGGAATTCAGCCGTATGTCGTCGACGCAGAAATCCGGGTCGGCACAAAAACTCTGTATCGGACGCCGTCGTTATTGCCATGAATGTTCTGGATCAGCCGAACTAAGAGAGTGCTGTGTCTTCGATGTTTGATTTCAACCATGCGAGAAAAACTGAGGATATAATCAGCAGCCATTGAACCTTGGGAAACGCCCACGAGGAACGGTTCCGAAGCTTCTCTTTGCCGAATCAAAACGCTATTGGCGGCTGTACCATACAAGGTACATTTCGTGCCGGAATGGTAAAAAGAGCCATTGCTGTAAAGCAGCTACCTGCCGCATTCTTTGAAAACGATTCGGGCAAAAAGCCTGTGCGTGAATGGTTGTTATCGCTTTCTGATGAAGACAGAAAAGCGATTGGCAACGACATTCGAACTGCTGAATTCGGTTGGCGGTAGGAATGCCGCTCCACCGATCTTTAGCTGATCGCAAGGGGCTTTGGGAGATACGCAGCAACTTGAGTAATGGCCGAATCGGTCGTGTTCTGTTCTGTGTTCACGAACGCACAATGGTGTTGCGACACGGCTTCATCAAGAAGACTCAGAAACACCCAAATCGGGAAATCGAGATTGCCGAGTCGCGGCAGAAAGGATTGTTATGAAAACAAATTCGGAAAAGGGCCGGATCGGGTAAGGTTTGACGATTTTCTTCGTGAACAAGGACGTTACGATGAAAGCACAAACCAAGCAGTCAAGCGGGTGATTGCACACCAGCTTGCTGCAGCCATGGAGGCTCAAGAACTGACAAAGTCTGCCTTTGCGAGAAAACTGAAGACAAACCGGTCACAACTCAATCGATTACTTGACCCGGAAAACACGAAAGTTACGATCGACGCATTATCGCGAGCGGCACATGCTGTCGGTCGCGAACTTCAATTGGGATTGCGCTAACGTCCGATGTCCCCATCACCCATGCAAAAGCGGTGTTCCCGAGGATGCTTCATCTTTCGATAACTGAAAGGCGTTGCGATGAACATTGACGATTTTATTCAAAGTAAACAAAGCGGTGAATGTCGTTTACTGAAGGGTTTGTATGAGTTTCTTCGTGTGCCTTACAACGAAGGTGGGAATTGGATTTCTGGCTTGGGTCTATTGGATATCGAGCCATACGGTGGGACGATCCTGTACGATCCACGGATGACTCCCACAAACACGCTCGCTTTCGCTACGACCGGCGGTGATGACGTTCATTTCGGTATGCTCTTGACTGACGGAGGTTTCGGTGACGCATCACCCATCGTTATGACTGTACCGATGGCGGACAAAGATCCGATGAACTGTAACTTTATCGTTGGCGAGACGCTGCATGACTTTCTTTGTCTCGGCTGCGTTCACGGTTTTTTTTCCCTTGAAAAACTTGCATATACTTGGTGTACCGAGTTGTTCTCTGAATACGGTCGACCGGAGGAGCCATCAGACAACCAAATCAACTATGAACGATTCCGGGCTGCTTTCTCGCTCTCGCATTGGCCAGAAATCGAACAACGACAAAAAGAACTCGACTCTCGATACAAGCCGAAGTTGGAATTCCGGAAAGCGAAAACACGGTGGAAACTGTGGTAACCTCAGTTTTCGCGCATTAACTCGGCATTGGCGTTTCTTAGGGATCTCGAGTTCCAAACGTGATCTCGTATGCCCAGTCCATCTGGTGTGGTTGCTCCTGAAAGGCATAGAGTCGATTGTATAAGGCGCTGGATGACTTGTATGAAGCGATGTTTGACAACCGCTTTCCTCCGTCCCCTTTTTCGCCAACTCTGAATTCAAGCCACGAAACCTCGTCGACGTCGGAAGCGATCTGGATCTTCAGGTGGAATGGAGTCGATGCCTGGTCCGAAATGGTGATGCTCAGGCCAAAGAATTCGGCTTCTCTTGAGCCGACCTTTCGGGCGAAAACCGGAAGAAAGCCATCGAAACTTTCTTTACGCCATTCGGGATGAACTTCCGCAAGAACATCGGGAAGAAAGTATTCGAGGCACGGGAACAATGCCCCTGTCTGTTCCGGTTGAGGCCGTTCAAGGTCGTAGAGACTTGCCCCGACTGGAAGATCGGCGAGGATTCGTCGAAGCGTGCGGCTGACACACTGTTCACAATCCAGCAAAACCATTGCCGCCTCTGCCTCCGCTTCTGCTGGTTGTCTATCTTGAAATGTTCGTCGAACTATTGGAGGGGCTGCGTTGAGTACCGTCATTTGTTGTTCTACAAAAAGCACAATCAATGCGAGATTTCAATATTCGTTGGTACGCGGGCATCGGCTGGTTGCTCATTCATTTTTGACCGCAGATAATCCCTGATGATTCGGTTTGGCTCGCTACTTTTCCAATAGGAGGTTGTTCCATCACGAAGCCAGATGACGCGAAAATCTGAGCCATCGGCAACGACCTTTTTTAGTTTTATGGTATCCACATTCCAATTGACGATAACTCGCTGACTCAATTCTTCGAATGACCAGGGTCTGCCGGAAGTTTTGACGCAGGTGTCGTAATCATCTCGCAATTCATCCCATGAATTCGGCCATGATTCATCATTTGCTTCCAGATGGAGCGTAACAATGTCGGCGACCCACCATTGGGCATACGCATTGCGAATGGTGGCATCCATCGAGCGATACGCGAAAAATGCCCAAGCAACACATGCAACGCAAGCGGCGAGCAGTGTCCATTTCGCGAGTTTTGAAAACCGTTTGTCCATGTGACGCAGTTTACTCTCCGTTCGGTCAACTCGATACAATCATCAATCACAGATCGAATCATGATTCAGGAGCAGCGAATGCCGAGTGAAAAAGAAAAGATGCTGGCTGGGGAACTTTACGATCCATTCGATTCGGAGTTAATTCAGGCGAGAGAACGCGCGCGAGATTTATTCCAGACATTGAATTTGTCTCGTGAGAGCGAGCAAGCGTCTCGCCGCCGTATCTTGATTGATCTTTTTGGAAAGGGTGGTGAATCGGTCTGGATGCAGCCGCCATTTTTTTGTGATTACGGGTCAAATATCCAATTGGGCGAACGAGTGTACTTTAACTTCAACTGCGTTGTTCTCGACGTTTGTCTGGTCAAGATCGGGGACTACACGCTGTTCGGTCCTGCGGTCCAGATTTACACGGCGGCTCACCCACTCAACGCGGAACTGCGTCGGAAACAGGAATTTGGCAAGCCCATCGAAATTGGTTCCAACGTATGGGTTGGGGGCGGAGCGATTATCTGTCCAGGAGTGAAGATCGGGTCCAAAACTGTCATCGGAGCGGGAAGCGTCGTGACGAAGGACATCCCAGACGGAGTCGTCGCGGCGGGAAATCCGTGCCGTGTCATGCGAGAGATTACGGAATGAATTCCGTAAACGAGAAACGCTTCTGCGCCGGAAGTCATATCTTTTTCGATGGTATCGTTCGTTGCAGTGTTGGAACCGCCCGTCTTCTACTGCAAATTGTGATAGAAGAGATGGTGTCTTGAGGGTGATTCTGTCTATAAACGAATGACATGACTCGTGGTGAGTCATGTCAGCTGTTCTCAATACGAATGTTAGGTTGGATCGATCGCTCTCAACGGGTGGTCGTGAGATATCGGGAATGAATCTTATGTCAACTACCCTTCACCGAACGGAAACGGAAATCTTGGAAGGTTTGGTGGAGGTCAGGAAGGCTCCGTCTGACAATGGATTGCTCGAAGCAATCGTCATTCGTCCCGGATCGGAAGCACGACTCAGTTTGCAGCGATGTCGTCTCAGTCCCGAAGGGGGGACGGAAGGGGATGCCTGGGCACGAGGTTGTTGGTTGAAGCTTCCCGATGGAAGTCCTCACCCCGACGTTCAAATCTGTATCATGAGCTCCCGGATGATCAGCCTGCTGGCGGGCGAAAAACAACGCTGGGAATTGGCCGGAGACAATCTTTTTGTTGATTTAGATATCAGCCGAGAAAACCTTCAGGCCGGCCAATTATTACAAATTGGGGAAAGCGTCATTGAAATCACCCAACAACCCCACAACGGATGTGGCAAGTTCAGCCGACGCTTCGGTCTCCCGGCTCTTGCGTTCGTAAATTCACCGATCGGAAAGCAACTCCGGGCGCGGGGAATCTACGCCAAAGTCATAAAAGCAGGTGACGTGCAAGTAGGGGATCGTGTATCGAAACTATGATGACACACGACAACGATGTTTCATTCTTCTGACAGGCTGTCTGTCGTTTCGAGTCATCAGCACGTCACGAATTCCGGTCAATCTCATTGTCCGTACTTGGCTTTGTTTTGATTGAGCCATTTCCCTTGATTGTCTCGTAACAGTGTTCTGAGCAATCTCAGCATTAAATGACAAAAGTCCCGACGTCGGAGACCGCGATGGCTTTGTAGATCATTTACGACATTGGCGGCGTCGGCTACGTGGCCGATAATGCCGGTATCGTATCCAATCAGATCAAACCGCTCGTCAATCGCTAATGCGGACATAAATCGATCGGTGACAAACATGCCCGTTAAGGTTGATGTTTTTCGCGAGCTGCGCAAGATGATTAGGGTGGTGCAAAGTGATAACTTGTCGGGAACACGTCTATGAAAATCAGTCGCCGCGCTTTGATGACAGGAGCGATTGCGGTCCCGACAACGGCCGCAGCAACAACGTGGCTACTGGCGGAATCTGGAAAGCATGGCTCATCAGAGATTGCCATCGTCACTGACAATGGCAAACGATTGATTACGGCCAACGGTCTGCCCGATCATGCCAGCGGCGATTTTCCTAACTGGCATGATCCCGTTCCCTTGCGCCCGCAAAAACACAAGTTAGAAATGTCCATGACTCCTGTGGCCGCTGAGAAACCGGTTCCACTGCTGATGTGGTTGTTTGGCGTCGCCGTGAACGGCGTACCTTTTGATCCCTCTGGCCCCTTCTGGAATGCCGACGGTCACAGCGGCTGGCAATTCGAGGTACTGCATCCTGCAAACTCCGTGGCATTGGGCATCGATTGCAATCGAGCACATACCCAGGGGCGAGGAGCTTATCATTACCACGGATTGCCAACCGGCCTGCTTTGGAATCTGGCTGTTCTCACGCCAGATAACCCGATGCATTTATTAGGGTACGCCGCCGACGGCTTTCCAATATACGGCCCCGAATGTCCGGGCGACCCGACCGATGTTAAAAGTACGACACGGCGCCTGCGATCCAGTTACCGACTACGACTGGGAAAACGGAAGGATGGCCCCAAGGGTCGCTTCGACGGAATGTTCGTTGAAGACTTTGAGTACGTGCCGGGGCACGGCGACTTGGATGAATGCAACGGACGAACCGGCCCAACACCGGAATTCCCCAAGGGAACATATTACTACGTCCTGACCGACGAGTTTCCATTTGTACCCCGACTTTTCCACGGTACCCCGGACCCAAGTTTCCGGCATGGACCACCACCCGGTGTCTCACCGCCACTTCCCTCGGAACTGAAAAAATATCAGGGGAAAGAGTAACCGAAGGCCGTCGCTTCTGCCTTTCGCCACAGATAAAGAATTGCGTCGAGACGGGAAGCCTGGACGACAAGAATGGCCGCTGGTTGAACGTTGTCAGGGGGTGAGTCCAAGTAGAAGCCGAGACGCCAGAAGCAGTCTTTCTGACGCAGATAAGCTGACCCATTGATTTCGGACCGAGATCAGGATGTCGGGATCGTCTGTAATAATATTGTCCACTCCCCGCTTCATAAAACTGAGCATTTCTGCGGGATCATTGACGGTCCAGACGTGAACCTCTTTCGCACGACTGTGCGCTTGCCTTAGAACCTGATCCGAAAGCCAGTTCGCACGAACGCTGAATAGATCGACATCGAGTCGGCTGACGTCTCCCAACGCATGCGCAATAATCAGCCCCGTTCGGAGTTTTGGGTTAAGTCGTTTCAACTCAAGCAGGGAGTCATAATCGAAGGTTGTTACGATGCATTCTGGCTCGAAGTTCAGCTCACGGATGATCCGAGCCACTTCCGGGATCAATCGCGAGTCAGGTCCGTAGACTTTCAGTTCGATATTGAGTTTGATTCGTCCCTTTGACAGGTTAATCACCTCTTCCAACGACGGAACGCGTTCAGCGACAAACTCGGGACCGAACCAACTTCCCACGTCCAGCGTTTTCACTTCGTCGAATGACAGGTCACTGATTTTCCTCTCATCACCCGCCACGCGCTTTAAATCACTGTCATGAAGCAGGACAACCACGCAATCGGCTGTCATTAATACATCAACCTCAGCATAATCCGCTCTGCTTTCGATGGCCGCTCGGACGGCACTTACAGAATTCTCTGGCGCGGCGCGGGAATGTCCCCGGTGTGCCGTGACTTTGACAGGCGGGTGGTCGGCCATGACTTGGCGAAGGCGTGTCCATAGAACAGCAGGGGTCATCAACAACAGCGGAACGATGACGAGTGCCAGACTCCAGCCGAATGATTTCGCCCCCCTCGGCGCATCGTCTTTCTCGTATTGAATGAGTCCCAATTCTTGATTGCGATGCAGGTACAGCCGTCTCGTGATCAAGCCGCTGCCGGTCAACGTGACGAAAGACCAGATAGCCAATAATCCCGCTTGAACGGTCAACAGAATCAGTATTTTGAAGACTGGGGAATCACCTGCATATTCGAGGATGAATCCTGCAAACAATCGAAAGCCTGCCTCCAAAGTAAATCCCAACAAGGTCGTGCTGAATAGCCAGCCAAGCAGACTGATGCCGACTCGCCAGCTCGCCCCTCGGACTCGTTCATTACTCGTGATAAGGGACGCGAACGAGCTTTTATTCTCGAAAATCATCACTGGCAAGGCGAAAGACCACCGGGTGAGCAACATGATTTGAACAACAGTCATTCCCAAAAAGATCAGAAACCCACAACTCGCCGCTAACCAGAATGCCATAGGACGTTCAGTTACGTAGTAATTGATGTCGTGCTGTGACAGCAAACTTTTGTAGGTCAGAACTGCTAATAGCACAAAAGGGCTAGACGCCAGCATGACGGACAAAAGTATGATGGTCCCCAAAACCGAAACTCGCCATGGCCTTGGGAATGCGGCAGCAAGACTGGCTCGCATCGTGGGTTCTGCGTCAGTTTCTGCGAAACGTGCAAGATTGATGATACTTGCGAGTTCTAATAGCAACACGACAACCGTGACCGTACTGATGATCGCTGAGTACAGGATCCCCATGGGAGAAAGCAGGAACGAGAATGCATCCCAATTGCTTACGGCAGAGTGACCAGCCAAGGTCAAAACAGCAGCCAGGCCCGTGGCGATCATAGGAACGATCAGCCATGCTTCAGCGAATTTATAAAGGACATTACAGAGAATCAGAGTTCGTTGCGAACAACGAAAGTCATTCCAGACGGACAGCGCGAGGTCGACGAACTTGAACGATTGATTCATTGAACTTCTGTCAGGAAATCCGCGACGCACGACTATTTTTGTGAAAAATACCAAACCCCAGCTTCGTCTTCGTCGTCCGAACCAACCGAGGGGAGGCTGCGGAGGAACCGTTCTCTCTCAACAGCGCAATGGCGAATATGATCATCGTTGTGGGACGCTTTGGGCACAACGATGAATTCCTTGGTTCCGGGGGCCGCCGCAAAAAGTTCTTTTCCCAATGACAGAGGTATCAGACGGTCCGCATCTCCGTGGCTTTGCAAAAGCGGTCCAGAGTAATTCTTGATCTTATCGACGGAGTTCAGTCGTTGCGTCATATTCCATTCTGGCAAAAGCCATGCGGCATGACTTTCTGCGACATCCGGCAGCGAGGAAAACGTACTTTCCAGGATCACTCCGCGAGCTCCACCATTGGATGCGAGGTCAACAGCCACCGCACCACCCAGCGACCTGCCGATCAAGACTACATCACACGGACGAATCCCGTTCTCTTTTGCCAGCCAGCAACGCGCCGTTTCTGCGTCTTGCAAAATACCGGCCTCACTCGCGATTCCAGAACTCCGGCCGTAGCCACGATAATCAAATACCAGAATTGAAAGTCGATGCATTTTCGAAAGACGCTCGGCGAGAATCACCCACTTGTCGACCGTTCCCATATTACCATGGCAATAGAGGGCGACCGCCTGCGGATTCGGGTGAGCAATGTATCGTGCGTCAAGATGCTGATGACTTTCGGTCTCAATCCAGACCTGTCGGCCGATGTCGTGCCCGCGATACGCAAATGAGGGTGCGACAGACTGTGGGTAAACCAGTACTTGTTCTACCGGTCGCAATGGGGAAAACGGACCAAGGACCCGGCAGCCTGTCGCCGTAAATATCAGTCCGGTCAGCATTAACAATGACGGCCAGCGCATATCGGCGTATCACACGTTCCAGGCTGTTGTGGGAGCTCAAACGGAGACAACTAAGCCGTCGGATTGGCTGATCTCTAAATGGTTTCGGACGTCGAGGCTGCGAAGATTTAACGATTGTGACAAAAAAATGGTCGAATGTCCTTCTTTGGCCTGCAAAAGCAATTTAACGCCCGCAGGAATACAAAATCCGCAGCAACTCGGATGAAGTCACAGATTCCTTTCGCTTTAAAACTTGGCAATGCTGCCGGGGTTCCCTCGCCACGAACATCACCTGCTGAGCGTTCAGCACATATCAGATACCAAAAAAAGAAATTTCACTGGCCGAGTTCGGAAAAGTGCCTAAAACTTCGCCACGATAAACGCGGTTTTTTAAAGGTGATTTGGGGCTTTTCGATGTTTCGTGTGACTTTTTTCTCGCGATTTGTGACGGCGTTCGTGATCGCGGCGATCAACATTCCTTCGGCCCATGCAGGTTTGATTGGGTCAATCGGTTTCGTTCCGAGTGGCAATACGAAACTCAACACCGGCGCCGGGACTTCTTTACTCGGTGCCAGTACCGTGACTCTTCCGAAGACGGAACTCATCAATATCATTCCCGATACCGTTACGATTAACGGCGTAACGAGCAACAACGATTTTTCCCCCGACACGGGATCAGGTGATTTTCCCGTCAACGGTTTCGACAAAGTGACGATCATTCAATTGCTGAATCTTCCGAGTACGAACTTGCAAGATGGTGTATTGCGTGCTCCGACTCAGGATCTTACGAATGTTCTTCAATTCACGACTGACGGGCCGGTTGGACACACGTTTAATTTCTCGGCGAATCAAATCTCTTTCAAGCAAAGTACCATCGGCAACTCCAGCTTCATCGACGTTCAAATGACAGGTATCTTGCACGACACAACAACAACCAATCCGGTTGCAGACCAGTTCGGAGCTGAATCAATCTCTTTTAACCAGACCGGAACTGGCGCTGTCAACGAAGCATTCTCCTTCGTGACCTACTCAAACAATCCAGGTAAGGTCTCTGGATCGATCATCGCGCCAGTCCCCGAGCCGTCGAGTCTGATCTCGATAGCGATTGGGTTCAGTGCGATCACAATTCCAGTCCTGCGAAGTCGCTTCTTCCGAAGAAAGACAATCACCGAGAATTGATTTCTTTCAGCCGTTCGAGATTATCAACCGTATCGACGTTGTCCCTAACTATGACATTGTCACATCCCGGGCCTTGAGCGATATCGCGAACGGGACCGCGAAAAATATTGTCCGTGACAACAAGTGTATCACCCCCTGGTGCGAACTTGATCGCATGTTCGGCGTGGCGGCCTGAGGTGAAAATATTTCCTCGAATTGTCACGTGGCCGTAACGTCCGCCAGGCTCGTGCGTGGTGAAGTACAGTTCGGCGTAACGTTCGTAGTCACCGGTGGCGAAATGGCGACGCCCGCGACGCGGGTCCCGTTCGCACTTCGTGGTGTTATTGACGAAGACATTGTTTGTCAGAATAAAGTTGCGAGGCTGGTTGATCCACGAGCCTCGACCTCCATTGCGAAACGTGTTGCCGGTAATGGTCACGTCCTCCGTCGATTTTTCGACACTGACAATGCGTGAACCATTGGTCCCATCCACGACGTTGCCCGTGATCGTGGCATCCTTGCAGAACTCCGCGAGGAAAAACGCTCCCATCCGCGAACCGGTAATATGATTGTCGGCGAAGATCACACCTCGACTCTTTTGAATGTGCATCGTGTCACCCAAGGCACTTAAATGACAACCGTGGACGACGACCTTTTCGCAACCGACAAGATCGAACGCCCCCTTGCCGGGACCGCTGCCCGTCGGGGCATACAGACCATAAAAGGCCTCGAACAGATTGCTGATCAGTCTCGTTTGAGGACCCGCTGAACTGGCGAATCGAATCGCTTCACCCCCAGGCGCTTCGGCAATACGTAGAAAATCTGGCTTGCTCTCGACGACGAAATAGCGTTTTCCACGAACGATGTTAGATGGCAACGTATCTCCGTAGAAGCAAACCGCATCATGACCTCGCTCGGCCTCAGATGCCTCTCGCTTTTGCGAAACCGGTAGGGGCGGAGTGTTATCGAACCGGACTCGATCATCGCCGGAATCTATTCGAACCGGTCCGCGCACGAGGTCGTTCCGAAAATATCTGGCCGCAATCGCTCGTTCTGCTTCGCTGTAGTCCTCGGGCCAGACTGTGATCTGCCACAGGTAGCCGTAGTCCCACATGAACTTTCCACTTCGTTCAAGCACGCAATTTTGGATGATGACATTACGCGCGTACGTCTCAATTTCACGTTCACTCCCTTTTTTCGCGGCACCTGATACGGTGATAACAGCACCAGAAAGCCCGTCGGATGTGATGTCGCGAAATGTCAGATTTTCCGTTCGTCCGCCGACCGTCGTCGAAATCACAAGACCTCGCGAATTGGAATTAGGCTCCCAAGAATTGTCCGCCTTCGCCGGGTCGAAAACGTGTCCGGTGAAGTGTCCACCAAACCAGCGTAAGTCGCTGATGTTTTCCCCCGAAAACAGAACGACCCGTGCCTTATCACCGAGTGTTTTTGGAAAATGAAACCGTGCACCATAGGCGTTGATGGTCAGATGCGAGGCCAGTGGCAGAGGCTTCTGTCCATCGAGATCGTAGTCGCCAGGCGGAATCGTAATGACTCCTCCATGTTCGAGCGGTGATGCTAGAAGTGTTGCTAGTTTAGCAAAATCATCGCCGAGGACTGGCACAGTGAGTGAAAAGAGAATCGGAAAAAGAACGATGAGCTTCATAGCCAATCTCGTCATTTGGATCGTTTACCGCCTGATCAAAGAAGTGTTGAAAGCTGATGGAATGCCGAGGAGGGTAACCCTTTCGCCATTTGAATTCGTCAAACCCACGATACCCTCTTTGGAATGTCGAGTCTCCGCCGTGACCAGACAGATTTCCGACTGGCCTGTCAGGTAATCCCAGAAAGAAATATGATTTCGGATATCCGAAGGATAGTGATATTCCAAGTCAATCGAAACTGTGGTCTACTCGAATTATGAAAATTGCCGTCGCCAGCGAACACCGAGGATACAAGGCCAAAGATAAAATTCTTTCTCTTGTACGTGAGCTTCATCATGAGGGATTGGATTTCGGTCCATCGACCGACGAAATGTGCGACTACCCTGACTATGCTGCGAAAGCGGGGCGAGCCGTTGCGAGTGGCGAAGTCGATCGAGCAATCCTCATCGGTGGTACAGGAATCGGAATGACCATCGTCGCGAACAAAATCCGAGGAATTCGTGCGGCACTTTGTCATGACGTCCTTTCGGCTCAGATTAGTCGAAGTCACAACAACGCGAATATTCTGTGCCTCTCCGTAGACCTGATCGCCACGGCATCCATGCCGCGCATGATCCAAACCTGGATCGACACTCCCTTTGAAGGGGGCCGGCACGAACGACGTGTCGAAAAAATCTCGCAATACGAACGTGAATTGTTGGGTTAGTGATTCAATTCACTAACAACAGTAATTCACGAAGGCAAGATTTGCGGCGATCCGACGAAACTCCACCGCCCCTGCGGCGGTGCTTAATGGGCCTTCGCACCAGCCCGAACCATCCTCAGCGACACACAATATCAGCCGAATTTACCGCGATTGAAGAACGTCAGTCGCTTTGAATAATACCCGATAGGTTTTGTCGGGATCGCAGACTCTGGGGTTAGGGACGAGCACAAAATCATCCGTGATCAATGGCGAGAGATCTTGTCCCTGAATGACTTCGATGTCCTTAACACGTCTGGGAAGATATTGCACGAATGGTCGCCACCCCCGTTGCGACCCGTTTGTGTTCACGGGTTCAAACGACTTGTTGCCAGCCAGCGGCTTGATGTCTAATGAAAAGAGCCCTTGAGCGACTTCCGTCAGGGTTTGCTCGTAAGACAGTTTGCCGGGTGCCAGTTTTGCGCTCCACGCCGGATCGCCGTATATTGCCATGACGTCCCGATCATGCAGCAAACCAAGGCCATCCTGAACAGTGAGTCCTGATTTCTTCGCGGCATCCGACAGTTCAAACTTCATCCGTAAAGTCGTACCCGGAGCACTATCCAGACTGCTGATGTCGGGAAAATGTGTCTCCAATCGCTCGATCAACGCATGCTGATTGGCAAGGAAAGATTCGACAAACGTATAACGCCCCGGTTGTTCGACGAAGTAATCCAGGCATCCCCAGCCTGCATAGCCGTACCACGTGAGTACTGTGTAACCCACCATCTGGCGCACTCCCGCACTCTTCATAAACGCGAGTCCCATCGCGTCAGGGCCATCAATGTGTCCCATCAGGCAGTTTCCGATCGGCAAATAGACCTTGGGGTTACTCGAAAGGATCGGAATCGTTTTCCCCTGAGTATCGACACCGAAAAGCTCTCCCCCTTTCGATTGAAACGATCCGTTGCGATAACGAAAACCAATTTGCCAGTCGCGTTCCGTCGCGTGACCCGATGTGACAAACAAATCCGTCTTACCTTCGGTCAGTGAGGCCACAAGGGCCGCCGTCGTATCATTCGGCCCATCGATCTGCTTCTCCTTTTCGCCTCGTGCTTTATGCACCATCCGATTTTTCTGCAGTTCGCTGTACCAAACCCCTTCCGCGACGCACTCCATTGCCAACTCCGTACCAGACGTGACTCGTTGGATGACGAGAGGCTCTCGCTCCCTGGCAATCGCCAGTGCATTGGCCGCGTCATAACCGGTCAGGATTCCCCAAAATATGTCGGTATACGGATC
The DNA here is from genome assembly GCA_903858935.1 of uncultured Schlesneria sp. Lineage (GTDB taxonomy): Bacteria > Planctomycetota > Planctomycetia > Planctomycetales > Planctomycetaceae > Schlesneria. The sequence goes on along the minus strand of CAIOKO010000087.1, from coordinate 23,393 downwards.
ATCATCGAGCTTCCGTGTCAGTCGATGGACATCAGCGACCATCTGACGACTCGCCTCTTTGCTGGTCGCAACGAAGCAGGCATAGCGAGGAAACGTTTTCCGTAAAGCGGGCAACGCTTCATTCACGTGCTTTTCATAGACGACGACTTCCGCCCGATGTTTGTCGACGAGTTCTTCAACAACGTGATTCCACGCGGGATCGTTGCTGGTCGCCTGGGAAACAACCACAACGTAGTCTGCCCCCGCAGTAACGACACGGCATAACAAACACGTGGCGAAAAAAGCGAGTCGAGCAGTAGCATTGAAAGACATTTTGCAGGTGTTCCCGGAAGTCAGGTTTCGCAACTGAAACGCGTTTTTCGTTTCAGGGCAACTTGTTAAGCAACGTCAGCCCCAGAAGCCTTGCATCAAGCCGGTGATTCGATCTTCAAGAATTGTGATTCGTCGAACGGGGTCTCGATCTTCATTTGCGACAGCATTTGTGTCGCGACGTCATCAGGAAAATCTGTCGTGATCGAGAACCGGATTTGACCTTCTTTTTCCTTGGCCGCAACCTTCGCTTTTAAGGCGGCGATCGCCTGGCTGATCATCGAAAAAACGACGAGCGTGTCGGTGAAGGGGAGGTCCGTCAAATCGTCTTTCACTCCGACCGAAAAGTACTGCAGCCGCAACTCTGGTAACGACAATCCTTCAATCGGTTCTGTTGCTCGCACCGTGTATTCGAAAACGGTGGTCCGCTGCCAGTTTTCCAGGATCGATTGCTGAATTCGAACACATCGATTCATCCTCGACTGATTGAATGATTCAGCCATCGTTTTCTCTTTTTGTTTATTGGACGTCGGTTGTCGATCTTCAGCTTCAGGACACACAGAGACAACCGTTTTGACAAACATAATCGAGATCGTCAATGAAAAGTCACAAAACCACGGGCTTGGATTTGACTTTGATTTCTTGGGGAACCCCTTTCGATTGAATGGCATCCCTGCGACGCTCGATTTCGTCCGCGTCGTTGTTTCGGTTCAGTTGGCGAAGAACCGATTCATAGTTGTACAGAGTATTCAGTAAATACGGATGGTCCGAGCCGACTTGAAGTTCAGCCAATTTCAATGAGCGAGCAAGACATTTTTCGGCTTTTAATAATTCGCCACGTTCGGAAAGAATGAGTCCGAGATTGTTCAATGGTCCGGAAAGGCCTGGGTGATCTGGCCCGAGGATCGCCTCAAAACTCGCGATGGCTTGTTCAAGAAGTGGTTCGGCTTCCTCTGGTCGTGACCTTTGCAGGAAGTTGGCTGCCAGCGTATTTTTAACTTCAGCAATTTGTAGCGGATCGGCACCTGGGCTCGTTTCACCAATTTCCAATGCTCGACGAAGGGTTTCTTCTGAATCGCGTAGCTTTCGCTGTCCGTCCTGGGCCAGTGCCAGTCGGTGAAGCGATCTGACGAGGAATGGATGCGTCGTTCCCAGGGTCTTTTCCAGGAGGTTGTGAGATTGGCGAGCCAGACGTTCTGCAGAGACATAGTCGCCGCGATCGGAGTACAACTTGCTGAAACTCCCCAGAGCGACCGCCACCTCGTAATGATCGCTTCCGAGCACCGCTTCGCGAATCGTGATGACTTTTCGATAGAGAGGTTCAGCGTCTTCGTATCGTCCTTGCGTGTGATACAATAGGGCAAGCCCGAAAAGACAATCGGCCAAACGCCCTCGTTGCAGGTCGCGTTGGGCCGATTTCTCAAAGAGGTCAATCGCGCGTTTGAGTTGAGATTCCGCTTCGGCGTAATGCCCCTGAATCGAGCCAAGCGCTCCCAGGTGACCAAGGCAATCTGCGACATCGACGTGTGCGGGCCCTCGTTCTTGCTCCTGGATTTCCAGAACCTGACGAAAGAGCAGTTCTGATTCGTCATACCGAGCCTGTTTCACCAGCACTTCCGCCAGCAATGAACTGAAACTTGCTCTCAGAAGTTTGCTAGTCCGATCTGAATCCCGCAGCAAATCGATTCCGCGGCGCAGGTGTTTTTCCGCGGTCTCCTCTTCGCCAAAAGCGTGGCAAATAAATCCCAGCCGCCATAAGCAAATCCAATGTTCATATTCATTCTTTTCTGGAAGCTTCTCCATACTCTTTAAAGCGTCTGTCAGCGTCTCTTTTGCTTCGACGAGTCGACCTGTCTTGCATTGCAACCAGCCGAGTCGGCTCATGTGGCATGCCACCTGGGTAGAACCAATTCCCGAGGTCCCCTCGGCAAGAGTTACCAGATGCTTCTGTAGCACTTCGGCTGGTACGATTTTCTCTTGAGAAATCAATACGTCGATCAGAGACTCGAGAGTTCGAAGATGATCATCCCGGTGACTAACGCCGAGCGTTTTGCGGATTGACAATGCGCGTCGATAGAATTCTTCCGCTTCCGGCAGATTACCGCGTAACTGTTCCCAGTCACCAAGTCCGTCGAGCGCATAGCCAACTTCATAGGAATTTGGTCCGCATGCGATATTGCCAATTTCGATGGCGCGCTGGAACCAGGAATCAACGTCATCGGTGATCGACTGAACCAATCGATAGCGACCGACATTATTGAGGCTCCGGACTAACTCGACTCGCAGAGACTCGTGTTTTTCCGCCTCTTCTACAGCGGCACGATAATGGCGTTCGGTCTCCGCGTAATTCATTGACTGAATCGCGAGATCTGCGGCGTGCAAATGCTTTCGAAACTCGCCCCGCGAGACGCCCGTCTTTGCAGCCAGACGATGCATGACCTGATTGTTGTCACTTTTTCGGAACAAGAACTGAACCGGTTTACCATCGAACACGTCGCCTGACAGTCGGGATGCATAGCTTTCGTAGAATTTCAACAATTCCTGATCATCCCAGACGCCATTTTCATAGAAAACCGAAATCAAAAAGTCAGAACCACTTTTGGCGAGAATGACGCTGTGACTTGTACCTTCTTCAAACCATTTGTCGTTCTTGAGATATTCCCCAAGTTGCTGGGCCTCATTTCTGGTTACATCATTCGAGTAATAAATCTCGCCGCTCCGTCCGAACGCGATGCGGGTTCCCAGTGGACTTTGTGGCAGCGATTCGAAGTCAACAATCCCAATCATGAGTCCAGCGCCCATGATGCTTCCGAGAAGTCCCAAGCCGAACGCGCCGAAAACGGACCCTAAAGTTCCCCCTTCAGATTGATGTTGGCTTACGAGATGTCCTTGAAACACCTTGGCTGCAGCACCGGTTACGGCCGACGCGACAAGTGCCCAAACGATCCATTCGCCGGGAAGATCGTCGGCAAGCCTGATGAGAATAAATGACATCACGGTACCAACCAGCAGCACACAGATTGCTGTCATGCGACGCCGAAGCACCCAATAGTTGAGTGCCATGGCCAGCGAGCCACCGAGAATGCCACCCAGGAAGCCGGCCACGGCCACACTCAATGCAGGATATAAGCTGTAATGTGGACAAGCCGCAGGACTGATATCAATCGTCGGTGGTAAAAAATCGCCCGCCTCTAATTCATGCGGAGGAGAGTCATTGCGACTTTTGGCAACTGCGTAGGATGGCTCATCGGTCAATTGTGCCTGATAGACATCTCCCGAGTTTGTTTCTGGCAAAGGGTCTGCCGACAACGTCGGTTTGGTAAGACCCTGGTCGGAGTCGTTTGTCGCGTTTGTTGGCTCGTTCGGAAGTTCCATTGGATCATTTCCGCCAATCAAATTTCTGATGAGTTCAAACCGGCGAACGCGACCATTGGGTACGGTTTCACCGTTCACGGGCAAGGCAGGGGGCCAGACCTACGTTCATCGGCAAACGATGAATCCGATGTCATTTGCTCATCAGGGTTTGCCGTTTCTCGTGATGAAAATGCGTCAGCTCCCGGCACGTGTTCGGTTATGGACACAGTACAAATGAGCAAATTCGATTTCAACGTTTTTTCAGTGGTCCCGTTGAAAATCGATCGAATCCGTTGTGAATTTGCTCATTTCATTTGATCATCCCCAGGATCGGGATAATCGGTATCAGCAGAATCGTCGCTTCAAACCTCTCCACTCGCCAGCAGCAAACCAATTTGGCAACCTTGCAGAAAGTTCGGCACGTGCAGCCACTCTTTCACAGTGTGGATGTCTCGCTGGCCGCAACCAAGTGTCACCGTTGGTAATCCATGGGCTGTCATCCAATTGGCATCGAGTCCTCCATTTCCAACACAAAGTTCAGGGGTCAAACCAACCCGCTCAATAGCCGATTTAGCAATCGAGACGACCGCTTCCTTTGGATCGAGACGGAAGGATTCGTACTTGAGTTCTGCGTTGAAGTTGACGCGCCCGGATTTCCCGTTGGCTGACTTCAGTGATTTGGCCGCCTTCACGAATGCTTTTCGGTAGGCTTCCACGATCTTTTTGCGGAAGACGGGGTCGTGACTTCGAGCCTCGGCTTTTAGCGACAGTTTCGGCGTGACAACATTTGTTGCTTCGCCAGCATTCACAATGCCCACGTTACTTGTCCCTCGGTGCTTCCCCTTTTCGATTAAGCCATGCCAACCGTTTTGGGTGAGATCCGAAATTGCCAATGAGGCGATGACGATTGCATTGATTCCTCGTTCAGGATGAACTCCCGCGTGGCTGGCAAGTCCCTCGATTTCAATTTCAATCGCGTAATCACCTGTGGCACCAATAATCACATTTCCGGGATCTCCCCCGTCCCAATTGAAGCAGAGTTCGGGTGACCGAAGTTTGTTCGCGGTGACGAATCTCGCACCGTAGAGACCGATTTCTTCCTGGACGGGAAAGAATAGTGTGATGGGTGGATGAGGTCGCTTCTGTCGAAGCAGTTCCAGCGCTGCTGTCAGGACCACCGCGACACCCGCTCGGTTGTCTCCACCCAGGCCCGTCGACGGATCAGTCGATCGAATGACATCCGCTTCCAGTTTTGGTTGGCATCCCACACAGATCGGCACGGTATCGAGGTGTGCCATCAGCAGCCGTCGAGGTCCCTTCTTTGTTCCCGGAAGATTGACGATCAGGTTTCCAACTTCGCCACCGCCAGGAATTTCTTGAGTCGACTTGTCGATGGTGATGTTCGATGACGTGGCGCCCGCCTCAAGTAGTTTCGAACGAATCAATTCGACGACTCGGCCTTCCTGTTTACTTCGCCCGGGAACGGCCATCAATTCAAGCACGAGTTTCACCGCCGCCGCCTGATCAAACTCTGATACCAATTTCATGGGCGCTTCATCCATCGGAAAACCCTCGTCAAATTCCATTAGGATTCGTTCCGCGATTTTGATTGGGAACGTATATTGTGTAGCAGATTTGTAACGCAGATTCGGCGATTCGAAAACCTGCTTTATCGGATGATCTGCAAATGTCACAGACAATTTACGAAGCGGCAGGGGGGCGACAGGCCATTCTCGATCTGGCACATGCCTGGCATACTCGGTGCCTTGCCGATCCGATTGTGAGCCATGCCTTCTCGTACGGATTCCACCTTCAGCACACGGAGCGACTCGCTGCCTACTGGGCCGAGGCACTCGGCGGACCAGCGGAGTACACCGATTCGATGGGCAATGAGTCGATCGTGGTTCGAATGCATTCGGGAAACGGCGAGCATCGTGAGATGGACGAACGAGCGGAAGCCTGTTTCGCTCAGGCCCTCGAAGACGTCGGCCTTTCGGGCGACCCACGCCTGAGATCGACACTGATCGCCTACTTTCATTGGGCAAATCAGACAATGTCATCGTACCCGCTGAAATCAGACAGGATCCCTGACGGCCTTCCACTCGCACAGTGGTCCTGGGATGGGCCGGTCGATTTAAACTGATTTAGGTGCCATGTGAAATACCAGATGTTGGAGGTTTTAATCCAGATCTCGCGTTGTCTTTCAATTCGCAAAGTCGATGCGAGGCTTCCCGATCGAGATCCACAATTTGAAATTTGGTTGTAGAATGCAAGGACGACCTTGCGATCGCCCGAGTGACAGCCTTAGATTGGTGGTGGGGAGCCTCGATGTCTTTCCGGTTAGTAAAAATGAGCGTACGTGACCGACCCAATTCAACAATATGAATTGCGACGGAATTGCTGGCGACGACGAATGCTGAGGAGGATTAAAGATGTTTCAATTAATGTCGCCAAAATGGTTCTTAACTGTCGTGTGCATCATTGGCGGACTGACTGGCCGTGACGCGCATGGACAAATCGGTGGCTGGAATGGTGGTTATTACCCGGGAAATGGGTTTACCCCCATTAACGGAACGTTCGGCGGGAACCCGGTTGGTGGATTTGGAAACTATGGTTTCGGAATCGGATATTCAAACGGGTTTGGAGGGGGCTTCGGAAACCCCTACGGATTCTATGGCGGCATCAGTCCCTTTAACTACGCGCAGCCGATTTATTCGACTTTTAATCAACCGAATTATTCCTATTTCCAAACCCCGATCTATTCGACTCGACTTTACGCTCCATCGATCTATGTTCCACCGGTGATTAACCAGCCGATCTATGTCCCCTCCGTAAGCCCTCAGTCAACCTATGTTTCCTCCCCCAATCGACAGCAGGCTGACTCAAATTTAATCGATCTCAGACGCATTCAGATTGCCACGGCTCCCAAGGTGAACCCGGCGCCTCCACAAGCGACGTTTGACAATGGCCAAATCGTGATCTTCAGCCCGCCAACGAACACGAAGGACGTTCAATACGCGCTCAACAGCGCGACGTATACGATGAAGCCCGGTACACTTCAGAAGTTCACCAACGATCGTGTCTGGACAATCGAAACGAACCTCAATGGCCAAACCGTCAAATACAATTTGTCGGCGGGTCGTTACAAGTTCTCGCAGTATGGGAGCGTGATGAACTTGTACACAACAAAGGAGAATCCTGAATCTCCCGCCCCCCCTCCATCAATACCGTCACCACCGGCCCCCGCTTCGGATACGCCCGCTCCGTCACCAATGCCCGTGGATTGAACTTTTCCAATTGTTTTCGCGATCAAACGCGATGCGGTATGTCACCGGTTACTGGTCTGTCGTTTTCCCGTCGTAATAGATTTGTGATCAACATCTCAACGCGAGTGTTAACACTGAATCGATCGATTCCAGTTCAAGCCGCGTTACTGATTGAATGTGTTATTAATAAGCCGTAGGCTTTGAGAACCGCGTTTCAGAAGTGCGATCTGGGACATCATCAGGCTGACAAATGCCATCGCTGATAAGTCTTGCCTTCGAAACGACGTCGATTGATGACCAATTTCACTTAACCGGTGACGGGCAGTGCAGGGGGAAGTACCCATTTTTATGGGCAAACCATGAATGAGATCAGGAATAGCAAATGAGTTTTGTATTTTACACCACAAAAATGCGTCACTCCTCGGCCCGTGAACGGTTACCCGATCAAAACACTTTCTTTAGAGGAGACCGTTCATGAAATTCCAATCTCGTAGAACGTTTTTACAGGGAGGTTCTGCCGCTGCCGCTTCTTTCGTGTTGGCATCACAGTGGAGTCGACCGGCGCGTGCGGCAGAAGAAAAACGTATTCGCGTCGGGATCATTGGTGCGACAGGTAAGGGGGATTATGGTCATGGTGTTGATGTTGCGTTCACTAAGATTCCCAATGTGGAAATCATCGCCCTGGCTGATGAGCACGACATCGGACGTGAAGCCGCCAGCAAACGCAGCAATCCCCAGCGGACATACTCTGACTATCGAGAGATGCTTGCCAAGGAACAGCTCGATGTCGTTGCAATTTGCCCGCGGTGGATCGATCAGCATCGCGACATGATTCTCGCCGCGGCCCAGGCGGGTTGCCACATCTATATGGAAAAACCTTTTTGCCCGACACTTACCGAGTGTGAAGCGGCAATCAAAGCATTGCAGGCAAAGAATCTTAAACTGGCGATCGCTCACATCAGCCAGTATTCCCCGGTGCTTGGTGTCGTTCAGTCGTTAATTAAGAAGGGCGAGATCGGCGACGTCTTAGAACTGCGAGCACGCGGAAAGGAAGATCAACGTGGCGGCGGTGAGGACTTGTGGGTGCTTGGGTCGCACGTGTTTGGGCTGATGCGGTCCCTCGCTGGCGGCAGTCCGACGTCGTGTTCGTCTCTTGTGACGTATCAAGGCCACAAGATTACGAAAGCGGATGTCGTCATGGGAGCAGAGGGAATCGGTCCCTTAGCAGGCGACAACATCCAGGCAACTTACACTTTTCCCGGCGGAGCATTCGGACACTTCGCATCCCGTCGCGGTATGGCAGGTAATCCTTCCCGGTTTGCAATTCAGGTCTTTGGTTCCAAAGGAATCATTGAGATGGAAAGTGGCTATCTCGCAAAAGGTTATATTCTCCATGATTCAAGCTGGTCTCTTGGCCGAAGCGGCAAGTCATGGGAACCGATCACGTCTGCGGGAGTTGGCAAGCCAGAGACTCGGGCCGATGGTTCATACGAAGGTGGCCACATTGCGGCGATCACAGATCTACTCGAATGTATCAAACAGGATCGTATTCCCAAATGTTCGGCGGAAGATAGCCGAGCGATCGTCGAAATGATAGTCGCGATATTTGAATCGCATCGCGTCGGTGGGCCTGTTGAATTACCGCTTAAGACTCGCGTAAACCCTTTGACACTTTTGCAGTGATCGTCGTTCCCAACGCCCTCGGGATTCAATCGCATATCGCAGCCTGCTTTTATGATGTGAGGTCAGCCCATTTGTCATTCGATGCAGCAGTTAAACACTTCGATTCCATTGGAAAGCGTCCGAATGCACTCACTGCTCAAAATCTTCCTTTGCTTGATTGTGCTGTTTTCTTTATTGCCAGAATCCAACGCGCAACAAGTTAACTTTGAGGTCCAACCGACCGTTGCTTTGCAGGAACTGAATCCGAAATTCTGCTGGTTCCATCCGAGAGCAACGGCGATTCCCGGGCTGGGAAAAGAGGGTCAACCGGCAGTCATAATGACGATTCAAAAGCATCTCATCGCTGATGATTACTATTCTGGATTGTGGATGATGAGGTCCGATGACCTTGGGAAGTCGTGGAACGGACCGTTAGAGATTGCGGAACTCGCCTGGCGAAAGGAAGTGGGGAATGAGAACGTCGTGATTGCCGTGGCGGATGTCACACCGCAATGGCATGCCAGGACGGGAAAGCTGATCGCATGGGGAATTCAAGTTCGCTACAACGAAAAAGGAGTGGCGCTGCTCGATAAACCAGGCTCATATGACTTCGCATACACGGTCTACGACCCCGGGATCAATAAATGGACTGTCTGGCGAAATCTCGAACTCACACCCGAACAACGCGGAAAATTTCGCACATTGGCCCCTGGATGCGTGCAATCGGTGATCAAGGAGGATGGTACACTGCTTGTGCCGGTCTACGTCACCGTTCCAGGTGAACGGGAATACCAGACGACCATTCTGCAACTCGCCTTCGATGGTGACAAGTTGAAGTACGTTCGACATGGCAATGAAATGACAATCGCTGGTGGACGAGGCCTTTATGAACCGTCATTGGCTTACTCTCGCAGCAAATATTATTTGACTCTTCGAAATGATGCACGAGCGTATGTTGCAGTGAGTGAAGACGGCCTGAATTACGCGGCCGCCACACCATGGTTGTTCGACGACGGTTCCGAACTTGGCAGCTACAACACTCAAGCCCACTGGCTGGTCCATAGTGACGGATTGTTCCTGAGCTATACCCGCCGGGGAGCGAACAACGATCACATCGCCCGCAATCGTGCACCAATTTTTCTGGCTCAAGTCGATACCGACAAACTTCGAGTCATGCGACAAACCGAAAAAATCCTGTTGCCTGAACGAGGGGTGATGCTGGGTAACTTCGGGGCCTCGAATATAACACCGGACGAATCGTGGGTTACCGATTCCGAGTTCATCGTCAACGGTCAGAAACATCCGCGCGGAGCGGATGGTACGACGTGGGTTGGCAGGGTCAAATGGTCAAAGGTGAACTCATTGATGACCGTCGGTGGGCCTTCCGTAAAAATTGTCACCTTGGGAGATTCGATCACAAAGGCTGTCAGACCCGGCGTCGGACCGATGGAGACGTTTGCCTGGATGTTGGGGGCAGACTTAAGGGCGCGCGGGATTAATGCAGAGACCATCAACGTTGGGATTGGAGGAGAGAAAACCAATCAAGCCCTGATGAGACTCGAACGAGATGTCGAGTCACATCTGCCGACAATTGTGACAATCATGTACGGTACGAATGACAGCTATCACGATAAGGAAGCAATCGCACCGCGACTGACAATAGAACAATATCGAAACAACTTGACACAAATCGTCAAGAAATTACGCATGGCGGGGGCGATTCCAATTTTGATGACACCGCCGCGTTGGGGGAAATCCGCCAAGAACGGTGTCGGTGAAGATCCGAATGGTGTGTTGTCCATCTATCTATCTGCCTGCCGCGAAGTTTCCGTTAAGGAAAAAGTCCCATTGGTGGATCATTTTCAGATCTGGTCCGACGCAGAAGCAAATGGAACCGATATCGGCGGATGGACGACAGACCTTTGCCACCCGAATTCCGAGGGCCAACGAAAGCTGGCTGATGCGATTGTGCCCGTCCTCTTAGAATCGCTTAAGTCGTCAAAGTAGCAGCGCAGCTTTGTGACGAAATCGCCGAACTCATCAGAACTAAACGGTAACCTGTTATTGTGGCACCGAATGACAATGCAGTGAATAAGTCGATCGGAAAATCGGGCGAAACCCCATCACCCTTGCGGCGGTCGAATCGGGCCTGTGCGCCAGCAGGAGCACATCTTGACCGGCATACAGCATCATGCATACCACCAGGGCAAAGGCCCGTTAATCACCAACGCAGGGGCGGTGGGGTGTGTTTTATTAAAAAATGTTACGGTGTGGTCCCGATGGGGAGTTTGTGCATTTCCCTGGAAAACTCATCAAGGTGTTCAAGGCTAGCCTCTTTGTGGTTTCGTCGTAGCCAGGTTTCATATGAGGTCCGTACGGGTGGTGTCGGCAAAGGTTTTGTCCAAAGTAGTCCGTCACCGCTGATCATCGCGGTCGATTTTTTGCCATCGGCGCGAGCACGTAATTGGATCTCGGCTTTCGCTTTCGAAAATGTGATGAAGACGTATTCATCGCTTCTAACACCGGCGCTTTCGAGTTTCCATTTCAGGGATTCCATCTGAGTGATAAATTGCTCACCCAGCATGGTTGGTGTCGCGTCGGCGACTTCATACTTAATGTTCTTCTGATCGACATTGAACGAAATTGCCGTCGCACCCTTTGGCAATTTCAAATCGGCTGCTTCGATCGATGACGAATCCGCTTTTTCACTCGATTCGTCAGGTTTCTGAAGCTGCCAGGACGACCTCGCAGCATCTCCAACAACAATTCTCGTTCTGCCGCTGGGCAACGTCGTCAGACGAAGAACGACATCCTGCTGTCCGCGGATATATGTCAGCCATGCTCGATCTTCCTTAAAGTTCCTTCCCGTTTCCCGTGGCAACCAGCCTTCTGCTTCCATTTGTAAGTCAAAGAAATTCGTTGTTTCCTGCAGGTCCATCTTAGTGTTGGCGACGAGTTGCAAATTGGATGATGAGTCAAATTCAATCCACCCAGCGTCGGGAGGGATTGGCAATGAGTTATTCGACACGCTCACGCTCGTTTGGACAAACAGTTCCCTGGTCGAATCAGCAGGGTGGCCGATGGAAACGATCAACTCGCTTCCCCCTTGCAGCATTGAAAACATCCGAGATTTCGGGTCATCGCTACTCGAAGATGCGAGCCGGGAATAGGCCGTCCAACCGGCGTCATGAAATTGTTTCAGTAAGGCAACTTCAACATCGGTAATGTCGGCTTGAGTACGATAAGAAACCAATGAAAACGAGTTCCACGCAGTTTTTGAGTCAGTTTCCGAGAACTTGGGAAGCCATCTCACATCATAGTTGCCTGCGAAGTGAAGGCTGACCTGTAGTTGGTCTGCTTCAGGGCCGGACGGCCCCGGAGTCGCTGGAGCGAACGAAACATTTAATTCGCAATCATCCTTACGAAAAATCAACCCCGGCTGCGCGGTCTGCGGTGCGACTTCCGTCCAGCCCGAGTTCTCCAGAACGTAACGATAAAAAAGCTCTGCTTCCTTCTGTGATGCGTTAACAGCATAGGCACACATCCCGTAATTACTCCACTGCAACACGGCACCTGGCAGACGCGGAAACGACCGAAGATCAATCACGCGCTGAAATTGAGCAGAAGACAGGGATCTTTGAGGGGTCTTGGATATTGATTCCAGGGTCGGCATTTGTATCGCAGGTACTCCCAGGGACTTTGACGCATCAGCGGTACCCCAGATGCGAACACGTCCTTGTTCGGAGGCGATGATCAATACGTTGCTGTCGGGAAGCCACTCCATATCAGAAGTTCGGCCACCATCTGAATCGATTACCTGAACAACATGGCCCGTCGCGGCATCCCAGATTCGAATGAGGTAATCCGACGCGTAAGTCGCAATCCATTTTCTGTCTTGCGAAAAAGCAATAAGCGTCGCGCTGGCACCGCGCAAGGTCGATCCCGTTAATCGGGAGTTCTGCACATCCCACAGTTGGACATTCGAGTCTGGATCATTGAATGCGAGAGTGCTGTGATCTCGCGATAAACCTAAAGCAGGTCCCCTTAAGTATTTCGTCGTTAACGGCGTTTCTTTTTTGCCGGTTTCGATATTCCAGATACCGGCCTCACTTCCGGCCGAGGCTAATAGGCTGTCAGTAAGAAAGACGATTCGAGAAATCTCTTGTGCGTCCATTTTCAGGCTTTTGAGTTTTTTCCCTTCTGGCAATTTCCATACGTGAACGTCGCCGGAATAACTTGTCGTGGCCAGCAGGAGCGAATTGGGAGAAAACGCAACTTGAGTCAGATGACCCGAGTGGGCTTTGGTTGCGATTATTTCACGTTGATCGTCAATTGCCCAGATGCGCAAGTGTCCCTCCTGGTCACCACTCGCAATCCATTGACCATCGGGTGAGAATGCGACTGAGCGAATGGGGCGTTTGACTTCGTCCTGTTGATATTTTGCAAGCAAATCAGCACTTGACTCTGCATCTTTCGTGTTCCATAGCGTGAGCTTGGTCCCTCCCAGGACATACCACTTTCCATCTGGGCTGATCGCCAGACTTTGTACGGCAGGATCTGCAAAGCCATCGTTACAAACGATCAGCCGCAGAGGTTCATAGGTGAGAATTCCCCATTTTGCGATCTGTTCGGCGCTTGGTTTTTTCCGTGATTCAGGTGCCGAGACATCTGGCGGGTTCACGGTGCGACCTGGCTGTCCGGTTACAGGAGCAGAGTTCTCGCGCTTTGGAGGCTCCGGCTTTAAATCCCCTTCTTCAGCTGCCGCTTTTTGGGGTGGCGTATCTTTTTCTGTGGAACCCACCGCAACTTGAACGCTCGGTGGAGTCGGCATGTTGACATCGACTTTGACACCACATCCGCTGAGTGTCATTGCGGCCATTGCCATCAAAAGCGGGCGATTGTTTTTTTTATACATTATTCGAATCTTGCATGTCAGGTTTTAAAGAGTCTTCATCCAACAGATTGCGATTGTCGTCGATTCCATCGTGATTGCTATTGTCACTGCAAATACAGGTCAGCCCAAGATACCAGATAATAGGCTATCAGAATCGCAGCAGGCGATGTGACGTCGACGATGTAAATCTTCGCACTACTAACGGGTGGCTTCTTCGTGTACCGCGAAGAAAGTCCACGGGGGCGAGGCAGGAGCCTCGCACTCCCATTGCGTTACGGGTATTGCCCGCGCTGCTGCATTCATTCCGTGAAATGATAACGAGAGCGTGTGGTGTGTCCGACGTTTGATCAAAGGCTGTTCAAAAAAGCGATCAGATCGGCAATCTCTTCGCTGGAAAGTTTGCCGTTGAGCTGGTGACGGAACTGTGTGAAGAGGGATTCCAGACTTTTTGCCCGACCATCATGAAAGTACGGAGCGCTCTGGCTGACTCCTCGAAGTGACGGGGGGTTGAACTTGGACGCGCCCTGTTCATCTTTTAGCCCGACGTCCACGATCTTGGCGGTGGTGAAAACTGGTTGAGTATGGCAGTTGCGACAATTCTGAGCTTCAAAGATGGCCGCACCGCGAGCGACAGCGAGTTTGTCGTCGCTCCCCAGGGCAGGGGGTGGCGGCAGTGATTTCATATAGGCTTCCAGGTCGCTCGTTTCTTCGTCGGTGAGCGGATTACCCTGCATCGTTGATTTGACGGAGTGTGCGATCTGATCGCTTAACGTTTTGAACCGTCCCGTCCAGGAATAGGGAGCGGTTTCGGCAACCCCGCGAAGCGTCAGCACTCGTTTTGCGGTTCCGAATGTTCCGTCGGTCATGTTGTCGTTCAGTAATCCGTTAGTGTGACCTTGCACATGGCAACTGGAACAACTGAACCAGCCATCGTGCGACAGTTTCGCATTGTGAAACAGCCGTTCGCCGCGATCGGCGGGGGTCAGATCAGGCTGCAGACCGAGCGTGATGGTCCCCACAAGAATCGGTCCCGCAAGTTGAATGATGGAGACGGAACCGCTGAGAGTATTCAACACGTATGCATGCTTGCCATCCGGCCCGGTGGCGACTGAAGTCGGATAGCTCTCCGTGTTGACTCTGCCACCGTAGACGTTGTTCTCGTCAAGCAACATCAATTCGTCGGTTCCGCTGAGTGCGAGTCCCGTCAGCCCATTGGAGATCATGACAAATCCTGCGGGATCGCCAGCCCCGCGATCGGGACCACCCAGATATTGCAGAACGCTGTGTTTCAAGAGATCGGCTTTGGGATCAAGTACGTCTGACAATTCCACGGTTCGCAGGACATTAGTCATCAAGCTCCCCCAGTGAACGTCATCAAACGTCGACTGAGCCAGTCGGCTCAGCACCTGGTGCGAGATCACCAGGTGCGATTTTGTTGGATGCAGACGCAGGCCGCGAATGGCGTGTGCCGGGATCTCGCGGACGGAATCGATTTGTCCCGATTCCGGGTCAATCACCGCCAGTCGGGACCCAAAGGCATCAGCAACGAGCAGCTTTAATCGCGCGTCGTCCAACGACGGAATCTTTGCTTGTTGATCACCCGCATTCAGAACCAGCATCTCTCGTGGCGCGAAAGGCAAGCGGATCTGTCGTTCAACCGCAGGGAGCGGTGTTTCACCCTCGTCGAGCCAGGCATTCAAGTTCACAATCGTGATTGTTCTGGACCAGAGCGAAGCGACAAATGCGTATGTTCCCTCTTCGCTGAGCTTAATACTTACGGGATAAGGACTGACTGTAAGACGCTTTTCGACCTTGTAACCTGTGGGCGAGAATGAGACGGCGATCAACTGATGCGTCTCTTCATCGGTCACCAGAAGTTGCCGCGTGTCGCGAGTCACGATCAGATCGGACAGTCGTTTTCCGATCGCTGTTTCCAGGACGACTTTCTTTTCGTGCAGATCGACGAGGGAAACTGTGCCGCTACGTTGATTCGCGATCGCAATCCGGTTCCCGTCCTGCGAGACGACAAGCGCCACCGGGCGCCGAAATTGAGTGGCGAGGATTTCTTCAGCGAAGGCTGTTGACGTGGCAACCAGTCTGAGCACAAATAGCCAAATCAGAAATTGAAGGGGCCGTTTCGGTGTCATCGTGTCGATTCTTTGTGTTGCGTGTTTTGATCGCTGGAGGCGGGTTTGACTGATGCAGGAGGAAGGCCGCGTTGAATTTCTAACGCGACAAGAATCGCAACATCCTCAATTGGAAGCCTCTTTCTAATTGGAACCGGTCGAACGGGGGAATTCTCCGGAGTAACGCGATTGGAAGGAGTTGAGTTTCCGTGCGTGACTTGAGCGGACTCGCTGGGATCTTTGGATCTGGTTGGTTCGTTGGAAGGCCGTGTCGTTGTGGAGTCGGATGATTTTGAATTGAGGTCATTTGCAAGTATCACTCGGTCGCCTAGCCGAAAGCCAGTGGGGACGCTGGTTTGATTGACCGATGCACGCATGTTTTGAGCGACAGAGTTTTCGGCGACAGAGTAGTCCGGTTCCAGAGGCCATTGGCGATCTTGTCGTGAACGATTCAGCCTTGTGGTTTCCATCGTCAGAGAATAAGGGACTCCGTTGAGTCTCACCGATGTGGAGATGTTTCCGTTGAATTCGGGTGATTCTCCGATCAGTTTGGCCCGGCCCGCATCCTGCAACGCAGCAGCGATCGCGCAATGGCACGGACCCGTATTCCAATCAATCAGAACGATGAGAGGGGTCTCTCGGAACAAACATTCTCGATCCGCAAACTCCGTCCGGGGTTCGGCCGAGCCGTCGATTCGTGTCCAGATCGCACCGCCGTCCAGAAAGCTGTCTGCAATCAGCAAGGATTGGTGCAGATCGCCGGGCTGTCCGAATCCCCGAAAATCGAGCATAAGGACTCTGATGCCGTCTTCCCTTGCCTGATTCTCGGCGACGCGCAGTTCGTGGAGCGTGCTGCCATTGATTGTCTCAACATGTATCCAGCCGATCGGTTCCCGTCGATCGTATCGAAGTCCATCGCGACTGATCGGTTCGCGATGCCGATCCTTCAACGATTCAAAACGAATCAGACCGCGTGCCAGAGTCACGAGTCGTTGCTCTTTGGACGTTTCATGCGAGATCTTGAGAGTCACGTCAGTCCCGATTGGTCCGCGAATCCAATCGAGAATTGTCTGCTGTGGAACATTTTCCGTCG
Source organism: uncultured Schlesneria sp. (assembly GCA_903858935.1). Lineage (GTDB taxonomy): Bacteria > Planctomycetota > Planctomycetia > Planctomycetales > Planctomycetaceae > Schlesneria. The sequence continues at coordinate 6,689 of CAIOKO010000087.1, read as the reverse complement.
GGCGGCCATCAATCTCATGAATGTAAGTCCTGGGCTTCAGTCCGCCACGTTCGGCAGGTCCTCCCGGTCGAAGTTTCATGATCACTGGAATGTGGCTCGGATCATTGTGGTACAGGTTGATTCCCAATCCAACATACCGATTACCGTGGAACTGCTCTTCGACTTCGTGGTCTTTTGCGCGGATCAAACGGAATTTACCCAGATTTTCTCCAAAACCAGATGTCAGCTCGGCGATAACTCGATCGAAATTCAGATAACGCTCGTTTCGTTCGACAACATGCGCCATTTCATCAGCGCTTTGACACTGAAGAAATTCCGAATCGACACGTTCGAGTAATTCCCGGTAAGAAACTTTCACGGCATCCTTGGGGATTCTGATGAGCGCTTGAGTGAGGACTCGAATTAAGGCTTGGCGCGGCGGTGGCGATATATTTTGTTGTTCGATGGCTTCCAGTATCGCCCAGGCCAGGCGACCTTGATCGGCAGCAGAACCGAATGTTTCTTCTTTCAGATCCGAAGCAATGATCGAAGGCTCATCGGCACTCACGCATCGGGGGATCGACACCCCGCCTGCGAGCATCAGGAACACGCAAGCCAGTCTTGAAAAGGGGGGCAGTCGCATGTCAGAACTCCTTTGGTAGGACCGCTCAAGACTAGCAACCGGCAACTGGTCATTCAATCGGGTTTTGTTGAGAAACAAATAATACGACACCGGTAACGTCCTTCGTTGATTTATCGCGATTGCCCGGCATGATTAAACGCTGGACGACACAATGGTCCAATTCACAGGACGTTTCAGAGCCACTCGTTGCGTTGCCCCAACTGAGGAAACCACTGTTATGCTGATGTTGCGATTCCACAAATGTCACTGCCTCGTCTTTTTCGCCGGTTTGATCTTCAACCACACATTGCTTGCAGGTTCCCAGATCAATCCACGGACGATGGGGGCCAAAGGTGACGGGAAGACCAAAGACACTAAGGCAATCCAGCAGGCGATTGATTCTGCATCAAAAAACGGTGGGGCTGTCGTTCTGGATCGCGGAGTCTTCCTCAGCGGAACCTTGCACCTGAAGAGCCGTGTTACGCTGCAAATTGAACCTGGAGCAACGCTTCTTGGAAGTGATGAACACGCCGATTACGAACGGGCTGGTCGATGGCTAGCCCTGCTGGAAGCAAAGGATGTCAACGACATCAGCGTCACGGGAGGAGGTGTCATCGATGGCCAGGGAGCCAGACTTGCGGCCGATGTGACCCGGCTGATGATGGCCGGTAAATTGAATGATCCACCCGACAGCAAACGCCCAGGTGAAAAAAACCGTCCGCAAATCATCGAGTTTCAGAACTGCAAACGTGTGACGGTCAGTAATATCACACTGAAGGATTCATCTTGCTGGGTGCAGACCTATGTCAGTTGTGACAATTTAACGCTCGAAAACGTCACCGTTCGCAGTACTGCTTTCTGGAACAACGACGGAATCGACATCGTCGACGGTCATCATGTGCTCGTCAAAAACTGCGATATCGACAGTGCCGACGATGGGATTTGCCTGAAGAGTTATAAAGAACGTGCTTGCGTCGATGTGCGGGTCGAGAATTGCAAGATTCGATCCAGTGCCAGTGCGTTCAAATTCGGAACGACATCGCACGGTGGTTTCAAACAAATTGTCGTACGTGGTCTGCGGATCCATGACACTCTACGTTCGGCTGTAGCAATTCAAAGTGTCGACGGTGCGATCATCGACGACGTCGATATTGGAGATGTTGAGGCGAAAAACACGGGCAATGCGATCAGTATTCGATTGGGGCATCGCGACAAAAAGGATCCGCCGGGAAGTATCAACAATATCCGCATTCATGACATGACGGTCCAAATCCCGGACACTGTTCCCGATGCGGGCTACCCGATGGCGGGCCCAGCGGTGAAGGAGCCGCATAACATTTTCCCGTCATCGATTGTGGGGATCCCGGGTCACTCGATCAGTAACGTGTCGCTGAAAAACATCACCTTGATCATCGCCGGGGGAGGGCGGCGTGAAGTGGCCGAAGTTCCGCTGACGCGATTGAAGGGGATTCCAGAAAAGGAGGATAAATATCCGGAATTCTCGATGTTCGGAGAACTTCCCGCGTGGGGATTCTACGTGCGACACGCCACAAACGTTACTTTTGAAAACGTCAAAATTAACACGGTCAAACCCGATTACCGAGCGGCATTCGTCTTTGACGATGTTCAATCGCTGGTTCTGGACCACGTGGCGATTTCTTCCGTTGGCGATAATCCTGTGATCGTGACGAGGGACGTTACTGACATCAAGTTTTCAGAAACTAAGCGTACAGATGAATCCAGGGAATGGTTGCGTGACGTTTCGGATCGTAAGAAGAGAGCAGATTGAGACTTCGGGCCACTGGACATTCCAATTCTGAAAGATACAACGATCAAAATGGTCAATCGATTGAACGGCGTTACGTTATATGATCGGCGAGCGTTCTTGCGTTCGGTAGCGAGCGTGGTTGCTGCCGTTACCGCGAGGCAGGTTTATGCTTCCGATGCGCCTTCGGGAAAAGATCCGTTATTGATTTCTGAAAATCCGGTGATCGTTCAGGCAAGAAATCCAGCCTTGGCAATTCTCAAACCCAGTCAAGTGGATCTGCAACACGGTTTAGAACTCCACCGTCAGAGTCTGGTGTTCGACTCTTATGGTTTTGCTCCACGAGCTGCACCAGATGGCGCAGCGCTCACCGCTGCTGACGCGGCTGGTGCAACCGATGCCGAGTTGCAAGATCTGCGTGAAGAAATGGGGATGATTCGCGCCGTGACGGATCTCACGGAACGAGCGGAATTCGAAGAGGCGATGCGTTGTTCCGGAGTGACCTGTATCTTTCAAAACGCGGGCGAAGAAGGCCAAAGTCCTGAACGATTGCTGAAACGCCTGGCCCGGTTCACCTACCTGGGTGACATGCTGCGGGAAGTACTCGTGCGAGCTGCAACGCCGGAGGACATCGAATTGGCCCAGAAAACGGGAAAACATTGCCTCTATCTGACAGGCAATGGTGTACCGCTGGCTCAACAATGGAATACCGTCGAAGACGAACTGAATTACATACGAACATTCTTCCAGCTTGGAATTCGCATGATGCATGTCACGTACAATCGCCGGAATATGCTTGGCGACGGATGTGCCGAAGTCGCCAACGGGGGGCTTAGCGATCTCGGTCGTGCAGCGATCAGTGAGATGAATCGAGTCGGTGTGATCGTCGACGTCGCTCACAGTGGCTGGCGCACCAGCCTTGAGGCCGCTCAGATCTCCAGAAGGCCGATGGTTGCCAGCCACACCGCATGTGATGCCATTAATCATCACATCAGGGCAAAACCCGACGAAGTCATCCGTGCGATTTGTGATACCGGGGGTCTGGTCGGGATCTGTTGCATTCCAAACTTCCTGGGGCGCGGCGGAGACATCGCAGCGCTACTCGATCATGTGGACCACGTCGTCACGCGTTTCGGAATCGATCACGTCGCGATCGGTACCGATGTGTCACATACCTCGCAACATGCGTCCGCTCCTGGTGCCGTATTTGCCAACAGGGGCAAACGCCGAGACCGATTTGAGGCCTTGTGGCCCCTCAATGCGTTAGGCGGACAATGGCCTCAAGCGGCAAGTCTGGGCTGGACCAATTGGCCACTTTTCACCGTCGGATTGGTCCAGCGCGGATACAGCGATGAAAAAATCCGCAAAATTCTCGGCGAAAATATCCTCCGAGTTTGCCGTGCCGTCATGGTCAAATAGAGTTTGTTTAAAAAAAAGAGTCCTCTATTCGGGCGGGCCTGACAGAGGACACTTTTTTAAATCCAATGATTTATCCGCAGCGGTCACTTATCGGAATTGCTTCCTGCGTCCGCTCCGTCAATCTTTTCCGCGAGCAACTTGCGGACGATTGTTTCGAGATACTCGTAGTCATGCAATCCGACGACTTTAGCGCGGACCTTGCCGGTTCGATCGATGAACATGGTGGTAGGGAACCCACCGAAACCTGGAATCTGCTGAAGCGTGTCATCGCCGATTAACGCGCAGCGATAATTCATTTCATTTTTCTCGCGAAAATCTTGCACGATTTTCACTGCGGCCTCGTCATCTGCCGCGTTTTCCTGGTTGAGCCCCACAATGACCAGGCCCTCTTCATTATAAGTTTTCTGCAATTTCACAAAATGCGGGATTTCCGCTCGGCAAGGGGGGCACCATGTTCCCCAGACGTCGACGATCAAAACCTTTCCAGCGAAATCGGCTTTGGCGATTGGCTTTGCATCGGTGTCTGTCAGTTCAAAGTTGAAATCAAACGGCTTGTTGTCTACCAGCAATTCGTCGACCTCTTTTTCAATTTGGATTCGGGCTAGTTCAGCCTGCTCGCGAATCATTTCTTCGGCCTTCGTTTTGAATTCGGCATAAGCAGGCAGAGCACGAACGGACTCCAAATCCTTATCCTTATCCATTTCGGTCAAATCTTTGTAACCGAACGCCACCGCTTCTTCGAGACTTTTCATCGCCTGGTCTGGCTGATTACCGACGGACAGTGCACACGCTTCGTTGTAAAGGACACCACTGGCGAGGTTACGCACCGCCGGATTGGCTGCAATCTCAGGATGAGACCGAAGTGCGTCGTGAACGTATTTGCCTGCTTTACGATACTTTTCAAAATCGGGATGCAATTGATCGGATGACGCAATACGTGTCGTCAATTGCGCGAGCGACAGCAACAGGTTAATGTCGTCAGGATTTCCAGGCAGAGCCCGCTCGAGAACCTGAACGACCCCTTCAAGGTCGTTGCTCTGAAATAACTTTTGTGCTTGCGCAAATGCTTCTTCCTTGGTCAGTCCTTTTTCAGACTCGTCTTTCGGTTGAGTCGTTTCATTCGGTTTGACTTCCTTCGTAACTTGCGCTGGATATTCACTTTCCATCGCCTTAACAGCGGGAGGTTCAGTTACTTCTGGTTTGACGGCTGGAGCCTCGTGTGCAACGACGGCGGCTTTACTTGGGCTTGATTCGGCTGTCCCGGTCACAGGGCTCTTCTTGGTCGCATCACTGCACCCACTGACAGTTAGCAATAAGCACAGAGAAATAATTTTGCGAGACACATTAAACCCTTTTGAATTAAACCGGTTTCTGAAAACGATCATGAAATGTATTAGATCGACCGTCGGATAGAACGGCAAGCGGACTCACGTCGCAACTGGAGGCACATTCGGTTTTACTTCTTGGATTTCTCGACGGGTTGGTCCGACTTCTTGTCTTTCGCTGGAAGAACACTCTCGGGCTTGGTTGGAGGAAGGTTGGGCACCAGGCTGGGGTCATATTTCGATCCAACCGATACCTGAATCACCGTCATGCGAACCTTGGTGGGAAAGAACTTTTCGTGATCCTGGCGTTTGTGAGCATGGCCGCTACCACCACTGTTGTCCTTGATGACGAGGTGCATCTCCTTGATTCCCTGCTCCCAGACAATCGAATCATTTTGCCAGAATTTCGTCATAGAAATGTCCTGCTCGAAGATGCCGGCTTCTTTATAAACTGGCGTATTAAAGCAGCCATAACCCTTGTCGCGGCCCTTGTTGGGGATGTAGCACACAGACCACGTTGTCGCTTCGCTCCCCGCTGGTTTCTCCAGAACTTCCAGTCGAACGTGTGCGGTTCCATTCCGGTAATCGACCGGACGTGTCCAGTCCTTGGGCCGCTCTGAATTCATCAGCGTGTCGCGAACATAGTAATGTGAGGGACTCGGCTTGGAATTATCCGCGTCCTCCTTTGTGTAAGTAAAGGTGGCATCGAAGACAACGAATTGTTCAGCCTGAGCTGGTAAATTACCCAGCCAGAACGCGACGAGACCCGCAAAGACCGACAGAATTCCGCGCACGATCTGATTGCAAATCCAAAGCATCGTTGTTTTTCCTTCTAAGTTCCGGTCATTTGGTTGAATGAAATCTTGCGTGTCACGGAATTGCTGATGTTCTGGCCGTTGGAGGATGAAAAGGCTACCGCGCAAGTCGGTCGATTGGGAGTTCGACTTCGGTTTTGAAGCGTCAATGTTCTATTCGGCGATCATATAACCACGGCTGCGCAACGTTTTGATCAGCGGAAGTCCCATCTTTCGTCGGATATTGGAAACGTACACGTCGACGAGGTTGGAAAGAGAAGTATCGATCTCGTTAAACAATCGCTTGTAGATTCGATTTCGTGTTACGACGCTGCCACAATTTTCTGCCAGGAGTTCGAGCAGTTGAAATTCCTTGTTTGTGAGTGGTATCCGATTGCCATTCACGGTAACGACCTTTGCCGCTGTATCAATAACAACGGGCCCAACTTCCATCAATGAACTTGCCTTGATGCCTGCGCGACGGATCAGGGCACGTAGGCGAGCTTCCAGTTCGGACAATTCAACTGGTTTGGCAAGGCAGGCATCGGCACCCGAGTCTAACCATTTCACGGTGTCTTGGGAGGAGTCTTGTGACGCCAGTATGAGGAGCGGCGTCCGCTTGTCACTGTGACGCAGTTCTTTCAATATCGATTGGGAACGATATACTTGACTCACCACGGCTATCCGGTTATAATTCGGTTGTCACGAACGTCAACCGAGAAACCGAATCATGTGCAACACGCCAACCAGTCTAATCGAAGCCGTCCGATTCTTCTCTGATATCG
>CAIOKO010000086.1 GCA_903858935.1 uncultured Schlesneria sp. | reverse complement strand
TAATAACTTCGTGGTCAACTCGGTTCCCCTGATCAAACAGTTTGCAACACCGTTTCTCAGGCACGATTTGACCACATTTTCATTCTCCTTTCACCGCAATCACTTACGCTGCGCACGTTGTTTGTCGTTGAACCGGAAAAACAAGATAGAACTGCTCCTCTACCGACAACGACCACGTATGTAAAAAGGGAGACTCTTCCGAAAGCGGACGCCAATAGTCGCCAGCGTCGCTCCAAAAATAGAAATTCGCATAAGAGAAGAGTGCTGCTCTGGCTTGCTTTGCAATTTCAGGCCTGTCAGCCCTGAATCCAAAAAGTTGAGCGAAAAATAACGTCGTCGCTGTCACCAGGATCAACGCAGGAAGAATTCGGCGAATTCGTCGAGCCCAGAAGTCACGGAACGAGAAGGCTTGTGATTCAAGGTCTTTCTTTAGTCGGGTTGTGATGAGATATCCTGAAATCACGAAAAACACGTCGACTCCGGCAAATCCACCGGGAATCCATTGGTAATTCATGTGAAACAGGATTACGGCCACGACTGCAAATGCTCTCAGCCCGTCGATTTCGGGCCGATAAGTGAGATGTGACACGCCTACGCTCTTTCTTGGAATCGTTATTTCGAAGCTATCGCTGATGGATTTAACAGCTGACGCAATGCACGCCGCCATTAACATCGTTATCAATCGCGATCGGGAGATGAGCATTCGTAAGTGATAATGACTTGCACAATCGCTTTTTTTGCCTGTTCTTAAGGTCGCCTGCTAATGCCGAATAGGAAGCACAACTTTTCCGAGGACCCGCTGAGGAAGGTCGAAGCAATCACCCTGGCTCACGCCTTCTCGGAACCGACTGACGATACGGTAAATATCCAACTGCTCAAGTTGATCCGCTGGTTGGCGAAAACTGCGTACTAATTCAATTTCATCTGATTTCAGGAATTCACGCAAGTTTTCAGGGATCGTAAAAGCCAGCGTGTCGATCGGAGTTTCCACAGCCAGCCAGCGTGGTCCGGCGGATAAGATAATTTCTCGCATTGTTTTGAGATCAGGCTGTGGTTGTTTTCCATACCCAAACAGATTTCGCAAGCTCACCATTTGCCGTTTGTATTCGGGGTCATGGGCGCAAAGATGGAAAGTGTAAACGCCTTGCATCCGACCGTGGTAAAGAACCGGCTCGCACGGCGCAAGCTGCTCAAGATAAGCCGTACAATCCTTCAAAGCTCGGACAGACAGCATCGGATCGGCCTGGCTAAAAACAACGTTCGTCACGGCAAATATTATCACCAGAGTGGAAAATACGCTGGTCCATGAGCTTGCTCGATTGGTTGAGGGGGGGGGCGTAAGGGCAGCAGAATCAGGTTCACCGAAAGGTTGCGGCGATCGAGTGATTTGTACCAAATCACTTTGTCGTTGATCGCGTTGGCGATTCGTAAGAATGCTGCTGAGGCCATCGGTGACTCCAATTAACGCGACGGCGATCAACCCAGTAAGGGGGGGGCAGCAAATCAAAAGATATCGTGGGTCCTTGGCCCAAAGGAGTGACAGGAAGAGGTACGGGACCGTCACCCAGACCAAAAGCAGGATCGTCGCTTTGCGATAGCGGGGACGTATCAAGCCGATCAAGAATCCGCATGATGCACCGACGAGCAGCGGAATTCCAACAAGTGGAACCACAAAGTTTCGGGCATAGTAATTCAGATTCCCGAGGTAATTAAACGACGCTCGATTGAGGGAGGTCGCGGCAGGGTCTCTCGTAAGTTGGGTGAATTGTCCTGGCCCCCATCGATAGAGCATCACAGCAACCGGCAGCAGAATTAACACGACCGCAAAGGCCGCGAGCCACGTGTCGGATCGAAAAAGAACCTGCCAGCGCCCCAACACGAGCATCCAGACAGCACCGACCAGCACCACGACACCAATTAGAGGGTGAGTGAGAATTCCCAAAGTGGCGAACAGACAGCCCAGCCACAGATGATGACGTGCGGATCTTTCATCCGTTGACTCGAAGGCTCGCAAGACATGGTACAGCCCGCCGATTCCAAACATCATCGCCGGCATATTCGTCATGATCGCGTGCGACCATGTTACGACGCCGGGAGTCAGCAAAAACAAGCCTGCCGCAATACCAGCATCTGTTTCAATCCATCGTCGCAACCACGCGAGAACGTAAAGCCCCGCTCCAAGTGAACAGAGTAATACAACTCCTTTGGCTGTCTCGGGTGACGGTCCGCACAACAGAAATGCCGCTGCCTCAAGCAGATAGAAAACCGGTGGATATGCGTTCGGACAAATGGTTGGATACCGGGCATAGTATCTCCGGGTAAACTCCAGCGGATTTTCCCGACACTGGGTCAAAAAATCGCGGTAAAACATCCCCGTAATTGCGTGCGCCGGTGCGTCTGCCTGGAACCACAGGCCATCATTGGACCAATGCGTCCAGCAGGTCACTGCCCAACAGAGCACGAGAAGGCATAACTGCAGTAGCAATTGTCGGGAAATCCCGTGCAGCGAAGAGGATATGCGACTCATCTGAATTGAAACCGCATGTTGAACCGCTGCAAAATCGCGACTGAAAACGGATTACCGCTTTTAATGAGCCGCCGCAGGCGGTTCGCCACGAGGTTTCGCTCGAGGCACCCAAGGAACTTTGGCAATACGTCCAATGTCAAGTTCCTCAAGAGTACACAAAATTCAAAAATGCTTCACAAACAAGTTCAGAAAACCGAAACTCACGTTCCTTTTTCTGCAAATTTAAAATTCTTCGTTGCAAGCGTTTGATTCCAGTTGATCTTCAAGATATTGTCAAGCTCGCAGAACTTCATTGGTTTTTAATCCTTGAACGCACGGGGTTCTCGCAAGAAAACGTCAGAATATCAGCAACACGCAACGAGCTCGTTTCATGGGAGTTTGTTCGGTTTTTGAATGCAATAATTGTTTAAAAAACTTGCTGATTCACGGTGTTTTCAACTTATTGACCGATGCTTTCAATCCAAACAAGGGTACAATTACATGTGTGTAGTTGTACGCAGTGTAAAGACCTGCCTTTATGACTGAGTCGGTAACTTCTGAAACGCATTGTGCAATGACCGTGGCGGTCGTTATCCCCGTTTACAATGGTGGGGCTGCTTTTGAGCAATGCATTGCGAGTGTACTGGCTGCAAACCCTGCTCCTGACGAGATCATCGTGGTCGACGATGGGAGCACAGATAAATCGTGCGAAATTGCTCGTCGAGAGGGGATTCGGCTGATTCATACGGGCCGCCAGCAGGGGCCTGCGGTTGCTCGCAACCTGGGTGTTCAATCGGCCAAAAGTGATTGGATTTTTTTCATTGATGCGGACGTGACGATCACCCCGAAAACGGTTGACATCTTAAAAAGCAAGATTGCCAATGATCAGACGATAGACGCTCTGATTGGATCGTATGACAACTCGCCAGGCGCTCCAAATCTCTTGTCGCAGTACAAGAATTTGCTGCATCATTATACGCATCAGCAGTCGTCGGCGGAGGGGTTTACTTTCTGGGGTGCCTGCGGTGCCATCCGACGAAATGTGTTTCTGGAGCAGGGGGGGTTTGACGAGAGTTATCTCCTTCCCAGTATTGAAGATATTGAGCTTGGTTATCGTCTTAATGCCGCAAATTACAAAATCGCTGTCTACCATGATCTTCAGGTCAAGCACCTGAAGCGCTGGGATTCTGCATCGTTGCTCCGCACAGATGTTTTTCAGAGGGCGATCCCCTGGAGTAAGCTTCTGTTGAAGTACGGACAGATGAAAAACTCGCTGAATCTCAGCCACTGGTGTCGGGCGCGCGTTGCCGTGAGCGGACTGATTGTCTTGTTTGCGACGCTGGGGATCGTCTGGCCAGGCATGTTGTGGGTCGCTACAGGATTGATGGTCACATTATTGATCCTGGACTTCCCCGTCCTTAACTGGTTTCGGCGCGAACGGGGACTGTTATTTGCCCTTCGAATTATCCCCTGGCACTGGTTCAGTCATTTTTATTCCGGGGTTGCATTTGCCGTTGTCCTTGCCGATCAACAGTTGATGAAGTTGAACGGTAAAATCTTGTCCGACGCACCTGTATCGTCCGTCGCTGTCGCAAGTCCTTCTCTGAATCCAGAGGGAATTGAAAGAGTCTCGTAGTCGTGCTAATGGCGAAATGGGATACGCCGCGCCGGGATCAGCGATCGGGCGGCTGCGAGTTCGCCTGTTGAAAACTCGCCGAACAAAACAAGAGCCAGCAAAGCGAAAAGAGTAGCCGCTGGCAATTTCAGAAAAAGCAACGGTCCAGGCGCGGGTAAAAGCGCGGTCAAGGTGCCTGCCAGCGCCGCTGCCAGAACCGCTCGCAGGAAGGTGGCTGGCGTGGGGAGGATTCCCCAGTAAAGCTGAATAACGACGAACTGCGAGAGAACGGCAAGTGAGGCAGCGATCGTCGTGACGATCGCTGCTCCAGTCGGTCCGAGCGAGGGGACCAACAGGTAGTGTCCAAGCGTGGCCAGAGGAACCAGCGGCAAACTCAGTTTGAGCACCAGGTCGGCCCGGCCGACGGAAGTCAAAATGCAAGTTGTCACTGTCATCAACATCATGGCCGACGAACCGAAAATCAAGAGCGACAAGGTTGTCGCCGCCGGGGCGAATGCCGGACCAAAGATCAGTCGAGTGATTTCGGGGGCACTGCCGGCAATGATCGCAGGTAGTGGTAACGTCAGCACCGCGGCGCGAAGTGTATCACGTGCCAGACCGCGAGCCCCTTCCACGTTCCCTTGACTCAATTCCCGACCGAGCATCGAAAGGAATACCGGCCCGATTGAAAGGGAAATGAGACTCGGGAGCATCGCCAGGTTCTGCGCTGCAGCGTACCATCCAGCCTGCTCCGATGTGCCACCAAGCGCCTTGAGTGCCAATAGATCCAGCTTTTCGAACACCCGTAAGCTCAATCCGGCAATGAAGAGCGGAACAGCAAATGCCCAGAGCTTTTGCATCGGAGCACCCGGGCCGAAAAACGAAGGGTTGATGTAACAGCGGCAGATCAACAACTCGGCAAGAGTCGCGCCAATCACTGCGAGCGCGGCGCCGGATGTACTGAGGCCGACCCCGACGAACACGAGGATCAAACCGAGTCGGACTAGCCAGCGTCCAGCGACCGACGCGGCCCTGCCATTGTACGCCCCTTTTCCCGCAAGGATGTTGCGATGAGCTTGAGCAACCGTAAAGATCGGAATTCCAAGCGCCATCAGTTGCATCAATCGGGTGAGTCCCGGTTCATCCAGCATCGTCTCTAGCGGCGCGGCCGCGAGCCAGACCATAACTGCCGCAGCAATGCCCAGAATCAGATGCCAGCGAACCAATGCCGTTCCAACAGGCCTCCAGTCGGTTGTTTCGCTGACAAACTTGATCGACGCGCGCGCCAGCACCGACACGACGCTCCATTCAACCCAGGCGACCATCGTCCCGGACAGGGTCAGCAAGCCGTAATCGCTGGTTCCAAGCTTTCGTGAGAGGAAGCCAGCGGTGATCAGCCCGGTTGGCACCGCCAGTGCCTCGGCCAGAAAAACCCACGAAGAACCGCTCAGCAGGCCGCGGATCAAAGGAGTTGGACTCGAACTCATGGCGAAGTCGATTTCTCACACGGCGTTCATTTTGAGCTTGCGTCAAAAACTGATGAAAATAAGACGTGGGTCAGATTGATGACTCGGAATGAGTTCCCGTTTTTTCCAACTTCGACGACTTCCCGTTGCTGGTATGTCCCGCCCCTTTCTGCGTCGGAATCGATTTCCCGTCCTTATCACTGGTTTGGAAGTCCTCGTGGTACGATCTTTCCGTATTGACATCCCAGAGGTCGTGGTGCTCGCCCAGAATATTTCTGACAGCCAGGAACGCTGTCTGCATCGAATGATCCTGATTGTTGTATCGGTGCAGTCCGTTGCGTCCAATCGTTTGCAGGTTCTCAATCGTTCCAAGGTAATTCTTGATCACATCGACGTGGCGACGATACTCACCGTCGTAGACCGGATAGGCCTTTTCCTGACGGACGACCACGCCGTCACGGACCTTGGTAGTATCTGCCAGGCCCAGCATTCCCAGTTCTCGGGTCGCCAATGCGATTAGCTCCGCGTCTGGCATTTCCCACAGATCGTCGCCGCGACTGCAGAAGTACTCCATGCCTAAGCCGCTCTGGCCAGCGTTGTGAACCATTGCAGCGCTCCAGTTGCCGAAGTTCTGAATACGACCGACGCGCACGCCTGGCGTGTGAACATATAACCAATTGTCAGGGAAAAGATTCTCTTGTTCGACGAATAGACCGACGATCAAGAAGTCTCGGTATGCCAGTCCCCTCGCTGCCACCAGCACTTCCTCGGGCGGTGCAGGCGAAAGGCGAGAGATCAGGTCGTCGAGAGGCATACTCGACAGGACGTGGTTGACATCAACGGTTTGCGTTTCTCCGTTTTGGCGGTAGACAACGCGGCCGACCCGCTGCCCGTCCATCTCCAGCCTGATCGTCTCCGCCTCCATCAGCACCTTACCCCCATGCTGCTCGACGAACTCACCGCACTTTTCCCACAACATTCCCGGGCCCAGGCGTGGATAATCAAACTCTTTAATCAGAGTCTTGGCCTCACCTCGCCCCGTCAAGGCATTCAACACTGCTGTTTTCAGCGAAAGTCCACGAATTCGTTGTGCGGCCCAGTCGGCTCGGATCTGGTTGCAGGGGATTCCCCAAACCTTCTCGGTGTAGGTCTTAAAGAATGTCAAGTAAAGCCTTCTGCCGAAGCGGTTTATCACGTATTCCTCGAACGTGTCTTCCTGTGGGCAAGGGAAGGCCTTCCAGCGTAAGCAACTGAGGAAGATACGCAGACTTTCGATCGGTCCAAGATTGATGAAGGCGTTGACCGCGACGAGGGGATACTCAAAAAATCGCCCCTGGTAGAAGATTCGCGATTTTCGCGGGACCCGAAGAAACTCTTCACCCAGAACGTCTCGCCAAAATCGCTCAACCTCAGGAATTTTAGTGAAGAAGCGATGTCCACCGATGTCGAGGCGATTTCCCTTGTACTTCGCCGTACGAGCGATTCCTCCCAGTTCGTCTGAACGCTCCAGGACAAGTGGCAGAATATTCTTCCGGACAAGTTCGTGGGCGGCAGTCAGACCGGCAGGACCGCCACCGATGACGACCGTCGCCCCAGCAGTTTCTTGAGGTGCATCATTCGCAGGTTGCATTCAATGCTTTCAGCATCAGGCTTGCATGGATATTTCGAGAATGTCCATTGTGATCTTGTGACTTTTCTTCAGGTCGGCGCACCCTAGTGTAGTGCTTCACGCAGATGGGATCTTATTGAGAGCCTTTCGCGCACGGGCCACTTTTTCGAGGATGTCTTCGGCTTTCTTGGTCCAGACAAACGTTTTCGGATTGGCATTGTGATGATCGATGTAATCGCGAATT
>CAIOKO010000085.1 GCA_903858935.1 uncultured Schlesneria sp. | reverse complement strand
GTCAGTGCCGGTGGGGGTCTATAAAAATGTCCCGATAACGAACACCGATCAGGGGGGATTATCCCTGACCCAGAATTTCACTATTTATGTCACGGGGACCAGCACGACTGGTATTGCGGCGTCAACGTCAGTCGCCAGTGGCACGCCAGGTAGCACGACGATCGCGATGTTGCCGACTTCCAAGATCTCGGTCCAGAACGCCAAAGGAAATTCCAACGGTTTGGCTGCGGCAGCGAGCAACAGTTCCCTTACCCTCGGTGGAATCGGCATCTCGAATGCGTCGACGTTGGCCTCCGTCATTCAAGAGGCGGCGACCAGCGAGATTAATGTGACCACGTATCAACTCGGCGTCGGTGGAGACAACAGCAACTTCACGATTGACGACAATGGCCACTTGCAGACGGCAACATCCCTCGATGCGTCGGTCAAGAACAGTTATCACATCACGATTATCAGTACGAACGCCATTACGGGGGTGTCGACCAATAACCCGTACACGATCACGGTGGTGCCGGTTCTGGCACCCGCGATTTCCGTCGCCTCAACCACACTGATATTGGCTGAATCCAGTCCCAAAGGGACTTTGGTGGGAACAGTCTCGGCGAACGACGTCCTGCACCAGAAGTTGACCTATGCCATCACGGGGGGCAACGTCAACGGTGCCTTCGCGATTAACAGTGTGACCGGCCAGATTTCGGTCACGAATTCGTCCTCCCTGTTACTGACGACCAATCCAACGTTTGCACTCACGCTCCAGGCAACCGCTAACGGTGAGTCAGGCTTCGCCACAATCACAGTTGATCTGGCGAGAATGACGCTTTCGAACAACAGCATACTTGAGAGCGCCTCACGAGGGACGATCGTTGGCCAGTTCGCCACCACCCAGCCAGGCAGCAGCAATACCTATCACTATTCGCTGGCCCCTGGCAAAGCCGACAATTCCCGTTTCAAGATCGACACCAACGGCAATCTGACAGTGAATACGGGCCTCAACGCCGCGATCAAAAACAGCTACACGATCGTTGTGATCAGCACGGACCAGAATCAGCAGTTGATCACCCAAACGTTTCAGATCACGATTCTTGGCCCATCGAAAATCACACTCTCGAACAATAGTGTCGCCAAAAACTCCAGTATCGGAACGATCGTCGGGCAGCTCACAACGACGGATGCCGGGACGGGAAATGTGTTTACCTACACACTTCCATCGAACAGATTTGATAACGTCAATTTCAAGATCGGCGCCAGTGGCAATCTGATTTTGAATGCCAATCTCAGTCTCGATCGCCGCAGACTTTTGTTTGTCGACGTCGTTGTCACTGACCAGCGTGGGTTATCGCTTAACAGATTATTTGTGGTCTTCCTGAAGTAAGACGGGCAACCCGGACAAGAGGAAACCCCACCCCCCCCTGCGGGGGTGGTTA
This sequence comes from uncultured Schlesneria sp., assembly GCA_903858935.1. Taxonomy (GTDB): domain Bacteria; phylum Planctomycetota; class Planctomycetia; order Planctomycetales; family Planctomycetaceae; genus Schlesneria. Next base: position 83,336 of record CAIOKO010000085.1, on the reverse strand, counting down.
CCGGGCCTTTGCCCCAGCACGAATCATTCGTTAGCCCGATGCGCAAGCCCGGGATCTTCTCTTCGGCTTCACCGGAATGTGATCCCTCGCTTGCGCGTCGAGCTCGTGGACTATCCCGGAAAATCAACGTCGTGGCGCTGCGACGTCCGAAGAAATCGGCTGGACGCCGATTCGCCTGCGCCGCTGGCTGCGGGTTAAACGACGGATTCGCTTCAACGTTTTTCTAATGGCGGAAGTGAATAACGCAAGATCCCTCGCTTGCGCATCGGGCTGACGTTTCCGGGTGTTTAATGGAATTTGCATTGAACCGTATCGGTGCACGGCGGCGCCAGCTAGGGCAAAGGCCCGTTAACCACCGCCGCGGGGGCGGTGGGGTTGCGTTGAGAGGCCTGCTGCGCGGCCTGTTTCGGGGCGAATTATTCATCGGCGCCAAACTGCAGGTCGTAATGGTTCTGCAGCCGGTCGACCATTTCTAACTGACCCGAATAGGCAGATTTTTGTCGTTCGATCATCAAGATCAGTTCCCTGAGTTTGGGATACTGCGCTTTGAGATCACCAACCAGACGACTTTCAGCGGGGCGACTCAGAAGACTATTCCAGTTTGCAATCAGCACGCCGATGTGTGGCGCTTTGGACCAGATGGAATCCGTCGCGATCGATTTCTGTTCGAGATCGAGTAGCAAGAGATGTGCTCCGAAGGTTTTATTCAACTGAGATTCCAATAATCTGCCTGAGAGCATTTCATTGAGTTCCGCAGTTCGGTTGGGGGGCAACTTTTCGGTTTGAAGATGAAATTCATCGGGACGCAGGTTGATCTGTCCCCCATACAGAACGGCGACGATGGTATTGCTGCCGGATTCCGGAAACGCCTTCAGTCTACTCATCATTTTTCGGTGAAGCAGGCTGATTTGTCCTTGAACGTAGGGGACGTTTTCGTTCATGGCGTTCAAGATGTAGATTTCCGAGAAATGTTCGGACTTCCAGACACCCGGTTGAATCATCCGGGTGGCGTTCAAGTATTGTCTGGCCTTTTGCTCCAGGAGTTTCCCATCCCCCGTTCCCAGCAGCAGCAGGAACAGAGTCTGACCACGAACCGGGTTTTCGCAATCGACGATCATCGACCCCGTATGACCTAACTCCGACGGCTGCGGGCCTTCCTTTCCGATGATCTTCATCTGGATCAGATTCTTTTCACGGTGGTTGAGCGGCACGTTGGAAGTGAAGGTCGCTGATTTTGGGTTTTTCGCGTCAATCTGAACCGGAACCGTCGGAAGCTTGAACGAATTGACCCAGATCTCCGCAGACAATGGCCCTTTTTCTTTCAACGACTCTCTGGCCGAGACTCGAAATTCCGTCGGCATCATACTTTTCGGGACGCTGTTGCGAAGCTGCAGTTCCTTCTGGTTTGTTTTCCAGTCGAGTTTGAAATCCGGATTCTGGCCATCAATTTTGACGACATCGATTACAACCGGCGGCGCGACGTACGAGATCCGGAGGACCTGCTTCTCGCTCATGCCATTTTTGCTGTACGCCGTCATGCTGACGGTGTTCACCCCTTCGGCCAGCGTGACCGATGTCTTCATCGGCTGGTCATCGCCAGGGTGTTCGGCGATGGGTCTGGTTTGATCCACTTTGCCATTATCGCACTGGACATCGATTCGGACCTCTGCGGGTGCGGTTGACTTCACCTTGAATTCGATCTCGACACTCGAATCAACGCTGACGATCGTTTCGCCACTGAGTAATTCCAGCACAGGTGGAGATGCGATCTGTCCTACATGCACCATATGAACGGCAGGCTCGATGGAACGACCATCGTCGTTGGTCGCGCTGACCGTTAACTGGTGATTCCCCGTGTTGAGAGACAATTCGCCTGTGAAGTTTAATGACCAGTGTCCCGGGTTGTCCTGGTCGTGAAAGACTTTCAACTTTTTTCGTTGTTCGCCCACCGTTAAGACGGCGCTTCGCAAGGGGATTTCGGATTCGGCGTCGCAGATCAACGTAAAGTTTTGACCGGCGAGTACCTGATCCGCCGCCTGAGGTTTGCCGAGTACTGGAGGCCGCCGGAAAACGACTTTTACCGGTTGGCTTTTTTGTGACGCTCCCGGGACATCCAGTTGCAACTCGACGATTGAAGTTCCATCAGCCAACTCAAGACTGGTCGTGATTTCTGATTGACCTGGGCGAATCGTTAACGGTCTGCCCGGTCGATCATTGATGATTAATGTGCCTGTGAAGCTCTGGTCAAGGTTCCCTTCGAACGCGGCTTTCAATGTCAGTCGCTGATTATCATAACCTGAATAATAGACGAATGGTTCCCGAGGAATATCCGCTGGCAATTGACGCAGCGGTGCACCCGGTTCGATTTTCAGCGACGAAATCGAGGGAATCAGAGGGACGTATTCCAGTTGCAGTTCGCGGACTTCAGCCGACTCGCCTGCCCGGATTTTGAGGATGACGTTTTCGGGTCGGCCTGGTCGCAGTGTCAACTTCTTTTCCAGCACATATTCGAGTTGCGTACCGGGTTTGAATCCGGGTAATTCTTCTGGTTTATCGCCAACAATCAATTGAAGTTGTCCGATGGCCTTGTCTGATTTGATCATGCCGGTAATCCAGACATTCGGGCTGTTTGACTGGTAAACGTACTGATCAGTGGGCGTCACCGAAATCCTGGCTTCGGCTGGTCCGACACTGACGGCCAGATCGGAAATGTGCAGGAACGAAGAGGGCATTTCCCGGGTGATCGGAACGACTTTCTGGACCGGCTCAAATTTGTCCGTCGGGCGACCGGAGCTCGTATTCCAGGCATCCAGCCTGACCATGCTTTCCCCCGGTTCCAAGGGGATGTCGGCAGAGATCTGGAATGGTTTGTCACCTTCCTTAAAATTCCACTCCTTGATTTTTCTCGCACCTTTCTCTGGTGGATAAACCTTGAGTTCCACATGAAGAGGTTCGCCGGTTGGTGTCACTTCAGCCAGAACGTTCACGGTATCGGTCGTGACAGCCTTGTCCCAGGTTTGTTTCCATCGAATAGAAGTGGAACGGGGTTGAAAAGGGACTGACTCAACCCGCACGAATTCGCCGTCCGGTGTCGAAAGTTTGACTTCGAATTGATGTGAACCTCGCTTCCAATCGAAATCCGACAGATCCGCAATCCATTCCCCATGGGCTTCCTGGCTGAAGGCTTTCGTGAATTCGGTATCGACTTTGACATTCAAGCCGCTGATTCGACGATCGGGGATTCCCGTGACTTCTGCCACCAGTAAGACACCCCGAGATTTAATCATCAAGCGCCCAGCGTCGACACCGTCGGTCGCTTGAACATTCGTTTTATTGCGGAATGAAAGTTGAATCTGAGGGGTCACTGCGGGAAGGACAGCGACTTCCAATTTCTGTTTCGTCAGCAGTGATTGAAGTAAATCAGGCCGTACAAATCTGTCCCGATACTCGCCGACCGTTGCGAAGGATGCAGGGTGCAGCGGATCACCCGTGTTGAAGTGCCAGCCTAACTGACGTTCGACGCCGTCACCTCGAAAATCGAAGTTCCCTAACGGGTGCCAGCCAATCCAGTCCCATTCGTTCTCACGGACCGAAGGGGCAACGAACAACGAAAAAAGCGGCTTCGATTCGTCAATCGCCTGATCAATCAGGCACTCAACGACTTGACCGGCGCCATTCCGGCGAACAGTCACGTCAACCTGGTCTCCTGGCTGACAGTCGAGAATAAACCGATAGAATCCTTTTGACGTCTTTGGCACGACTGCTTTGTCTTGACTGTGCAGACTCGAAACGACGTCGTTCTTCTGAAGGGATGAAGTTCCGGGGTCGATCACGACTAATTGATTCTGGCGAGCTTTGACGACCAGATCGGGAATTCTTCCCCGTTTCTTCAAGACACGCTCGACAAGATCGGTGACCGTCCAGACCGCGACGGTCCGATCACCCGCCGCGGAGATCAGCATGCGACCATCTTCGGAAAAGCCAAGCGAGCGAATCCGTTCGGTGTGAGCTTCACACCACCTCAATGGAGCCCCTGTTTCTCCGTCAAAAATCTGCAGCAGCGGTTGACCTTCGCGATGCGAAGCAACCGCGACGAGTGGAATGGGGCAGACGTTGGAAGCAGGACAGAACGCCGTGGCAACGGGCTGGTAATCCTTTTCCAGTTTCAATGTTAAAGCGGGTTTACCCGGTCGTTCCACATTCAGTTGCAGTGCCTGTGTTCGGTTCCAGGACCAACCATTCGCGTTCGCTTCCGCCCGACGCCATTTGTCTGTGAATTTGTCGACTCGACGCGTCGCAATGTCAAAGACCAATGTTTCGCTCGGGAACTGCCCCGCTGCATCGCGCGGCGTCTGACTGAGTTGAATTCCCCATCGATCCCCCTCGCGAACGAATGCGGCATCCCTGAATAGAATGCCGGAACTGGAAATGATCTCAGGCTTTGATACGTTACCGGCGATCAGTTCCGTCATCTTAAAGACGTGGATCTGGTTTTGCGGATGACCAGCGACTGCAAGCGTCTGTCCATCGCGAGTGACGGCTGACGAATCGCACCTTCCCATAACTCAATTTCACGGATCGTTTTGACAGAGGGAGCGGCGCTCAGAATCAACAGTCGATATTTCGCCCGTCCGGTCTCCTGGCCTTGTTCGTCCGTCAGATGCTCGGTGAGAACCATGGCGATTAAGTCAGGATTTCCGTTCAATCCGCGAATCAAAGCCGAAGCACGCGGAAGATGAAATCGCTTGTTGTTGACTTCAGGGACCTGGGCTTCTTGAAATGTTTGCGGGGCTAATCGGCCAGCCGCAAATGAGGGAAGTGACCAGACTCCAACATGTCCGTGCGCGCCTGTTAAAAAACTTTGGTGATCCTCAGAAAGAGGCAGGACGGTCAGCAGGACATCGCCTCCCATTCCGTAGGCGATTTTCCCTGTTTGAAAATCCCAGACCCGAAACTGATTATCACCCCAGGCCAATGCAATTCGGATCTGGTTCGCCTCAGGGCCGGTACTCCATGCCGTTAGGCCTGGGCGAAAACCTCGTAAGCCTGGCAACGGCATTTCCTGTTCGTCTTCCACATTCGGAAATGTCGCCAGCGTTGCCAAGGTACTTTTTTTCTGGACACTCCAGATCCTGATTTCGGGCTTGGTCAACTGATCTTCCAGCGGCTCTTCCGCGATCGAAACCAATTCGGGAGGAATTGCTGGGTTCGCGTCTTGTAATAGAGGACGCCGTACGAATGCCATCGCTTGAACGGGACCTCGATGGCCGCGGAGCAGTGTTGTTTCGCGAGAATGAAGATCGAAGACGTAAATCATTCCTTCATCGAACAAGGCCGAGTCGGTCCGCATGCCCGATGGAACAATCCAGCCGGTGTTTCGCTCGCTCGACAGATCACGGGCGTAACCCAGGCCGGCAACCGCCAGCCAGTTTCCATCGTCGGATACCGTCATGGCATTGAGACCGCCATAGTTCCCGGCACCGGTTGGAACGCGCAATCCCTCAGCCGAATTGTATTCGAATCGCCCTTCCTGATTGAGATTCCAGACTTGAACCAGTTTGTCCCAACCGGCGGCATAGAGGTGCCGACCATCTGGACTGAAGGCGAGCGAGTTGACGTTACTGCGGGCACCACCCGTTTCAAGACGTAAAACAGGTGTTTGATCACCGGGCGGAAGCACATCTTCAGCTGCGGATAAAAACGACTCGCCTGAAAGAAGAAATCCTGTTGCGAAAAGAAGTACGAACAATTCCCGGCGTAACATTACAAACCTCTTGGGGCGGTCATTGTCGTTACGATAAAACTGCTCAGCCTTAACCAAGTCGAATTACTGCCTGCCGGTTCAATTGAATCACTTTCAGTCGTTGAGAACTACTTACCAGAACTTTCCGGGGAATTCGTCAGCAGGACCATGCGAAATCCTGTATTGCGATTGAATCCAACACCACCCTGGCTGGTGTTAAGAAGAAGGTCGCCGCTCATGACATCCAGGTCTTCGGCGGTCAGACACCGTCCGTCTTTTTCGTCTCCTTCAGAGCTGATCCATGAAAAATCCTTATCCTGTTTAATGTGTACGCGCAACTGACATTGGGCCGTCGACAACAATTCTTCCAGTTTGACCTGTTGAAAATCGGTCATCCATTCTCTCAGATTTTCAACCCCCTGTTTCACATCTCTGACGGATGCGGTGATTTCTCCGAATGCGAAGATTTCCGACGAGTTTCGTGACGGATACAGGCAACCGTACGGCGAGCGATTTTTGGCAAAATCGGGTTTACCGACCGCCTGGTATTCACCTGCGGCCGGACTTGTTCCCACTTTAAATTTCGCTTTGGTGAAACGATTTTCGCCAGAAAGCACGGTCTCAAGTGGAATTTTCGGATTGATCTTGTCCTGAAGCAATCCCACGAAGTCGTAATAGCCCGAGGCAAGATCCCACTCGGTGTTCGTCGGTAAACTGCCCAGGCCGGGAGCAACCCAGTTGGCAAACTGTTGCGCTTCCAGGGGGTGAATATTAACAACCGCAAGGTCATTCGCGGCTTTCCAGGTCCGCTGATTTTCCTCGCGAGTGACCATTTCGAAATTCGGATTCTCCGTCGCAAACGCATTGAACATGGCGTTCGTCACAGGACTTTCCATCATGTAGAAAGTACGGATTGTCCGGTCTTTATTGGGGATTTCAAATTCGGGAACCAGATGGAAACGGATTTCTTTTCCGCCGACGGATTTTACCAGTTCGGTCTCAAACATTTTATTGTGAATACGGCAGCGTTGGGACTCGTTAGATGCTTTGATCCCGGTCTCTTGAATCTTCGCTGGCAACCAAAGCTGTGGAGTCGAGAAAAATGTTTGCCAGGTCACAAATGAAATGACGAACAGTGAACAAACGGCTAACGACAACCATCTGGTCAGCGAACTTCGCGACTTGGTCGTTTGTCCCCTTTTGCCGGTTGCAGGTGAGTCGACTGCGGAGAGTTCTGGTAATGTCAGGTCCGCTATCGAAGAGTTATCGCGAGGCTTTTTCCCCGTGATGCCCCATTCCAATCGCTCCAGCCCTTCATCGGTAAGGCCGGTTCGAAGATCAACCCAGGTGAACGCTTCCAGAAACAGAGGAAGTTTCACGTTTGCCGGAGCACCAGGCAAAAGTACGGGGATAATCGGGACGATGTTGCCGATTTTCTTGTCGTTAACAAAGCGACGTAAAAGAGCCTGCATCTCTGGCTCTTCCCACGGTCCAACTCCTGAGTCGCCGAAGCAGACCAAAGCCGATTTACAACCCGTGACAATCTCTTCGAGTGAGTCCTGCCATGTGAGCCCCGGTCGCAACTCCCACTCGTCGAGCCAGACCGAAAGGTTTCGTTGCTTGAGCGCATTGCCAAGTACTTTCACCGTGGGTTTGTCGCGGCTGTTGTGGCTGAGAAATACGTCGAACGTCACTTAAGGCACCTTAATCGCGGAACCATTTTCCGTTGGATACAGTTCCATTTTCCCCAAGGATCGCGGTGAATCATTTAAACGAAAAAATAGTTGAAAAGGAACGACTCGTTTTGATCGTTCGGTTGGCAATTTGAACTCATTTAGACCAGATCGTAATACATCTGGATTTATACCAAATTCTTTTGCAAATCACCCATAAGCCAGCGTTGATCGAGACGAAACCCCGGTAATTCCTGATTGGATTGAAAGAACTAATCGGACAATGAGATCTTCCAGCGAAGGGATCCGAGGGATATCGCCGCCCGGCTCACCAGTTCACGGTTTATGCTGCCAACGGGGTGCCGAGTCTGAGGGAGGATGAACTTTCTGCGATCTGTTATTATCTATAACGCGCTCGGATGGATCGTCGGAGTAATGGGCTCTCAGGAGAGACTGATGTCGAAATTTGATTTGTCTGTACATGGTTTGAATGTGCAGACGATTTTGCGTAACGCTGACCCCTCACAGTTGTATGAAGAAGCGATCCGGTATGAACCGGGGACACGCATTTCCAATTCGGGTGCATTGATCGCCTACTCGGGCGAGAAGACGGGACGGTCGCCGCAAGATAAACGGCTGGTGAAGAACTCGGCGTCGTCCGAAGACATCTGGTGGGGGCCGGTCAACTTTCCGTTGGACGATGCGACCTTCTCGATTAATCGCGAGCGAGCGAAGGACTATCTCAACACGCGTGATCGACTTTACGTGGTGGACGCGTATGCCGGTTGGGACCCTCGATATCAGATCAAAGTTCGCGTGATCTGTTCGCGACCTTACCACGCGCTATTTATGCATCAGATGCTGATTCGTCCGACGGACGAACAGTTGGAAACCTTTGGTAAGCCTGACTTCGTCATTTATAACGCGGGTCGATTCCCGGCTAATCGATATACGACGGGGATGACATCCACGACCAGTGTTGATGTCAGCTTTGAAAATGGTGAAGTCGTCATCCTCGGAACCGAGTATGCCGGTGAGATGAAGAAGGGGATCTTCACCATTATGAACTATCTGATGCCCAAACGGGGTGTTCTGTCGATGCATTGTTCAGCAACGGCGGATCGGGTGACCGGTCAATCGTCCGTGATGTTCGGATTGTCGGGAACAGGAAAAACCACCCTCTCGGCAGATCCGCGTCGATCGCTCATTGGTGACGACGAACATTGCTGGTCAAATGAGGGGATTTTCAACATTGAAGGGGGCTGTTACGCGAAAGCGATCTATCTTTCACGTGAGTCCGAACCTGAGATTTTCCAGGCCTTACGCTATGGGGCCGTCCTGGAAAACGTCGTCTACGACGATGCTCATCATCACGTTGACTTCAATAATTCAACGATCACACAGAATACGCGAGGGGCCTATCCCATCGAGTATGTCACGAACGCAAAAATTCCTTGTGTTGCCGGACATCCGACAGACGTCATTTTTTTGACGTGCGATGCGTTTGGCGTCTTGCCACCAGTCAGTCGCCTGACTCCCGAACAGGCGATGTTCCACTTTGTGAACGGGTACACGGCGAAGATCGCTGGAACCGAAGTTGGAGTTAAAGAGCCTCAAGCGACATTTTCACCCTGTTTCGGTGGTCCATTCCTGGTCTGGCACCCTCAGAAGTATGCGGACCTGCTTGCAGAACGCATTCGAACCCACAATGCCAAAGTCTGGCTGGTCAACACGGGCTGGAGCGGTGGTGCCTACGGAACCGGTTCACGAATGAAGCTGGCGTATACACGATCAATCATCGATGCGATTCATTCGGGCGAACTGAAGGATGCGCCAACTCACACCGACCCGATCTTCGGGCTGAATGTGATCACGCGATGTTCTAATGTGCCCAGTGAGATTCTTGACCCGCGAAAAGCATGGTCCGATCCCGTTGCTTATGAAGCGAGTGCGCGGAAGTTAGCCGCTTTGTTCGCGGAAACCCATGCGCAGTTCCAGTCAGGAGGCGTGATTAAGGCCTCGATGGAAGGGTAATTGTCACGGCGGGGGTCGGCCTGCAAACCAATGGGAGCCTCGCCCTGGCCGGATGGAATGGCAAAGCAAGTGGATGGAAGATTATCGCGCCTTGTTAGTGAAATACTAATCGAATTGCGGGATACCAAGGTTTTGGACTTCTTCTGGTCTGAGACTTGACTCATTGAGTCAAGTCTCAGGATTTCTTCCAAAGTGGCCATCATCGCTCCGCGTGATGAGCATGCGTCGGAAACGATTCAAACGTTGCCGAGGCATCGGGACGGATATTCCGTTTGAATTTCTGATTTGAGACCATGCGGATTGAAATTTGGCATGTTCTCGAACAATGCTCATCACGCGGACCGATGATGGCTACTTGGGTCTGAGACAAAGCCTCGCTGGAGTCTTTGACAAAGCCGTGTCTTCATTGGGCGAAAACAGGTTCGAAGAGCACGGCCTTACCGAAGTCGGTAAAGCCGTGGCACTCTTTTTGAGTGTTTCCGTACCAAAAACACCGCGCCACGACTAACGTAATCATTTCATCTTCGGGTCATTTCATAATGCCGGCCTCACCCTTCCGCAAAGAAACGAATGGTGACACTATGGTGCTGCCTTAGGGCGACCACCCGTCCGCAGCGTTTTCGAAGCGAGGTCGATCAGTTCTTCGTCCATGCCACTATTCTGTAACTGTGCGACGGCTGCTTCGACGTCATATTCGATCCGCTTCAATTCGACTTTGCCATTTTCGATGATCGCGTAGGCGGCACGCGGGTCGCCGTCACGCGGTTGCCCGACACTCCCTGGATTTAAGACCTGGCAAGTCCCCAGGTCGAGATGAAAGGGAATGTGGGTGTGTCCGACACAGACGAAATCGACATCGAAATTCGTCAACCGCCTTTGCCAGCCCTCAATGTCAGCAGCAAGATACTCATCCATGGGATCACGCGGGGTCGCGTGTACCAGATGAAAACGCAATCCATCGATCACCAGGTTCTGAGTCACGGGCAATTGAGTCAGATACTTCAGATGTGATGGCCGAAGAATGTTCCAATGGAGTTGTCGGGTCGCCCCGGCCAGCTTGCGGAAACCGGTTCCGAACGGCGGGGGGACTCGTTGAGCAACGGAATGATCGTGATTTCCACGTATCGCCCCGGTTGCATGTGTTCTGACCCAGTCAATGCAGGGAATCGGATCGACGCCATATTCGACCAGATCACCGAGAAACAGGCACGCATCGAACGTTTCCCGAATGGCCTGCAGTGCAATCGAGTTCGCATGAATATCGGCAAGAATGAGGATTTTCATCGGCGGCTCTCCAGAATGTCCAATCCGTCTTGACGATTGACATCACGGAACGGTTTAATAGGTCATCATTTCGCTATCGAACTCGTTTGACAAGAACCTTTCATGAGTTCCTCCATTGATAACTTGACGCTCCGTGAAAAGCTGCGAGATGCCGAGCATGTTCTCCGTGAACTGGCTGAGCATCTTGAGCAGGGATTTATACCGAAAGTTCATGAGCTTAAGAAGATAAGCCGCCAGCCTGATCCAGCATCCGGTGCTGCGCCGGTTGCCGATGTCACAATTCGAAGCTATGTTTCCGGTGTGGTCGAAAGCGACCGGTTTACCGGCGGTTTGGTCGAATCATTGGAAAAATACCTGAACGCAATTCAAAAGGATGTGTCTGAAGTGGTAAACCGAGGCATCAGCAGCTGATTCGTCGTCAAATTGAGTCGAGTTCGGTATTCCCTATGGTCAGAATAAGTGTCACCTTTAAGATGATGAAGCAGGATCATTGGATCCAGTAGCGTCGTTCAAGCTTGTCGAATTGCTGAATTTCTTCAGCGGAAGTTGGATCCTCGCGTCCCCTCTTGAGAAAATTGACTTTGTAAGTGTCGCCAAAGCTTCTTGGGTTCATGCCGTGGGAACTCCTGGCGGATCGCTTTTGGCGGCTTTTGATGAGAATCACGTCGAAGTTTTTGAGATTCACTTTTTTAACGAATATCACGAATTTTTTCCTTGGCGGGCGCCATGTCCAGCAGCCTGAATCAACCGAAGTCTGAATCCGGTAGCGGTACCGGATCAGGTTTTGGTTATTTGTGGCGCAGCGGTAAAGGTGCCGGTCCAGAAACGGTGATCACAAACCCACGGGTGATGCCATCGACCGGGCTTTCCGGTGAAATTTCCACGAACGGAAACGATTTTGTTCCTCGCCTGTTCCCGACCACACACGACGCGGAAAATGTTGCCGGGATTACGATTGGCCACTTTACGATCCAGAAACGGATCGGTGTCGGGGGGATGGGTAGCGTATTCCTTGCATCAGACGAACGCCTGAAACGGGACGTTGCGTTAAAGGTGCTCGCTCCGTCGCTTTCGCTTGATCAAACATCGGTTCAACGGTTTCAGAACGAAGCTCAGGCGGCAGCAAGACTCGATCACGACAATATCGCCCGGGTCTTCTATTCCGGCGAAGAGTCCGGACTTTACTACATCGCTTACGAATATGTTCCTGGTCAGAATCTTCGAGATTTGATCCGATCGAAGGGCTGGCTTGAACCTGCCGAGGCGGTCAACTATGCCATTCAGTTGACAGCCGCTTTGAACCATACCTCCAGTGCCGGAGTGATCCACCGAGACATCAAGCCGTCAAATGTTTTGATTACTCCCTTTGGTCGTGCAAAGCTTGTGGACTTGGGACTGGCGAGGAAAACGACGCTCGAGTCATCTTTTGAACTGACAATTCCTGGAACGACGCTTGGTACGTTCGACTATATTTCGCCCGAACAAGCACGTGATCCGCATAGTGTCGACGTTCGCAGCGACATTTATTCACTCGGTTGCACGCTCTATCACATGTTGACTGGCGAGCCCCCTTATCCCGAGGGGACGGCCCTTCAAAAACTATTGGATCATCAGGATAAAGATCCACCTGATCCGGCGAAAAAGAACCGGCGCGTGACTCCCATGTTGTCACATGTGGTCCGTAAAATGATGGCGAGTTTGCCGGCGCGGCGCTATGCCACGCCAGGTGATTTGCTCAGAGACTTGTTGATCGTGGCACGGAGCCTTGGCGCGGGAGCCGTACCGATCGATGGTCAGGTCTGGCTGACGGCGACTCGATTCAAACCGCCATTCTGGCAAAGCAATTTTGGATGGGTCGCAACGACATGTGCCTTATGCCTGCTTGTGGCGGGGGTGCAGTTTTACCCTGACTTTTCCCGGATCGTTTTTCCACGTGAGAGCGTCGCTGGTAAACGGACTCAGCCGGACCCATTCACGCTTGATACTGGTGAACTGGAACGTTCGGCGTCTACGGCAACTCAGAAATCAATCCCGCTTGAAGCGTCATCCCGACCGGCTGATGATCCGAAGATTTCTGTGATTCCGAAGGATTTTTTGAATCAGAAACCTTCAATCGGCAGTTCGGAACAGGGAGCAATCAGTTTCGTACCGACACCGACGTCAGCAATAAATGTGACAGGCACACCAGAGAGCCCAGCAACGCTCGAGAGGCCAAAGCCCTCTCTGACATCTGAGAAAATCGCGCCGCCACCGGGAGACTCGATCCCTGCAATTCAGATTAAAAATGGTAAGTCTTATGCGAGTCTGGAAGCAGCTTGCACAGAAGCTGCCGAAGTCGGCAGTACGATTGAACTGCGCTATAACGGAATTCGTGAAGCCGAGCGTCCGATCCGATTACCCAACAAAAAGCTGATCATTCGCGCTGCCGAGGGTTATCGACCGACAATCCTGTTTGCACCAAACGAGTTTGCTGCCGACGGGGCACAGCCGCACATGATCACTGTGGCCGGTGGATTGCTCGAATTCGTCAATGTCGATCTGGTGATGGTTGTCCCCAACCGGGTGAGTTCTGATCGATGGGCATTGTTCTCACTCGAACGGCCAGAAAAAGTGCAATTGAAGGGAGTGACCATCACTGTCACGAACCCTCATAACAAGGCGGCTTGTGTTGTCGAACAACGGGCCCCAGTCGGTCAGGGGCTTGACGGCATGGGACTGAGAAAGAACGGGATGCCCGTGATTCCACCCGAACTGTTGTTAACCGAGAGCTTCGTGCGAGGGGTATGTGATTTCATTGTGCTGCGCGACCCCGTCCCGGCAAGGTTTGAATTGAAGGATTCGGCGGTTGGGGTGGATGGCAATCTTTTGCAACTCAAGCTTGTTATGAGCCCTGTCGGAATGGAGAAAGAGAGTATTTCGCTGGGTCTGGAACACGTGACGTGTCTGCTTGGTCAAAGCCTGCTTTCTGTAGAAGGAATGGGAGGATTAACCGAGAAATTACCGCCGATTTTCGTTGACGCGCGAAATAACGTCATTTCATGCGGACCTAATCGACCGTTGATTTCCATGCGGGGACTGGCTGAGTTCATGGATTTTGAACAGTCATTCTCATGGAAAGGCGATCTCAACTTTTACAACAACATCGAAACATTTGTTGATATTTCAACATCGCAATTGACGGGTAACTTTCCTCCATTTGAACAAAGCCAGTGGAAGTCGTTCTCACGGACTTATGAAGGAGTCCAGTCGATCAACCTGAAAGTCGTGAAAACGCCTGACAAATCGTTTTCGAGCCTGACTCCCGATGATGTGGCCTTGTCGGCTGAATCGAACCCCGCCGTCAAAGGTGCGAGCGACGGGTATGCAGCTGGTGCTCCGATGAAAAAGCTGCCTCACCTCGAAAAATAGAGCCGTTATCCCCATTGCGGAAAGCACTTGAAGAGGGCGATGGCAAGGGCTGTTCCAAAAGCGGGAATCAGTACCGTCGTTACGAAGATCGGACCATAGGCACGGGAATGAGTCTCTCCGCAAATGTTATGAATTAACATCACGACGTAACCATTCGCGGGAAGTGAATCTAACGTCCCTGACGAAATCGCCACGATCCGGTGCAATGCACGCGGAGCAACTCCAAGTTGATCGACGTAGATCGGCTTGATGACTGGCAGAGCAATTGCCTGTCCGCCGGATGCGGATCCAGCAATCGCGGCGATGACGGCCACGGCGATGGCCGCACCAATCAATGGATCGCCAGGTATTTTTGTGACCCCGTTCACGATAAGTTGAAACGCGGGGAGTGTTTTTATTGCGGCTCCGAATCCGACGACCGCACTCGTTGACCCGACGGCCAGCAATCCATTGAAAAAGCCGTCACCAAAGCACTTCCAGATGTCATTTAATCTCCGTCGCATTACGAGGGTCCCGGTGATGACTCCCAGAAAGATCGCCAGTGTTCCATCTTCAGGAACTTGACTGAAGATCGCATGCAATATCGGGGTGCGTTCCGACGAAAGGGACGTTGACGCGAATGAATGACAAACGGAAGGAAGCAGGTTGAGTGCGAGGACGGTAACGATTAGCGGCAAGAGCGCGACGAGAAATTGAGGCCCCGCAGCATCAGTTGTTTGAACTCGGTCAGAATTGCGCGCTTCAAAGCCCCCACCTGACTTGATGTCGCGCAGAATTGCAAGATCGAGGTACCTCTGTCCAAACACGAACATCAGCAGTGCGACGATCAAACTTACGGGCCATCCCGCTCGCGCGTCAGTCAATGACTGACCCGTTGTCGAATCCACGAGGTATTTGATCGGAATCAAGTTCTGGATTTCTGGTGAGCCTGCCGATGTCATTGTGAAAGTAATCGATCCGAAGGCAATTGCTGCGGGGATAAACCGACGAGGAAGATTCGCCGAACGGAACAGATGCACGGCAAGCGGGTACACAGAGAACCCGACAACGAACAACGAAACACCGCCATACGTCAATACTGCGGATGCCAAAACGACCGCCAGACAGGCTCGGTCCTTTCCCAACCGTAGACCGACAGTGCTAGCGATCGACACGGCGGCACCTGATTCGTCCATGATTTTTCCGAAGACGGCTCCGAGCGCAAAGATGAGATAGAATCGCTTCACATAATCCGCGAATCCGGTCATATAGGCTTCATTCATCTGCACGACGGGGTCAGCGCCACTTAATGTCACCGCAATCAGGGCACACAGCGGAGCGACGACGAAAATGCTCTTGCCCCGAATGACTAGCGTCATCATCAACGCCATGCAGCCGGTTAGAATCGACAGATGATAAATGTCATGCAGCATAGATAACGGCACTTGACGGACAGGTCACATCGGACAAAACAACGACCGAAAGGCAGCCAATCGATAAAACCCAGCCACGTTAAAGTCGGCGAGTCATTCTGTCGTCGCTGCTTACTTTCTGATTCGACATGTTCGATCCTATCAGATCACCTAAGGGTCATCACATGGACGCAAAGTTTTCTTGATTGGTGATGATCGCCTGAATGGATTTCACCCCACAAGCGACGAATTTCAGGCCGGTTTCCCAGAAAATTCCCTCAAATTCGGTTTTTAGACACTTCCTTTTCCGCCCAAACTCAGGCATACTGTCTTTAGTTCATCGCCTGGCAGCAATCAGGCAGGCGGAGCTCCCGTCGGGTATTGATTCACGACCCCTGTTTACTGAAGATTCACCATGCCTCGTATCGGCATACTTGCACTGATTCAAGAGTCGAACACGTTCCTTCCTGGGACGACGACGTTGGGACATTTCCAGCAGGATATGTTGTTGGTCGGCGAAGAAGTTCGAACTCGATTTGCCAGCGCACATCACGAAATTCGCGGTTTTTTTGATGGAATGCGCAAGGCAGGGTTCGAAGCTGTTCCGCTGTTTGCGGCTCGAGCATTGCCGTTTGGAACGATTGAACCTGAAGCGTTCGAAACGCTGTTACGGATGATGCTCGAGCAGCTGAATTCCGCCGGACAATTAGATGGACTTCTCGTCGCGCCTCATGGCGCTACGGTTTCCCGGTTGTTTCCCGATGCAGATGGAGCCTGGCTATCAAAAGTTCGATCGGTTGTCGGGCCGAAGATGCCGATTATCGGGACACTCGATCCGCACGGGAATCTGTCGGCTGAAATGGTTGCAGCGACAGATGCGCTGGTCAGCTATCGGACAAACCCTCATGTGGATCAGGAGAATCGGGGTATTGAAGCGGCTGAATTAATGATTCGAACATTGAAGGGCGAGATCTGTCCGGTGCAGGCCGCTTGTTACCCGCCCATGGCAATCAACATTGAACGTCAATGCACCTCGGAATCACCTTGCAATGATCTTGCAGAACGCTTCGATGCGGTCCGAGGCCGTGAAGGAGTTCTTGCGGCGAGTTTGATGTTCGGCTTTCCCTATGCGGACGTCTCCGAAATGGGGTCTTCGTCACTTGTTGTCACTGATGGAAATCTCGAATTGGCTCAATCGCTGGCCAACGGACTTGGGCAGGAAATGTGGAATCTGCGGGAGGGTTTGGCAGGGACATTTCTGTCGGTCGAAGATGCCGTCGCACAAGCGGCAGGACTGGCGGGACCTGTATGCATGCTCGATATGGGTGACAATGTGGGCGGAGGTTCACCCGGAGATGGGACATGGCTGGCTCGCGAGCTGTATCGAACGGGGATCGGCCCGGCATTTGTCTGTATTGATGACGCGGCAGCAGTTCAGGCGGCTGAAACAATCGGGGTGGGAAAGACGGCAAGATTTTCTATCGGTGGACAGACGGACGAGCTGCATGGCCCGCCACTCGAAGCCGAATTCACGGTTCGACAATTGGAAGACGGGCGTTATTCGGAAAACGAAGTTCGACATGGTGGATTCACAGAGTTCGATCAAGGGCGGACTGCAATCCTTTCGACGCAAAACGGACTGACAGTGATGGTCACCTCAAAACGATCACTTCCATTCAGCTTAAAGCAGCTTACGACGTTCGGGCTGGACCCGAAGCAATTTCAAATCATCGTGGCAAAGGGTGTGAACGCACCGTTGGCGGCATACCGTTCGGTCTGCCCGAGTATTCTGCGAGTCAATACTCGCGGTGTCACCGTGGCAGACATGACTCAACTTCCTTATCGAAATCGTCGTCAGCCGATGTTTCCATTTGAGAGGGGAACAGGTTGGTCAGCTTAGTTCACAAGAAACAAATGATCTGAAGGATATTTCGTGTTGAACAACGATGACGCAATCAGCCGGGGTAAAGCGAATTCTCCGGTCGTGGCAGGCCAGATCAGCCAGGCGATTCGTACGGGGCTGCCGCTGGAAACGGGTCTGCGTGCGCTGGCCGAGCAAACTCGAGCAGGACGAACTCGGCGTGCGCTGATGTTACTGAGCGAACGTCTTGAGCAAGGAACCCCGCTCGCTGATGCGATGCAGAATATGGACACTCATCTGCCACATTCAATGGCGGTACTGGTTGAGGCGGGACTGGAAACCGGCAAACTCGATTCAGTGATGCAATACAGCGTCGAACAATCCCAGCGCGCCTCGTGGCTGCGGCGGGAGGTTTGGACGTCGCTGGCCTATCCACTTTTTCTTTCGTTGTTTTGCGCGATGATTTGTTCATTCATTCTGGTGACGATCATACCCCAATTCAAAAGGATCTTTGACGACTTTGGCACGGAACTTCCCGGTTTGACGCTCGCGCTCATCCGATTTTCGGATTCCATCGTCAATTTCTGGCATTTCGTCGGCACACCAATCTTCTTAATCCCGTTTGCACTGTGTGTTCTCTTTTTGCTGCTTGGTCGATCTGGACTGATGCAACGATGGGCGACATCGATTCCTTTGTTTGGGACCGTTTTTCGATTAGCGACTTATTCGGAATTCTGTCAAATTCTGGCGATTTTGACCGAGGCGAAACTGCCATTTTCGAAGGCATTACGTTTTGCCGGGGCCGCCAGCGATGATCGATGGCTCAAACGAAAATGTCTGATGATGGCTCATGACGTTGAGCATGGCTCGACCCCGGATGAGGCTGCAATGTTGTCCGGGTTACCAAATTCGTTAAGGCAGGTCTTTCGTCATGCCAGTTCGGAAACGACATTTGTCGAAGCCTTACGCGGACTGGCAGACCTGTATGCCGCGCGATGTTCTATCAGCTCCGGTCTCGTCAGCACGATCCTCGAGCCGTTTGCCGTAGTCGTTGTGATGGGTTTTGCTGGAATGACAACAATCGCGATATTCCTTCCGCTGATCAAATTGCTGAATGATCTGTCCTAGTGATTTCTTCAGAGAAACAAGGCTGTAAATCGGAACAAGTTTGTCACTGAGGGAGGATTGGGTGGACCCTTCGATTACATTTGTGCTGTCGTGTGGACCGTTTGCGATCTTGATCGTCGCGTGTTTGTTGCGTGCAATTTCAGCCGCGCAACCAGAAGTCACTGCATCGGGTGACCGCCGACGGATGATGAACTATATCAGCTATATCCTGACGATCATCGCCATCATTGGAATGGTGTTTCTGACACTCACTTCGGGGGCCGTTGGATTCGTAGGTTTGTTGCTGGCAATTTTTCTGGCATTCCTGATGGCAGACGTGGAGATCCGCATTGCAGGCGCGAGAGACCGTGCCAGGCAAGTCGAATTCGTCTGGCTGCTGGCACTGGCGGTCAAGTCCGGTCGCCCGCTTTCTGACGAAATTGAAGCTTATGCACAAGGGACATGGGGCCGACGACATCGACTTCTGGTTGATATGGCAGAACGATTGCGGAACGGCGTACCGCTGACCGAGCTGGCCGTTCCCCAAGGACTGTTACCGCGATCGGCAGCGATGCAGATTCACGCCGGGGTCGTATCCGCGAATCTTCAGTCGACTTTGCGTAAAACGGCTCTGCGAGTCACGCGAGAACTGATAGACGATGATGAATCAGTGAACTCGGGCGGTGCGCTGATTTATCCCGCAGCCATGATTCCAATTGCGTGCCTGATCGTCGGTTTTCTGATGTATTACATCATACCGAAGTTTAAGAGGATCTTTGACGACTTTGGTACCGAGCTTCCCCAGCCGACAATTCTGCTGATTCAACTTTCGGATGCCGTCGTCAATTTCTGGTATGTCTTCGGGCTACCACTATTTTATATCCCGATCATCATCTTTATTTTCGTCTCGATGGCGCAGTACTACGGATGGCGAGTCATGCTGCAATCCGTTTTAGGACGCTGGTTTATTCGCTGGCATACTCCTGACGTCATGCGCGCCCTTGCGCAAAGTGTGGAACAGAAAATTCCTCTGGAACAGGCCTTGAATTCCATTGCAAAACATCCTGGACCAATCAGGCTTCGCGACCGATTGGCCTGGGCGGTCGAGTCTCTTCAAGCAGGGACCCCTAATTGGCAGACGCTTCAAGCAGCAGGGTTGTTAAAACACTCAGAAACCTTAGTTCTTGAAACGGCTGAACAGACCGGGAACCTCCCTTGGGCTCTCGAAACGTTGGCGACCAACCTGGAACGCCGTTCGGCGTTTCGCGTGTCGGCATTCATGGAATTTGCACGCCCGATTCTGCTGATCGGAATGTCACTGATCGTTGGTTTTGTGGCGTTTGCCATGTTTCTTCCATTGGTCAAGTTACTAAACGATTTGAGTTGATCCAAGATGCCCCCAGTCTCCTTCGTGGCGCTGGAATATCAGGAAAGCATGAAAGAGATCATGAGACTTCAGCCATACTTGACAGGATATCGAACGACGATCGGATTAGGTGATCCGGGAGGAGCAACTGTCCGTTGTTCCCGTATCCACCACTCGCAAGTTCCGGGTCTTCGTGGCGGTTTCACAATCATCGAAATGATTGGGACTTGTCTACTATTGGGAATCCTGTTCTCGATGACGATTCCCATGTTGTTGCTTGTTTCTCGTGAACGACGCTCGGCCGAACAACGACAGTTTGCTGTACAGCACGCAACCAATCTGCTCGAGGAAGCAGTGCAGCGAGGCTGGTCTGATCTTGAGCCAGGGGAACTAAAAGTTCCCAATCCCGATCGCGATTTGCAGGCGGTCTTGCCCGGCTTACAGCAGACATTGGTCGTGAAACAACTGGCGGATGAATTCGAAACGCGTCAGATCATCGCTTCGATCCAGTGGCAGAACCGTGCGGGTGAACTGGTAAGTCCGCTCCGCTTGTCTGCGTGGGTGCATTCGATGAAAGAGGTGCCCTGATGGTGACCACGATTCGGCGGGCTCAGAGCGGTACTCACAAACGGCGCGGTGTTTCTTTGATAGAAATGCTGGTCGTGATCAGCATGATGACAATCGTTATCGGGCTGGTCGGCATGACGTTTCATCTGCTATTGCGGTCTGAAAGGCTTGTTGCCCAGTCGTTTGTCACCGAGCGGACCATTTCTCGCCTGGCCATTCAATTCCGAGACGACGTTCATCAGTCCGAAATAGGAGCCTTGTCGAGCGGATCTGAGAGTGACAAACCGGTTTTGACGCTCGCAAACTCGAGTGGAACTCAAATCCGATATCAGGTCATCGCTGATGGTCTTGCTCGAGTGCTCGTATCGAATGATCAGGTGACGGCCCGTGACGACTTTCGCATGCCTGATTGTCACATTTCCCTCTTCGCCGGTTCGGACGATGAATCGACACTGCGAAGGCTTGTGATTGAGCGACCCGGTGCTGTTCTCGTGAAACAACATCAGGAAGCCGTTCCTCTCAGGGCATTGAAAATCGATGCTCACCTCAAACGGAAAGACCGTCTGGCGAGTGCAACGACAAACATCCAGAACAAATCAACGACAGAGACGAGTTCGTCGGAGATCGCACAATGAAAACAACCTTCAATCATGTTCGTACAAAACCAACTCGCCGAGGAGCAGCCATGGTGTTTGCTCTCATGGCGATTCTGGTCGCCTCGATGCTCATTGCCGCTCTTCTGAGAACCACAGCGATGTCGCATCGTCAGCTCAAGCGTGACGAGTATCGACTTCAAGCCAATCTGCTCGCTGACGCAGGCTGTGATCGCGCCCTGGTGTTGCTGAAGATCAAACCCGATTTCACGACTGAAGAATGGAAAGTCCCGGCAGAGCAACTCTCTCCGGATCGAACTGCGACAGTTCGACTTTCAGTGACAAACGACACGACACAGCCTGAACGTCGGATGGTGTCGGTAATTGCAGAGTATCCGACAGGGCACCCTGATCTTGTGCGCGTGACACGTTCCAGACCCGTCCCATGAAATTAAAACTCAATTTCAAAGTCGATTTACTAAAACAATCATTTTTTCATCTAACAGGAAGCTGTTCGCCATGTCCAACGTGACTCCAAACCATCGAGCAACTCGTCATTCAGGTTTTACCCTGATCGAACTACTGGTCGTAATCGCGATCATCGCGGTCTTAATTGCGTTGTTGCTCCCTGCTGTTCAGCAGGCTCGCGAAGCTGCGCGACGAACTCAATGTAAAAACAACATGATGCAGATCGGCCTGGCTTTGAACAATTATATGATGGCTCATGAAGTGCTGCCCCCGGGGACTCAGAATGACACCGGACCAATTCAGTCCAAAGAGGGGGCTGGCTATCATATGAGCTGGATCACACAGATCCTGCCGTATCTCGAACAGCAGAATGTCTATAACCACATCGATTTCAATAAGTCGGTTTATGATCCAGCCAACGTTCCTGCCCGTCAGCAGAGGATCAGTTCTTTTCTCTGCCCTTCTGACGGAAGCGCCGGCGTCAGCCCAACAGCTGCCGCAACGAGTTACTACGGAATTCACAATGATTTTGAAACTCCGATCGGTGTGAATCAGAATGGAGTCTTGTTTCTCAACAGTTCCATTCGATATGAACAGATCACCGACGGGAGTTCAAACACGATTTACGTCGCAGAATGTCGCTTGAATACCGGCAGCGATCTCGGCTGGATGTCGGGAACAAGATCATCATTGCGAAATCTGGTCGTTGCGATCCCGAACAATCCCCCTGCCGCTGCTTCGTCAGGCGATGAAGGGGCCGGCAGTGCACAGCCTGTCGCGCAGCCAGAACCGACATTCCGATTGCATGCCACATCGCTCAGCAATGTTAACGGCAGCAACTTGAGGCAGGAACTGGCCGATATGGAGTCGGGCCGCGAGTTTGTCGGAGGACCAAGCAGCTTTCATGTCGGAGGCGGGCATTTCGTGATGGGAGACGGCGCCGTCCGATTTATCAGTCAGAACATTGATCCCAAAACTTTCCGAAATCTGGCAAATCGGTCTGACGGCGAAATGCTTAAGGATTTTTGATGGCGAGATTGATGACAGTCGTCCTGCTTAAGCCTCAGGTGCTTCCGAGAAACCTTGTATGATTCGATTGAGTCTCGCTTCTCGCCGGAGTCCAACGTATTTCCGATCAGGGTTTACGCTGATTGAAATGCTGGTTGTGATTGCAATCATCGCGGTGTTGGCCGCGTTGTTGCTTCCTGCCGTTCAGCAGGCTCGTGAAGCGGCTCGGCGAGCGCAATGCTTGAACCACATGATGCAGATCGGAGTCGCATTAAACAATTACATGATGGCTCACGAAGTTCTGCCGCCTGGGACGCAGAATAATTCCGGGCCGATACTGTCGAAAGAAGGGGGCGGCTACCACATGGGATGGATCTCGCAGATTCTTCCCTATCTTGAAAAGCAATATGTCTACGAGCACATTGATTTTACGAGGTCCGTGTACGACCCGATCAATCTGCCAGCGAGACAATTTCAGATCGGCATCTTGCAGTGCCCATCAGCCAGAGACACCCCTTCGCTGACTTATGCGTGGACGAATTACAGCGGAATCCACAATGATTTTGAAACTCCGATCGACGTGAATCAGAACGGAGTGTTGTTCCTGAACAGTTCCATTCGATACGAGCAAATTCGAGATGGAAGTTCGAATACGCTCTTTGTAGTCGAGAGCAGGATCGATCATGCACGTGACCTGGGTTGGATTTCTGGAACACGATCGTCTTTAAGAAACGTCGTTCGAGCGGTACCAGTCGGCCAGCCGAACTCTCGTGGCGGCGCAGGAGGCGACGGTTGGGAATTCAATTCGAGCCGCAAGGATGGCGTTGACCGTATCACGTTAAAGCAAGGACTCTCAGACCTAGAAGCAGATCGTGAAATCGTGGGGGGGATCGGCAGTGACCATACCGGAAATCTGTTCATGGTTTTGAAAGGCGATGGCGCCGTGTATGCAATGAGCATGAACACGGATCCGAAGACACTTCGAAATTTGGCACATCGAAGCGATGGAGAGCTGACTCCCGAGTTCTGATGACTTCGGAATTAAAATTTGCGATACCCGACTACGTTGTCAATCTTCTCAATCAGCGAGCCTTTGCAAAATAGTCTTCGGTCACGCGGTGACCTTCGAGCGGTAGGTCGAGAAGACTCTGCGTCTCCGAAGCAGTGGCACGCAACACCAAATCTCAACATCGGCGAACACAACCGTGGTTGCGAGTAGTTTTTTTTCTCTAAGAAACTTAACCTCGCAGCGGTCAGATCTGTATTGTGTCCACTGAAGAGTCGGTTGAAATGCATTTGGCGATCGTTACCGCAGGAGGGGCCGGCATGTTTTGCGGGTCTTGCATGCACGACAACACATGGGCACGGGCGCTTCATCAGGCGGGAGTCGAGGTTTCGCTGATTCCACTCTATACGCCGATTCGTGTCGATGAAGAGGATCAAACCTCGTCACGCATCTTTTTCGGCGGGATTAATCTTTATCTGAGCGACCACTTCAAATTCTGGCGCAGTCTTCCGCGATTTCTTACACGATGGCTCGATTCACCAGCAATTATTCGCCAGGCAACGCGCGGTGCCGTCGGAAACGATGCCGCAGAATTGGGAAGCATGACCGTTTCCATGCTCTCGGGCGAATCAGGTCCTCATCGGCAGGCGGGTGAAGAACTGGCAGAATTCGTGTCCAGCCTCAAGCCCGATATTATCTGTTTCAGCAATTCGCTACTCAGCGGATCGCTTCGTACTCTTCGAAAAAAATACGCCGGCCGCGTTTTTTGTGTCTTGCAAGGTGACGATGTTTTTCTGGATGGTCTCATTGAGCCGTATCGGCAGAAAGTGATGTCGATCCTGACTGAACGGGCAGCGGAATATGACGGATATATTGTCCATAGCCAGTTCTATCGAAATTACATGTCCCAGTATCTGAACCTGCCGCGAGAGAAATTCATCGAATTACCTCTTTCCATCGATTGTGCAAAACACGACGGAAAGCCAAAGGCTGGTCTGGGGTCCCCCCCGACGGTTGGTTACTTCGCTCGAATTTGTCCCGAAAAAGGATTAGACGTCCTGGTTCAAAGCGTGCTGAAATTGAAGCAGAGCATTCCCGATATCCAACTGCGAGCAGGTGGGTACCTCGGATCCCAAAATCACGCCTATTTCGAAACGGTGCGTCAAATGGCAGAGCCGTTGGGAGACGCGTTCCAATATATTGGGAGTCCGGCAACACATGCCGAAAAGGTTGACTTTTTCAAATCGATCGACGTCTTCAGCGTTCCGGCGAGGTTCCAGGAACCCAAAGGACTTTATGTCCTTGAAGCCTGGGCCAACGGCATTCCAGTGGTGCTTCCTGATCACGCTGCTTTCCCCGAGCTGATCGTATCGACGGGGGGTGGGTTGCTGTCAGAAACAGACAACTCCGAATCATTGGCCGATCTGCTTCGGCAGGTTCTGCAGGACCCAAGCTTGCGAATGAAGCTGGCCACAACTGGTTACAACGGAGTCCGCATGAAGCACGATTTTTCCCGCCTGGCGGAAGCAACCGTCCAGAAATTCGGAGTTTCGAGCTACTAAGTCAGGCCCTGGTAATGAGTCGACCTCTTTAGCAAACACTCATATCCGGATCGTGGTTTGCGGGAGTGCATCTTCGTTTGCCGCCGTTCGTCGTATTTGTGACTGATCGGAAGGCGCTGCTGGTCGATCGACATGGCGTCTGGGACCGGGGCTCGATATCTCAGCTGGGCTTTTACATGTGATGGCGACCCGGTATTTGATCTCGGTCGGCGTTCTCCGGCAGAATTGACCGGTCCGGTCTCAGAAAAAAAGGAAATTTCGTTACGATCCGAATCTTCGGTACAGTTTACCAACACCTCCCGCCGATACTTCCGCTAGGCGCAGATTGCTGCGCCCGTAGAGTCATCGTTGCGTCGGGAAGCGGAGAACGGGCTACTCGGAGCGAAGACGAGACTCGCGATCGTTCCGAGTTCACGGCGTTCATAGTCAGGGAACGACTGATGCGGACACGGCACTGGTTGGCTGTAATGTTGGGTGGATGCATGGCATTGGCAGGGGTTGGCACGTCCAGCGCCCAGCCACCGATGATGCCATCCAATGGAAATCCAGATCAAGTTGGCATGGGATTGCCCCCGTCACCGTACGCCCCCGCGTACGGTCCGACGCAGCAATACTATTCCGGTTTGGAGGCACCGGGTTATCCCCCGAATGCGACGGCATGGCCGAATATTTCGCCATTCGCCGGCCCGCCGGTGGATTCCATCGCCTATGAGGATGGCTTCTGGTTCAACAAGATCTTGCAGGGAAACCGCAAGTATTATTTCTCGGCTGAGGCGTTGTTTGCACGCACTCAAGGGGGGACAGAGACCCTGATCGGAGCGCCAGGGGTTAACCCTATTTCCATCGACGCGCTTCAAGGGAACCTAGTCTCTGGAACGACGGCCGCAGGTAACTTATTGGGCGGGACGACCCAGTTCGACCAATCAATCTTTACCACGGGCCCCTACCGCTACATTAACGCTTCCGCAGGTGGTGGTGGTGGCAACGGTGGTACGGGAACCATTGGAAGTCCAACGATCTTCGGTGCCCAGACGACTGGTATCTTGTCTAACGTGATGACGTCTGGAGGCTTTCGAGGTACGTGGGGATGGTTCAATCCGGACGATACCGGGTTTGTGGTGTCTGGTTTCGTTCAAGGGCAAGCGACATCAAGCTGGAATCTGTATGATCCGCTGCTGGATATCAATCAGAACAGTGGAAACTACAATCCCCTGTTGCACTTGCATGCTTGGTTTGGTCTCCCCTTAGGGAATTCCGGGGTGACAACGACGTACCTGCCACTCTTAACGGGGACAACGACGAATGCCGTAAGTCCGCCAGGCGATACTGACGGTAACGGGCTCTACGGTGCCGTTCAACCATATGACATGGGTGTTTCCATCCGATTTACGTCTCAATTGATGGGCGCCAATTCGGATTGGTATTTCAATTCGATTTATGAGCAACCAGCGTTAAGGGTCCGTCCGTTAGTGGGTGCCCGATATATTCACTTGAAAGAAACATTCAGCTTCGACGGGTATGACAGCGGTCTGGGTTACACTGTCAATAATCCTTCAACGGGTGGTGGTGGCGGTGGCGGTGGTGGCAACGGCGGAACGGTGTTCTCAGGATACCTGACACCGCTCGCACTTGATCCATTCTTCTCGAACCCGAATGTGTTGCACTCACACCTTGTTTCGTCGGATCTTTCCCAGATGGCTGGTCCTGAAGCAGGTTTTCGAATCGACCTCGGCAAGCCGACTTCGAAATTTCAAGTGTGGGGAAATACGAAGTTCGCAGCCCTGGCAAATGTGACCTCACGTCAGATTACAGGCTATGGCATCGGAAACGGATTTAACATTGCGGGGCAGACCAATGGGATCGCCAATACTGTTCCGACCATGCCCAATAGTCCTCAGCTGACCTCATTCACAACTCAACAACAGACGACAAGCATGTCGCCAATGTTCGAACAATCGGTCAACGTTAAGTTCCCGATATTTGACATGATCCCTTATGTGAACAAGCTTGAGATTTTTGAGCGGGCTAATCTGCAAGCAGGGTACACCTTCATGTATATTGGGAGCGTCTACCGTCCGCAAAACACAATCATCTGGAATCAGTATCCACTGACGCCACAGTTGAATGGCCAGAAGTCTGATTTTTTCAATCACAACTTCAATCTGGGTGTTGAGTGGAATTATTGATTAAATCTTAGACATCCGATTCAACCCGCGTGAAGTAGCATTATGCTGACGGTTGCCGCAGCGATCGAAAAATTGGTGGCAACGGTCCAGCCGTTTGGTCTTACGGATATTACTCTGGAAGACTCGCTCGGACTGGTGCTCGGGGAAGACGTCTACAGTCCAGAAGACATTCCCCCGTTTGACAAGAGTTTGATGGATGGTTACGCGGTCCGCTCGAGAGACGTTTCGAGCGGCTTTGCATCGCTTCGCGTAACGGAAATCATCACGGCTGGCCGCGTTCCCATGAAAAACGTCGGAGCGGGCGAAGCGGCTCAAATCATGACGGGTGCCCCGATGCCTGGTGGTGCCGATGTTGTCGTCAAGATTGAGGAGACTTCTCGGGACGGCGATCAAGTCTTAATTAAAACGGTGCCGCTGCGAGTGGGAACGAACACGATCCTACGCGGAACATCCGCTTCAGCCGGAGACCGTGTTCTGCGTATTGGTGATGTTTTAAGTGCTCCCCGTATTGGAGCACTTGCTGAACTGGGATACGCCGTTGTACCCGCTCGCCGTCGACCAAATGTCGCTGTACTTGCGACCGGTGACGAGTTGGTTCCCATCGAAGAAAAACCAGGACCTGCTCAGATCAGGAATTCCAATGCATCCATGCTGGCCGCTCAGATCGAGATTGCCGGCGGCATTCCAGTTAGACTTGGCATTGCACGCGACGATCGTGATGAGTTGCGACTGAAAATTCAACAGGGACTGCAATGCGACATCCTTGTTCTTTCGGGTGGCGTATCGGCTGGCACACTTGATCTTGTGCCAATCACACTCGCTGAAATGGGTGTGACCGAAATCTTTCACAAGGTTGATATGAAGCCGGGGAAGCCGATCTGGTTTGGAAAAGGGGGGCGAAACGGCCTTACGGATCATGGGGATTGTTCCCAATGTTACGTATTTGGCTTGCCAGGAAACCCCGTTAGCAGCTTGGTTTGTTGTGAGTTGTTCGTTCGTACAGCTATCAGGCGATTGATGGGATTGGTGCCGGTAATGGTTCCGCCGAAATTGGCGAAACTTGAGCACGATTACTCGACCCGACCCGACCGCCCGACGTATCATCCGGCGCGTTTGACCCAAAGGGCTGGCAGTCTCGCTGTCACGCTGGTCCCTTGGCATGGTTCGTCCGATCTCTGCGGTACCGTCGCAGCGAATGGAATGGCCTATCTTTCTGGCGAGGCTCGTCAGTACCGAGCCGGCGACGAACTTGAAACCTTCGGTTGGTGAAATAAAAAAATGCTCAGCAAGCTGATGCTTCCCGAAATTCGTGAATTGCTTGAGACGCGCGATGGGACAACGCTCAGTGAAGTGCTGGACATGTGGCAACCCGCTGACATTGCCGAGCTGTTTGAAGACCTGAGTGATGAAGATGAACGTACTGCATTTCAATTGTTGCACGGTCCGCAACGAACTCTGATTTTCGAATATCTTGATCGACAAACTCAGCACTTCTTGCTGGAGAGTCTGGATCCGACAGATGCGGGTGCCCTGTTCAATGACATGTCGGCAGATGATCGAACCGCGCTGCTTGAAGAGCTTAACGAAGCCGACCGCGAGAAGCACCTGCAAACACTTTCCGCTCAGCAGCAGGCCATCGCACGATCGCTTTTGGAATACCCTGAAGACAGTGTTGGCCGACTGATGTCACCGGATTTTGTTGCCGTACGGTCAAATTGGACAGTCGAACACGTTCTTGATCACGTTCGACGCCACGGCCAAGACAGCGAGTCACTGAATGTGGTTTACGTTGTAGACCATGACATGCACTTAATCGACGATTTACGAATCCGACAGATTCTACTTGCACCGGTCCACACGACGATCGAACGTCTGATGGATACGAACTTTGTTTCATTAAGAGCGACTGACCTGAAACGATCTGCGATCGAAGTGTTCCGACGCTATGACCGTACCGCCTTACCGGTCATTGATAACCACAATAAGCTTGTGGGAATCGTCACAATCGATGATGTGCTGGATGTCGCAGAGCAGGCGGCGACCGAAGACGCGCAAAAATTTGGTGGATTGGAAGCATTAAGTGAACCCTATGCCACGACGCCTTTGCTGACAATGGTCCATAAGCGAGCGACCTGGCTGGTGATTTTGTTTCTAGGTGAACTGCTCACGGCGACGGCCATGGGGTACTTCGAACATCAGATCGCGAAAGCGGTCGTGTTGGCACTCTTTATCCCGTTGATTATTTCCAGCGGCGGAAACTCGGGGTCCCAGGCTGCAACATTAATCGTCCGCGCACTGGCTGTTGGCGAAATCCGATTAGCCGACTGGATCAGTGTCTTTCGCCGCGAATTACTATCGGGTGCAATCCTTGGTGTGATTCTCGGCTCGATCGGATTCCTTAGGATTGCCATCTGGAGCGCTTTTTCGGATGTCTACGGCCCCCACTGGATCCAGGTTGGCGTTGCCGTCAGCCTTTCCCTTGTGGCAATTGTCCTATGGGGTTCGGTTATTGGTTCAATGCTCCCATTTGGGCTAAAAAAGTTGGGGCTTGACCCTGCTACGTCGTCTGCCCCCTTCGTCGCGACATTTGTCGATGTTACGGGTTTGGTAATCTATTTCTCGGTCTCCACGATGGTGTTAAGCGGCACACTCTTAAAGGAATGACAAATCCTCCGAAATACTCAAAAGCGTATCGCATTGCGTTTTTCGCAAAACCTTGTCTTCTGCCTCGTTCAGTATGGAAAGTGCCGGAATAAATTGGAAATATGAAGAGGTTAGACGGGCCAATTGCACATTGACCGCCGCCTTAATGGCACGTGATCTATTATTGGTCGAAATAAAGTACAAAAGAACAGGTTGATTCCTGTGATTATCCGTCATAAAGATCCAATTTCAGTCGCCTCGCGCTGGTGAGCCAAAAGCCTGGTAACGATTTTAATCGGCTTTTCCCTGAATTGTCGCTCTCTTACAATGCAGATCCCACAATGTTGTTGACTCTGAAACCAACTGGGTGTTAATCTCTTAGTATGCGTTACTGACCTGCATCACAGTGATCCGTGTTGGGGAGCTCAAGCTCGGCAAAAAGGAACTTTTTGCGTTTTCAGGCAACATTTTAGTTTTGTGGATTGCCTTCGTGTCATTGAGAGAAAAGACACTGAAAATAAATTCGAGGCGAGGGTCTCCAGGAAATCTAAAATGTCATCTTACTGAAAACCCATTCGGGTGAGCTGAAATGAATCAGACGGAATCAAGGTAAAAAATGGGAGTCATTGAAATTTGAGGGTTGAATTGCGGCCAATCGTGCCTAGAAACATCCTGCCCAGCGTAACTGAAAAATCGGTACCCAATTCAGAGTTACGTCTCGGCATTTTCCAGGTGAAACGGCCAGATTCAAAGGTGTTTTTTCAATTTCGACACCCTGATTGCCTAAAAGTCAGACGTACAAGGGATGTTTTGCTGATGGTTGATATGTTGTCGCCCAAACAAGTTTCCCGAGCAATCGGCGTGAGTGAGTCAACTCTCAAGCGTTGGTGCGATCGTGGTTTGATTAAAACAATCAAAACAGAGGGTGGTCATCGCAAGCTACCGGTCAGCGACGTTCTGCGATTCGTGAAAGAACGCAACCACGATATCAATATCATCAGTCTTGAAGGATTCGGTTTACAGACTCATTCTCCCCAATCATCGAATGGACTGGATCGGACGGTCGTGGGACTAGATCGACTTGGACCAGATCGAGCAGTGCAGGCGGTGAGCGATGCGTTGATCAAGGGGGATGGAGATCGGGCTTGGCAGTATGTTTTTGAGCTCTATAACTCCAAGCACACCATCAGTGCAATTTGCGATAAAGTGCTGTGTCCCGCTTTCACTGAGATTAGTCGTCATTGGGAAGGACATTCAGCGGACATTTATCAGGAACGTCGCAGTTGCGAGGTCGCTCAACGAGTACTTTTTGAATTGCGTCATATTCTACCACCAATTAATCCTTATTGGACGGCAATCGGCGGGACTTTAACTGGCGACACGTGTTCGTTGCCTACGACGATGACCGAATTGGTACTTCGCGACGCTGGCTGGAACGCAAATTCGCTTGGAACTGCGATACCATTTGATTCAATGGTACGTGCAATTCTTGATACCAGACCCAAGCTTTTCTGGCTTGCTGCATCTGTAAAGATCAGTGATGTCGATCAATTCGCGAGCGATTTCAAGAAATTGTCTGATGCTGCTGAATCGGTCGGAGCAGCCTTGGTGATCGGCGGTCGGGCGTTTAATGAAGAAATTCGAACGAAATTGACTTACTGCTGCCATTGCGAGTCAATGCAACAGTTGCACTCATTTGCAAAAGCGATCCGACGTATCGGAACTCCGACGACGCCTGATGAACTTGCATCGTGATTGAGCCGAGTCTTGTCTGGTTTCGGCGAGACTTGAGACTGGACGATCAGCCTGCGTTAACGGCCGCGATCAATCACGGTGGCCCAATCATTCCGATTTACGTCTCTGACGACACCGATCAATCTGATTGGCAGGCCGGTGCAGCTGGCCGCTGGTGGTTGCATCATTCTCTTGGTCGACTCAATGACCAGTTGATCTCTCTTGGCTCGAGACTCATCATTCGACAGGGGGATATTCTTTCCCAACTGATGTCTCTGATTGAAGAGACAAAGGCGACCGCCGTTTTTTGGACTCGGTGCTACGAACCTGCGAGTATCTTGAGAGATTCTCGAGTTAAGGCGGAATTACGAAGCCGAAGCATTATTGCCGAAAGCTCAAATGGTCAACTGCTATTTGAGCCTTGGGAAGTCCAGACGAAAGAAGGACGCCCATACCAGGTATTTACGCCTTTCTGGAAATCGTGCCTGAACCGCGATTCGCCCGCGATGCCTCAGCCAGCCCCTCAGTGGCTGCCGTCTCCCGAACACTGGCCCAGCTCGTTAACAATCGATCACTTGGGTCTCCTGCCGACAATTTCGTGGGATGCCGGATTGAAAACGACTTGGCTTACGGGAGCGAATTCCGCAAAAGCTGAATTAGATCGATTTCTGGAATCGACGGTCTTTGAATACGATGTCGCTCGTGACCAGCCTGCCCAACGCGGGACTTCAATGCTTTCGCCCTATTTACATTTCGGTGAGATCAGTCCGCGAACAATCTGGCACGAAACGCATCGACGAGTCAAAGAGCAGCGAGGCGGACGCGAATCAACCGGTGCGGAAACCTTTATAAAAGAAATTGGCTGGCGAGAATTTGCCTACCATTTGCTGTTTCATTTCCCAAAAACCACCAGGCAGCCGTTGCGGTCTGAGTTCTCTCGATTTCCCTGGCGGGAAGATGCGGAAGGACTGGTCGCCTGGCAGCGTGGACAAACTGGATTTCCAATTGTTGACGCGGGAATGCGAGAGCTCTGGAATACGGGATGGATGCACAATCGCGTTCGCATGATTGTCGCTTCGTTCCTTGTCAAGGATTTACTGATCGCGTGGCAGCGCGGTGCTGAGTGGTTTTGGGATACCCTGGTGGACGCCGATCTCGCCAGCAATACGCTGGGTTGGCAATGGACTGCAGGTTGTGGAGCAGATGCAGCGCCATATTTCCGAGTCTTCAATCCGACAAGTCAGTCTGAGAAATTCGATCCCAGTGGCGAATATCTTCGTCGGTGGTTGCCTGAATTGCGGCAACTTCCTACCGACTTTTTACATGCCCCATGGTTGGCTCCAGAAGGTGTTTTGGCAAAGGCTGGGGTTTATCTCGGTCATAGTTATCCTTACCCCATTGTTGATCATCATGAAGCGAGGCTTCGAGCTCTTCAAGCGTTATCGCAGATCAAACAACCGAAGTAATTGGAGCTGCTCACGGCCAGATTGCCGCATCTTCTCCATCCAGGCGAAGTGTCAGGCATTTTGCGCTTCCCCCCGCCTTAAGGAACTCGTCAAGCGGCGTGGAATGGGGTGTAAAACCATGTGATGTCAGGTCGGCTTCAAGACGCGGGCAACCTGTGTTCAACACGACGTGGCGACCAACGACAACCGCATTGCAGGCGAATCGGGACGCTTCATCCGGATGCACAGGGATCAGGTGAGGGATCTGAGATAATGCCCGGCGAGCGTAATCATCGAATGCTGCCGGAAAATATAACGCGGTCCTGGCATCCAGCGGACAAAAGCATGTGTCGAGATGATAGTAATGATCATCAACAAGCTGCAGTGGGATGACACGACATCCCATGCGGGTTCCCAGCCATTGTATCGCCGAGGCATCGCTGCGGACGAGATACCCGCCGTATAACGTGTCGCCACAAAACAGGGCGTCGCCTGCTCCCTCAAAGTTCAGTGGAGACGGCAACAAGAGTGTTTCAAATCCAGCAGCCTGAAACCAGGCCTCATCCCGGATTGTTTCACCCTGCCTTGCAGAATGTCGGAATGAAGCGAGGAAAACCTTGTCCTTCCAGACAAGGCCAGCATTTGCCGTGAACACCAGATCGGGAAGTCCCTGGACCGGTTCCATCAGCCGGACATCCACCCCGAGCGAGACCAGCACATCGTGCAGTCCGAGCCATTGGATGCGAGAACGAGCAGGATCATTGGGCGTGCTTCGGTTCATCCACGGATTGATCTCGTATTCGATTCCATAGAAATCAGGCGGACACATCAGAATTGTCGGCTGGTTCAGTTCGTGCATTGGAAATGCCTCAATTCATTTGAAATCCGGAATTCGTTGGCAAATGGTATTCGATCAAGTCAGAATTCTCCTATTGAAAGTCTATGAGAGAATTGATTTTGGGTTCCGTTGGTTCGACGCATCAGCGACAACAATTTTCAATGCCCTTCTGTTCATCAAATATTCATTGTTCCTTGTCGAATCTGTTTTTGAAGTCACTTCTCAACACTTCAGTGACCTGAATCTTGTCTTAAATCTCTGGTAAATCACTGTTTGGGCGCTAGAATTCATAGTCTTCGATTAAAAGATGTAGTTGCTTCAAGATCGTTTTTAAGGTATTCAAGTATGCATGCATACGGGAGTCGCGCGAATGCGAACTTCGCCCCGTGACAATGAATCGTTGTCCCAAAAAGGATGTAACGCAATTGACGTCGCTGTAACGCGATTTCGGGCCTGTCAACTTCCCTTATCCATTGACGCGAAACGGAATTAACTGGTGATGCCCGTGAATGGTGATCGTTGGTCGCAGCTGGCGAATGTTGGTGTGACAGTCAACCTTGTGTTGCTGGTCGAAGATGATGCAGACTCTGCAAATGCGACGAAGCTCGTCTTAGAACATCATGGGATGTCTGTCAAAATCGCCAAGGACGGTGGTCAAGCACAGTCATTCTTCGTGATGCAGAAACCCGACTTTGTGATCCTCGACTTAATCTTACCGGGCGAATCAGGTTTCGAAATTTGTGATCGTCTGAAGCATTCTGATGATACAATCCCCATTCTGATCTTCAGTGCGATTGACAGCGACGAGTCCCGGGCGTTGGCGAAGCGCGTAGGAGCCGATGAATATTTGACGAAGCCGGTTGAGGCCGAACAACTGATTGCGACCATTCGTCAGG
Organism: uncultured Schlesneria sp.; assembly: GCA_903858935.1. Lineage (GTDB taxonomy): Bacteria > Planctomycetota > Planctomycetia > Planctomycetales > Planctomycetaceae > Schlesneria. Next base: position 48,523 of record CAIOKO010000085.1, on the reverse strand, counting down.
TCGCTGAAGCCGTCTGGTCAAAAGCACGTCAGGATGATACGAAAGAATCGTCGGATAGAATTCGATTCACGTGCATTTGTGGAAAGCGATTTCGAGTCAGTACCGCTCACAAAGGCCGAAGTATGATTTGCCCACAGTGTGGTGAACCAATGACGGTACCGGGTTAATTTGAAATTGTATCTGAAGTCGTTGGGGTTTTGGAAGCCGACGTATCGTATCTGCAAAGTGGAAGAGGCGTAAAAATGACAGAGCTCGTCATTCAATCGGGAAAACTTCAAGGAAAGCGGCTTCTTTTGCCAGCAAAAGAAATGGTCGTCGGGCGGGATGAAGATTGCGATCTTCGAATCGGATCGGCTTCTGTCAGTCGTAAGCATTGCGTCATTAAGAATTCTGCGGAAGGAATTCTTGTGACGGATCTTGGTAGCCAAAATGGTACGTTCGTCAATGATGTGCCCATTAAAGCTCCGACTCTCTTGAGAGAAGGCGACGTCCTGCGAATCGGCTCGACATTGCTGTCCGTACCTGTCTTGCAAAAGTCCAAGGTTTCCGCTGGCGGCAGTCAACCGAAAGTATCCGACAACGAAATCGCAGACTGGCTGATGGATCCTGGTTCAAATTACACGGGGACTGATACCGCCATTATTTCGGGGAAATCGAAATCAGACGCTGGTTCTGATACCGCGAAAAATTCTGTCCCGTCTTCGGCGCCTGCCGCAGTACCATTGCCGCCCAAGCAATCTCTGCCGACAAAGGTCCTGTCAATTAAAGACGAAGCCGCCGCCGTCATTCGGAAGCACTGGGAAACGGTGAAAGCGAATCAGAAAAAGTAGCGTCAGCCACAATGATCGCTACGATTCACACCCGCACTGATTCGGCGTCTCCAGCGAAGACTCATTGTGAATCTCGTAGCCGTCTCGTTTCCACCAATCCATTCCTCCAATTAGCTCTTTCACACGAAACCCAAGCTGAGTGAGTTTCATCGCTCCTTTTGTCGAAGCGTTGCAACCGATTCCGTCACAGTAACTGACAATCAATTTAGACATATCGAGTGAACACGTTGTTGGAGCAGAAATCGTTCGGTGAGGCAAATTGACTGCACCTGGAATATGGCCACGCTGAAAGGCTTCGGGCGAGCGAGTGTCCACGATTGTTATCTTCTCGCCCGCATCGATCGCAACCTTGAGATCCCAGGAATCAATTTCGTAGGCTAGCTTATTGGAATAGTACTTCAGTTGGTCGTTCATCGATTCACTTTCGCCCTCAACATCGTTCGTTGGCCTAAATGATTTCTGCAATAGGTTCAACGTGCTCCACGCCGACCAGTTTTTGATCGAGACCTCCATGGTAGTACGAAAGGCCGTTCGGATTCAGCCCCATTTGACTCAAAATGGTCGCGTGCAGACGCTTCACATGAAAGAGTGATTCGACCGCAGCCGATCCAAGTTCATCCGTCGTTCCCACGCTGACACCGCCCTTGATGCCGCCACCAGCCATCCACATTGTGAATCCGTACGCATTGTGATCACGACCAGTTCCCATAGCGTATTCGGCCGTAGGCTGACGCCCAAATTCACCACCCCAGACGACCAGCGTATCCTTGAGCAAACCACGCTGCTTCAGATCTTTCAGTAACGCTGCAATCGGTTGATCCGTGTTCCCGGCGTGGAAATTATGGTTTTTTTCCAGATCGCCGTGTGCATCCCAATTGGCGTCGTTGTGGTTACCACCGGAATAGAGTTGGATAAATCTGACACCCCGTTCGACCAGTCGTCGGGCGAGCAGACAGCGTTTACCAAAATCCTGAGTTCGAGGCTGGTCCAGACCATAAAGCTTGTGCGTTTCGGCTGTCTCCTGCGAAAAATCGACTGCTTCAGGTGCGTGCTTCTGCATCTTGAACGCCAGTTCGTAACTATTAATTCTTGCGGCCAATTCTGAGTTATCAGAACGAGTCGCCGCATGTGCTGAATTCACGTCGTTCAGTGCATCCAAAAGTTCACGCTGCATCGCGCGCGTCGTGCCTTCTGGTGTGTTGAGGTCGATAATAGGAGCCCCCTTCGAGCGAAGTATCGTCCCTTGAAACGTTGCGGGCATATAACCGCTCGACCAGTTTTTGGCACCGCTTATCGGTCCACCGGAAGGATCAAGCATGACAACGAAACCTGGCAGGTTTTCGTTGACGCTTCCGAGCCCGTAATTGACCCACGACCCCAGGCATGGGCTGCCCGATGTAATTTTGCCCGAATTCATCATCAGCATGGCTGAACCGTGAATCGGCGAATCGGCGGTCATTGAATGTAAAAACGCAATATCATCAACGCATGTGGCAAGGTGCGGAAAGAGGTCGCTGACCCACTTGCCACAGTTGCCATACTGGTGGAAGTTCCATCGAGGCTCAACAATTCGGCCTTGATTTTTATGACCACCACGACCAAAGGTTTTGACTTCAATCGTCTGGTTGTCGCGTCCCTTCATCGCAGGCTTGTAATCGAAGGTGTCGATGTGACTGGGGCCCCCATACATGAATAGAAAAATCACGTTTTTGGCTTTGGGCGCGAAATGTGGTTCTCTTGCGGACAGCGGGTTCTGATGGGCGACGCTGTCCGACGCCAGAACGTTTGCCCCCCGCATCGCCTCTCGCTGCAACATGCCGGAAAGCGCGGTTCCGGCAAATCCTGCACCGCTTTGCCAAAGAAATTCGCGTCGCGTTCGTCCGCAAAAATTAGGAATCGACATGATCTCACCTAGTCCAGATAAACGAATTCATTCAGGTTTAAAGCCATTAGGCAGAATTTTTCGAGAGCTATATCAGCCGACAATTCATGCTTTGTTTTCAATGCTTCGATCAAAGACAGCCCTCGTTGAATCATGTCTTGATCCGGTTCTCTATTCAGGGCCAGGCGATACGCGAGCCAGATCTGCCGTTTGACATCGGCCCCTGCCTCGGCTCGTAAACGTTTCGCGAACTGTGTCGCCTGCTCGTTTAAAAATTCACCATTCAGCATCCCCAGGGCCTGAGTTGGCTGCGTTGTCGTGAAGCGAGCGGCGCAACTGCTGTCTGTATCCGCCACATCAAAATCCGAAAGAATCGGAAGTACCAGCGAACGTTTAACGTGAACGTAAATACTTCGGCGGGATTGATCTTCGATGGTCGAATTGCCCCATCCTGCCCCAGGATTCGACTGTCCTGCTTTGACTTCGTCGCTGATCTTCGGATAAACACCTGGACCATACATTTTCGAACTCAAATGGCCACTCACCGCGAGAACCGAATCGCGCACCTCTTCAGCCCCAAGTCGTCGCATGTCGTGCCGCCAGAACAGATGATTTAACGGATCGACCAACAGGGGATTCTTATCGCTCGAAGTTGTTGTTTTTGTGGCGGAGTTCTGGATTGGAGCACTCGATGACATACGGTACGTGCTTGAGGTCACGATCAATTTGTGTATCCGCTTCATCGTCCACGCATCGCCTGGAATCAAACCTTGACCGTTGGTTGGATTTGAGCCTTGCATAAATTCAATTGCCAGCCAGTCCAGTAATTCGGGGTGCGTGGGGCGATCGCCGAGTAAACCAAAATTGTTAGGCGAGCGCACAATTCCACGTCCAAGATGATGCTGCCATAATCGATTGACCATAACTCGTGCGGTTAACCAATTGCTTGGTGACGCAATCCAATTCGCCAGAGCCAGCCGTCGACCCGAAGTTATTGCCGAGGAATCAGGCTTCGGAATGTTCGCCAGACCGCCACCAAGCGGCGAGAGATAGGCTGGAACCATCACATCACCTTGAGACTGCGGATTACCCCGTTTTAACAGGAACGTTTCGGGTGGATTCGGTCCCAATTCGGTGACACACAGCGCCGACGGTGCATTGACTTTATTGCGTTTCAGTTCGTCAAGTTGTTGAAGCGATTTCGTGTACTGGCCATAGACTTCGGTCCCAAGAATTCCCGGCCCCTTTGAAGTAATTAAGTTTTTAAAGTCCTTTTTGCGATTTTTTCCTTCTGAGGCACGTAATCCCTCTTCAAATGGGACGGAAAGTAGTCGCTGCTGGACCTCTGGTCCCGACCACTTAATGATCAGGTCCTTCGCGCCGGTGGGCCCCTGAAAATAGTCGACGCGAATGGGAACTCGCCCCTTCCTTAAGGAAATCTTTCCAAAGTGTGGCTGGCCCGTACCGTGAATTCCATCGTACAGGACAATCTCTTGCCCCTGGATCGTCAACCGCGAACCATCATCCGAATCAACGCTGAATGTATACTCACCATCCGCTGGAACCTTTAAGACTCCCGTGAATACAAACCCAAATGAGAATTCGCGCGTTGCAAGCGAAATATCAATAAAGCCTTTTTCCAGCTTCCCTTTCGTCTCTGGTTTCAGGCTGTCAAAATCAGGAAGCTTCTGCCATGTGTCGCGGTAAAAACGATATTCCAATTCGTCTAAATCCGCCGGAAGAATTTGGGGCTCTTGAGTATCAAGCCGTTCGCGAAAATTCTTTTCGATTGCCGAAATCGTTGCCTGAATCTTGTCCATTTGTTCCTGATGGTCTTTTACCGCAACCAGATAGGCCTGCCTGGCCGCCTCGTCCGCAAAAATCGGACGTTCAGTGTTCGGATTCGGGTTACCGTTTGGCGTCACCCCTTGAAAAAACGCCAACAGGCTGTAGTAGTCTTGCTGTGAAATCGGATCGATTTTGTGGTCGTGGCAACGAGCACAATTTACGGTCAACCCGAGAAAACCCTGGGCCGTCGTCGTAATAATGTCATCGAAACCGTCATATAACGCGAGTAACCGATCGGCGGGTTCGTCATCCCATTGGCCGAGTCGGTAGAAGCCTGTGGCAATCAGACCGTCTGATCCTCCATCAGGCAATTCATCACCAGCCAGTTGCTCACGTACGAATCGGTCGTACGGCTTGTCGCTGTTGAACGACCGAATTACATAGTCACGGTATCGCCAGGCATTCGGTTTCGGCCCGTCTCGTTCAAAGCTGTTTGTGTCGGCATAGCGAACAACATCCAGCCAATGACGAGCCCATTGTTCGCCGTACTGCTGGGATTGAAGCAGCCGATCAACAACTTTTTCGTACGCGCCGGGTGAATTGTCGGCAACAAACGATTCGACATCTGCCTGAGTAGGGGGAAGTCCCGTCAGGTCGAACGTCACTCGACGTAACAGGGAGGTCTTATCTGCCGGAACCGCGGGAGCCAGGCCAGCCTGTTCAAGTTTATGTAAAATAAATGCATCAATCGGGTTGGTCACCCAGGCGGGGTTCCTCACCGATGGTGGAGCGTTTTTCTCAGGCGGCAAAAAGGCCCAGTGTTGTTTCCATTCCGCTCCTTGTTCAATCCATCGTTTCAGCAGTTCGATCTGAGCCGATGTCAGGGGCGGACCCTCCGGGGGCATTCGCTCACTCTCATCCGTCGAAGTCACGCGGCGAAGCAATTCGCTCTGTTCGGTATGTTGCGGTACCAGGGCCTGTTTACCCGAAGCCTGTTTGGATAGGGCAGACTCTTTGTGATTGAGCCTCAGTCCCCCTTCGGCTTTGTCAGGACCATGACAAGCAAAACAACGTTTCGCCAGAATCGGCTGAATCTGACGACCGAAATCGATCGGATCGGACGATTGAGCCGATACATTCCTGGTACCCAAAAGTATCGAAAAACCCAGCAGCAGCTGGAAATGTGGTTTACGAACAATGATCATTATGATGTCGTCTCGCTTAATTCGAATCTCTGGTATTTTGCAATCAGTCTGCTTCAATTCCTGATCGATCGATACACTATTCTATCATAACCAGACTGCGACCGATCTCCATGTGTCGTCCCGACCAAAATCTATCTGAAACCGACATTCGACCGCCCGACGCGGAAGTCTCGATGATTCGCGGAGATGCGGAAGATTCGCGTGAATGGCTGGCGTCAGCTCAAGTCTGCTCCGAACTCAATCGATACAGAATCCGACATTTGGCTGTGGCCCGTATGCCATCGCCGTTCAAGATTGTCAGGACCAGACTGGGTGGCAGTTACTTTCTTGCCTGTTTCGGTGGTGAAGGATGTGTATTAGTCGACGGACGCTGGACAAAATGTACCCCTGGCCAGGCTGTCTTGCTGCCACCGGGAACGCTACATGCGTTCCACACCACACCCGGTCGGTCGTGGGATTTCTGCTGGGTTCGTTATCAGGAGCGTTCAGGACAGCAGCCACTGACATCAGCACAAACCCCTGTCATCGCGCAGTTTGATTCGGAAGGCTTGCGACTGGCGATTCTCGGCTTATTCCATGAATGTACCGCCACGAAACACGACAGTCAAAATGACCATCGTGAATTGCTGCAAATGGATTCTCCTGTTATCGGCCAATGGATCGACCTCGTCCATTATTATGTTTTGCGTTTCGCTGCTCCAACTCGCCTGGATCCCAGGATCTGGCAGCTTTGGGAACGGGTTGCTGCAGGTTTGGGCCAGCCCTGGACGATCGCTGAAATGGCTGACGTCGTTCATCTGAGCGAAAAACAACTGCAAAGACTCTGTCTCAGGGAGCTTGGACGAAGTCCAAGACAACAATTGATCTGGTTACGCATGCGGCGTGCAGCGGAGCTTCTGATCGAACAACGACGTAAAATTGAGTCGATCGCCAACGACGTGGGCTATAAAAACCCGTTTGTTTTTTCCACAACGTTCAAGCGCGTGATGGGCTGGTCTCCTTCAGACTACCCTGGACGGCGATGATATCTGTCAAACCGGCTTCAATTGGATCGGTAGTTCATCGATCTTTGCGGCCAGGATAAAATCATTCTCGGACAGCCCACCAATTGCATGCGTCCAGATTTCAACCGCCACGTTTCGAAAACCGACGAGGTGGAGATCCGGGTGATGTCCTTCTGCTTCGGCGATTTCTGCAACGAGATCGAAGAACCGCATTCCGGCCATGAAATGCTTGGCGATCCATTCCTTCCGAATTCGTTGGCCATCAGCGGTGATGATCCAACCCACCAGCTTGGCAAGCTGTTCTTCGGCCGCGGCTTTTGTCAATTTGGGAACGCCCCCTTCACACGGGACGCACTTCCTGGATCGTAGTTGCTCAAGACTCTGAGCGGACATGTTTTTCTCCTTGAGTCGCGTGAATTCATTCATCAATTGCGTATCATACATTAATTCAATCAAAACGACTTTGAAATTCAGGCTTTCGTCAGGTGATGCTGTTTGCGAAAGAAAGACAATGCAAAGTGACATCCGGTGTTCGATGCCCGATTCGCGTGAACAACATTTGTTGCGCGAAATCACTCGTCGACACTTCTTTCACAACTGCCAGGTCGGCCTCGGAGGCATGGCATTGGGCGAACTGCTTGCGGGAAATCAACCTGCCTTCGCCGAATTCCAACCTGCGGGCTTCAATGAGGGAAGTCGGGGTCTTCACGGGCCTGCAAAAGCAAAGTCGGTGATCTTTCTGTTCATGGCTGGTGGGCCAAGTCAACTCGAACTGTTTGATCCGAAACCAAAACTGCAAGAACTGCACGGTCAGGTGATTCCCGAATCGTATGTCAAAGGAAAACGGTTTGCCTTCATTAAACCGGATGCCAAACTTCTGGGGACGGTTCGCAAATTCGGAGCGCATGGAGAGTCAGCCGCAGTCATCAGCGAATGTCTTCCGCACCTGGTAACAGTGGCCGACGACATCTGCCTTGTTCGTTCGATGACCACCGACGTTTTCAATCATGGTCCCGCAAAGCTGTTCATGAACACAGGATCGCCGCAGTTCATGGGGCGACCAAGCATGGGGTCGTGGGTGACCTATGGAATCGGCAGTGAATCGCAAAACCTTCCCGGCTTCATGGTGCTTCAGTCGGGTCCACGCGGACCGCGAGGTGGGGCGCCACTCTGGTCAAGTGGATTCCTCCCGACACAATTTCAGGGTGTCCCGTTACGCTCGGGGAAAGAGCCGATCCTGAACCTGGGGAACCCGCCAGGCATGAATTCACTTCAGCAACGCGATTTTGTCGATGCTGTTAACGATCTGAATCAATTACGGCACGAGTCGACTCAAGATTCAGAAATCTCGACACGGATCGCGTCGTATGAAATGGCCTATCGGATGCAAACCAGTGCCCCGGAGTTAATGGACCTGAATGGTGAGACGCCAGAGACACTACAACTTTATGGGGCCGAACCGGGAAAGCATTCGTTTGCAAACAACTGTCTGCTCGCACGCCGATTAGTTGAACGGGGGGTCCGATTCGTACAGCTTTACCATACTGACTGGGACCACCACGGAAACGTCGGGACGGAACTGGGGAAATCGCTCGATGATCGTTGTCGCGAAGTTGATCGAGCTTCCGCGGCACTGGTTAGCGATCTCAAGCGTCGCGGCTTGCTCGACGAAACGATTGTGATCTGGGGTGGTGAATTCGGGAGGACGCCGCAGGGCGAACCGCGAGACATGATGGGCCGAGACCACCATGTGGAAGCGTTCACAATGTGGATGGCCGGTGGTGGGATCAAAACCGGTCAAACAATTGGTGCCACCGACGAAATTGGCTATTACATCACCGAGGACAAGGTGCATGTTCATGATCTGCACGCAACGCTACTCCATTTGCTGGGCATGGATCATCTGAAGCTGACGTATAAATTTCAGGGGCGAAATTATCGACTGACCGATCTTCACGGAAACGTCGTTCAAAAACTTTTGGCCTGACAGTTCGCTTGGGACGAAATCCACTAACTTACTTCGAATTGATCGATATCGCCGCTTCTTCTCGTCGGATGGCATCTGAAGATTCAATGTGACGCGAGGGTTTCCATGCATCATGTGCTATGATCCGGATGTTCCAAAATTCAGTTTCACGAAATATTTTTCCAGATTTAGCCCTTGTCGACATGTCGAAAATGACCTAGTCTCCTATAACTCTGCGTTCAATCCGTAGACGAATTCCAAGTGCCGAGCCCCTCCGCCAACCCGATTTAAAAAGGTTGGCGTGTTTTTGAACGCACGCGGTCGCAGGTCATCAGAAAGTTTGTCATGTCATCTGCTTTCCTGGCATCCGAATCTTCGCATCAAATGATCGTGCTGGAAAACCTTCGCTCAGAATTACTGAATCATCCATTGTACGAATCGGTTCAGACACAAGAGAATCTACGGCTTTTCATGCGTGAGCATGCGTTTGCTGTCTGGGACTTCATGTCACTGCTAAAGCGGTTGCAGCATATTGTGACATGTTGCGATATCCCCTGGTCGCCGGCATCTCATGCTTCCCATGCGCGCTTTATCAACGAAATCGTGCTTGGCGAAGAATGTGATGAGGACGGCCGCGGGGGCTATTCAAGTCATTTCGAACTCTATCTGGCTGCCATGGAAGAAGTCGAAGCTGATACCCGACCAATTCGGACGTTCGTTGCTCAGGTTCGAAACCGAGTTCCCATCGAACAAGCCCTAAAAAAAGCGGAAATTCTTCCAAGCACGCGTGAGTTCGTGCAATCGACGATCCGACTGGCGATGAAAGGTCAGCCCCACGAAGTGGCCGCTGCATTCTTCTATGGACGGGAAGATGTGATCCCCGACATGTTTTCCAGGTTTGTCGTATCGTTACAAAACCAAGGTGTGACTGTCGAACGATTTGGCCACTATCTTCGACGACACATCGAACTTGACGCAAACGACCATGGCCCGCTTTCAAAAAGACTACTCGCCACACTTTGCGATAGTCAGCAACATCGCGAATCCGAAGCGATAACCACCGCATTGCGGGCTATTTCTCAGCGAATTTCCTTATGGGACGGAATTCTTAGTCAAATTCGAACCCAAAATCGTGTGTAATAATCCGAACCGGCCTTTGCGTAACACCCACATGTCCTTGCATTTTTCCCAATCAAAAAATCTCTTTGTTATTTCGATAAACTCTCGGATCGTCCATGCGGAGTTTTCAAGCAAGTTCATCTGGCAGATTTGGGGTTTAGCGTAGGCATCACGGCACCAACTTCTGTCCGCCAATTCGCGAGTTTTGCCTTTAGCTCCCTAACCTTGTCCGGCATGTCGGCGGCCAGGTTCGTCGTCTCGCCCAAATCAGTTTTCACATTAAAAAGCTCGAGAGATCCGTCTTCGTACCATTCGATCAGCTTCCAGTCGCCATCCCTGATAGCTCCTCCAGGGGCTCCCCCCTGATTTCCGTAATGGGGATAATGCCAGAACAGGGGACGTGGCTTCAGGTCACCACCACTCAATAATTGGACAAGGCTGCTGCCATCGACTGAAGGACCTGCCGGGATCGTAACACCTGCCAATTCCATCAGAGTTGGATAAAGGTCCATACTCATAATTGGCGTGTCGCAGACCTGACCTGGTTTCGTCAGGCCAGGGGCTCTTACGATGTATGGTACGCGGATGCCACCTTCATACATCCAGCCCTTTCCCGCTCGTAATGGCACGTTCGATGTTGGATGGCCTTCCGATGTCGAAAGGCCGCCGTTGTCGGATGTGAAGATCACGACCGTGTTGTCAGTCAGGGAGAGTCGATCAATTGCGTCAAGAACCTTTCCCACCGCTTGATCCATTGCTTCGACCATGCCGGCATAGACAGCATGATCCTGGACCAGTCGAACCGCACGTTCGCGTTCCTGGCCCCACTTGGGATTCGTCGCGACCAGTTTTTTGGCCCTTTCTTCGTATTTCAATTTTAAGTCATTCCGAGCCATCAGCGGCGTATGGACTGAGTAAAAACAAAAGTACGCAAGAAACGGCTCTGTACGATGCGCTTCAATGAACTTGACGGTTTCCGACGCCAATCGGTCAGGCAGATGTTCACCGACAGGTCCATCAGCCAACCGTGGATTGCCGTAGGGTGAAAAGTACTTGTTGCCTCCGTATGGGCCGCCGCGATCAATCCCTCCGTAATTCAAATCGAATCCTTGCGTCTCAGGCCAGAATCCTTCCGGGCCGAGATGCCATTTTCCCGCAAACATCGTGGAGTAACCAGCCCTTTTTAGCGTCTCGGCCAATGTCGTCTCTTCCAGCAGCAGTCGATCTCGATAGGGGGCGGGCAATAGTTTTGTGGGTCGATTCCAGACATCAGGTTGTGCCGCTCCAATGTAGTCAGTGATCCCCGTTCGCTGTGGATACTTCCCGGTGATCAGACTCGCACGAGTCGGCGAACAAACCGGACAGGCTGCATACCCTGATGTAAATCGCAATCCGGATTCCGCCAGTCGCTTCAAATGTGGCGTGTCATAGAAACAGTTGGGGTTATTTGGCTGGATATCCATGAACCCCAGATCATCAACGACAAAGCAAACGATGTTGGGCCTGTCCGCCGCAAACAACGGCATGCAGGCAGATCCAATGATCAACCAGACGCCACAGAGTAATCGTTTCACGCGATCAACCATCGAAGGTCAACTCCTGAATGCGAGAAGTAAATGACACCGAAGTGTTCTGTCTCAAGTTGCCATTTAATCCGAGGGTTGCCAAAATCGCAAACGGTATTGAAGTTCACTCAGCCGTTTTCGTTGGCGTATTAAGATATCACCAATCCCGGAAATCAAATGCGTTTAATTCAGACTTCGAATCTTCGCAGACTTGTCGTCTTTGTGTTTATTGCGGCGTTTCAATGGATTCCGCACAGCCTTTCGGGTGCCGAATGGCAAGGATATGAAAAACGCGACTTCATTGTTGATGGACGTAATGCATTCTTGATCGTTCCGAAGACTCCAGCGATGGGCAACCCCTGGATCTGGAGAACGGAATTCTTTGGACATGAACCGCAAGCAGATATCGCGTTACTGGCAAATGGATTTCATGTTGCCTACATCGATCTGCAGAATCTCTACGGTTCCCCCGTGGCGATGAAGCATATGGATTCCCTGTATGAATATGTCACGAAAGATTTTTCTCTTTCGTCGAAAACAGTTCTCGAAGGATTCAGTCGTGGTGGTTTGTTTAGTTTGAACTGGGCTTCGAGGAACCCTGAAAAAGTCGCCTGCGTTTACAATGATGCTCCTGTCTGCGACTTCAAGAGCTGGCCTGGAGGCAAGGGCAAAGGAAAAGGGTCACCCGGCGATTGGGAACGAGTTAAGAACCTTTACGGGTTTGCCAGCGATGATGAAGCGGTCGCGTATCAGCTCAATCCCGTTGACAACCTCGCGCCTCTGGCAAAAGCGAAAATCCCTTTGCTGCATGTGTGTGGCGAAACGGACGACGTTGTACCAATCGATGAAAATTCGGGACTTGTCGAGCAACGATATAAGCAACTCGGCGGTCCATTCACGATGATAGCCAAGCCTAACTGCAACCATCATCCGCACAGTTTGAAAGACCCGGCTCGGATCGTGAACTTTGTTTTGACTCATACCGGGTTTGCCGATCGAGTCCGCGAACCCGCGACCCCCTATGGATACGATTACTTCATACTGCGAGGTGGCTTGAACAATTGTCGTCTTAAATTCGAAAAAGAAAAAACGGGGCGCGTGGTCTTCCTTGGTGGTTCAATCACCGCTTCAACTCCTGGTTGGCGTGATCAGGTTTGCGAAGACCTCAAACGTCGGTTTCCTGAGACGAAGTTCGACTTCATCAATGCCGGCATTCCATCGCTTGGCTCAACGCCAGGTGCTTTCCGATTCCAACGCGATGTGCTGAGTCGCGGTCCCGTCGACCTTTTATTCGAAGAAGCCGCCGTGAATGACGACACGAACGGGTTTTCTAATGTCGATCAAGTACGAGGAATGGAAGGGATCGTTCGTCAGGCTCTATTGGCAAATCCTGGAATCGACATCGTTTTGCTGCACTTTGCCGATCCTGGAAAGATCGAACAAATCAACCGTGGTGAGACCCCCGCCGTGATCGGCAATCATGAGAAAGTTGCAGAACATTACGGAGTACCCTCCATCAATCTCGCGCGGGAAGTGGCGGAACGAATTCATGCGAAGGAGTTCACATGGGCGAAAGATTTTCGCGATCTGCATCCTTCACCGTTTGGTCATGAACTTTATGCAAAATCGATTCATCGATTGTTCGATGCCGCCTGGAAGGATTCAGGAACAGTTGCTGCGGAACCAAAACATCCACCACTACCGTCGCCCCTCGACGCTCATAGTTACTTTCACGGTCGTCTGATCAATCCGAAAGACGTTGTGGAAAACAAATCGGTGACCGTTGAAAAAGGATGGGTGCTCGTACCAGATTGGTCTCCTTCCGATAACGCGGGAACTCGTCCCGGATTTGTAAAAGTGCCGGCGCTCGTCGCCGAAGAAGCCGGGTCAACGCTCAAATTCAAGTTTAACGGAACCGCGGTCGGCTTGTTCGTTGCCTCCGGGCCAGATACCGGGGCTGTCGAGTTCCGCGTCGACAACGGTGAATGGCGCACTCAAGAACTGTTTACCGTCTGGAGTCCCCAGTTGCATCTTCCCTGGGCAAAAATGCTGGCTGCAGAACTTGCGGAAGGTGACCATGTCCTGGAACTGAGGGTTGCCAATTCGGCCGATCCCAAAAGCAAAGGTCACGCAATCAGGGTGATCTACTTATTGGTCAATTGATAAATAGCACGAGCATGTTATTCGAGTCTTAACTTTCGGGTGATATGCCGCTGGCGTGCGTTGTCGCTCGCCAGTGTTTTCAGATCGGGGGGTAGGTATTCAAATTTCAAAATTGGCCGGTCAGGTGATCTTCAAATTCAACTGGTCAACATGCGCAATCCTGAAAATTGAATAACCCGATCCCAGAACGACAAGCCCCCTCTCTTGATCAGTTCATATCGTGCGGCATCCAGGTCGCCAGCGGTAACGCTTTCCAAAGGACATAGGCAACCGGACCGGCATAAAGCACACTATCCATCAGGTCAAGCAGGCCTCCAAATCCTGGTAGCAGGCTCGACGAATCCTTTTTGCCAACGTCCCGTTTGATCAGCGATTCGCAAAGGTCGCCAACCAAACCCGTGATCCCAAGGATCAGTCCATAAATGGCGGACGACCACCAGATCGGTGGTAGCCAGTTGGCGTCTCCAGTTGGCGTGAAGAGAGGTGTGGCAAATTGAAGCCAGAGAACGGCGCTTCCTGCTGATCCAATCAAGGCGCCAACTGCCCCCGCCCACGTCTTTCCCGGTGAAAGTAACGGCACGAGTTTTCGCCGTCCGAACAGGCGTCCCAGCGTGTAAGCACCGACATCGCCACCTTTGGTCACGATCAACAACGATCCGATGACTAAATACCCCGCCGCGCTTCCGGCAACCCAACGAAGCTGTGCAACGACACCCAGTAAGACACCGACGTAGCTGACGATCAACAGTTCTGCGCCCAGTGTCTCCATACTGGCGCCAGGCTCACGGTATCGATACGTGGCCAGTAAAAATAGAACGAGTATTGTCATGGCATAGGCGAGCATGACTTGTGCGAGCGTATTGTCATCAGAGGGAATCTTAATCGGCATGTGGCCGAACCGGCCCCACCAGGCTGCGGCTGTCACCAGAACACAACAGGCTGAAACGATGATTTTGTTTGGCGTGAATGAGCGTGTCCACAGCAGGTCAACCATTTCACGAGCGCCAAAAACGGCCAGGAAGACGAACATTCCCAGCAGAATAGGCGCGGGAGCACCCAGTCTCGAATCCAGGTAAAAACACCCGACGAACAGTGGGATCAGAATTGCAGAAACGAGAATTCGCCAGACGAGCATTCGTGCCTCAGTTCGAAAGGCCTCCAAACCGGCGGTGCCGCTGCGCGAAATCGCGGAGCGCGGTAAATAATTCTTCCTGGCCAAAATCAGGCCAGCACTTTTCCGTGACCCACAATTCAGCATAGCTGATTTGCCAAAGCAGATAGTTGCTGATTCGCATTTCACCCGCGGTCCGAATCACCAGATCGGGGTCGGGCATCCCTGCAGTATCAAGGTGGGCTTCGATAGTCGATTCATCGACAGATTCCGGATCAATCTCACCGGTGGCAACTCGACGTGCAATTGTTTTCACCGCATCTGCAATCTCGACACGACTTCCATAGTTGATTGCCAGGCACAGACGCATGCCGGTGTTTTCCCGTGCACAGGCATACGTTCTATCGATCTCTCGATTAACGCTTTCACCCAGAGCGGGACGACGCCCGATGACTGAAAACTGAAGATTCTGTCGCTCGATCTCCGCCCGCTCTTCGATCAGGTATTGTTCCAGCAACTGCATCAACAGTTTCTGTTCAAGCTCAGGTCGTTTCCAGTTCTCACTGCTGAAGCAGTACAAGGTCAGTTGTTCAACATTCAGCCGCGAACAGGTCTCGATCACAGTGCGAACGCTCGCGACACCGCGACGGTGTCCCTCAATCCGTGGCATCCCGCGTGCCTGAGCCCATCGACCATTGCCATCCATAATGATGGCGATGTGTCGAGGCAGTCGATCTGCGCACAACCCAAACTCGGCGATCTGTTCTGATGAATAGGGATCATCAGCGGATCGTCGTATCGGGACGTTATGAGCGTTGGTTGATGCGGTCGTCGATGCCATTGGCGAGAATCCTCCGCACGATTGTGTCCGCGCGGTCACGCAAAGGGCAAGCCTACGAGGTTATCGCAACGGAATTGCGAACGAATTGATCGTTTGGAACTGGAGTGGCTCAAATGCCGATTCAGCATCTTCCGCATATTCTTGGTCATCGTCATCAGATTGGATGTAAAGAACTTCTTCACGATAGGCGGGTGAAGCGCTGGGGTCATGGATCCCCAGCAGGACAGAATCATGCCGGACCTCCAGCACATTGATCTGAACCGAACCTATTGTCAAACCTTCGTCTTCAGCTCGCAAATAGCAACGCATCGAGCGACCTCATGCAGACATGAATCGAGAGATGCCAGAAGGTTCCGAGGAACCAACACGGGGCGGTATTCTGCCGTCAGTCTCGCTCAAGAGCAAGTCGAAAAAACGATGTTTTCTAAAGTAAGAATTGTGATACCCATGAACCTTGACACGACGTGCTGAAAGTTGTCCAACCATTCAAAACTTCTCTTTTCCACACCTTTGAAATGAATCGGCATCAATCATGAAGCTTGTCATCTTTCCGCCGATCGATGAACGTCGCTTGAACAAAGTTTGCGCTGCGGCGTATCCCATGCACGTCATCAATGCCGAGTCAATCGAACAAGCATCGATTGAGATTCAGAACGCTGATGCGTTCTTCGGCAAGCTGACCCATGAACTACTGCGACATGCGACTCAACTTCGCTGGGTCCAGTCGCCAACCGCCAGTCTGGAACACTACCTGTTCCCTGAGTTGATCGAGCATCCTTGTGTCTTGAGCAACATGCGAGGCTTGTTTTCTGATGTCGTCGCCGACCACGTCATGAGTTTTATCCTCTGCTTCGCCAGGAACCTGCATGTCTATCTTCGGCAGCAGCAACAATCTGTCTGGTCGCCCGTCGGTGACCAGAGTTACGTCGCCGATTTTGTGAACGCGCCGGGGACCGTCCTTCCCATGGATCGCGCACATCAACACCTGTCCGATTGCGCGCTGGGTGTCGTTGGCGTGGGAAATATCGGTGCCGAAATCCTCCGTCGTGCCGCAGCGTTTGGAATGACACTAACCGGGGTTGATCCCAAGACACCTTCTGTCCCCGGTGTCTTAGATGATGTCTGGCCTCTCGAAAGATTACCCGATCTCTTGAGCCGTTCTGACTACGTCGTCATCGCCGCTCCGCTGACTCCAATCACCCGAAACTTGTTTCAACGTCCCGTTTTCCAAGCGATGAAACGGTCGGCCTTTCTGATCAATATTGGCCGCGGTGCAATCGTGGACCTTCAGGATTTGACTGACGCCCTGCGTGAACGAGAAATCGCCGGAGCGGCACTCGATGTCTGTGACCCCGAACCGCTGCCGCCTGAACATCCCCTCTGGCAGATGTCGAACGTGATTATCACTCCTCATGTCGCCGCCGCTTCACCTCGGATCGCTGAGCGTCACCTGGAAACCCTGCTCGAAAATATCCAGTGTTTCGTCAACGGTGAACCGCCAAAGACTCAGGTCGACAAGCGGGCTTGGTATTGATGGCGCCACCGAAAGGTTATGCTGTAACCCAACGCTTGAACTGTTCGACAACCGCTAACTCGCGCCGCGATCGAATTATTTTAAGGAGAATCCCAGTGATGACCAAAATTTTGAATCGCCTTTCTAATCTGGCTTTCATAACGGTTTTGCTTTTGCCCATCGCCCAGACTCAGAGTGCAGAATTCGTCCTCAAGCGTGATATCCCCTACGCAGAGCCGGCTGTCGAACGTCAGGTGCTTGATGTTTATTCGCCGGTGAATGCCAAAGACGTTCCCGTCATTTTCTGGATTCACGGTGGCGGATGGCAGACCGGGGACAAATCGGCCGTGCAGTTAAAACCGCAAGCCTTTGTCGATCAAGGATTCGTCTTCGTCGCGACCAACTATCGTTTGTTACCCAACGTCGAAATGGGGACCATTAATCGCGACATTGCCAAGTCGATTCATTGGGTTCATGACCACATTGCAGAATACGGTGGCGATCCAAAGCGGCTACTCGTTATGGGGCATTCAGCAGGAGCCCAACTGGCGGCATTGATCTGCACGGATGACCGGTATCTCAAGGCCGAGGGATTGAGTCTGTCAATCATCAAGGGCTGCGTCCCCGTCGACGGCGACACCTACGACGTCCCCGCCATCATCACCACGGCAGAAACTCGTCGCACGGTTCACGGCCAGCCACAAGCCAAATTCGGGCACCGCGAAAAATTCGGCAATGACCCCGAAAAACACCGCGACTTTTCGGCCGTAACGCATGTGGCCAAGGGCAAGGGAATCCCGCCATTTCTGATCCTGTACGTCAATGATCATCCAGATAACTCGGCCCAGGCCCAACGCCTCGGTTCCGTACTGAAGGAAGCCGGAATCCCCACCAAAGTCTTCGGTGCCCAGGAAACCAACCACTCCCGAATCAACAACAACTTGGGGACTGCGGATGATCCGTCAACCAAGGCCTTATTCGAGTTCGTCGCTGAGGCATTGAAAAAGTAGCGGCGCGGAACTGAATGGTGGGGCAGGTCTTCGATGTCCCACCAGACGTTTAAAAAGCGTGATCAAGTTGATCGCTCACGATCGTTCGCAAGCCACTCGCCGATCATGGGTAAAAACGGGCCCGCTGGTCGTGGCGATTCAAATTGCAGGCCGTTTTGGGCAGGATGCCAGACTCGTGAAAGTTACCGTGAGCCGGTTCATTGAATGGCGTCTCGAGTTTCACGCTATTTTAAAACCGTTCTATTAAAAGTTGGTCGGGAAAATGACATCGTTACCTCAGCAGGGGCAATCGACCTACCTTCGTCGCTTCAATCGTAATGATTACTAACTTAAAACCGGGTGTGCGGGATCTTGGGTCGACGAAGCGAGGAACCAGAATATTGCATTCAGGATAGTACATCGCCGCGTTCCCCGGTCGGATTTTTTCAAACGGCGTGGCGATGATATTTGTCATTTCGCCCGTCCCGCTACGAACCGTCACCTTTTGACCCGGTAGCAGACGAAAGCGAACAAGATCGTCGGGATGAATCAGGATGACAAATCGGCCTTCAATGCCTCGATAGAGATCGTAGTCTTCATACACGACCGTATTGAACTGTCCTTCACTTCGAATCGTCATCATACGCAACTCGTTCGGGCCCCCGATCAGTTCGGGTAGCGAGTGGACTCGCAACTGGGCTTTGCCATTTTTCGTCGGAAATTCCGGCGTATGAAACGTGCGGCCGTCAAGTTGAAACTCTTTCTTTGTCGCACCAATGTCTTTGATCTTTTCGAAGCCTGGAACGACCTTGGCAATCGCTTCGCGAATTCGATTGGTATTGCGCATCGATTCCCAATCGATAGGCCCCTTGTTACCCAGTACACCGCTGGCGATTGTGGCGATGACTTCGATTTCGCTTTTGGGCCCGACATGCCTTGATGGCCCGCCGTCACTTAAACGGATGTAGTTGAACATTGATTCCTGAGTGGTGGCTTGAGGCTCTTCATCGCGTGCCAGCACCGGCAGAATAATTGTCTCTTTGGCGAGTCCGTGGGCATGGCCTGTATTCAGTGTCGTGTTGAGATGAACAAGAAGATCTAACTCACCGAGCGCACGTTCTGCGAAAGTTGAATCGGGATTCGAGCCATACAGGTTTCCACCCAGGCAGAAGCCGAACTTCAATTCTTTTCGACTGGCCGCCTCCATGCAGGCCAGCGTATCAAGCCCGGCCGTCGTCGGAAGCTGCAGTCCATAGTGCGTCTGTAATCGTTCAAAGATCGCTTCTTTCAGCTGCGGAGTGACCCCCATCGAACCAATTCCCTGAACGTTGGAATGACCTCGAATGGGCAACAATCCCGCGTTGGGTCGTCCGACCATCCCTCGCAGTAGCGCAAGATTCGCGATCGCTTCGACGTTTTCGACACCGTACGTATGGTGTGTGATTCCCATCGTCCAGGTGAAGACGACGTTTTCGGCATTCGCATACCGTGTGGCAATCGCCTGAATGGCTGCGGCATCGACACCCGATTTGCGGTAGATCTCGTTCCAGTCGAGGCCAGCGAGTTGCGCCTTCAGTTCTGGCCAATGATCGCAGTAAGTTTCCAGGTAGTGCTCGTCGTGGGCATTCATTTCCACGATCCGTTTGGCGATGCCTGTCAGCAGAGCCAGGTCACCACCAATATGAGGCTGAACGTACAACGATGCGATCTTGGTTCCGAACAACAGGCTGATGGGATCACTCGGTACGCTGAAAGTGACCAACCCGGTTTCAACAATCGGGTTGATCACAACAACATGTCCCCCTTTTCGTCGGAGATTTTTCAGAGTCGACATCAGACGTGGATGATTACTGGCAGGGTTTCCTCCGATGATGAAGACAAGGTCGGCATGCTCGACGTCTTCGAGGACCAGAGTGGCCGTGCCGGTACCGAGGACGCTGCCGAGTCCCACACCGCTCGCCTGATGACAATAGAACGAACAGTTATTGACGTTGTTCGTTCCGAAGACGCGGGCAAAGACTTGCAACAGGAATCCGGCTTCGTTGGAACTGCGACCACTGAAATACCAGAAAGTTTCGTTTGGTTTTGCCCGTTGCGACGAATCCAAATTGGCGTTTTCTGGCGAGGCGGGTGTCAGCTTCGCGATGATTTTTTTGAATGCATCTTCCCACGAGATCGGCTGATAATAGTTCTCGCCTTTTCGATGAATTACGGGTTGTGTCAGTCGACCGCTGTTTTCGAGTTCCCGTGGCGAGAACATCTGTAGTTGTGGAATCGAGTAGGTTTTAAAGAAGTCGGGCGTCACCGCCCCTTGCATGTCAGACACCATCGCTTGCAGCGACTTTTTGCAAACCTCGGGGAAGACGCCCCGTTCATTGGCCATCCCTCCTTGCTGACCTCCCATTCCCAGAGCACACGTCTTGCAAGCGTTTTTTGAACGCATGGCTTTCCATAATTTCCACAATCCACCTGCTTCGCGCGCCTTGCTGAAGGTGTATCGTACTGCTGGCCAACCACCGCCCGTTCGCACTCGTCGCATCGTAGATTGCCTTGGGAAAATGCATGTTTTTGAAAGAAGACACATTGTATGCCGTCGGTCAGGCGTGCTCAACGTTCCATTTTGCAGGTCTTTTGACCGTTTAATCGTTCCTTGCAGAGAAGCGAGTCAGCCGGCGTCGCTGAAAAGCCTGAGGCGTCATCGTTCATTTTGCGAATGTTAGCCTCTTGTTTCGTCTTCCCGTCGAGGCTCGGCAACGCTCGAAGAAATCGGCTGGACGCCGATCCGCCTGCGCCGATGGCTTCGGGTTAAACAAAACAACCGGGACGCGATAATTAACGCATCCCGGTTGCCGTTCATTTCGAGATTTCGAACGTCAGATCATTCGTTGGTTGGCATCGGGACATCCCCGTATTCGTCAGCCGAAGTTTCGGCCGAGATTCCACTGATCGCAGTCGGTCGATTGTCAGAACTGTTCTTCGTGACCCGGGTTGCGGTCCGTCCATCAAGGATGCTGCGGGCGGCGTGACGCAATTCTTCGTCGCTCAGTCGTCGAATGTTTCCCAGTTCAACAAGTGGCTTCATGATTCGTGCAACTTTCGCCAATGAAGTTTCCATCAGGCTCAGTTCCACGAGATCGTGACGGACACCAGCCAACGCTTGAATTTGCGCATTCAATTCTTCTCGGAAGCCACTGAGCACTTCCAACGTCTGAATCGCATCGGCCAGGTTGCGTGTTTGAGCGACGAGTGTCGTTTGAATCGTCAGCAAACCGTCCAGATTCTGTTCTGACGCGGCGATATTCAGTTGGCCGTCACCCAGCTTCCCTTGAATTGTCAGCAATCCATCAAGGTTCTCGTCCGATGTTGCGACATTCAAATCATCGCTCGTCAACTTACCCTGGATCGTGAGAAGTCCATTCACGTTCTCTGTCGAAAGGGCGATGTTCAACGCTTCGTCCGTCAATTTCGCCTGGATCTTGAGCAGTTCGTCCAGATTCTGGTCAGACGAAGCGACATTCAATTGCTCGTTCGCCAACTTGCCTTGAATCGTGAGTAACCCTTCAAGGTTCTGCTCAGAGGCTCCAAGGTTCAACTGTTCGTTGCCAAGCTTGCCCTGAATTGTGAGGAGTCGATCCAAGCCCTTTTCCGAAGTGGTCAGATTCAACTCACCAGCGACAAGCTTGCGATTAAGTCCGATTAGACGCTCGGCTCGTTCCGTCGCAAGTTCGGCCTGTTGTCCACCGTCGGCCAGACGACGTTGCAAGGCGACCAACTGGTCTGAAACATTTTGAGCTGCTTTCAAGTTCTCTGAGGCGGCATTTAAACCGGACTTGAGCGATGCAAGGCCTTCAAAGCTGGATCGAGCTGATTCGATTGAATCGATCTGTTTCTGCAATCCTTTGCTCAAGTCGACAAGTTGATTGAGCGCTAATTGAGCCTGTTCAAGGTCAGTTGCTTGCGAAGCAGCAACTTCCTTGAGGGCAATCAACTTTTCGAGCGAGTTGGCGGCTTCGTCATGGGAATCCTGTTGCCCGACGATTTGATCCTCAAATGACTGAATTAGCTCGAAAACACGGGATGCCCCTTCTGTCTTTACCTGTTGATCAATAATGCGCGACTGCAATTTGTCGACGCCCCCGATTGCTTTCGACACGGTGTCATTCTTCGAAGCGACTTGGAGCAATTCGGTTCGCAATTCGCGAATCGCCTGCAGTGCCACGCGAGCGTCGGCAACCTGATCGTGCTGAGCGCGTAAGCTCGTCAGCAGGCTGTTGGCTTCCCAGACGTTATCATTGGTCGACGCCAGGTCCTGCATCCTCTCTTCGACAGTCGTCAGGCTGGCTTTCATTTTAGCCAATTCATTCGCTGTCGGGCGCGTCACGAAGAAGTGCAGTCCGACAAATCCAATCGTCACTCCCATGAACAGCATTAACCAGGTTTGCTTCAG
Organism: uncultured Schlesneria sp.; assembly: GCA_903858935.1. Classification (GTDB taxonomy): domain Bacteria; phylum Planctomycetota; class Planctomycetia; order Planctomycetales; family Planctomycetaceae; genus Schlesneria. The sequence goes on along the minus strand of CAIOKO010000085.1, from coordinate 26,100 downwards.
CTGTTCAGCCAGCTGATTCTCTATTGTACGTGTTCTCGAATGCTCGGTCGTAAACATAAGCCATTCTCCCAATCCCGTCGAAACGGAAAAATAATGGATACTTGGGTCATCCGGAACCTGAAATGATGTCCCTTACGAGTGAATGACCCCACATTCAATTCGCTCTCGTTGAAGAGTATCGCCAACCGATACGGCAAACTTTGCCGATTGGCAAAGAGTTGTCGCATCGAGACAAACGATTGTGGAAAATGAATCGATTATGTGGATTACGATTGCCGTCTAAGATGATTTACGCGACGTTTGGAGGATCGACTCTGGCACCATGATGTCGAGGGGAATTACATGCGACAGACAGAGGACAATGAAAGTGACGACGGCTGGTATGACGAATCGGACGAGGAACCTGACGAGGGTTATATTCCGTGTCCTCATTGCGGTGAGACGATGCTTGAAGCGGCTGACCATTGTCCTGCCTGTAACCGCTGGATTACAGCCGAAGATATGCAGCGCAAACAGAATTCTTGGTGGGTAATTGCCATAATTGTGATTCTCCTGTTCACGATGGTTTTGTCTGTCGTTCCGCTCTAGCACGACGAGAAGCCGCCACCGGGTGGTACCGGTGTATTGCGTCTTTTCACGTTAAGTTTGTTCGTGTTTGTAAATAGAAACGGCCGTTCAAACGCCGTAGCATGGGCTTCAGCCCGTGCGGCACAAGATCTCGTGCAGGCTGGAAGCCTCCTCTAATGGCGATTTGTTTGAAAGCTCCTGCTGATGCGTGTTTTAGTAACGGGTGGTAATGGATTTCTCGGGCAAGCGATTGTTCGACGCCTGCTTGCGCGAGGTGACATGGTGCGAAGCCTGCAGCGGAGCGCATCCCTGGAACTCGAAACGTTGGGTGTCGATTGCGTGAAAGGAGACATCGCTGATGCGGCGATAGTTCAACAGGCTGCTGCAGGCTGTCAGGCGGTGTTCCACGTCGCTGCAAAGGCAGGTGTCTGGGGACGATACGATGACTATCATCATGCAAACGTGATCGGTACCCGGAACGTGATTGCCGCGTGTCAATCACACAGGATCTGCAAGCTGATTTATACGAGTTCGCCCAGCGTGGTCTTCAACGGAAAGGACGAAGTCGGTATCGATGAATCTGTTTCTTATCCGTCCAGCTACCTGGCTCATTATCCGCTGACTAAGGCGATCGGCGAGCGAATGGTCATGACGGCAAACGGGGATCAACTGGCCACCGTGTCGCTTCGTCCCCACTTGATCTGGGGACCCGGTGATAACCATCTTGTTCCGAGGCTGATTCAACGAGCTCGGTCAGGTCAGTTGCGGCAAGTCGGAAATGGCAAGAATCTTGTCGACACAACCTATATTGATAACGCGGCCGATGCGCATTTATTGGCATTTGACCGACTGGAAATCGGCTCAAAAGCAGCAGGTAAAGCCTTTTTCATTTCCAATGAAGAACCGCAGCCGCTTTGGGATCTCATCAATCGGCTGCTCGCGTGTGCTGACGTCGCCCCGATTACGGGTCGCATTTCAGCCACGACGGCCTACGCTGTCGGCGGGGTGCTCGAGACAATCTACACACTCACCCGCCGCACGGACGAACCGAGAATGACCCGGTTCGTCGCCCGCCAACTTTCGACTGCTCACTGGTTTCGACTCGATGCCGCTCGACGTGACCTCGGTTACGTCCCTCGAATCACCATCGAAGAAGGACTTCGGCGATTGACGGAGTCGCTAAAGAGTACATCCGTCGGCAGTCGAGAACAGGACCTAGCGTGTGACCGAGTTCCGGGACTGCCAGACGGAAGCAGCTGATGGAACACCGTTAAACATTGATGTCTTGCGAGCAGGTGCCGGTGATGTCGCCTCGTCTTTTGGCATCGGCACACCTCCTCGAGGTGGCACCGTTTCGTAAGGTTCAGGCGTGGAACGAGCCGGAACCGTCTCTTGCTGGGCTGGTGTTGGCTGGTAAGCAGGGGCGGTAATCGAAGCCGTCTGCTGTGTTGGAACCGTGCTGACCGGTGTCTGAGGAATCACAGCCGTTGCATAGGGGACAGCCTGGTAAGCAGGTGCGTATCCGATTTGAGGTGCGAATAGCGGCATACCGAACGCCTGGCTGTTGCCACATGTCGAGCAGGCAGGGCGAGCAATGGCCATCGCTTGCACCGGAACATGCTCGGTCACGTATTGGACCGACTGCACCGGAACCATTTGGGTCGCCATCTGGGGAACTCGGCGAGTGACCTGTACCGGAACGGAAACCGTCTTCACCTGCTGCTGAAGGGTCGTTTCCGCAACTTGCTTGGTCACGGGCTTGGGAACCCAAACCATCTGAAAACCACCCTCATCGACCGTGACATTTTTCGTGGTCGTCACCGGGACGTTTTCGACGACTTGTTTTTGTTGCATCTGTGTTTCGGTCACATCTCGAAACGTCGTCACCGATTGTGGGCGAAGCTGAGTTGTCACGACAGGACGCGTCTGAGAGATCGTGCAATTGGCAGGTGCCGCAGCCATTGGGACAACGGGAGGCAACATCGCTTGTTGCGATGCACATTTACGACATTGAGCATCCACGTTCGCTGGCATAATGCTCACCAGACCCGCCAGGGCCATGCAGTTAAGAAGTGTGCGGTTCATGGATGATGCTCCTCGATTTATCAACGGCCGAAATGATCAAATTGGATTAAAGTCTGCTGAAACAGGAGCCCTGATTACAGGACGACCTCATTCGTCTCATCGGCTGACCAATCCTGACGGCTGAAGTTATAATCCTAAAAGTCAGGTTAGATCACCTAGAATACGACTGTTTTCGGCCCATTACGGTGCTGATTGCCGGTCATTTGTTGCAGGTTCGGCGAAATCTGCAGATGGTATTTGCTCGAATCGACGGAAAACGCGTGCAAACTCTGGTTCGCACTGGTGGAGCAACCATCCTGGAAACACAGTTGATGCAATCGTCAGCGAAAGGATCGCCATGAACCAGATGGGAAGTCGCCATTTGCGGTTCACGCTTGAACCATAAAGTGTTTCCATTCGGCCATGTTGCTCGATCGCCAATTTGAGAACGCTGAAAATCAATGCCGCAATGATAAATACCGTCGCCGCAAGAAGCAGATTGTCGTTCAATAATTCTGCAACGATCAGATAACTGCTCGCGAAGAATCCAAGTATCGGAAAGCAGGCTAACAACAACAGAGCCCGAGTACTCAACCTCACTCCAACTGTTGCTTCATTGACGGGGCCAATGTCGTTTTCAGGAATCTGGCGATCATCGATCATTAAAAGGATCGAGCACATGATCACGGTCAATTGCTGTTGCATCAGCCATGCACCGGCCATTCCGATTCGTGTGAAGCAATAGCAGCCCAGCAGCAGGACGCCGGAAATGCTCAGATAGACGTACGCAGGCCGATATCGCGATTCGGTCGGGGCAATTGCACGGAACGCACCCCAAACGGCACCACCGAACGAAGGAATCAACATCCAGCCATCGAACGAAACCATCAGGTCAGGAGCCAGCGGCATGACAAACCTGAGCCAGCCAATGCGACTGGCCGATAACGTTCCAGCCAGTAAAAGTACGGCAATCTCAGGTCGAGCGCTGGTCATCACGCTGATTTGCGCGGAATGAAACGGAAACAATCCCGCTTGAATTGCGAACCCCATCGACAATACCAGCAACATCCAAGGGAAGCACTCGTAAACATAGTGGTAAGCCAATTCGTTCCGAGTGGCCCATTTTTGAATCTCTTGAGTGATGCTGGCGATGTTCCATGAAATCGACGGAGTGTTCGTCGAATCCTGGATTTTCATCCATGGGACAGCGACGACCAGTATCGCAAACCCCATCGTGACAAACGCACCCCCGCAGTATTGAGCCGTCAAGAAATGCCCGGCGTTCGAGCGACGTTCTGAATTGCCGTATTGGCCGATCAAAAGACTGATGACGACGGCACTCGCGGCGGACAAAATAAGATAGATTCCTAGATCGTAAGTTATCATGAGGCCCAGCGAAGCGGTCTCAAACAACAGGACAATTGGAATAAAATAGCGGTTGATGTCAGGTGACGAATTCGTTCGCTGGATGACGACGATTGTCATCATAGTCAGAAGCAGTACGGGAAAAAGATTGGTTCCATCGACGGCAAACCATTGATGGCGAAGCCGTTCAACGCGACGTCGATCCAATGTCCGGCGGACTTCACTTATCGAACCGATTTCCCTGTCGGATTTCGCGATTTCACGCTCGGCAAGCCGGATGATGTCTGCATCTGCCGCGAGATCCAACTCAAACTGCCACTCGAGTCCTGCCAGGATAAACAGGCTGCAAAGTGCGTTAGAAATAGCGAGCGTACGTACCAGTCCCGGTTCGAACCGTGACGCAATCAACGTCACAACAAATCCGATCAAGGGCGACAACACGAGCAACAGCGGCAATTGGTCTCGAAGTGACGTCAGCCAATCCATTTCGGAAAAGTCCCTTTCTGTCGGACACGAGCGTAACTTCGAACTACCGAATCAAGATTCTGTGCCACTGCTTCGGAGTTTTCGGAGAAGCAGTGTCTTCAACCGTCCTTTTTTGTAAACCGAAGAGCACTGCTTGACCCAAGGCGATCAAGCAGTGGCACATCACTTCGACGATTGACGGAGCACAAGACCATACGGCTAATCACTTTAAGTCCCGCGATTTTCAAATTGCGGTTGAACAGTAGCGAGACAAATTGCCGAGCGATACGATTCCGCCTCCACGGATGGGCGATGTTTTGTCGGCGACAGCGGTTCGCCACGGTTCGACTCGGTCGAACTTCGACGGATGACACAGGCACCTGCAACTCCATGGGAAATTGATATGTCGAATTCCGGTACTGCGGAAATCGTACGCGAAGAAACAGAAGCCTCTTTGATCGCGCGTGCTCAAGTCGCGGTCAGCCGCTGTAACTGGGAGGTCGGAGAGTGTGCCGCTCTTTGGACAAAGCGATTTGCGCGGGGCAGGACGGATGCCGATTTTGCCGCGCTCGTCTCGCTCAGTGCCGATCAGGTTTATCAGCGACGTCGAGTTTGGGAGACATTTGCTGACGTCTATCAAAACTATTCGACATTGAAATGGTCGCATTTTTACGCCTCCATAAATTGGGACGATGCCGCCGAGTGCCTGCAATGGGCCGATGACGTCCAGGCCGGCGTGGCCGAAATGAAAGCCTGGCGTCGAGCGCAGCGGGGAGAGGATTTGAACACTCCCGCCATGGACGATGCGCTGGATGGTCTCCCCACGGAGCCGTCCCTCGCTCGCGAAGCCGCTCCGTTCGATCATCAATCGTCGTTTTCTGTTTCGGCGAACAATTCCACAGACGGCGAAACCGACCCGAATCCGGTACTCGCCAATCGCATGTCCGGTGGCACGGGGGACGACTATGCGCCGTTTAATGCGAATGCAACGACAGTTCCCGGACGCGAGCAAGGCGAACGGCCGGTCCTGAGTACAGAACAGATTGCCAAGCGTTTTACAACAACCATCGAACGCTGCGTGAATCTGATCACGCCACAGTTCCTCGAAGAATTTGCAGAACTCCCTGACAAAGTCCGTAAACGACTGATCAAAGCGGTTGAGCAACTCGCCGAAAAAGTTGAGGAACTGGGATAGTCGGTTGTCGCAGCCCATACTTTGGTCTGTCTTCCATCGATCGACTGATATTGGCAATCAGTCTAGCATCACTTTTACCGAGTGGCGTCAGGCCAAAAACCTGACGCCGCTTGGCTTATGTTTTCAGTGCTACGTCTGTGTTACGCTTGAACCCCGGCGGAAAATTCCTTCATCTGATAAATGATTCTGCCGTCAATCGACAAGAAGCCTTCGGCCGTCAATTGTTTGGTCGCATCGTCAACTTGCTTGATGACCGCAGTGACCGTGACAAGCTTGTCTCGTGGGATCACCTGTCCTCGATAGACCCATTCATGCTTCCCATGAATCTGACCTCCCGGCCGGTGGATGATTGGCGTCGTGAACTGAGCGTTTTCACCGAGTTTCCATCGCCGGGCTGCATAGAACTTCACAAGTTGAAAAAACGACTCAAGACCCAGCGAACCGGGTACAACCGGGTCCTGGTGGAAGTGGGCCTTAAAGAACCACGATGTCGGGTCGACTGAAGTTGTTCCGATGACAAAGCCGTTACCGAACGGCCCGTTCGCTAAAGATAACTTCACATCATCGATCATTTGAAATTGCGAATCAGCGAACGGTGCCTGGTCGAGATAACGAAAGTTAGTGCAATATTGGTCATCTGCGGGGGACGGAACAAATGGTTTCGCATCCCGAATGCCAATCTGATTGATCAACGATGCTTTGGAGAAGAAACCAAAGTACGTGTTGCCGACGTAAACCGGTTCGTCATTGCACCTGAGGTCAAAATCGTAATGCTGAATAATCATGCCACCAGAAGTGGAAACGCGAGTCATTTTCACCGTCGTCGTCAGAGTCCCCGATGCTGCGGTGACGTCGCGGTACTGAGTTGCCGTGCCGCCAAGGTTGCGGAAAGAGACGTCGATATCGCTGGTCAAAGCTGATCCGACATACGCAGCCAGCCATCCACACGGTTGCAGCGCCGTCTCAAGCAGGACAGCAAACGGCATCCGCTTTTGACGGTTGGATGCAAAATACCAGGCATCTGGTGGAACATCATATTGCGCAACAACCTCTCCCCCCGGTTTCAACACCCACTGCTCACACCCGCTGATTGCGACGATCCGGTCCAGAAACTGAAAAGGAGGGCCTGGCAGTCTCGCGATGATCCGATCCGAATCAAAAATGCGATATCGTTCGCCAAACGCATCTGAAGGGTTTCCAATGGCGTATGCCGTGATGCGATCGGTGTCAAACAAGGCCGGACGTCGGTCGTAAACGGGTTGGGGTATCGTCGACGAATGAGTCGCACCGTGCGCACTCAAGCCGTGTGCCGGTGTCGTAGATACGCCGCGAGCGGTTGTTGGTCCCGACCACAGGCGTTCGATCGCGTCGCGTGTCAGCCCGGACAATCGGACCGACATATCGGTAATCTCGACGATCGGCTTGCCATCGGCATACATCAGGGCATCGGCAAGGCAGTAGGGAGTTCCGGTTTCGGTATATCCAATTTCCTTAAGGGTAATCTCGTACCAGACCTTTTTTGTACTGGCGAGAACCTGGCCGCGACACTTCAGCCGACTGCGCACTTCCGGGATCGGCTCGTACGCCATTTGTCCCGATTCGCCCACCCATCCCATGCGCAACAGGAAGATCCGTAGCGTGTGCATACAGCATTCATACATGAGCGTCCCGGGCATCACCTGATCGTCACAGAAGTGACAGGTCAGGAACCAGTCATTCGGATGAATGTCCAGCTCACCCAGGATCATCCCCAAGCCAAATTTCCCTCCGCTCGGATCAAGCTTCAGTACACGATCGATCAACCACATCTTCGACCGTCGACTGGATACTGATAATTGATCATTCGTCAAACCCGGAATGGTCACGGGACATTCTAAAGAAAGTCGCTGAAAGGCCGGGCCAAAACACGTACCAAGCTGCCCTTGTCTTAACGCCATCAATTGGCGATCGTCATAACTCTCGACCCCCATTGCAACGAGATCCGTCCAGTCGGCTGAACGCTTTCCCGGGCGAGGTTGTCGGTCCAGCGCCGTATGAACAATCCCCTTCCCTCCAGCCAGTTCGGCTTCGGTGAAGAAGCCTGCACATCCTTCCCGCATCGTCAACAGTCGTTGGCCATTGATCGTGGCGTCGAACTCGAAACGGAACAGGTAGGTCTGACCCTGGCGAAAGAAGTGATTAATGCGTATGTCGTAATGAATCGTCTCACCCGGTCCCGGCAATTCGCGGTGAAATGTGACGACGGCATCCAGTAATCGATAACTGGCGATTCCCTTCGTTTCAAAATCGATCCCCAGCCATCCCGACAAGAACAAATCTGCCTGACCCGCTTCAACGGCAATACATGTCGGAATCCGATTGCAATCGAGATACCATGCACCCGGATGAATGTCGTGTTCCGTCACAACACGGCCGAATGTCATTGAAAGTGGTTCACCATCAATTTCAAGAATGCGGTCGACGAGCATTAACGGTTCATCAGGTAGTCTGACTCGAGTTGGATGTTGATCGATCTCGGCAAATAATTCTCCCAGCACGCGACCGATCTTGCCGATTGCAAATTCCATACACTGCGGGCGCGACAGCGATCGAGGTGGAACCAAAGGGATGGCGGTCGTCAATAACTGGGGTGTCGTTTCAGTCGCTGAGATTGAATCCAGGTTCGATGCCGTTACATTTCCAATCGGTGGATTGGCTGGTTCAAGAGTGTCACCACCTGCGAGTCTCGATAGCAATTCAAGCTGATCGGCCATGATCCGTTGCGCCTCGGCTGACACGCGAAGATACGTTTCGTGTGCCTTCATTCGGGCGGCCAGCAGATCGTCCAACTGTGTCATAACATTCGGTCCAGAAGGTTCAGGTGTGAAAAGTTTTGTATTTGTTAACGATGGAAGCTTCTCTTCGATCGAAGGACGGCGTGGATGGTCTTCTACGAAGACTGGAATGGGATTTTCATCAAAATCATGACTGATGGTGATCGGTCGTAATTGAAATCGCCAGCCGTTTGGAGGAGAGGGAATCGAGAATTGTGGCCCTCCTGTTTCGGTCACAATTTCCCGGTTTGAACGGACTTTGGTCGACTTGCTTTGCTGCGAGTGTTCGTCGCCATAGAGGTACGTCAGGTCGGCTGGAACTCGTTCTGCGATCAACGCTGCCAGCAATTCAAGGAACGTCGAAATCGGATTCGCCGTGGCCGGAAGGACCGATCGGGCAAGATGCGGACGAACGTCGAGTATCTCGTCAATCATTCGGGTACACGATGAACCTGGCCCGATCTCAAGAAATACTCTGATACCATCGGCATATGCTCGCTCGATCACGCGGGGGAAATCGATCGTATTGACTGCTTGTGCAAGGATGGCCTCAGCAGCGCTTTCCTGCGTCAACTCGTAGGGACAACCCCATGCCGTGCTGTAAAAGTCAATGGGTCTCGAATGACCATTCGCATCTGCGAAAGCGGGTGCGGTCGTCCTCATCACGTGTAGTGAGTGATAGGCCGATTCAACCTGGCGAAGGATTTCACAATGAACCGTACTTGGTGCCGCAAACGTAACGAATTTCGCCGACAAGTTCTTGACGAGTCGTTCAACCTGGCCCCGATCACCTCCGATGACGCATTGATTTGGTGTATTAACGATCAACAGATAAACACGCGACGCACGATCCGAATCAACTGTGGCCTCGTTCGTGTTTGATGCGGCAATGGCCGCACGAACTTCATCCGCAGAACGATCGATCACACCAGAGACCCACGGGACGTCAGTCCCGTCAGGAATGTTCCAGGCACGTCTGGCCGCATTGAACGGATGAACCAGATCGCTGCCAAACAGCGATGCGGCATCCATTCGGTCGAGCATTTCGTCTCGATCAGTCCAGGCGCGTAATCCGAATAATGCCGCAGACTCGCCCAGGCTATATCCAAGACTGGCGGAAGGCTGGATACCGAAGCGTGCAAGCAGATCGCACACGCCAGTCCCTATCGCAACCTGGCCAAAGATCATCGCCTTGTGATCATCTAACAGTTCCACGTTCGACTTGCCGTACCAGATTAACTCTGGACGATATTGGTCCTTCAACCGATTGTTCTTAGCATCTTGTCGAAGCAGGATCTCGGGAAACGCCGAAAGCAGCTCACGGCCCATGCCAAGAAACGCGTTTCCCGAACCCGGAAAGACATATGCCAGTCGACCGCGATTTTCCAGCGGATCACGCGAAAAGAAAATCCGCCGATCAATACCGTCGACTGCCGAGTTTCCGTAAAGACGAACCTTCGCCAATCGAATGACTTCTGGCATTTCATCGATCGACTTGACCACGAGAGAGACCGCCAATTGCCGTCCTTCGCATGGCGGTCGCGCCAAAAACCAACGTTTTGCCAGCAGCCCGATCAACTCACGTGAATCAGCCAACTCCGCTAATCGATCCAAGCCTGATTCGAGTTCTCCGATGCTGTCACCATCGATCACAAACAGACCCACATTCAACCGCAGAGTTTCCAGAACCTTGGATTTCGGAGAATGGAAAGGTGTTGAGTCGAGGCGATCCGCAAGTTCAAAAGCTAGCCCTCGGCCGTCGACCCCTCGACCCAATACCCGAATTCGTCTTGATCCGTCCGACCGATTGTGTAACCAGTGATCGGAAGTTGAGCCTGGCAGAATGCGGTGCCGCAATGAGTCTGTGGCAGTTGCTAACTCTAATAATCCAGTCGCGGAACCAGCATAATTGAATGAATCTGAGTTGCTGTTTCTTTGATTCGACGAATCAATCTGCGTGATCACAGCATGAATCGGGTCACCATCAGCAATTGCGTCTTCGAACCGTTTCAGCACAAACGCCGTTGCACTATCGAAGGTCGTAGTTCCCTTTGGTCTGCCGGACAGTCGCCACGCGGCTAGCCGACTTCGAAGATCGCACGGCAGGTCGACCGCACCAACCAGAGCCTGATCGAGTTCCCCTCGTCGCAGCGCATGGGCGGCCATTTCACACGCGCGTAAACCAGAATTCTCGTCGGCAGAAATGGTGAAGCTGGGACCACCGACATTAAATTCACGAGCCAACCGACTGGCGACGATGCCACCCAGGTTTCCCATCACGCGATTGGCTGTTAACGGTGGGCCGACTGATTTCTTCAGTTGCTCCACCCATTCAGTCATCTCTGTGGGAGTAAGGACCAGACCAAGCACGTCTGCCCATTGTGGTGCCAATTCTTCAATCGACCAGCGAAGATGGAAGTTCGTCGTATTCGGATCAAGCTCGATGCCGATGAACACGCCAGTACGGTTTCCCAAAGCGGCAGTTGCCGTTTGAAGAGTTTGTTCCTGGTCTGGATGCAAGGCATCGCGCAAGGCGTCGGCAGCAATCTTCAGCATCAACTGCTGCTGCGGCAGCATATCCTGCATTTCCAGCGGAGGAATGCGGTATTCGCCGAGCGGCAAATGAAGCGACGAAATCGGGTTACACAATGATTGGCGTGCATCCAACGCTGAGCCGACTTCATCACGATACCACTCCGTCGCTGTCACTCCCCAGTCATTCCGCAAATTGTTTTCGTTTACAGAACCGTGCTTGGGGCCGTTGATGTTAGATGATGCCTCCGTTCCTCTCTGAACCGCAAGGCCGACGATGGCAATGTTCAGACTCGGCTCGTGAAGTGAGGACTGTCTGGATTCCAGGCTGATCGGTAAGCCGCCGTTTTCGGTTCGTGAGACCTTGTGCGACGTTGCTTCAACGAATTCTTCAATCAACACATGCGCGTTAATTCCGCCGAATCCAAAGGCATTGATTGTGGCACGACGAGGAATCAAATCCGATCGCGTCCCGTGCTCAGTCACCGATTTTTCGACACGTTGTTCCCACACTTCCGCCTGGCGCAGGACGCGAAACGGGCTTCCGGCTTTTGCCAGCGTCGTCGCAGGTTTTTCATAATTTGCGGTCGGCGGCAGCGTCTGATGTCTGATGGCCAATAACACCTTCATCAGACCGGCTGCCCCGGCACCCGTCAGCAGGTGACCGACATTCGACTTCACTCCCCCAATCACACACTGGCCGGGAACCGCCTGCTCCCGCTCCCATAACTGATGCAGGCTGTCAATTTCGACGCTGTCACCGACAGGAGTCCCTGTCGCATGACATTCAATCAAGTCAACGTCACTCGGTTGCCATCCTGCCTGCTGATACGCTGATCGCATGGCGCGAAGCTGGCCTTCAGAATGAGGTGCCAGCAGGTTCGCACCTCGATCGTTCGACAGACCAATTCCGGCAATCACTCCGTAAATGTGATCGCCCGATTTGATGGCATCGGTCAATCGCTTGAGGACGAAAACTCCGGCCCCTTCGCCAACTACCAGGCCGTCAGCAGCGGCGCTCAATGGAGCACAGCGGCCACGTCGCGACAATGCCTTGAGCTGAGCGAATCCCATCTGAGTGTACTGGCAGTCGGGTCGCGACATCCCTCCCGCCAACATGCCATCGGCTCGATGAGCCAGCAGTTCTTCGCACGCAAATTTCAAGGCATAAAGTGAGGAAGCACAGGCGGCATCCAGTGTATAGGCCGGCCCCCCCAGTCCCAGGCCTTCGGCGATCAACGCAGCCGGAAGGCTGGCCGCATAGTGGTTAAGTGGATGCCAATCCGAACGTGGCGAATGGCGGCGACATTCAGACATCAATTGACTGCGGCGTTCGGCAGTCAACTGAGCTGATCCGACGATCCGTTCGAGAAATGTCCGACCCAGTGCGTCGCGACACATTGCTGACGTCGATTCTGTCGGCAGGACAATATTCCCGAGAATAACGCCGACCCGATCCGGGCTGATACCGACAAGTCCCCGTGCATCCTGACAGGCCATGCGAGACGCATGCAGACCCAGATGGAACAGCGGGTCGAGTTTCACCAGGAGATTCCGGTCCAGGTTCAATCCTGTTGGATCAAACTGAAAATCTTCGATAAAGCAGCCCCATGTGGAATAGACTCGATCTGATTTCGGCCCATCACGATCAAACGCAGTTTCCGGACTGAGAAACCAGCGGTCCTTCGGGACGTTTCGCCCCGAATCGATTCCGTTGGCAATGTTCTTCCAGAATGTGCCCAGGTCGGGCGCACCTGGAAAGATGCCACCGATGCCGACAATGGCAACTCGTTCGGTTCGGTCAGTCGTCGACATATCGGCAAAGACTTCAATTTGAGCAGAGAACGGGGAGAAATCAAGCCGACATCATAATCAGCCAGCTCAACCCAAACCACGCCGTCGGCAATGTTCATGATTTCAAGGTAGGGTGCGTCGAGTCTTCGAGGCCCACCAGAATGTTTCTGAGCAGAGTACGATCGAAATTTCGAAGTCTCACCGAATTAAACCTGCGACAGAATCTTCAGAATAAACGGGTCATTCAATCCGCTGGCAATGTATTTCGACTGACTGAAATCGTGACCAGCCGTATGTTCATGCGGAACCGAAACAATAAATGCACCCGCTGCTGCTGCCGCACGAGTCCCCGTTTCCGAGTCTTCCAGCACAAGCATATTCTCAGGCCGGACACCCAAATGTTCGGCCGCCTTCAGATAGATTTCAGGATTCGGCTTTCCCTGTGTCACGCTTTCGGCCGTCAGTTGAATTGGAAAACGAGGAGCGAGGTCGAAACGTCCGAAAATATCATTGAGGTAATCGCGAGGCGACGAAGTCGCAACCCCTTTCGGCATGTTTTTCGATTCGATCAAATCCAATAGTTCGAACAAACCCGGCATCGGCTTCAGTTGATCGATCAGCATCTCATGGAAAATCACACGCGACTCCGCCAGCAGATCGGCGGGTTCTTCGTTCAGTCCCATGTAATCCCGAAACGCGGTCAGCGATTCGAGCGGTCGTCGACCCAGCATGGCGTCCATGGCGCCGCGAGACATCCTCATCCCGCGACGTTGCAGCAGTACGTCGGCGGAAACGTAAAAGACCTCTTCCGTATTGAACATTAATCCATCCAGGTCAAAACAAACGGCCTGAATCGTCGGAAGCGTCTGAGTCATGGCGTTTTCGAATTTCCCTCAAATGCAAATTGGTTAAGAGGTCGCTCAATCGGGTGACACACAAATCAAAGTCTAGTTGCCACTCAGACCGTCGTCCACGATTGATTGCATGATTATGAAGACGAGTTCTTCGCCGTTTGTGCTACTGCTTGACCGTCCCCGGTCAAGCAGTGCTCAAAGTAGCCATCATCGCTCCGCGTGATGAGCATTGTTCGAGAATCTGTTATACACCAGTCAGCATGTTCTCAAAAAAAGTATTCAAACGAAGTCTTTGTTCCGAGGCAAAGGAAACGATTGAATCGTTTCCAACGCATGCTCATCACGCGGAGCGATGATGGCTATCTTTGGAAGAAACTCCGAAACTTGACTCGATGAGTCAGGTTTCAACTTCGAAGAAGTCCTGGATTTTGTCACAAACCCCGATCTTTTCCGTGTGACATTCGATTACGCGCGCAATGCCGCCAGTCCCTGTTTCAAAGCAGTCTGATAAATCCCGTTGTCAGCCCCGAAGGCGACCAATCGAAATCCCCGTTTAAGCTGAGCTCGACCTTCTTCGATACTGTTCACCAGCACGGCGGGAACTTTGCCATGTCGCCGACAAGCATCAAGCACGCTCTCAATGGCCGCTTGAATCTTGGGATGATCCATCTGTCCCGGAATCCCCAACGAATTCGCCATGTCGTACAGACCGATCCACAACACATCGATTTCGGCCACGGACGCGATTTCTTCGAGATTCGCGAGCCCCTTGGCTGTTTCCACCTGAACGATCAGCAACGATTCGGTATTCGCAGAACGAACGGCGTCGGTGATTGATTCGGCTCCGTAGCCGTCATGAGCCACTCCAAAAGCCGCGCCTCGACGTCCCATTGGTGGATACTTGGCCGACTGGACCAGTAACTTCGCCTCTTCGGCCGATTCCACCATGGGCGACATGACGCCCATTGCACCCATATCGAGGACGCGTGAGACGAAGTGGTATTGTGTCGTCGGAATCCGCACGATCGGGACCAGCGTCTGACAAGGTGTCGTCGCGATCAGCATTCGAATCGATTCGATTTCCCAGCCGGTATGTTCCATATCGTAAACGGCAAACTCCGCCCCGGCATTCGCGGCAATCCGTCCAATCCCCGTGGTATTGAACTCGAACATCATCGTACCGATCGCAACGCCACCAGATTTCACCTTGTGTTTCACCGAGTTTGTAATCATCTCGTCGTATCCTGATTCGTGATTCGTAAAATTGTTCTATTCGGGATTGAGCCAATACTGATTCGCCCGTCTGGCCATTCAAGTAAGTTAACTGGTCGACCAGACCGGCGTCATCCCTCAGCCGGCACAGCCGGTTGATGCGCGTCGGATGACGGGTTCAGAATAGGGAAATCGTTCGCGCGTTGACGTGTCCAAAGACGATTGCAGGGCATTTTGTGCGCAGGTCTCCTAACCCCGCACTGGACCCGACCGAAGGTCTCCTCTTCGCTTTTGACACCTTCAGGTTTTTACATTCTGTTTCACAACACAGTGGTTGCAAAGCGGGGCTGATCACCTGACAATCTGTCGTGATTGTCCTGTTTGCCGTGGATGTTAGTATTTTTTGACATGGCTTTTGCCATGACCCGGAAAACTGCGGCATCACCTGAGACTGGAGAGCATTTGTGAATCATGGCGTGGTAGACCGTTGGACATGGGTCATCGCCTTGGGGACATTGCTGGTGATGTTGCAGGTCGCTGGAATTGCGCTCGTTCTGATCCAGGCTTTTCGAAAGATGCCTTCGGGGTACCTGAGAACCTTTGAAATCGCCTTGATCCATCGAAATGAATTGCTGTTGGCGTCGGGCGACGCGTCTGGGATTCAATTCGAAATCAAGGGGGTTGATCTCGATTCAGGTCATGAACGCATCACCGACTATCCCATCCATTTGCCGTGGAACGGCTGGGTCACCGAAGGCAATCGTCTATGGCTTGCCGGTGGTGGACTGGTGATTGAGGTCGATGGTGAACGACAGACCGAATATCGACCGAAGCGAAAGTTAAACGTCCTGCAAGTATGTCATATGTTTCTTTATCACGGTTTACCTGCCATCATTGATAATGACGGCGTCTATCGTCTATTGGTCTTCAACGAAGGAGAATGGGAAGACCGGGGAGAAGTTGCCTTGCCCGGAGTCGGACGCCGCTGGGAAAAGGATGAACTCAGCGGAGAACAACAACTCGTTCCACTTTGGAAAGAATCGCGATCAGATCCCGTACGACCATCTGCGCGGGAATGGGTCCGTGTGATTTCCGTCGGTGACACACAACATCTCCTTCACAGCGGAAGCTAGGAGAACGTTTTTTGCTATCGCCAAGGACTGGAATTTGTCACTCGAGACACGGAAATCGCTTCGGCAGCTTTCCCCAGCAATGTCGCTTCCGATGTGACTGGTTGGAAAAAACTCGACTTTGGTCGGCGATTCTTTAATTCGTGCCGCGCCGGCGATGGGGTGTTAATCGTGGCTTTCGACCAGCCCGATAAGTCGGTTCAATTTTGGGAACAAACTCCTGCCGGAAGTGAAACGCCGTTTCGAGTGGTCATGGAAACAGGCCTGGCGCCTTGGAACGCGAGCAGTCTGGACAGCACATTCGATGGGAAAGAGGTCTACGCCATTCAAGATCGAAATCTTTTCAGGCCCCGAATTCAACGCTATGAACGAGGCGAGCTTAATGACGTGAATTTGCCAATCAGCACTCCGATCACCAAGTGGCTTCACTGGACGGAACGAGTCCTGATGCAAATCGTCGGTGTCGTTTTCGTCGTCACGATTCTGTTAATCTGCTCAAGCATCTGGCTATCGCGTGGGCAAGATTCGTCGTATCAATTTGGTCACGACACCGTCCAACTCGCGACGTTTGGTCGGCGATGCCTGGCACGAGCGATTGATCTGATCTTACTGTTCAGTCCGCTGCTGGTCCGCGCTCTGGTCTCGCTGCCCAGCATCCCTGAAGAACAGATCATTCGACTTTACTGGGGATCGGGTGAATCCCAACAGGCCTTCACTGAGTTATTCAAAACGCTTCGTCCCGATGTACTCGCATCGATCGTGTTCTTCATCATGTTGGTCCTGATGCAGGCTCGCTGGGGCGTGACGCCGGGCAAGTGGCTGTTCGGATTGCGTACATTTGGAACGTCTCTTCGTCCCTGCGGAATTGCCCGATCACTGTTGCGAGAATTGTTAATGGCCGTTGACGCACCCTTGTTGCTTTCCCCATTGCCTGGGATCACTACCATGCTTGTCACCGGATGCCGCCAGCGACTGGGAGACCTCGCTGCGGACACACTTGTCGTTGATGCCAGGCAATGCCGTAAAGCTGTCGGACCGAACTGCGGATGATCCCAACTCTGACAATCGGGAATCCATCAGAAAGGTTGGTGGTTCAATCTAAGGTTACGCATTTAAAAGCGGTATGCCGTAGGGCGGAAATTGCGGATCTCGTGTCACCAATGTTGCTTGTTCCTGCTCAGCCTGCGCAATCAACATTCGATCAAACGGATCGCGATGATGTAATCGTAGTCGTTCCGTCGCAACAATGTGATTCACCGTAATTGGCAAAAGTTTAAACCCGACTCGCGCAACATCCAACTGCAAATCGATCGGGGCTTGCAGCTTTCCGATCGTACGTTTAATCGCGATTTCCCATAGCAAGACAACACTCACGAAAATCTCATTATTGGCATCAGCAATTTGCATCGCAGTTGCTGGTAAAATTTGGTCTGGCGAAGACAGCCACCATAAAAATGTGTGCGTATCCAGCAATAACTTCACGGAACCATCCCTAGCGATTCCTGCAGATCGGTTGGCCATTCGTCAAAGTCCGGGGCGAGCACAATTTGACCAGCGTATAGCCCACCTTTACGAGGTTCCTTTGAAGTCTGATTTTTCGCAGTGCTTTCAATATCCACTTCGATACGAACCGACGCGCCCTCTGGAAGCACGATCGGATCATCCGCGACGATCGTCCCGTTCTTGACGTGTCCCAGCAAAACCATCAGAAGCTCCTTATTAAAGTGTCACGCAAAAAGTCTACCATGCACACACCGAATGGCAAAAGAATGATCAAGCGAACAACATTTTAATGCATTTCTTTGCCTGACAAAACAATGACAGACTCTTGGTCAGGTCGCAAGAACGCAATCTTGTCCCATTTACAAGGGCTGACGACACTCACTATTCATCCATTCGTACCGTCAAAAGTCAGCTCAGTCCCGTGACCTCCCAGCCTTTGCGAGGTGGTCGTCGAATCAAGCGGGCGGCCTCGGGCTTATTCGTGAACTGTAGTTTGGCGGCGTTCCATTCGAGTGTCTCGTTCGGGAAGAAGGTCGAGACGCCGCCGAGCAGTACGCTTTCCGTGAGTGGTCCTGAATATCCGAAGTGAGTCGACGTCGAACCTTTCCCCTGTACCGCGTCGACAAACTGATGCCAGTGGTTGATGTCGCTCAATTGCGGCCTTGGGTAACCCTTATACTGGTCTTCTGGAAGCAACACTGGCATGTCAACGTGAGGCAATAACATCGCCCCTTTTTCGCCGATGAACAACGAGCCTTGATCGGGCAGCGGTCGATCTTTCAGGTGCCTGGAAATGATCTCAGGAGATGGCCGCTGGTCTCCGTCATACCAGGTAATCGGAATCACGGGACCAATCGTTTGTTTCGTCTGTGGAAAGGTCAGATGCACGACGGCGTTGTTCGCCCAGTTATGGGCGGTCGGGCTTGGACCGGTTGACCGCAACGTCAGTGGTGCGGTCAATTCCAGAGCTTTGAACACGGGGTCGAAGATGTGACAGCCCATGTCACCGAAGGTCCCTGTCCCGAAATCCAGTCGCTTACGCCAGTTCCCTGGATGGTAATAGCCGTTGCCGATAAACGGACGAGATTCACAAACACCTAGCCATTGATCCCAATTGAAATTGGCGGGAACTGGATCAGTTCGATCAGGCCGCGCGGTTTCGTCGCCCCATTTCTTGCTGCTCCATGAATGGACACTTTGCACTTTGCCGATCGCACCTCCTTGGATCAATTGTACGGCAGACCGATAGGCGGGATGTGAATGAATCTGGATTCCCATCTGAGTCACTAGTTTCTTTTCCGCAGCAACCTCAGCCAGTCGTCGAGAGTCGTAAACATCATGCGTCAGTGGTTTCTGGCCATAGACGTTTAGCCCGCGCTGCATTGATGCCATCGCCAGTGACGCGTGCATGTGATCTGGTGTCGAAACGTTGACCGAATCGAGATTGGCGTGCTCTTTGTCGAGCAACTGTCGCCAGTCCTGGTACACGCGAATGTCGGGGAAATTTTTCTTCAACTCTTCGGCTCGTCCCAGGTCAACATCCGCTACGGCGATCAGTTTTGCTTTTGGATGACTGGCAATTTGCGAAAGATCGGCACCGGCCATTCCAGACGCACCAAAACTGGCATGACGGACAACGTCGTTCGGCGAAGCGGCTCGCAAGTCGCGAATAAAGACCGGAGCGGCGAAGGCACTCAGTGCCGCTTGTTTCAAAAAGGACCGACGATTTGAACGATGAGCCTGTGACATTACCGAGCCTTTCGAGTATTGAACGAAACAATCATATGAAATGTAGGTCTAGATAAGTTTTCCTGCCGTCGTATTCGCTGCAAGGTCAGCGATCATCTGCTTTGTAGCCGCTTCAGCCGCCGCTTCCCATTTTCTTGGTCCAAATTGTTCGGCATACGGTTCCGCCTTGTACGCGAAGTTGATTCCTCGCGAATTGTTAACGACGGCTCCCAATCCCGTTTCCTGAAATGCGGTTGCGACGTCGGCAGCCGCCCCGCCCTGGCTGCCGTAACCCGGAATCAATAACGGAACATGTGGCATTGATGCCCGTAGTTCGACCAGTTCACGAGGGTAGGTGGCTCCGACCACCGCTCCAACACAGCCAAATCCATCTTCAGCGGTCTCCAGAGCCAGTTCTTCCACCACACGCGCAACGTGCTGATAGATTGTCGTTCCACCAGCATTCTGATCCTGGAATGATGCGGAACCGGGATTGCTGGTTTTGACCAGCACATAGATTCCCGCCCCACGTTCTTTTGCAATCTTGACGAATGGCTCAAGCGTATCCCGTCCGAGATAGGGATTGACGGTCAGTGCGTCGGATTGCCACAAGGCCGCTTTCGGGTCGGCTCCCGCGAGATAACCTCTGGCATAGGCTTCTGCCGTGGTGCCGATATCACCTCGTTTCGCGTCACAGATCACGATCAATCCCTTCGATCGCGCGTAGCGTATCACGCGAGATAGCGCGAGGCAGCCATCCGGCCCCCATTCCTCAAAAAACGCCGACTGTGGTTTGACGGCCGGAACCAGTGGCGAGACGACATCGATAAGGCGAACACAGAACTCTTCGAATGCCGCAGCTGCCTGAGCTACGGGGTCATCGTGTTCATCCCTCGCGTGTCGCAAGACATCTGGCGGAAGCTGATCCAGCCTGGGATCAAGGCCAACCAGGACCGGTGTTTGTTTTGCTTTGATCGCGGCGTGCAATCGGGTTGCGTAGTGGTTACTCATTCGTCAGACGACTTTCGTCATAAGCAGGCGGGAAAATGTCGTGCTCGCTTTCAGGCTCTATCTTCGGGCGGTCTTGCAGTAGACGCAATTCTGAAAGGAACCAATATCCGCAACTCAGGTAAAGACCGATCACAATTTCGCGTCCAAAGTGAGCACCCAACCTGAACCACCACCGTTGGCCTCTTCCCTGAGTGTACATGGTCAACAGCACGAACAGGATCAAGCCTGCAAGTGAACTCCAGATCTTAAACGCTGGTCGAGGATAAGCGATCATCAACTTCATCAACAGCCAGCCGACCAGCCAGGTGGCGATGACGATTGCGACCGCAACGGGCCAGATTCCTTTGCGCACGTCAAACCTGAACTGAAAGACCATGAACAGGATCATCACCAGGATTTGCAGACGCATCCACCACGACATCAGGCCGAAGAATAAACTCAGGCGTTTCACGGTCGTGTCTCATTTCCAGGGAAATGTTGTTCCCGTTAAACGCTCGTAAGCATCGATGTATTTGTCGCGAGTCACTTCCACAACACGATCCGGAAGTGCGGGCGGCGGGCTGTTTTTGTCCCATGAGGTTGTTTCCAGCCAGTCGCGTACGAATTGCTTGTCAAAACTCGGTTGCGATTTGCCGGGTGAGAATTGGTCGGCTTGCCAGAAACGCGAGCTGTCCGGCGTTAACACCTCATCGATCAGGATGATGATGTCGTCAACGACTCCGAACTCGAATTTTGTATCAGCGATAATGATTCCGCGAGCCCTGGCGTATTCGGCGGCCTTGGTATAGACCTGCATGCTGAAATCACGCAATCGGATTGCATGCACTTCACCGATGATTTTCGACATCCGTTCAAACGAAATGTTTTCGTCATGGCCGGTTTCTGCCTTTGTGGCGGGAGTAAAAATCGGCTCTGGCAATCGGTCGCTTTCACGCAAACCGGATGGCAGCGAAAGTCCGCATACCGTCTGACTCGACTTATATTCTTTCCAGCCTGAACCCGACAGATACCCGCGTACAACGCATTCGATCGGAAAGACTTTCGTTTTCCGGACAACCATGCTGCGGCCATCCAGCGCAGCAATGTCGGTACCCTCGGGAAGCGGAAGGTCAGCTGCATTCATACTCAACAGATGATGTGGCACCTGCAGCAGGTCAAACCAGAATCGGCTTAGTTGCGTCAGCACACGTCCCTTATCAGGGATGCCGGTTGGAAGTATCCAGTCGAACGCACTGATTCGATCGGTTGCCACAATCAGCAGCCGATCACCGAAATCGTAGACGTCTCGAACTTTACCGCGAATCGGATTTCGACCAGGGATCTCACTTTGCAATAGCGGTTTCATAGGATGATGGCATCTTCAGAGGAACGTTCGAAATGAAAAACATTTTGTTACCGGAATTTCCAAAAAAGACTACCAGACGTCGGACTGGTTGAACAACGTGCGCGCCAGTACTACACTGATATTTGGTAGTTTGGTCCTCCAAAACTCTGTGTTTTATTTTTCCCATGTTCACACCGGTTTGTTTGATTGTAATGTTCCTACAGGCGTAGGCTTTAAGGTCGTGTACTTACCGGGTTTTGATTTCCTTTCTCTTTCAAGCAGGCCGGTGCAGCGATGGGGTTGATTCGGTTTGCTGTCTACCCCGCTAACCTGCTTAGTGACTGGCCAGAAGTTCATGCGGGATACTTAACAGGTGCCGATGGACGAATCTTTCCAACCCGGATCGAGATCCTCAATAACATTGTGGGATGTCGGCGAACCTCTTCGGAAAGTGCCAAATTTCATGTTGTCTGGCCAGTGCAGGGATTTGGTCGAATTGTCATCCCGACCGCTTCGTTGCCAGAACGCGAAGAGCCATACCTCTTAGCCGTTGAGCTCGCTCGCGGAAAGATCGTTCAAGTTCGAAATCAGTCGGCTCAGTGGGAACTTGCCGGCTTAAAAATTCCGCCGGAATTCAATGACCCCAATCGGGCAGCACACCGTGCGTTCTCTCGTGCGGCTGCGTCGCAGACGCAGCCAGAAGAATCCAGCGCACTTGCGAACGACGCCATTCGATATGCCTGTGAGGCTGCGGAAATCTTGACGCGATCCTATGCCGCCCAGGCCTTGGCCGGTCGGTTACAACGGTTCGGAACTCTTCCGGTTTCGATTGGCTGTGAATTGATGGGATCGATCCCGTCTGCGAAGGAATCCGAGCTTTTCAACGAAATGTTCAACTCGGCCACCGTTTCAATTCCCTGGACGATGATTGAGGAAGTCGAGGGTGAGTACAACTGGGATTCGACCGACCGGCAAATTGAATGGTGCGAATCACAAAAGCAGATGGTTCGCGGCGGCCCGCTGCTTGATCTTGGTCCTGGTGGCTTGCCAGCCTGGCTCACTCGCTGGGAACACGACGTCTTTAACCTGCAAAGTTTTGTTTGTGATTTTGTGGAAACTGCAATCTCCCGGTATTTCGGTCGTATCCACGTCTGGGAAATCTGCAGCCGGATCAACACGGGTGGAGTCCTGAACCTGACCGAAGAGAGTCGCCTTACATTAGCCGCACGAGTTTTCGACGTGGCCAGGCAGGTTGATGAAGACGCTCAACTTGTCGTTCGGGTCGATCAGCCCTGGGGTGACTATCAGTCGCGAGGCTTACTTCGCCTGTCGCCGCTGCAAGTCGTTGACGCACTGCTCCGATCCGGTGTTGGATTATCGGGTGTGAATCTTGAAATCGCCAATGGCTTTAAGTCGTTCGGATCGGCCAGACGCGACCTGTTGGAATGTTCGAGATTAATTGATGCCTGGACGATCCTGGACATTCCTATCTTTGTGACGCTGGCTTGTCCGTCATCCGCCAATCCTGATCCATACGCTCGTTCGCAAATCAATGTTAATCCTCGAGTCTGGGACGGTTCGTGTGACGAGGATCAACAGGCAAAGTGGCTGAACCTGATGCTTGAATTACTGGTTGCCAAGCCACGCGTCGCTGGCGTGTTTTTTCCTCATTTTTCTGATGCCGATCCGCACAATCTTCCCCATTCGGGACTTTTGCGGGCTGATCGCAGTCCCAAACCGATTGTTGAGCAAATTATTGCTCAACGATTGAATCATCATCGCAAAGCCTGAATACAGGTGTTTTATGATGCACGCTCTTGTCACTTCACCACCCGGTGGCTGGTCCAACACACAACTTACCCAGATCGAATTACGCGAAGGTCGACCCGTTGATGTACTGGTGCGGGTTCACGCAGTTGGTCTGAACCCAGCCGACAATTTCCAGATTGAAGGAAAATATCCCGGCGGACCCAAGCCGCCGTTTATTTCCGGTCGTGATGCCTGTGGCGTCGTTGTTCGAGGTGACAGCCTGGGGAAATGGCAGCCGGGTGACGCGGTCGTAGTGCTCCAGTCCTCAACCACGGATCTCACAAACGGGACCCTTTGCGAACAGCAATGGATCGGGGCCGATAATCTGGCTCGAAAACCCGATGGGTGGACTGACGCCGAAGCGGCTGCCGCTCCGCTGGTATTTCACACGGCCTGGAAAGCTCTGTTTGATTTGGGTGGTCTGAAATCTGGCCAGTCCGTCGTCGTCACGGGGGCTTCAGGCGGTGTCGGACTTGCCGCAATTCAGTTAGCAAATTCTGTCGGAGCCACCGTTGTCGCCTTGTCCCGTTCGGACGCCAAACGGTCGCAACTTCACCAGGTCGGTGCACGCCATGTTTTTGTTCCCGATGACCCGTACTTAAAGGAAAAAATCTGCGATGCGGTGCGGGCCAAAGGAGTTTCATTGGTCGTCGAAAACGTTGGCGGTCCATCGCTGGCGACGTCAGTCCATTTGCTGGGGCTTCACGGACGAGTCAGCGTTGTGGGAGTTCTTGGTGGGGTTGATGGGACAATTCCCATTCCCGCTCTGATGTTCAAACGAGCTTCGATTCACGGGGTCCTTGTCACGGATGACACTCCGCAACAGTCACAATCGGCATGGGAACAGATCGTTAAATTGATGGACGGCACCCAATCACGCCCGATTATTGACCGGCGATTTCCACTGAAGGAAGCGGCAGCCGCATTCGAAAAACTACGCGAAAACGTGTTTGGCAAAGTCATCGTCGAAATCCCACCAGCGTGAAGCAATCGAGTCAATTGATTTCAGCGCGCGGGCGAAAAAACGTCATTGAAAAGCAGATTATTGAGGTCTTGATGCAATCCATTTGTGCCAGATGACAAGTTGATTTTTGGCCTCAGACTGTGCCGTCCGATGAATCTTGAGGATCACGGATTCGCTGTGAGAATTTTGTTCGAGAGCCTGACTCAGGTCTTCAAGACTTGCCACAGGTGTGCGGCCAACGGCTTCAAGGACATCGTAAGCTTCCAAGTCTCCGCTGAGCGTACTGCCACGTTCGACTTTCAATACCAGAAGGCCGCGTGATGTCCTCTGATGTCCCAGTTGTTCTGCCAGATCTCCGTCCAATGGGTGGACAATTAGTCCCATCGGCCGAACGGGTACGCCCCGCCCTTGTTGCACGGGAGCTTCACTTGTCTTTCGAAGATCGCTGCGGTCGGCGAGTACGATCGAGAGCGTCATTTTTTTCTGAGCGCGCCAGACCGACATGCGAATCTGTTTTCCAATCGGTGACAGGCTGACGAGATTGATTAAGTGGTCATGATCCTGAACATCGAATCCGTCAAAGTTCAAGACAACATCACCGAGCTGTAGCCCAGCGCGTGATGCGGGCGAGTTTTCGTAGACCTCATTGACTCGGGCACCCATCGCCCGATCCAATTTCAGCTTGTTGGCGACTTTGATATCAAAGTGCTCGTCTAATTTCACACCGATCCAGGCTCGCGGCACGACTCCGTGTTCGAGAAGCTGATCCATCACACGCTGCGCCAGATAACTGGGAATGCTGAATCCGATCCCATCATTGCCGCCGCTTGACGTGGCAATGGCGGTGTTAATGCCGATCACACGCCCCTGAAGATCAATCAATGGGCCGCCACTATTCCCAGGATTGATCGCGGCATCAGTTTGAAGGAAATCCTGGTTGATGACTTCCGTGCGGCCCAGCTGCAGTTTACGTCGTCCTCGAGCACTGATGATCCCGAGCGTCACGGAACGGCTGAGTCCGAAAGGGCTTCCCATGGCGAGAACCATATGGCCGATGTCAACCTTTCGACTGTCTCCCCATTTTGCGGCGGTCACATTCGTCGTACCGATCTTAAGGACTGCGATATCCGACTCGGCGTCGGTATACACTCGTTCCGGCTGAATCACGCGACCGTCATAAAGGGAAATCGAGATTGAATCGACCGGAGTCTTGTCAACAACGTGACAATTGGTCACGACGAAATAGCCACTTGCTTTGGAGCTTGTCAGGATCACGCCCGATCCGGTTTCTTCTTCTTTTCCTCGTCCACCCTGTACTCGCTTTTCACATTGAATATGAACAACACTTGGAGTCGTCACGGCTGCAATTTTTGCGAGCAGCGTGCTTCCGTCCTGTAAGGACGAGCCTTCGGTGCTGAGTTCGCGGTAGATCCGTTCGGCCGTCGCACCATCCAGGTTCTGGGCGTGGACTGTTCGGTTGACCGGTAGCCACATCAGGCCGGCTCCGATCATCATTCCTGCAATCAAAGTACCGGCAGACAGCATCAGGGCGGTTGGTTGTCGCATGCAATTTTCGATTCACCGCTGGGCGAGTTAAGCCATCAAGACGTCGCTCGCAAACCTCGGCCGCATGAACATCCTGCCCCGGCCCATCTGTCGGAAATTTCGGAAAGTCCGGAAACAATCCGAACGCAAACCATTCTATCCCAACAAGGAATCACTCGGCAGACGATAAAACCAAATTGAACCTTTTTCTTCGAATGTCACGCG
>CAIOKO010000084.1 GCA_903858935.1 uncultured Schlesneria sp. | reverse complement strand
TACGCTCACCTGCGCGGAGCCACTGCCCCAAATCGAAAGAGCGGGCGCCTGGCTGTCGCCAGTCTCTCTAATTAAATCCGTTTTCTGGTCTAGACAATGGGGTCCACCGTAAGGGTCTCTGAATCATGCTCGGTTTCTTAAAAGGGTGGCGTCGAAAAGTCGGGGCGCTGACGCTGGTGATAGCGTGCGTGTTCGCTGCGGGGTGGCTGAGAAGTCTGCAATCGAGAGAATTCATTTTCATTGAATTCGAAATCCCGTTCGGCGGACGCATTCATGCTTATACGAGTGCCAACCAGATGGACATTCTTCTTCAGCGAAGTACGGGGTGGTATTTTGATTTCGGCAAAGTAGATCCGATCGTAACGCTGAACGCCCTTGATGGCGTCTGGTTCTTCGATGTCCAACAAATTGAAGAAGAAATCGAGGATGGCGTGCTGCAAGTTTCAGCCGGCTACGAAGTGAGATTCTACTTCTACGCGATCGTCATCCCGCTGACGCTGCTTTCTGCATACCTGCTGCTTCCCAAGCCCCGACCAATAAAACGAGTATCACCCGAATCACAAGCAGCACCTTCAGCCACCCGGGAGATGTCTGATAAGACATAAGATTACGAGTACCAATCAAGGATGATGCATTTTTATGGTTGCCTTAATGGCATTTTCCGTCGAGGATTCGAAAAACAACATGGCAAAGGCGTTTCTTACCATAATTAATGGTCCGGAAGAAGGTCGCACCGTCACTTTTGATACTGACCAAATCGTTTCAATTGGACGAAAGGAGACGAACTGTTTCCAAATTCAAGACGAAATAGCGAGTCGATTCCACTGTGAGATATTTTTTGAAGACAATATCTGGAAGGTGAGAGATCTGGCATCGAGGAATGGTACGTCGGTCAATGGTGACAACATTTTCGGCGCGACCCCGCTTTTTGATGGGCAACAATTGCATCTCGGAAAGACACGTTTGTTGTTCACAGTCGGTGACCAAAGTCCTTCTGGATCACCATCTGAGAGGCTTCTCTGCGCTTCACGAGAACCAAATGAATTATGTGAATTGAATTTATTGCGCGAAATCGAATCGTGCGGCAAAGTTTTTGAAAATGCGTCAAATGCGCCCATGCCATTTGACGATACGCAAAACACCTGCAATTGGGATAATCCACTTGAAGAGCTTTCTTCCGTAGCAGAAGAACGTGAAAGGTTCAGAGAGATATTCAAATGGGGATGGCCTAATTCGCTCCCCACCCTGATCGATCTTCTTAAAACAGATCCACACGGTCCCCACTGGACTGAATTCTGGCGAATATATTCGCCAGTAGTCTATTACTTTTGTCAACGGCGTAATCTGCAGCATCACGATATTCTGGACATCAGCCAGAACGCATTGCTCCAAATGCGCAGAAGCCTGCATAACTTTGATTTTAAAAAGGGAAGGTTTCGTGGTTGGTTCGCGATGATCATCAGACGCGAAATATCAAAATTTCGGAATGCAAGATTGCAAGACGGAAAATCAATCGAAGTAGGTCAAATTTCGGAAGAAGTCGAAATCGAAGATGATCGAAGCGATTGGGATCGTGAATTTCATCTTCACGCAATGGAAGTTGCGATCGCAAGGCTCAAAATGGAATTGGCCCCGGACGATATTGTGATTCTTGAGAAAGTCCTGGTTCAGGGGCAAAAACCGAGTCTCATCGCTTCAGACGTCGGAATCGAGCCCGCTTCAATCTCGCGAAAGAAATATAAAATCTTGCAACGATTAAAAGAGGTTGTATTGCGAATCTCGGAGCCTGAAGGGTATCTCCGATTTTAGGTCTCTTCTGAAAGAGGTAATCTTTGCCTTACTGCATGGAGTTGAGTTTCATCGATGGTGGCACGAACGGAGTGCAAACGACCAACGTTCAGACAACCACGATGGAACAGGCACGGGCTTCGCCCACAACCCAATTACGCTAAGAGTCTGAACCACAAAAAACACGAAATACACCAAAAAACGCGTCGAGGCGAGCCAGGGTTCGTCAGCCCCAGGATTGGCCCTTTTTTCTACACAATCTTCGAAGCGCGAGAAGAAATCAAAAGTTAGTACCACGAACGACACGAAGAGCGCGAATGATTCAGAACACGAATCGCTTGATGCCATCGTTCCGCCTGATGTTGTTAAAGTTGACTATTCCCCTGAACTTCACGCCAGCCAGTTTCATGTAATTCAATCACCCGATTGGAATGGGCGTTGAATTCCTTCTTCGTGAGCTTCGTGGTGATTTTCTGCCGATCTCTGCGTCCGAAAACTTGATTTGCCTTTCGGCACCGCTATCGGCGGAGCCAGCACGCACTCGGAAAAACACCCCAGCGTTATCTCGGGAGAGTGAATTCGGAACCCCCCCCAAAAAAAAGTTATTTTTTTGAGGAGATTTTCGTTTTTCACCGCAATCCCTTTTGAAGGAAGTGACAAACCTGATTTTCAGGGTGCAGGATGGTGCGTCGATGGTGCTACAGATTTACTGCATCGACGCTCATCGACACTTGTCCCCTTCACTGACAGGCAAACTATTGAATTCTATTTGACGGAGATCCGTGTGTTTGAAATTCCGAACATCAATATTGGGGAACCGATCCACTACGGTTCAATGACCGTGTTTCCATTGTCCTTTCAGCCGTACCGGGATATTGATTATCTCCTTGCTGAAGAGGCAATTAAGATACGGATTGTTACGGTGAGCGAGATTTCCGATCGCGGCTCTGTGCCCGAATTATCCGTGGAAAACCTGAGCAATGTTCGCGTTCTTCTGCTGGAGGGAGAAGAGCTCGTTGGTGCAAAACAGAATCGCATCATCAATACGTCGATCCTTCTTCCGGCAATGTCCAGGATCAACATTCCGGTCAGTTGTGTCGAACGCGGGCGCTGGAGCTACAATTCACGCCATTTCAGCTCCGAAGGACGACATTCTTCATCGAACCTTCGACACAGTCTGAAATCTTCCGTGAGCGACTCGTTAAACGAGGGAAGCGGGCATTATTCAAATCAAAACGCTGTCTGGGCGGAGATTGACAAACGACAAACCGAACTGGGTCTCACATCCAACACTTCGTCAATGGCTGACAGCTTCACGGCATACCAGCAGGAACTCGACCATTATGCGGATCATTTTCAATATGCCGAAGGGACCGCAGGTCTCTCAATTGCAATCGGCAACAATCTGGCGGCGATTGAGCTCTTCGACAATCCTGCGACGTGCAAAATGGTATGGAAGCGGCTACTGCACGGCTTCATTCTCGATATCATCGGATCAAAGTCCACCGAAGGACCAGCATCTCGTTCGATTGTCGAAGACATGCTGACAACACTACGAACTACGTTTTGGAAAAAAACAACGGCGGTTGGAGATGGTGAAGAATTCCGAGCCAAATCGAGCGACCGAGTCCAGGCGTCTGTCTTGACTCTCGGAAATGTTCTCGTACACGGTAGTCTGCTCACTGGCGTGTAACCACGACAAACAGATACACCATCGGTTGTAATCGTGCGCTGCCTGCTTACGATCCTGCTCAGGCTCGCCGCAATTATTGGCGTTACTCTCGCCGTCGATCTCAACGTAGATCGTGCTGGCACGGCAACAGACTGTACAATCTTCGACCTACGTTTGATGCAGGCCCTCTGCGAGTACATCTCGTCAAATCGTCTTGAGTAATTTCTTTGCCTCTTTCGCTGATTCTGACTTTCCGTAGAGTTCCACAACTTCCTGCAATCGTCGACGCCCAATTTCGATCTTTCCTCGATCAATAAACAGCCGAGCCATCTGCAATTCGCTTTCGGCATGCCGTTCCTGCCGTTCGATGGCATCGTCGACCAGTTGTTTTTGCTGTTCCGGCGTCAGTGTCGGCGTTTTGACTGATTCTTCTGTCATTGAACAACATAAAACCTGTACAAGAACCTTGTTTTCAGAATGACGTAAACTGGCCCGAACACGTTGATCGGCTGATCTGAATTCAGAATTGCTGCTGGCAAACGTCCCCCGCAAAGAACGCAAAGGTGGTCCGGTTTGCCAAATTCATGGTGCAACATCCGCTGACGACTCGGTTTTCGATCTGGTACGCTCGCCGACGCTCTCGAAGAAGCAGGCGATACCGACACCGATATCCTGACTTACTTTCGCCACCGTGGGAAACACGCCCAAGGATGCTGGGGCTTAGACATGATCCTGGGAAAAGAGTGAGCCTTCATCTTCACTGCCACGTTCCCACCAGGCTGATGAGAGAGCCCTTGCCGACCTCGAACGCCATTTTGTCTTTGATCGCCTGCCTTCCACCAGATTTGGGCAAGATTATTTAAAACGTGCAAATCAGAAAGAATTCAACCACCGATACTGTCTTCTTCGAATTTGAAACGTGACTCATTGAGTCACGTTTCAGAGTTTCTTCCAAACTAGCCATCATCGCTCCGCGTGATGAGCATGCGTCGGAAACGATTCAAACGTTGCAGACGCATCGGGACAGATCTTCCGACTGAATTTTAGATTTGAGAACATTCGGATTGGCGTTTGATAGGTTCTCGAACAATGCTCATCACGCGGAG
>CAIOKO010000083.1 GCA_903858935.1 uncultured Schlesneria sp. | reverse complement strand
CGCCTCGGCTCCATGGCGATCATTGGGGTACTCAAGCGAAACACGTGCCACATCGAAGAATGCAACGCAAACCCTTACAAATCAACGCGGTGGCAAGACCAGCAACTTGAAAATATTGCAAAAGATAAGGGTAAAACTGAGCCTTGAAAGGGTGGGCTATTGTCGGGCGTCCCAAGGGGACGAAGAACCCCAACCAGATCCGTTAACGACGGCGACCTTTTGTTTACACAAGAGTTATTTCAAACCGCTGTTTTCTCGAGGACAATTGCTAACGAGCGTTGCCTGGACGGCCGGTCATGCTATTGCTTTCTGTCACCGGCGCGGTTCGATGAACGTGCATGATGCCTTGAGAGAACTGGCGGCCCTTCAGGCCTTTTTTCTAGATCAACGGACGGTACCTGAGCCTCCGGAAGACCTCCGACCCTGGCTATTTGAACTGCTGACCCGTTGGGTCGCAAGAATGCGATCTTGCCGAATTACCAATGGTTGACAGCACTCTGTCGTGTTTCGTGGTGAAGACTCTTTTGTTTTGGTTGGCACGTTGTCGTCGGCTTTGCTTCGTTCGAAGAAATCGGCTGGACGCCGATTCGCCTGCGCCGCTGGCTGCGGGTTAAACGAAGAATTCGCGTTCGGAGTCGCTTGGTTTCAATTCAGTTGTGCTACGGTTCGTTGGGAAGTTGTGACATCGGGAAGAACGAGATCCGATGTGCCGCGGCAGATTTGACGTGCGTGTTCGCGATGGGCCTCGACGCAGCCACCACCGAAGGTTTCCATCGGTTCTTGAATCTGAAGCATTTCTCGCATGACCTCGTCCGTTGCTGCCGGATCGGCCAGCGTTGATTCGACGAGGCTTTCGACTCGCTGCTCGTCCATTTGCAGGTCGCCGTTGGTATCACGGTACGTGGAATTTCTCCAATGGAAGATGGTCAGGCACTTTGTGGTCAGATCGAAAATTCGATCGGGACGCCAGAAATCGGCGAATAACCCCGAACCGAGATAAAACGTCCAGCTTCCCTCGTAACCTGTCACGTCGGAAGAATCTCTGTCAGGGTTTCGAAACCATGTTCGATCGCCTGGGACAAAAAACCTGACCGGCAGCGGGTTACTTGGTGAGCCGATCTGGCGAAGAAAGGTTCGTTCAAATTCCGAGCCTTTGATCGCTCGTGTTTCCGCCTGCTCGTGCATACTCTGGAATAATTCCAGGTTGCACGATCGGGCCTCCGTGGCCATTCCTAACAGGCAGATATATTCCGCTGCGCGGCGGCAGGAAAACGTATATCGCGTCCCGCACTTTTCCGGCTGTGTCGCTCGCTCCAGGGCGGTGATCAATGATTGACCCGGCCGCAGAATGAACCCGCGATCTTCGTCATAAGTCCAGTATTCAGGGGGGCGTTCCGCTTCGTGCGTGGCAAATGCTAATGACGTTTTCCGGGCCGCTTCAACGATGTTTTTTCGAATACGAATCGACGACATCAATTCGTCAAAGCTCGGGAACTGAAACGGGACGGGACACAACAACATGGAAATAACGATTTCACGCTCAAGATCGGCGGGATTCGCGCGTGTGTCCAGGTTGAGCTTTTCGCATAACTGGGTCGTATCTCCGACAGGTGCCCATTTTTTGGAACTGAGATCACGCAATTGAAATCCGCGAAATCCGGGCGAGGTGGCTCGCTCGTCAATTAATTTCACGTACTGGCCAATTCCAAGCTCTTTCAGATATCGCGAAAAACGCTGTTTTGCCGTGTCCAGCTCGCGTACCGCCGTACCGCGTATCTGGATTCCACCTTCGTTGGAACTGATCCCATTGATTGCGCGCTGCATCGATGAGCCCTCGTTGAATTCCATTCCGGACAAACGCAACAGTAGAAGCTTATGCTTTTTATCGATTGTTTTCCAACCGAAGAATTCGTCGATCGCGCGAAAAAAACAGAATTTCGAAAATTGAAGCGCGGTGTATGAAAAAGAACCACAAAACCATGGCAAATTAAAAGAAACAAATCGTTTCAATTAACCCGGATTATTCGTTAGCCCGACGTGCTAGCGAGGGGGTTTATTCCCGTTAAAAGTTTCCGATAAAAGCAGGAGAAGATCCCTTGCTTTTGCGTTTTGAAGATGCGCATTTGGGGGCTTGTGGCCGGGTTGCCCAGAAGTTGAAGCAAAACCAATCAGGATTTTACGCAAAGACGCCAAGGCGTAGAGACGCAGAGAAAAGAAGCCAGGGAGTGTGTACCTCAGACCAAAGTAGCCATCATCGCTCCGCGTGATGAGCATCGTTCGAGAACCAGGCGAATACGAGTCAGCATGTTTTTCTAATCAGGAATTCAAAGGAAGTATCTGCCCCGAAGCTAAGGCAACGCTTCAATCGTTTCCGACGCACGCTCGTCATCGCGCCGCGTGATGAGCATCGTTCGAGAACCAGGCGAATACGAGTCAGCATGTTTTCTAATCAGGAATTCAAAGGAAGTATCTGCCCCGATGCTAAGGCAACGCTTCAATCGTTTCCGACGCATGCTCATCATCGCTCCGCGTGATCAGCATTGTTCGAGTACCAGGCGAATACGAGTCTGCATGTTTTCTAATCAGGAATTCAAAGGAAGTATCTGCCACAAAGCTAAGGCAACGCTTGAGTCGTTTCCGACGCATGCTCATCACGCGGAGCGATGATGGCTACTTTGGAAGAAATTGAAGGCGTTGCAGCTGTTTGTATTCTTTGCGTCATTGCGCCTTGGCGTTGAGTTTTTGATTTCACTCAAAATATCAAAAACTCGCAACTTCAAAACTTGCGCAAGCGAGGGGGTATATTCCCGTTAAAAACCAGGAGAAGATCCCTTGTTTTTGCGTCGGGCTGACGCTTCAAATGAATAATCCAGGCTAAGGGGCCGACTGATGCGATGAACTTTGTACTGACACGGTTTGCTCCGTGGCCTTTTTCAGCTTTACCGACCATCGGGCACTTGGGGCTTCCACGAATTCGTAAAGTAGATGTGCGGCACACAGGCTGGCGAAGAATGAGGTCCAGAGAATTGCGGACGCTTGAACGGGGGTGGGTGTATTCGCGCAGAATTTCCATCCCGCCGACATCAGCAGGTGACACACGGGAAAGTGAATCAGGTAAAGACTGTATGAGATCCGCCCGAAATACTGCAGCCAGGGCCAGTTCAACCACCGATGTAACTGATTTCTTCGACCTGCGATAAAAATGGCGATTGAAGTCGCCAGGGCAACCCCGTTTTCATAGCGCCATTCGGCGTCGAAGACCAACTCCACGGCGGCCAGAACGACGATGGCAGGAAAGAAGTAGGCTGGCAATGTCCGATCAAGAGTCCACCAGGTGACCATCCCGATAAAAAACATCCAGGCAAAGTGGACGACCCAGGGAGAGGTACTTTCGAGCTGTCGCCAATAGAAGAGCGAGACTAATGCAACCGGCGTAAACACGGTGAGCAGTCCGGCAAACGATGGGCGTGGCTCGTCTGGCGCCGGGCGGGAAACCAGATATTGCGCCAGCCCCCACCCGATAATTGCGGTGATATAAAATTGCATCTCAATGCAGATCGTCCACATTCCCGCTCCCAGGGCTTCATGTCCCAGGACATCCTGTAGAAAGGCCATGTGAGCGGAGACGCGCGGGATCGAAAGATCACCATCGAACGGCGAGGGGAGATCCCAGAAACCTCGGCAGACAATATCGATGAGGATGATGAAACCAATCGCCACCCAGTAGGGTGGAACCAGTCGGACCAGTCGCCTGCCGATAAACGTAAAAATCTCTCGTGGGGTGACCCACGTATTTCTCAACGTATAGGCAATGACGAACCCGCTGATCACCAGCAAAACCTGCACACCGCCGCGCAGTTTGAGAAAGGCGGCGTCGACGAGCAGTTCTGCCGCTTTGATTGCGGGCACCGGTTCGGGCTCATGCCACAAAAACGGGAAACGACGAATCCAGAGTAAAACGGGTTCGACAATCCAATATGTCGATTCGAGTGCCGGCCACGGCTCGGGTTCGTACCACCAGATGTGGAACACGACAATCGACAATGCAGCCAGTCCGCGAAGTCCATCAACAAATGCAAACCGGGATTGGGATGGTCCCTCGACGTGTGTCGAGCTCCTGGCTGTTTCCGGTTCTTGCGTCGTTTCGCCTGGGCTTGATGGCGTTACTTTGTGCGAGCCTGTTATTTCCTCGCGCGCCGCAAAGATTCTCCACGGGAGGGCAAGGTTCCCGCCGACACTCGAGGTCGGTAGACACATCGAATCAGCGGCATGGCGAGTTGCTCGCCCTGGGGTGATGAAACGACCAAGCTTTTGTAGGAAGATAGTGTTGCGCCTTATGGTCAAAAGGGGCGGTGGAAAATCAGGGTACCACGGTTTTAGACATCTTCAGGTTTGAAGCATAACTCAATGAGTCATGCTTCGGGATTTCTGCAAAAGTAGCCATTATCGCTCCGTGTGAATTGCATGCGTCGGAAACGATTCAAACCTTGCCGACGCATCGGGACAGATTTTCCGTTTAAATTTCTGTTTTGAGAATATGCGGTTTGGAATTTGACAGGTTCTCGAACAATGCTCATCACGCGGAGCGATGATGGCTACTTTGGACTGAGGTAAAACCGTGCCACCCATTTTCGCAGCTTTTGATACTAAACGCACATCACCCCTGTAACGCTATCATTCCATCTCCAAGTCGCTTCCACAGGCCAGCTTCGCCCGCCGATTATGATGCATAAAAAAAGAAAGCCCGAATAAAATTCGGGCTTTCCAGTTCCAGATGACGTCCGGATTATTCACTTCGCTTCAGCGAATAGGCGACAGACTTGGCACCTTTCTTGTCAGGAATCGTGTAACTTCCGCTCGGCTGAAAATACTTGGAAATCGCTTCGAACGGCGGCAGTTTCGAAACATCGATACCGTCGATGAAGTTGTCCGATTTTCTGAGAAGATTGTAGTACGTCTTAAACTGTGCTTCGCTTCTCTGGAACGACACCATTGATGTCTTCGATGGGAAGTACTTCGAGATTCGTTTGTATTCCGACGAGTCGATCAGGGCTGCTCGACCACCCGATTGACCTCGCATGACCCCTTCCAGAAGCGGGGTATCGTTGGTGATGATCAGTTGGCCTTCCGTCACAGCGATCGAAACGGACTGGTCCGAGTTTGGCGTAAAAATCTCATAGATTGTTTCGCCGTTGAACTCACGAGTTTCCAGATTCGACGCAGCAGATTTGGCAGCCGCAGCGAGGGTCTTCTTGATCTTCGCGGGGTCTTTCAAACCAAATGCAGCCAGCACCTGCGGTGTCGGTGGTGCGTCATCGTCAGAGTCTTTCGCTTCGGACTGAAGGATATGGATCTTGCCGTCGAGGTGATCGATAATATCTTTCTTGGCGTGGACCATCGGGCCCTGTTCAGCGATCTGATCCAGGAAGCGGCCCGTTGCACCACGTCCCTGGAACGAATCAACCAGCGTTTCGATGGAAGTATAGGCCCCGGCAATGTTCCAGTTCGCGGCGTTGTACGAGCCAATATCAGCAGGAACCCATTTTGGAGGGACCAGCTGAGTCTCAGGGAACAGGAAGACACCCATCAAACCTTTTGGGTTCTCGGCAAAAATAAACGAGTTCGAAACCCCTTCGAATTCCCCTTCGTCGAAATCGAGGGTTCCACCCCATCCCTTCCAACCGTCGACGCCGAACATTGGCAGAAACGCCGCAGCCAGTCCCGCCTGGGGAATTGTTGCCTGTGCCATCGTGATGCCGGACTGAATCAACCCGATCGGGTTGATGTACCACTTCAGAAGCGGCTCACCGCTTTCCAGTTTGCACTTTGACTGGATGTATTTGAACTGATCATTATCAGCCAGTGAATCATCGCTATCGCCTTCCCAGCGTTCGAGCACTTCCTTGATTGCTTCGATTTCCGTGCTGAAAACGAGGAATGATTCGTCTGTAAAATAGGTGATCGTCTTGAATGGATTGTCTGGTTCGGGATTCTTCAGCGTGTAAACATGGACGGCAATCTTTTCGATTTCTTCCGTCGTATGCTCGGCCTGTTCTTTCTCCAGAGCTTCGTCGAATTTCTTGAGCAACTTTTCGATCGTGGCTTTGTTTTTACCAAACTCAAGCATGAACACGAACGACAGCTTTCGAGCGGGCTTTTCCAGCAACGCGATCGTTAACTCACCTTGTGGGACTTCCAGAAGATCGGCGATGGAGACACCGGTTTCGTTTTCCATGTTTTTCGAGGCTTCGTCGATTTTCTTTTCGACGTCATCCAGGAATGGCTTCAGCTTCGGATCGTGAAGCAACTGACCAACCGATGTCTTATCCCACTTCTGTCGGAATTCTGGCACGTCCGAGATCGTGAAGAACGCAAGAGTGTCCTTGGGGAGCAACTTTTCACCTGGGGCGTCGTCGTCCGCCCGCAAAAGGTTCGAAGTCGTAACAAATTGGGCAAGGCACAGAAAAACCACAGACGAGCGGAGCCACAATCGATTCATGAATGAGTCCAATCCCTTTCAAGGTCAGTTAAAAGAGCGAAGGCGCACTGTCGGGTGACGCCGCTCGCTCAAGTTTTTCAATCCGTAAGCTAATCTCAAAACATTGTGGGAAGCATCTTCGCAACTTATAGACGTTCCAACAACGGCGGCGAGTCGATTTTGCACAGAATTGATATTCGAAATATACGAAGTTCTCATCGGCCATTACCCGCAACAATTGAACGGGGTTTCAACGACCGAACGGATTTCGACAGCAATCGGATCACGGAGTTTTCGCAGGTTCGCCAATCGCCTTGCGTCGTGGCGGGTCGAGATATCGGAATCCCGTATTGGGATTGTTCCGATCAAACGCAAAGGCCTCGTGATTGTCGAGGAACAATTTGACATACGGCGCGGGGATCGCGAAGCCGAGTCCTTCGGCAAACAGCAGTTTCATGTTTGTCACGCCAATGACTTCCCCTCGAGCGTTGAAGAGTGGTCCACCACTGTTACCCGGATTAATCTCGGCGGTTGTCTGGATGTAGACCTGACCACGAAAATTGCGATTCTTGGTCCCGATGATTCCTTGTGAGACCGACCGTTCGAGGCCAAGCGGGTTTCCAATGGCAAAAACCTCTTCACCTTCCTGAAGATCTTCTTCCGCAGCAAGGTAAGTCGGCTTGAAAACGAGGTCTTTTTGCACCGGGATCTGCAGCAGAGCCAAATCGAAAAAGGGGTTTAATGCGACGATTCGAACGTCGTCGATCCTGCGGCGGTTGAACGACCCGTCCGCACCACGATGAAAAATCGTCGTCGCGATCCGTGTTTCTCGTTCAATCACGTGGTAGTTCGTCACACAAAAGCCGTTCTCATTGACGATGAACCCCGATCCAAGACCGCCCGGCGTCTGGACGAGCACGACTCCTTCGCCAAATTTTTCGGTGAGTTCTTTGATGCTCCGGCGGGGAAGCTGAGCGGTGCGATAGAGCTGATGCTTCTGAGTTGTTTCAGGGACGTTAGCGGCGTCTTTTGCTGCGGTCCGTGACTTGATCTGGTTCAAAGGAACTTTGATCACGTCAATTCCAATATCAACATACAACGTATCGGCCTGCTGCTTCAGCACGTCTCCTTCGAGTTTATGTCCCGATTTCAGTTCAATCACATCAGCAACGGTGGGCGTGATTGAGAATGCGGCGGCAGCGAGCATCATCCCTGCTGGAAACACAAAACGCATGGCGGACTTCATAGTGATCCCTCGTCTGTCGTGAAGTGCGTTGAATTCGAGATGCTAGAACCATAGAGACTTTTGAAAAGTCTGACCACTCTCAAGCACCCACAATGACGTCGGGCAGGCTTTCTTCCTCTTCGTTCGGAGGCGATTACAGGTCTTCTTAATGTTGTATTTCCGTGACGATGTGGTCCGTTTTGTACGTCGAAAACGAAGAGCAGCAAGCCTCGGCATGGGGCCGTAGAACGTCAATTGTTAGCGGGCGCGGGAAGCCTCCGCTACCGAACGCTGACAATCTTGACCGGAAGAGTTTTAACCGTTTCCGTACGAAGCGTGACAGTCGGTGCAGGATTTGTTGACTTTGTCGACCGCCTGTTTGAATCGATCGTACGATTCATCGCGAAGAGCCGATGTGGCTTCTTTGCCTCCGTCAATCAACGTTTTCGCATGAGTTTGATAGTCATCTTCCGACGTGTATTCGTAACCAGACGTGGTGATCACCGAGCCCAGCGCGGAAATCAGCGCGGCTTCACGTCGGATCTGATCGGACAACGATTTGAATTTGGCTTCGCTGTTGACGTCCTGCTTGAGAAAGTTTTTCGCTTTCTCGATCCGTTTCATTAAACCTTTGCGGGAGGCAGCTTCGTTGAAGGGGCGAGTCGAGGGGACATCACCCGCATCTGCTGGAATTGAACCTTCCAGGACGGAAGTCAGTTTTTGAAACGCCGATCGCGTTTTGTCGAAATTGTCCTTCCCCAAACCGATCGCCGACTGACTGAGCTGAGCACCAAAGTCACGGACGTACTGGGCCTTATCTTTCCAGCTTAAGGCCTCGGCATGTTCTTGAACAATCCCGGCCAAGGCGGCCATTTCCGCGCCATCAACGGCAATTTCCTTAAAATTGGAGTTATAACTACCTTGATTCGCCATCTGTTTGTTCAAACTATTGCGAACGGTTTTCACTTCGCCCTGCAATTCTTCGATCGGAATCAATTCCTGCCAGGGGATACCCCCCCCCCCTTTGGTGGAAGGAGATGACGGCGCCGCCGCCGCAGGCGCCGACTTATCCTCTTTTTTATTAACGACTTCTGCCGGTGCTGCGACGCTATTCTTATTGCTGTTTACGACTCCGAGGGGATCGTCAAAAAAGACGTCGAACGGGATCTTATTGACGAACTTCCGACCCTTTTCGTCGACCCGCACATTGACCGAATCTTTGATTTTGCTCTGAGCAATCGCGATCTGACCAACGGCTGCGACAAGGATCGCCAGTGCGATTAGCCCTTTTTTTGAAGAGTGGCAGGGATAAATCCGTTGAGGTCGACGTTTGATGTTTCGGAAAAGCGACATGACGGAATCCTCGTCGAAATCTAATTCGAGTTTCGTCGAAACCGCGCGACCCGAAAAAGAAATTCGGCGCCGCGAGCCAATTGCGCATTATGCTTGTCTCAGATATCTGATGCAATCGCACAGAATGGGTGTTTACCACCCTGTCCACTTGCGTCGGAAATGTCAACCTATTATTCCTATCCTCATGAGACTGAATGAGGTTTCATAACGAGATTAGCTCGTGAGCGATGATTTTCGGTACGGAGTGCCGGATTCATCAGCGAGAATTACTGTGTCGGGGATCGCTACGAGCGTAGTGATTCAGCTATTTTGCGATTGGAGTCGAAGATGAAGAGAACACTGTTGCTTGGATTTAGCTTAGCGTTGTTGGCGAGCGTTGTGGGTGCGGCCGAAAGTCGTTCGGTCCGTTCGATGCTGCCGCTGTCGGTCGGACCTGCTTTGACGGGTCAAGTCAATTCCATTCCGATGCCTGCCCCACTGTCACCGGTTCCTGATCCGGTCTACAGCGAACCAGCCTACGGCTCACCTGCCCAGCCGTCGTTCAACCAGTACCCGTCAGGTCCTGTTGAATATGGGTACACCCTTGCTCCACCCTCGGCTGTGGTCTATCAGAACGTCAAGTACCGCGGGACGCGTAACATCGCTCCTTGTGCCGTTCCTACGCTCGTTCAGGTTCCCGATCCCTGCAACAAGAATGCTTGCTGCAAATCCTGCGTCAACGTCGAGATCTGTGTTCCACCTTGCGATCCAAGGAAGGTCAAAGTAACGCACGACGGCAACAAAGTGCGATACGACTACGGAAAATTCGCAGTTTCCGTTCGATCCATTGGAAATCATGTCGTGGTTCACTACGAAGACTGATTGATCCGTTGATTGACGGCAGAAATGATCTGATTTTGAACGAGAAGGTCATCTCCCTTCGGGAAAACCCGGATTAAAATCTTGTGAAACAAATCCAACGAGCCACGTTCATTCGAACGTGGCTCGTTTTCTTCGTTGAGCAGCACGTCGAAGGAATGAAATTCTTCGCGCGAGCGCCTATCATGCGACGTCTTTGTCGGTCAACGATTTTGATCCATTCGTCGTATGTGGCGAAGTTGTACTCAATTCCACTTATTCGGGTCGATGACATGCGTTCGCTCAGCCTGACTTGTCTGCTGATTTTGGCCATTGCGGTCGCTGGATGCGGTTCCAGAAAGGTCTCTCCGACCAATTCGTCCTCCAACGCGCCGGCTGCGGCAACTTCGGATGACGTTCTGATCAGCGCCGTTCATCAACTGCGTCCTGAAAACTTCGGAATCAATTCCACAACCGATAAACCGGTGAGTCTGCTGAATTCCTGGCGATACAAACAGGCCGAGATTCAGAAGATCACCGATCAGGCAACGATCGATAAGCTTGTTCCTGTGAAGTTTCCTTCCGGCTGGATTTCGCCCGATGAGAAGCCTCGGCTTGAACAGGCCAAGTACGACGCCATGGATGCAAGCCACATTCGCGATGCATTGTTTAATCGTGTGATTGCCGGATATTTGTCCGATCGCGGACAAGGAGAGCTGCAGAAGGTTGCCATCATTGTGGATTTTGTCTGTCGCAATGTGGCGTTGTGGAAAGATGACGAAATCGAGCTTCCCCTGCTTCCTTATTTGTGCCTGCAACTGGGACGTGGGTCATCTGATGACCGAGCCTGGGTCTGTTCCGAGATATTAAAACAGCTTCGTATCGATTCGGTTGTGATCAGGCCCAAATCTGCAAAAAAAACAACGGGAGAAAACTGGCTGTTAGGCGTGCTTGTGGAAGGGCAAGTTTATCTCTTTGATATGCGGCTCGGGCTGCCGATCATGAGTGATTCGAACACAAACGAAACGTCCATCGCGACTCTCGCCGAAATCGTTACTCATCCGGAATGGCTGGAGCAAATGTCGGTGAACGAACCATACCGGCTCACCGTTGAGGATCTGCGTGAACCGACCATTTATCTGATCACAAATGCCAATTTCTGGTCTTATCGAATGTTCAATCTGGAGCAGGTTCTTCCGCCGAGTGATCTTTGCGTCCTTTACGATCCATTGATGGATGACGAGGGACGAGTCGGCCAGTTGAATCGCGTCGCAAAATTCGGCGGCTGGCCCGCTGAAAGCCTGAAGTCGTGGTCATACCCACGACTTCAAGTTTTGGAACTCCGCTCGATAAGTGAAGAAAAAGTGCAGGAAAGTCAGCGATTGACCTTGCCGTTCAGCGTTCCAATTCCTGTGAAAGTCGATGATGAAGGAAAGGCAACCGTTGGAGTTCCGGAACGAAAGATGCAAAAAACCCGCTCCGAACACTTACTGGGTAAGTTCGCAGATGCCACTTCGAAGTATCTGCGAATCCGACATCTTGAGGTCGAGCCAAACCCACCTGAAATCGCCCGTATTAATCGAATCGCTTCGGAAGATGCCTTCTATTGGACGACGCTCTGTAAATACGAAATGGGTGAGTATGCAACTGCTGTCGAACTGCTGACAGACTATCTCAAGAAGTATGACCGCAAAGGACGGTGGTACTTTCCGGCACGCTCGCTCCTCGCGCAATCTTATGCCCGACTTAATCAGACTTCCAAGGCGATTTCGACACTCGAACGGTCATCCTCCGACGACCCGTATCGACAGGCCAATGCCGTTCGGATGAAACGCTGGGGAGCAACGGCAAAGAATTAATTGATCTTATCGCAGCGTCATCCTCTGAGGGGCCGACGTGGCTTTTGACCATCGGATGAGTCGACCCGATCAACCAAACCACGGTATAGTCAGTGGCCAAGTTGTTTTGGCCTTTTTCGGCAACAAGATTCCGTTGGATGGAGCGTGTCAATGTTTCGATTCTGGAAGTGCGGCTTCTACCTCGCCTGTCTTTCGACGCTTGCCGGTTCCTGGCTCAATGTGCAAGCCGAAGACAATGTCACGATTGAAGAGGGTACCGAGGGGATTGTTGTAAAGATCGCCGGTGAAGAATTCACGGTCTTTCATCACGGAGCATCGCTTCCCAAGCCCTATTTCTGGCCGGTACGAGCCCCTGGTGGTGCGATTCTGACCCGTCCGATCGATCCGAACGAGAAAGAGCATCCTCACCATCGGGGGATCTGGTTGTCCGTGGATGAAGTGAATGATGTTAAGTTCTGGGCCGAACGAGGACGAATCACGACTCGCGAAGTCAAATTCCGTTCGGGAAACCCTGGAACCTTCCAGTTAATCAATGACTGGATAGGGACTGACGGGACACCTGCGTTGATCGAGTCAACGACAATCTCGATTTATCCGAGCCGGCTGATCACATACGACACCACGATTGCGCCCCCCAAAGGAAAGCTTGCCAGATTCGATGATACGAAGGAAGGATTCTTCGGTATCCGCATTGCGCAATCGATGCGTGAAAAAGAGGGAGGGACCGTCGTGAATTCCGCCGGCAAGAAAACAACTCAAGAATGCTGGGGACAACCTGCAAAGTGGGTCGACTATTCGGGGACGGTCGAAGGCCGGGAATACGGTGTCGCGCTGATGGACCATCCGAATAATTTCCGTCCGTCACGGTACCACGTCAGAGATTACGGTCTGTTTTCGATGAGTCCATTCGGTGAAGGTGCCTATCAAAACGATCCCGCCAAGGCCAAACCCGTCATCCTGGATGACGTCACGCCATCCCTCAGGCTGCGTTATGGATTGTCGATTCATCAGGGAAACTCGGTGGACGGAAACGTCGCAGGCGCTTACGAACAGTTCCTCAAAACCACGAAATGATTTCCGGCGTGCGTGTCGCAATCTCAGAACGATAACGTGAGCTTTACACCATGCGGTTGGCTGGCAAAACGGTCCTGATTACTGGTGGTCGGCGTCTTGGAGCCAAGCTGGCGATACTGCTGGCGCAACGGGGGGCAAATCTGGCATTCAGCTACCACACGAGTCCGGACGGAATGCAGTCTGTCGTTGAAGAATGCCGACTTGCCGGAGTTCAAGCCGAATCATTTCGTGCAGATCTGCGCAATCCCGAAGAAGCCGATTTGCTGGTCCAGAACACGATCGCGCGATTTGGGTCCCTGAGCGTCTTGATCAATCTGACGAGCGTCTATACGCGAACTCCATTGGATACTCTCGAGCCGAAAGACTATTACGAGGCAATCGCTTCAAACCTTTCGGCACCCTACTTTACCGCCATCGCTGCTGCCCGAGCGATGCGACAGCAACCGATCGAGAATGGATTGCAGGGAAAGATAATCCATTTCACAGACTGGGCCGTTGACCGGCCTTATCGTTTCTTTCTGCCCTATCTTGTCGCCAAAGGGGGATTGGTGACGCTGACGAAGGCTCTGGCGGTCGAACTGGCACCGACGATCACAGTCAACGCAATCGCCCCCGGAACGGTTGAGCCCGCCGCAGCAGCATCTGAACAGAAACTTGAAAGAATTCGACGCTCGTCGGCCCTGCATCGCATCGGATCGGCTGATGATGTTAACCAGGCGGTTTTGTACTTACTCGAAGGGACCGACTTCGTAACGGGTGAGGTCTTTCGTGTCGACGGGGGTCGATTCCTGGGAGCAACGACGGGCGATGTCTGATTCAGCGGCATTGATCCTGGTACAACATCACAAACGAGTGAACTGAGATTGCCGTTAACCCCTGGTGATGAGGCGAGATCGCAATCTTGCGGCCCAACGGGTCAGTAGCTCAAATCGCCAGTGTCGGAGGTCTTCCGAAAGCCCCGGTACCGTCCGTTGATCAAGAGAAAAGGCCTGAAGGGCCGACAGTTCTCTCAAGACATCATGTACGTTCATCGAACCGCGACGACGACGACAGAAAGGAAACGAATGACCGGCCTTTCAGGCCTCTTGTCATTTCTGTCGAACAATCACCAGGGCCTCTGGCGGACCT
The DNA here is from genome assembly GCA_903858935.1 of uncultured Schlesneria sp. Lineage (GTDB taxonomy): Bacteria > Planctomycetota > Planctomycetia > Planctomycetales > Planctomycetaceae > Schlesneria. The sequence goes on along the minus strand of CAIOKO010000083.1, from coordinate 29,890 downwards.
ACGACCCTGGCTATGGGCATTACCGGCCCCGTTGGGCCTGAAGTATCGCCAGCGACTTGACGAAGGCTTTGCTCCAGCCCGATTTCACCTTACGATTCAGCATCAATCGTTGTCGTGTTTCGAATAGGAAAACTGTGATGCTGGCAAAGTCCTCTGGAATTGAAGCAGCGTATCGAAGCAAGTTTGGCGAATCTGCACGACTTTTCGAACGGGGGCTTTCCGTTTTTCCAAACGGAGTCACCCATGACGCTCGATATCTGCAGCCGTTTCCCGTGTATGTGAAAGAGGCAGCCGGCTCACGAAAGACGACCGTTGAAGGAGAATCACTGATCGACTATTGGGTTGGTCATGGAGCATTGATCTTAGGACACGGGCATCCCGATGTCGTGACCGCAGTCCAGCGCCAAATGGCTCGAGGGACTCACTTCTCTGCCTGCCATGAACTTGAAATCGAGTGGGGTGAACGTGTTCAGCGTCTGGTCCCTTCAGCCGAACGAGTCAGGTTCACCAGCAGCGGTACTGAAGCAACGCTGATGGCCTTGCGAATCGCACGGCTCGTAACAGAGCGGACCAAGGTCATCAAATTCATTGGCCATTTCCACGGCTGGCACGATCTGCTCGTCCCAGCCGCCTACGCTCCCTACACAATTGACGACTGGTCCATGCCGGGTGTGACTCCCGGCGTCATCAGCGATCTGGTCGCGATTCCGCCAAACGATCTTCAGGCGGTCGAACAGGCTTTTCGTGAGCAGCAGCCCGCCTGTTGTATCCTTGAACCGACCGGCGGGCATTGGGGCCTTGTGCCAATTCAGGAAGAGTTCCTGCGAGGATTGCGTGACCTTTGTTCGAAGTATGGAGTGATCCTGATTTTCGACGAAGTGATTTCCGGTTTTCGAGTCGCTCCCGGTGGCGCTCAAGCGCATTACGGCGTCAAACCAGACATGACCACATTGGCAAAAATCCTTGCCGGGGGATTGCCTGGAGGGGCCGTTTGTGGCCGGGCCGAACTACTCGACGCGATTGCTTTCGGTAATCGGCACGGAAAAAAAATGAAACATCCCGGCACGTTTAACGGAAACCCGTTGTCGGCCGCAGCAGGATGCGCCGCTCTGGACGCTTTAGCGGACGGGATTGCAGGGAGTCGAGCCATCGAAGCCGCTCGTCAACTCAGGGGGCGGCTGAACGATCTCTTCGCACAAAAGTCGACGCCGTGGGTCGCGTACGGTGAATTCTCGATGATCCACATTTTGCCTGAATACCATGGCCCGCGACCAACCGATGACGGATTTATCCCTCACGCAGGCAAATACGAGCAGCTTGACAATGAGCAGTCAGCCGCTCTGAAACATGCTTTCAGAACCGCACTGATTACGAACGGGGTCGACTGGTTTGGCTGGAGCGGAATGACTTCGGCCGTTCACAGCGACAGCGACATCGACGAAACCGTCACTGCCTTTGGTCGAACAATCGATCAACTGGTGAGTGACGGTCTCGTTTGATCCCGAAATCAAATTCCATAGAACTTGGCGGCGTTATCGTGGAACAGTTTCTTCTGGAAGCTGACGGGTCGGTCTTTGACGATCTGCTTGAGCGCGTTCACCCACTGAGCGAACGTCGCTTTCAGCGTACAGACCGGCCAGTCTCCCGCGAAGATCACTCGGTCTTCGCCGAATGTGTCTAATGTAAAGTTGATGTTCTGAGCGAGGTCGTCTGGTTTCCAGTCCTTGTTGGCAGTCACGATAATTCCCGAAACCTTGCAGATCACGTTTGGCTTTTGCGCCAATTCCTGCATCCCCTGCTCCCACTTCTTGCGGAGCGCCTGATCCGTTGAGGTCACGCTCATGTTACCGCAATGGTCGAGGATGAACCGGGTCTTGGGACATTGGCCAACCAGCTTCGCAGCGTGGACCACTTCAGCAGGTCGTACGCAAAGGTCAAAACTTTTACCGAGTTCCCCAAGCAGCTGAATACTTTCGACGAACTTTGGTTGCAGGCAGAATTCAGCCGGATTCGAATCACCGTGCAGAACCTGGCGGATCCCTTTGATGTACTTGTTATCGGCCAGACGGCGAATGTAGGGTTCAAAGCCGGGTGTCCCGGGTCGACCCGACACGACCGCGGCCGCCATCGGATTGTCGTCACGTTTGCAAAGATCGGTCACATAGTCGGCTTCGGCCATCTGCTGATCAGGTTCGACATCGACTTCCATATAGACCGTCTTGACGACGTTCAGACCCTTCGTTGCTTCCAGATAGTCTGACATGACAAAACTGCGTTGCAGCGGCTTTGTATCGTCACCTTTGTGCCAGGGTAACTTGAACTTAGTCAGGTCCCACAAGTGTTGATGAGTGTCAATAATTGGCAATTGATCTGGCATGTTTTTGTCCTGAGCCGAAACGAATGATTGAAGACCGGTCGTCATTGAACTTGCTGTCGCGGCAGCAGCGACCGTCGTCGCCAGGAAATCTCGTCGCGTTACGGAGTCAGTCATGATGGTTACCTCATGTTTCAGGTCAGTAATAAAAGCAAACAAGATCAGACTTGTCACGCTGACAGGCTTCCAGCCAGTCACGAACCTGCCTTAACGCGACTCGAATCTCTTCCCCGTCGTCGCCTTTGATCAGCGATAATTGATTGTCTGTCAACGCGGCCAGAGCGTCAGGAATTTCTGATAACATCACATAGCCAATGCATGGCAAATCGTCGATTTCAGGAATGTCTATCGGCGACCCACGATAGAAAAGGTGCGCGAAAATCGAGAATGTTTCCGCCGACACACCCGACTCCAGCAGGCTGTCGTTGATTGTCTCGGCCCAACCGAGGGAAATCCCCGTCCAATGATCGTTGGGAAGGATCTCACCGTAAAACGAGCAGATCAATTCAACGGCGTAGGCGTATTTGGCCCCTTCATAATCCCATCTCTCTTCACCCAGAATCAGATGTCGAATGGCGCGTTCGAGGGACAATTGCGGATCAAATTCGTCGTCTTCGTTGGCTTCTTCGACCTGTTCGCGATCCTCGGCAAGCTCGTCTTCAAACTCTTCGCGCAAGTCCCGATAAATCGACTTGCTTCGCGAACCTGCGGCTTTGCGAATTTGTGTCAAGCTGACGGCGAATGGCGTGACGCCATAAGTCATTTCTGTCCTTTCAGAGCAATGGCAGATCGACGGGCAACGAATTTGCCGCACTTCGAGCGACAGCTTCTGTAAATTCCATATATTGAAGTCCACTGGCAAAATCGGTCCGCCGGACAGATTCTTCGCCACGGATCGCGCCGATGAACTCGGCTTCGGCACGCCATCCAATCAGGTTTTCAGTCGGAATCGTCAGTTCACGCAGTCGAGCATCCCCGACCCGGCCGATAAAGACCCGTTCCTGTGCACCGAACGTGATCTTGATTGTGCCTGAACTGCCATACAAATGAATCTGTTTTCCGGGCCCATGCAAGTCAATCCCGCTGAAATGATAGACGCCCCGTGCTCCACCAGGCATTTGCGTCAGCACCTGGACACTGTCCGGAACAGTGACGGGGCGGTTACCAGCCCCAGCCGGATTCGGTCGGATCGGTTCAAACGTGTGAGTCTGAGCAAAAACGCGAGTCGGCTGCGGCACCCAGCGCAGTGCCGTTTCATGCATGATCCCTAACGTCAAAACATTCAGTCCGCTGATATTTGCGTCCTGACGCCAATGCAGTAACTTCGAATAATCGAAGAACTGATCGTCGGCACCCAGCACGACAAGCTCACGCAGGTCACCGATGAACTGGTCGTGCAGAAGTTGCTTGATTTCACGATCGACCAGCAATCCAAACGGGCTGGGAACAAGCATCGCCACCCGGTCCGGTCGTGCAACAGCGGCCTGCTGCATCAGCCGGGCTTCGGCAAGGTTGCGAGCCATCCTTGCTTCACACAAAACGTGTTTCCCCGCCGCCAACGCGGCACAGGTCACTTCACAATGCAGATCTGGCCAGGTCCCGATCACAACCGCGTCGATCGTCGGATCGGCAACAAGTTCATGCCAATTCGGATACTGCTGTGGGATCTCATATTCCGCAGCCACACGAGCTGTCGAGGCGGGGGTTCGATTGACGACACCGACGATTTTGACATCGTTAATCGCGGCCAAGCCTGGGATATGTCGCAAGCGAGTATTTTCGCCGGCTCCCACAATGCCAATTCGAATACTTGAAGAGCTGGTCGACGCCATGCGAAATGTTTTGCCTTATAAAACCAGAAATTCCACCGGATCGTGCTTGTCACTGCTGCGTAAAGGGCTGAGGGTGGGGACAAGATTCTAGCGGTCTGAGTGTCCGTTTACTACAAGGCGAGATCCCGCGATTTCCGCCCCGCTTGCAGGCCACTCGGTTCATCGAGATACTTTCGACTGACGTCCGTGCGTAGCTCTGCGGGATAAGGGAGTCCTGGCGGAAGTTTGGTCAACGGCTGAGACTTTGCCAAAAGCAGCCGGTATCCGGAAAACTCGTTGAATCCAATTGGAATTCTGCGAAAAAGTCGACGTACGTTTCAGAGTACTTTTTCGACCCACAACCGAACAGGACACGCGATGATGAGATTAGAAACAGGCATGTTCTGTGTAATCCTTTTCGGCGTGACGTTCTTGAAGTTTGCTGTTCTGGCAGACCGGGCTAAGTCGAGGCCGCATTTACGGAAAGAACCCGATTCAATTCGCAGGATTTTTGAAGAGATTCGCGAACAATCACGACGACAGCAGCAGATCAGAAACCGGCCCAACATTGACCCGAATCTTCCGCATGCGTGATCTTTAAGCCAATGTGCAGTTTCATAGAAGTCGAAATTTTTCAACACAAGAATCGACACCAGATGAAATCAACCGGTCAAACCGTAACGACAATCACTCGGGACCGCAGATTTTCCACCGACAACTCTCCGGTAAAGTGACGAGTACTGCTCCTCGATATTGGACCAGTCGAACTGCCGTACTGACGGTGGAACACCCTTTCGCAGGTGGTCGAGTTCGGTCGGTACGTCGATCAATCGCTGAAGATTCATGGTCAATGCTTCGATATTCTCGTCAGGAAAAAGGACTCCATTCTGATCAGGGAAAACGAGTTCCGGATTACCGTCCACGTCCGAAGCAACAATCGGAAGCCCTGAAGCGAGCCCCTCGAGAATCACGTTTGCGAACGGCTCACATCGCGAGGGGACGACCAGTAACAAGGCGCTTCTCAGAAGATTGACCTTTTCCTGGCCACTGACTTGGCGCAAAAATCGGACACGATTTGTCAGCCCCAGACGATTTGCCAGCGTCGTCAATCGAATGAGTTCGGGGCCAGTGCCGGCAATCAGCAGATCCACCTTATCGCCACGAAGTCTCGCAAAGGCTTCCAGCAAAATATCGAATCCCTTGCGACGGAACAGGCTTTCCATTGCAAGGAGGTACGGGCGATGATGCGGAAAGGGTTCCCCCTTCGCAAAGAGATCCAGATCGACTCCATTATGGATCACGTGGATGAGCGATTCTGGAACTCCGAAATTCAACAGCGCCTGTCGCAGGAATTGGCCTTGCGCGACAATCGCATCAGCACGACACAGGGCCTGTTTTGCACGAGCGGCCAGCTTGGGATCTCGACAGATTCGTTGATTCGGAAGAATATCATCACCATGCGGTCGCACAACAACCGGCAGATTCGTCCAACCCTTCAACGTGGTGCCAAGATATGCGGAGGGATAGGCACTGTTACAGTGCAGAATATCAAACCGATGTTGCCATTGATGCCAGGCCAATGGCAACAGTAACTGACTGACTCCAAAGCGTTTTGAGGACGGACGGCTGAATCGCTTGAGGGAATACGGGACATCCATCCGGTTGTCGCTCCCTCGAATATGAGGTGCAAGCACCAGCACGTCACCACCGCTTTTTGTCAGCCGAGTTGCCAGATTATGCAGGACGGTTTCCGCCCCGCCGACAATCGGAAAAAACGAATCAGCAAGAAACCCGATCCGCATGGGGGCTCGTACCACCGACGATGTCATCATGCTCGGAAGCATCGCCTGGGTCCGTTCACAGATTGATGATTGGAAACGATCATCCGCCATCGAACTTGCCCGAGAATCTCCTGACCCTCGTCTCATACAGGCGACGGTCACTTCTGCCGTCAGCTTGGGAACCCCACCGCCGAAAAGTCAATATCCGAATAATAGCTTCGCATTCGGGCAAGAGTGGCCTTCTGTTCGTCAGAAAGCGTTGCTCCACGTCCGATCACACCGTGGTTCAGACGGGTCGGTTGCGACGCGGCACGTTCGACGGCCGACTGGGCACGACGGTCGTTGAGGGGAAGGCCAAAGTGCTCGCAGATCTTGATCAACTCGGCGCGAGGATCGCTCTTCAAGTTCTCGTAGCGACACACGTATGCAATCTTGTTGCGTACGAGATCGCTGGCGAACCAACCCGCGTAAAAGTTGAAATACCAGGGTGCCACCATATCGATCATAAACTGTGTCCGGGATGCATCATCCAAACGGCGCCATTGCTGGTCATCCATATAGGCCATCGGACAAATTGTCGATTCGTGGTGAAAATGATCGGAAAAACTAATGACCGTATCGTGAATGTCGCGCGTCTGAATGATGGGTAATATCGCGGCTTGGCGAATGAGATCGATTGTGGATTTCGAAGCCCGTGTATGTTGATGCCGCCAGAGAACTTTGTCGATCGACGCTGACTCAGCAAGTGCCCGCAAACTTGGCTCCTGTTCGCGTCGATCGTAGGCGCTTGTCAGCGACCTCACTTCCCAACCCAGATAGTTTTCGAGAATTTTCGAAAGCCACGTGGAACCTGTTTTCGGCGCCGCGATGACCCACAGATGCGAACGCTTCCGTGGCAGCAACGAATAGATAAAACTGTCGGAATAGACCACCGGCGACGGCTTGTACAGCAGCGAGGAAATCATCGCTCGTAGACGAAAATCAGTGAGCTTCATGCAAATCCCGTATGCTCGTCCGTTTGTGGCATTAAGTGCCGTTTCTTAGTGCCGAAACGCATAATTCCTCAAACGAGATTCTTGAATGATTCAATTGGGCTTCATCGATTTCGAGCGAGAAACTTTTGAAGACTGCCTGAGCGTCGGTGATCGAGGGAGGAATTTGTTTTGAATTCAAATTCCGCTTGTGAAATTATCGTCAGCCTGGCCGGTACAACTCGATTAATTCATTTATTCTTTCCAACTCCTTTAACCGTTCGTCGCCAGTCTGGTGACGGAAGGTCGTTGTAGTATAGCACAAAACAGGCGGATTGGACCATGTGAAAACAAAATCCAAAGTGGTGCTTTTACCTCGAATTCAGGTGATCGCGATCACAATTTGTGAAGGGGCGATATCCTTTTCGTGAATCCACATTGGATTTCGGAACCCCGACAGCTTGCAGGTCATCCCGTTCATCGAGATACTTATGGCCCATAAGCGCCTGTAGCTCAGCTGGATAGAGCAACGGATTTCTAATCCGTCGGTCGGAGGTTCGAATCCTCCCAGGCGTAGTTTCCTCCTCTTCTTCCGGGCAATCCTTTCATCCCACTGGCCCTTCTCGGTTCGACGGACTTCCTCAAAGTCACTTTCCCGGAGACGTTCTATTTTCGATTGGAGTCCCTCCGGTTCACCAGTCCTGAAAGTCACTAAAAAACCGGACTTGAAAGTAAAAGCCAACGCCCGTCGTTTCTGCCTGCTTCCCAGGTCGCGTTCAGTTTTTTCTCACGAGCCTCGTTGCGGAAACCTGTGTGGAGCTCCATGTTTCGTCGCCGGGCACACTATTAATGCATGACTGCTGACAATTCTGGCACACCCATGCAAATCGACAGCGGTAATGAGCTGAAATCCCCGGCAATTCTGCGGGAAAAGAAGTAAAGAATCGTTTCGGCGGATGAGTTGCCGTAAATGGTGGAAATGCTGGCACGCTAATTGCCAACCTCTCAAGCTTCGAGATTCTCGGCAGCACGGTGGCTGGTTGCTCGCCCCGTTGATGTGTCATCGCAGGGTTGTGATTCTTCGGCCGTGGCCAGTGGGATCGTCGAGTTCGCGTTGCTGAGTACGTTGCGCTTTGTGGCGCGAGCCGTAAAACATTTCCACACCTTTGCACCTTGGACCGGATTTCCGTACCCCGCCTTTAAGAGGAACAATATGAAGTTGAAACGTGTTAAGAAGTGGGTCAGTGTCCTGGCGATCGCAATGACTGCGTCAGTCTCGGGATATTATGCGTCGTTATACGCTCAAGAGGCGGACCCGAAACCGGACGCTGCAGCCGTTGCTCCAGCCGAACCAGCACCAGTTGCCGAAGGTGCACCGCCGGTGGCGGCACCACTTCCCGCGTACTTTACGGGAACAAACGATCCCAAGGCCCCTTCCTGGCCAGATCCAACCGGCGGTAAAGCTGGTACCTGGGTGACGCCGTCGGACGGACCGATTGGTGATGGAAACCCCGCGGCGATGACGGTCGACAAATTGTATGACCGAATCGTGCATAACATGTATTCGATCAACATGGTCTGGGTGATGGTCGCTGGTTTCCTCGTGATGTTCATGCAAACCGGTTTCATGCTGGTGGAAGTCGGTTTGTGCCGGGCGAAGAACGCCTCGCACACCGCTGCTATGAACCTGATGGTTTATCCGCTGGGCTGTATCGCGTTCTGGGCTTATGGATTCGCGATCGGCTGGGGGAACTGGTTTAACGGACCTGTCGCTCCAGGTTGGTATGCCTCTCTCGGCCCTGGACTTTCCTTGCTGAATCAGGGGATTGGGCTCGGTCCAGCCAAAAACGATGCCGGAGAATTGACTGGAGCCTTTGCTTACGGATTAATGGGAACAAAAGGCTTTTTCCTCGAAGGTCTTGATGACGTCAGTGTCCTGGCGATGTTCTTCTTTATGATGGTGTTCATGGATACCACGGCCACGATCCCCACAGGATCAATGGCCGAACGCTGGAGCTGGAAGAATTTCTGCTTGTACGGTGTCTGGGTTGCTTTGCCATATTGCCTTTATGCCAACTGGGTTTGGGGTGGTGGATGGCTGGCAAACTGCGGTGCAACGATGGGCTTAGGTCACGGAGCAGTCGATTTCGCAGGATCGGGTGTTGTGCACGCGATGGGGGGTGCGCTGGCCTTGGCCGGGGCCATCTGTATCGGACCACGGAAAGGCAAATTCATTAACGGAAAGCCCGTTCCGATGCCTGCTCACCACGTTCCGATGGTTGTTGCGGGAACATTCATCCTCGCCTTCGGCTGGTTCGGGTTTAATCCTGGATCAACACTTTCCGGAACCGACCTGAGAATCAGTGCGGTTGTGGTCAATACGATGATCGCTGGCGTGGTCTCTACGATTACTGCGATGTTCACGCTTTGGGCCAAGGGACTGAAGCCAGATACAACGATGCTTTGTAACGGCATGCTGGCTGGTCTCGTCGCCGTTACCGCGCCCTGTGCGTTTATTGACAGCAAGGCTGCTGCGGTCATCGGTGGGATCGCTGGCATCCTGGTCGTCTTGAGTGTCTTCTTCTGGGAAGGCTTGGGGATCGATGATCCAGTCGGTGCGATTTCGGTTCACGGTGTGAACGGAACCTGGGGAGTTATCTCGCTCGGCCTCTTCGCAAACGGCACATATGGTGGTGGCTGGAACGGTATCAATCGGGCTGCATTTGGCGGAACGCCAGAAGCTGCTGCCGACGGTGTTCGCGGGCTACTCTACGGCGACACTTCTCAATTGTATGCTCAATTGCTGAGTGCTGCTGTCGTGCTCGTCTTCGGATTCGTATCCGGTATGATCTGGTTCAAGTTCAGTAACCTGATCACTCCACTGCGAGTCAGCGAAGCCGATGAAGTCGGTGGTCTTGATGCACCAGAAATGGGTGTTCTCGGGTACCCTGAATTCACGACCAATCGTGACTGATTTGTGATTGCTGTCATATGCAAGGGGGTGGCCCGAAAGGGCCACCCCCTTTTTTTATTTCGGAAGATTTAACGTTTGCAGCGGATTCCTGGCCGACGGATGTGAAAGCGATGACGCGACGACGAAATTCTTAGACAATCCTCTCAGTCGACAAACATGCTAAATCCAAGTGAACGGTCATCGAATCAAGGGAGCTTTCGCGCCTGTAATTCTAATTCTTCTGGTTCTGCTTGTTTGAAAACTTGGATCGAATTCTTTCGATGTCATCCCTATTGACGATCCATTCTTCCGTATACCCGCACTCGCCGCATACGTATCGGGACAATCCGACGCAACCAGCCATTGTAAAGCCAATTGGAATAATGGTACTCACTGTCTTTCTCATCGAAACAACAATGATGTCACATGATCCACATTTGGGGCAAAGCTTGGTGTTCTTCATGGTCTGTTTCCATTTGCCGTGAAAGCCACCGACTACTTCTTCAGTGATTCCAAATAGGCCAGGATCGCAGCAAGCTGATCGGGATTCAGTTTATCCACCAGTCCGTTCGGCATGATTGAGGCCTCTCGCTTACCCCGTTCGTCGATGTCGGTCTTCTTCAACGTCGTGGCGAGGCCGGCAACGTTGCGGAATTCGATTTCGTCACCGGATTCGCGCACGACGAAACCATCAAAGACCTTTCCTTCGTGTGTCACAAAAAACTGACTTTCAAACCCCTGAGCAATCTTGGTACTGGGCTTCACGATCGATTCGATCAGTTCTTCTTTCTTATATCGCTTCGTAATGTCCTGAAGCAGAGGGCCTTTGAGTGGCTCGGTGGGAGAAACGGTGTGACAGGCGGAACATCCTTGTCGAGTAAACAATCGGGCACCCAGCTTGGCGTCCCCTTTTACTTTCACGGTTTCAGCAACAATCGCATCATAGGCCAGATTCGCAATCAATGGCTTTTTGGGATCGAAAGCGGGTTCCTGATCGAGTTCCATCTTTGCAGCGGCAAACTCAGCGGCAGACCGAATTTCTGGAATCTTGGAATTCCGGAGCGCTCGGACCTGCAATGCTTGTGATTCGGCACGGGATCGCCCGATTGCCCGAAGCAAGCTGACCGTTGACTCGGGGTTGGTCCAGGCGAGTTCAACGACTTTGAGCGCCTGGTCTCGTTCCGATTTTCCCACGCGAGCATTGTCAGCCAAACCCTGTAAAACCGCATAGGCCGCTTCCTTGGCGTTCTGTGCACTTGCCGAAGATTGGCTTCCGCTTTCGCCGAGGAGTTTTACAAATTCACCAAGATGAGCACCGAGTTTTGATTCACGGATAAAATCATCCCAAACCCTGGCCGTTTCCCCCTGCTGACTGGTCTCATTCACGCTGACAAAGCTGCGAATGCCTGCTTTGGAGATCGTCGGCTGATCGATTCGACGCAGAAGAGTCCGTAGCGCTTTTGATCGAATTTCATCATTTGAAGCGGTTGCGGTCACAACTCGTTCGAGTAATTGCCCTGACTGTTCTGATAGTGGTGAATTCATAGCACTAAGAAGGTCAATGGCTGTGGGAACAAATGCCGGATCTGCCGCTGCGAAGGCGACGATGAGTGCCTGTGAGTTCGGTAACTCGATCTTGTGCCGCTTCATTTCAATTAACAGCCTTTTTCCAGTATCGGGATCGGCTTTGGATAGAGCATCTCCAAGCCCTTTCAGAATCCGTTCCGACTCCGACCAGGCGACTGGCTTATAAAATGGGCCGCTGGTGTCGGGGCGAGTCCCCCACCAATCACCAGTCCACTCGGCCTCTCGGGAGCTCAACCGGCAGAGCGTCGCCAGGATCGCAAGTCTGGTCCGCTGGTTGGCGTCGGTTTCGCCCGATTTGACGTTTTCAGCAGATGCTCCACTCGAATGATTTTCCAGCCAACTGAAAAGGGTACTGACGCTCGCAGGATCGTAAAGGTGCCGAAGGACCATCAATGCACCCAACCGACGTTCGACAGAGGCCTCTTTCAGAGCTTCCAGACAGGCTTCGACTGCATTCAATTGAACCAGGCTATGAATAGAGATGTGAGCAACCAGAGGATCTCGATCTGACGCCAGTGGAACAAGTTCTTTTGCCGTCTGACGAAGCTGATTCGAATCGACATTACTCACCAGGGCGAATCGCCCGACTGCACGGGCCGCAGCCAGACGCACACGTGGATCAGGATCTTTCAATGCAGTCGTCAGCGGTGCGATCGAAGTCGCACTCAGTTGGGTTTTTCGATCTGCGATGGCTTTCAATGCGTATTCACGAATCTTTGCCTCCTGCGACAATTCGAGCAGAGTGACGTGAGAATTTTGACCTTGCAACTGTTTCAGAGTGAAAATCGCTGCCACACGGACCGCGAGGCTGGCATCATTTGACGCCGCGAGTTTTTGAAGCCCCTTCGCCATTTCAGGACGGTCACCACGGCGCAGGATTTCACGTTGAATATTCAATCGAATCGTATGGCTGGGCGAATTCAATTGCTGAACGAGTTCGCCGTCAGAGGACTGTGATTTCGGCGGTGTCCCGTGCTTCAAAGATGCAGTGAATGAGCCCGAGTTTCCAGCCAATGTTTCGAGGTGGGATGCGGGGGGCTTCACCTTAATCACATAGCCGACATTCGGACCGCTGAACGTAAACCCGCCGTCTTTCCAACTGGTGATATAAAGGTTTCCACTGGCATCAACATCAATGTCTGTCGGGCGAGGAATCTCGATAAACGGTTCCTGCTCGGCCACGAAACCCGCGCCGTTTGCGACGAGTGGATGCCGATAAACAATGCTGCGACCCCAGTCACACGTCAGTAACTGATGTCCGATTTCTCCAGGAAGTGACGGCTCGTCGACGTACAATGTGCCACAGGGTGAACCACCTCCGTAATCGGCCAGCGGCTGAACAATCTCGTCGGAAAAATTGATAAACAGCGACGGATACCCCATCTGTGCATCCTGCGGAACGTGACTCAAGCGGACATTCCAGCCACCACCATCGTTCGTATTGTCTCGAGTGAAGAGGTCCATCGTCGGGCTGATCCCGACGTCATAGATGTTGCGCTGTCCGCGTGAAACAATTTCCAGTTCTGTTCCATCCGGTCGAACGCGTGCGATTCCCCCGCCGCGAAGCTGGACCGACTGACCATCAGTACCGACCGCATTCACGAAACCGTAATCACCAACGGCAACATAGATCCAGCCGTCGATACCGACTTGAATTCCGTTCGTGGTGTGATCTGCCCCGCGCTTATTCAAGTCAAACCCGATCCCTTTGACCAGAACATCGGACCGATCCGAAATGCCATCACCGTTGTCGTCATGGAATGCCGTCAAGGTTGGAGGGTGCAATACGATCAACGAGGTTTTTCGCGGCGACTGCTGATTCTGGTCAGCGGTTAACGGTTCTGACACCACAACGATTCCGCGAGGGCTATCCATGCTGGCGAACGTCTTGAATTCATCGGCCTTTCCGTCGCCGTCCAGATCTCGACATCGGACGATTCGTCCCCGGTTGGCCTTATTGTCGAGCGAACCGTTTTCGTCGACTCCCACGTAAACGGTTCCGTCCGGCGTGGTGGCCACGCAAGTGGGATAGCCCACATCCGGAGGAGCGGCAAAGAGCGTTGCTTCAAATCCTGCTGGAACTTTGACCCCAGAAAGCCCTTTAACGTTTCGAGGACGTAACGACTGGTCGCTTTCGGAAATTCGTTCTTCAGTTTTGGTTCCATGCACTTCGAATTCGAAAAAACTGCCCCAGCAGCCCGGGGTTAATTGAGTGGTCGTCAGCCTGACATGTTGAATTTGCTTCGCGGCAAATTTCAGTCGTTGATCCTGCTCTCGATCATCGGTTTTCGTCTGGTCGGACAGCATCTGCCACTTCTGACCATCCGCTGATCCTTCAATTTTATAGCGATAATTCACACCATCCTGTTCCCAGACGATTCGACATCCCGTCAATTCTTCCGGCTGCCCCAGGTCGACCTGCCACCATTGGCCGGCGTTATTGTCCGGCGAACACCACCGTGTGTCGGGATTCGAATCGAGTGCATGTTCAGGTGGATGACCATCCTGCGATGCCGAGGCCGAGGCCTTTTTACCACGGGCCATGTTCACAGGAACAATTTCTTTTTTGGCAACGGCAAAGGGTTGAAGGTATTCGGGATTGAGCTTGTCACAGGCCCACAGCAATCCTCGCGTCACCATGTCCAGGTATCGTGGATCGGAGACGGTCTCGGTGTTGTGACCGAGTGTTGTGCTGAAGACCTTTCCTTTTCCAAACTCGTTGGTCCAGACCACGACAAAATCATCGACGCGATTACCAACATCCTGTCGACCCCGAGCCAGTGGTTTGGCAGTCGGAAACAACTTAACGTTGTTATAAAGCTCTTCTCTGATCGTGGTCCAGTTCCCCAACGGCTTTGTCACGGGATGATCTCGATCAATGAACGTCACATCGATCGGCGCTTGCGGGCCGTGAGCCGACGATTGAATTCCTACAAATTGAAACCAGTCGTCTCGTCCTGGCAGGCGGTAACTGTGCATCGCGCAATGCAGGTTGACGGCGGGAACACCATTTTTATGGGCATTCAGGATATTTTCGACATAAGGGAGTTCCACCACGTCGGCCGTACATTCATCGTGCAGAATGATGTCATAGCCTTTGGCCCAGTCGGGATTGTCATAGATGTCGAAACGAGCTTTGACGCTTGAATCCCTGGTATGAATCTGGGTCACTTCGACCATCGCACGCGCTTCGATCCCCTTCTTCAGCACATCCTTCTGCTTGCCATAATCGTGGCAGCATCCACCTGTGATCAGAAGCGCCCTCAGCGGTTTCGGTTTTGCCGGCTCCTGAGCTGAAACCAGGTGACCGGCAGAAACGCTGATGACTACGCAAGACAGACAGACCAGAGTCCGAAACATTCAGATAATTCCTTGAGACCCGCAGCAGGCGGTTTGTCAGATGATCCGCTCTATAAGCCTTGAGGAACTTGACTGATGCTTTCGACGTCAAGTTCCTCAATCGCCGTTTACAAGAGCCGCTTACTATTCCAATCCAAAGGTCGTCAATAGTGCATGATGAGCTTTGTTAGCATCCTTCGGAGCGACGACGGCGCTGATGCGTATTTCGCTCGTATTGACCATTTGCACGTTGACGACCGCGTTGGCGAGGGCTCGAAACATCTTTTCGCCGACGCCGGTATGACTTCGAAGGCCGATGCCCATCACAGACAGCATCGCGATCTCTTTCTCGAAACTGACGCCAGTCCCCGGCCAGCGCTCGACCAATTCTCGCAAGAGCAGCAGACATCGTTCCAGATCTTCACGTGGGACCGTGAAGGAGATATCGGCCTGGTGTCCATGCCCGATGTTCTGCACGATCAAATCGACCATCACGCCACCGTCGGCGACAGCTGCAAAAACGGCAGCAGCCACGCCAGGCTCGTCAGCGATGTTACGGACGGTAATTCGAGACTGATTCGTGTCGAGCTGAACTTCGCTGACGACGATGTCTTCCATGCTTCCCAGGCGGGAAACGACATCTCGTTCCAGTTCGTCACGCGAAACCTTGGGTTTCGCGTGTTCGATTTGCGAGAAGCCGATTGCTGGAGGTGCGGAAACCTCTTGATCCAATGCGAAACCTTCGTGAACTGACCGCAGGGCCAGTTCTCTCTGGTCCCGATTTACCAGCACCGAGATCTTGATTTCGCTGGTGGTGATCATCTGAATGTTGACGCCCGAATCGGACAGTGATTTGAACATCTGGGCCGCCACACCCGTGTGCTTACGCATCCCGGCACCAACCAGCGAAACTTTCGCCACATTGGTCCCGTGTCGAACTTCACCCGATCCCAAGGCTCGGACTGCCTGTTCGGCGGCGGTCAAAGCGTCAGCCAGATCGTCCTGTGGGACGGTAAACGTCACTTCGGCGATCCCTTCTTCTGCAACATCCTGAATCACCATGTCGATCGGAATTTTTCGTTCGGCCATTTTCGAAAATAGAGCAGCCAGAACTCCCGGGCGATCGGGAAGCTTTCGAAGGTTGACGATCGCTTCGCTTTTCACCATTGCCACACCCGTGACCATCGGGACATCATCGTCTTTCAGGGGCGCGATTAACGTCCCTTCGCCGTCGGTATAAGCGGGTCGGACCTGTAGCAGCACCCGGTATTTCTTTGCAAACTCGATCGAGCGCGAGTGCATCTTGCCACCACCCAGGCTGGTCAGCTCCAGCATCTCGTCATACGCGATCTGATGCAGCTTGCGAGCGTTCTTGATCAGTCGCGGGTCGGTTGTGAAAATCCCTTCGACATCGGTGTAGATCTCGCAGACATCCGCTTCCAGCACGGCTGCGAGAGCTGTCGCGGTCGTATCGCTGCCGCCGCGCCCCAGGGTGGTGATATTGAAATCTTCGTCGATCCCCTGGAAACCCGCCGCGACCACGATTTTGCCTTCGCTCAGCGCCTGTCGCATCCGGTCGGTTTTGATCTCGCGAATTCGGGCCTTGGTGTAGGTAGAATCAGTCAGGATTCCGATCTGATACCCCGTCAGGCTGATGGCAGGCTCGCCCAATTCCTGCACGGCCATTGCCACCAGCGCCACCGATTCCTGTTCGCCGGTGGCGAGCAACATATCCATTTCACGGGGAGGGGGAACGTCGCTGATCTGCTTGGCAAGACTGATCAATTCGTCCGTTTTATCTCCGCGAGCACTGATCACCATCACGACCTGATTACCAGCCCGTTTTGCGTTCACCGCTCGTTTAGCCGCCGACATAATCCGCTGAGCATCCGCGACGCTCGAACCACCAAACTTCTGTACGATCAATGCCACTTGAAAATTCCGCGAAAAGTTCCAATTGCCACGAGAACAAGAGCGTCTTCAAACGACGCAGCCACCGCAACGCCACGGCAAAATGCACACCGTGGCGAACCGAATAGAATATCAAATGTCCCCGATGGCGACGATATTCGCAAGATTCAGGCAGTGGAACATCGACGTCAATTAATTTCGCGGCCAAATTCGGGCGTGGGTTGGACGTTGGACGGAACCAGATTGCAATCTCGGGATCGTTCAATTTAGAGCTGAGTCAGGACTATTCGTGACCTGCCCATATGTTCCAATATCGTCGCCGACGGCTGACCTCAATTCAATGAACAGCGATTTGCAACTTCAGAAGATGAAACGGATCCATCGTGGCGGTTCACTCTCGTCTCGCCTTGAAGGTGAGATTTTGATTATCCCCAGCCTGTAAAGCGCGAGGCATACAGCCCGCTGAAGCTTCCAGTGCCCTCGAATCCTGCGCGAGTTTCGGACAGCTCGGATTCCCTCTCGAAAGTCGGACAAAATCGAAGACCAGCTTCCATGAGTTGGCGAGACATAGTTCGCAATCGTGATAAACTCGGTGACATGCTGCCATCGCGTCCGCATACCGTCCAGTTCCCTGACATTAAACCCTTCGATGCGTAAAACGCGGGAATTGACTGAACTGTTCAATGATCTTGCGGCCCAAGCCTCATCGTGGCAACCTGGCAATTCCTCGGGAAATTGTTGTCGCTCCCACGCGGTGCGTCTGATCAACCCACAATGATCGCAGAAACCATTGAATCCTGTGAGTTTCCCGGAATCTACCACCTGCACGCACATTAACAATTCATGTGGAGGCTGGTCACTCGCATGTGTCTGCGCATAAGCAGCAATCACATTCGGGTCAGAACTCGCCTGCAACAGGAGTTGACGCAGAATATTTGGATCGTTCAGCTGGATATCCGGGGATACGCAGAATATCCACTCATGATCAAGAGTCGAAATTCCAAAATTGAGGGTGATCGCGTTGTTGCCGGAAGGATTTTTGCCACAGGAAACAAGTTCCACTCCGTGTGTTTGGGCAATCACCTCGGTCTCATCGCAGGATCCGGAATCAACGCAGAGTATTCGGGCCGGCCGGACAGTCTGAGTGCGAAGTGCGGCAATGACGGCGCCCAATGTCCGCGCGTTGTTAAAGGTTGGGATCAGTATTGCGCAATCGAATTGATCTTCAGGGATTGTTTCTGGAACGTTCTCGCATCGAGACTCCGCGACCCCCAGAGGTTCTCGGAATGAAGGATGTAACGATTTGGTATCGGCTGGTTTTGCAGGCAACAACGTTGCGATCCGGGGTTTAAGCTGTCTCAATGCATCCAGATCCGGCGCGGCCATTCCTGAGCGATCCCAGAATTCGATTGGATTGGCTCGCACGCTTCCCTTTATATTACGGTCTGAAAGTAGTGATCTGATAAACGATCGTACGCGATTTGCCTCCGCCGACATGCGTCGAGCGTTCCGTTTGGCAGAGGTCGAACTATGGTGAAGACGGAAGCCATTTAACGGTGCGGCAACGTAGAGCAATTCTCCGTAGAGGCACAAGCGTGCCCAGGTCATCCAGTCTCCGCAATACTTCATCGACTCGTCGGCACCGCCGGCCGCGAGAAAGGCTGACCTCCGGAACACCACCGCACTTGCATTGGGCAAGGTGTTGAAATGCAGGAGGCTGCTTTTCAGTTCGTCGATGCCCGGGCTTTGGAAATCAGACTTCCAGCGTCCCGGCTGAAGATGTTCAAACAACCGATCGACAAGGCCCGAAGATTCTCCAAGTTCGTCAATTGTGCGCGACTGACAATAGGCCAACACAGCATTGGGATGACCATTCAAACGCTCCATCAGTGTTGCGAGAAATGTCGGGGCGGCATCGTCGTCCGACTCCGCAATCCAGACGAATTCGCCACGGGCTAACTTCACGCCGCTGTTCCACTGAGCAAACGGGGACCCGGAATTGGTCGGATTGCGTAAAAGATGCAAACCAGGGATGTCTTTAAACCACTGGATCACATTCCAGCTGTCATCGGTGGAATGATCATCGAGGATGATCACTTCGACTGGCTTGTAAGTCTGTTCGAGAACGGACCTGATCCGTCGTTCAAGGAACCGGGCATGGTTGTAGTTGGGAATGACGATGGAGACGGTTGCCCCACCCGCCCCGACTTCAGGGCTGATGTTCGATACGTCGATCAGGGTCCCGTATGCAGGCGCGACGGAAATGGGCGGAATTGTCGGAGCACCTTCAGGACCACCAGACGGGACTGCGGGAGATAAAGTCATAGATGGCATTCGTGGCATGGTCGATTCATGACTCAGCGTTCGGGAACAAGCGGACTGAACGGCAGCCTTCGCGTTTGCCAGGCTTGCAGCACGTGGACCGCCGCACGCCCCTGTCCGCTTCGAATCCGTCCCACGGCCTCGCCGAAAACATAGGCCAGGGTGAGAAGTTCCGCAACTGGTCTGGAATGACGTTTCCGGTGGAAGATCCGGGCGCTCTGAACTTTGCATTTCCACCTCCAGGCTTCGGAGTTTTCGCCACGTGCCAGATCCTTGATGTCATGCCAGACGATCGCACGAGGGTCGCACCAGATTTCCCAGCCGGCATCTTTCATGCGAACACAGAGGTCGACATCTTCGTGATACATGAAGTATGCCGAATCGAATACTCCAACGTCGCGCAGGGCGCTTGATCTCAAAAGCATGGCATGCCCGTAGACGTAATCGACAAGAAGTGGGACCGTGGCCTTGCCGAGGCCCGCCTGCCCGGTGCCCGGAATGAACTGGCCGAGCGGCAAGCCGCGTCGCCAGGCACCCTCATAGAGCAACTGTGGACGGCCGTCGGCCATCAGGCAGGTCGAGAACGTCTTGGGGCCGATGATTCCGGCACGTGGTTTTTCTATTGCGCAGGCCATTAGTCGATCCAGAAGATCTGGGGGTACGATTGTGTCCTGATTCAAGACGAGGAGAAGTTCTGCACCCCACTCCATCGCCTTGAAAATGCCCTGGTTGCAGGCGGCTCCAAATCCAAGATTGACTTCGTTGCGGAGGACGTGAATCTCGGGCATTTTCTGGCTGGCAGCAGCCACCGAGCCGTCGGTGGATGCGTTATCAATGACGATGACGTGAAATTTCAGGTCGCTGATCAGGCTCAACGACTCTATTGCACGGACGAGTTGGTCTCCCCCTTGGTATGCCGGGATGATCACCGCCAGACAAACATTTCGGGGCTCAGCGATCTGAAAGTCGTTTTTCATCACGACCTCCACAGTCGAGTGACCCACAGCTTCCGGACCCAGGGCCAGGTGAGTAGTCCGCCCGGACCATAAGCTTCCCAGAACATCAGCCAGTAGCCATTTGTGGTGACGACCTTCCAGAAGCCCTTCCAGGAATCCGGCAAGGCTCGCTCAATCCAATGGCAGACAGATCCAACGCGACCGGGCAGGCCGTCGAACAGGGTCTGGCGATGATTCACCAGAATGTGTCGTCTCAGCTTTTGACGTGCCACCAAGGTCGGATATCGATCGTTGAGCGAACCCGTACGCACTCGATATTCAAAGCCGATTCGATCGAGATGCTGAAAGTTCCAGCCGTGAACCCCGGCTCTAATCCAGAACTCCCAATCTTCCCAGCAATGCAGCCGTTCATCATAGCCTTCGAGGTCGTTCCAGAGCTCACGACGGAACATGGCGCAGGCATCGATATAATTCCCGAAGAGCATATTTTGAAGGTTGAAATCCATAACATGGACCGCCCCCGTCCGCTTACCAAAGAGCTGCCTGTCGGTGTAGACGACCCCAAGATCTGGTCGGGCGTCAAACGCTTCCAGCGCCGCCTGTACGAACCCCGTACAGAGACGGTTGTCGGCGTCGAGAGGGATAATGAAACGACCACGCGAATTGGCAATACCTATATTACGCGCCGCCGAAAGCCCCCGGTTCTCTTGAGTGATTATTTGATACCCACGCTCTCTCAGCGCCTGGAGAATTCGCTGACTCTCTTCGTCTTCGGTCCCATCGTCGACGATGATCACCTCGGCATTGCCAATCTGACATTTCTCCACACTCGCTAAAGAGTCGATCAGATAAATGGCGTCGTTATAAGTAGGAATGACAATAGAAACCTCAGGATCGGACGGCTTGACGACACAATCGCCACGAATGGAGGCGGGAATTGCCGGTGGCATAGATCGTTCATCAGTGAGATCGGCAACGAGCTCGAGTTGCTCCAGCAGGGACTGACACTCTGGAAACGCCAGGGCTGTCAGGGCGGCCCGCGGGTCTTCAATCTCGGCTCGACCGAAAAGATCCTCGTCAAACGCCCCAGACAGATCAACGTCCGATGTTTTCAGCTTCAGCTTGTCCACGATCAGGCTTTGGAACCGAGGCAACTGATTGCGCAGGGCGTCCACATTGATCAGCACGCAGCGGTCTCGATTGCGTAGAAAAAAATCCAGTAGTCGCTCGTTGTACTCTCGCCAGATGTGGTAGGCGTAACCAGGATGGTTAAGGAAAACTTCGGCTTGGAGCCTCTGCATCGAATCGGCCACCCGCCAGGGAGCCCGGTAAACCATGACGTAACGGGCATCGTCGATACAGGAGTCCCAGAAGTCGAGCAACAATGTTGTCCGCGGATCTTTGAAACCCCATGCAACCCCCTTTGATTCTCGTTCTGCGACAAGTCGTCGGGCCGCTGGTCGAAACTGCTCGAGACACGTTGTGTCTAATGCGTGCTCTTCGCACCAGCCCCAGTCGATGTGGCCCGACGCGTTACGGGGAAGCAAACGCCGAAACGCCTGTTGATGAAACGCAACAATCTGAGCATCTTCATAAAATCCACGTGGATTCGTGGAATCGGCTGGAATCAGCTGTTGCCCCATATCGACGCCGAGTCGCTCGAGGATTCCGGCAGTCAGTGATGTTCCGGAGCGATGCATACCCGCCACGACCAGCCCCTGAGCTTTCGCCTGAGTTTGCCGCTTCGGTTCTGGCGCAGGTGCGGTACCCGAACAATCATTCATACGAGCATCACCAACGGATTCCATGGTCAATCATCAGAGCCCTATAGGTAGGGTCAAGTTGTGTTCGTAGTCGCTGGCGGAAACGCGGGTCGACCGAAACAAGTTCTCCCGCTCCTTGATTGGCGCACGGAACCTCGCTCGGTAAGGGACATGGAGGGAGCCCAAGGAAGTCTAGAACTCGACTCCATACGGAATCGGTATTCTGAAAAAGGTCTTCGCTGCGGATCAGCAGCATCTGGGACTGATCGAAAAACTGCCGATAAAGGCCAATCTGAAGTTCGTAGCGACTTCGGCTGAGATAGCTATGGTGCTGATGGGAATCATGACGTCCACCGGGATTGAACAGGATGTCTGCGGCGCCGGCCAGCCGTTTGTTCTCACAATCAAACGCTTCTTCCAGCGACAGGGATTCGAAGCCATGTCGAACGGAGTGAAAGTAACCCGAAAGTGCCCGCTCGACCGGATCTCGGAGCAGGACAATCAATTTTGCATCGGGCAGAAGAGTATGGATCCGTCGTGGCGCGTCGGGATGGAACAGGTAATACGGGGTAATTTCACCACAAGACTGGTTCGCGTTGGCCATCTGGAAATGAGCAGAATACCAGCGGGTGTCCTGATTGCTCTCGAGCGTGAAATACTGCACTTCCTTGCATGGGGGAAGATAAACGCCAGGATGTCTGGAGAGCAGTTCGTGAAGGGTTGTCGTTCCGGACTTCTGAGCACCGAGGCAGAGGAAGTCGGGCAATCGTTCCCTGTACCGGGTCAGCCGCCAGGTCAGCATCTGCCAAAGGGACCTCAATGGCTGTTCGATCACAGCTTTCCGAACAGTACTCAACGATGATGGACCTAACGTCGACCGTACGACCGGTGTCATCCTAAGACCTCTTTGTCCTGGCCGCCATAAGACATCTGCGAGGATGTTGGGACGTCGGCCTCGGAAGTTGGCAGGCGCTGTTCCTTTGGAGGATCTTGTGATACGGCACGATCATCCCGTGCTTTGACGAGGATGGTCACCCGATCGTTGTGCCGCGGCACGCCGTAGCGGCCATTATTCCCCCAGCGCGAGAGGTGTTCCATCACGCTCAAGCCAGCGCGATGCGCCATGGTTCGGAATAACTTTACGGATACGGCAGAACGCCAGCCGTCGGCGCTTTCCTCAAAGCCGATCGACAGGTACCGGTAAAGAAAAGCCCACGACGGACCAAGGCTCCGTATCGGGGCAAGAGGAAGTGTCCAATGCCTCCGGTTCGCATGGTGGATCACGGCGAAACCGCCCGGCCTGAGCACACGATGAATCTCATGTAGATAACTCTGGATTTCCCCGGGGGCAACGTGAACAAGCGAGTCAAACGACCAGACGAGATCGACCTGACAATCGAGGCCCGGGGGTAAGCTTTTTCCATCATTGACGAAGGTTTCCAGCCGCTTTCGTCCGTTAAACCGTCGTTGACATTCCTCAATACACGCAGGGCTCAAATCCACAAGAATTAAACGACCTGCGAGGCTCGCTAATGCCTCAGTCCAGCGTCCGTGTCCGGGTGCGAGTTCAAGGATCGTCGAACCTGACCTGGCGTACGGGGTGATCAACCGCTCAATTACCGAAGCTTTCCACTCGTCATAGGGCACGCCGCAGAAATCCGCTTGACCCTTCCACTCGTCACCATGCTCAAGCCACGCATGTTCTTGATTCCAAACGCTCAGATTCTCGGAAATTGAGTTGGCTCGTGTACAGGATTTCATATTTACCGACTATCGCCCGGCGACCGGGAGGCTTTAAGCCTGGGAAAGCCAATCAGCCGCAGTGTGCCAGCCCGCCAAGTGTCTACCTTGTTCGATCGTACTTCACGGAATGTCGGCAAACAAGCTATTAATTCTTGCGAGTTCTCTGCCGAAGTTCTCTGCCGAAAATTGTTTGAGGCAAGATACCGTCTCAATTGAAAAGCTGTACTGAATGTCATTCGCACTCATGGGAGAATCTTAGGTTTCCTGGGAAACGGGACGCATTCAGAATGCAACTTGACAGAGAGTGTCTGACCATCACGTTGGAAACCTCCCAGAAAGATCAAGCTGAGGCATTACAATACGGCCAAGGCCACCGACTGCAGCAGAACCCAGGCGCCACTCAACATCGAGTGTTGCGCCAGAAAAAAGTCTCCCGCCGACAACACTGCTGACAGCAGCGGCGTCCCAAGAGGAACTGCCACACATGTAGGGCGATAGGGCATACCCAAAGCGACCAGAACGCACGACCGCGTCATACCGAGCGTGGTGAGTGCTGCACCCGTCGAGCTCAAACGTGGAATCGCCAAGGCCTTTGCCGCAACGGTCAGCGGTACCAATCGAACAATCAACGCGGCCTGAAATACTAAGCGGTCGAAGGACAAGAGTGAGGCCGCAATAACCCCGGCTGCCAATCCATCACATGGCGAATAACTAGAACCATCACCCGTCCGATCGAGGCAAACAGAATGCCAACCGACCATACCGCAAACGTCACACAAAGGTTGAGCAGACCGCATCGATCAGGAGAAAGCTTCCTGGTCAAGATTCCAGCCGTCACGACTGCCGTGACTGAGAATATCGCCGCAGCAAGCATGACCCAACGCGTTCCGTCCAGCAGGTGACGGCCGGAGTTGTGAGCCAAAGGAGACAGACTGGTCGGAGAACTGTTTGTGGCCCTACTCATAAGTACCAAATCGCGACCCACGACCCATCGGCACACCGTAGAACACGGGAACGACAATCGAAAAAACGGGGACCGCAGTGATGGATGGTTGAAAATACAGCATGAATTCGATCGTCGTTTGGGGAAAGATTGCCGTAGTGACGTCACGTCGAACAGCACACAGACGCAGAAACGAATCCGTCGGTTAGCCGCGGCAATTATTGCGATCCAGCGCCGCTAGGTCCTGTTCGTTCATTTGTACGGGTCGAAATATCTCGGCACGAGATCACACATTCCACAAGTCGATGAGAAACGCATCGCAGCAGCCGCGGATCACGGTCCAGACCTTAACTGATAGTGCTTCAAACCCACGATTTCATGAGGATCTATCAAACAGTCACAGACCGTTGCGGCCGGGCACTTCCAGGCGTATCGAAGGACGCAGTATTCGCCCCATGCTTGAGAATCCAGGCTTGGCATGCGATTCTCAAACAGTGACCAAATATCGATTCGGCATTCACGTAATTCGAACGGAAGGCAAGTCGTATTTTCGTCACATCAGTGGAGACGAAGAGCCTTACGATGAAAAGGCTGTTCCCTACGAATGGACCAATCGGGCTCACGACTCTAAATTAGTTGACGCACAGAATCGATACGACAATTATCCACACAAAATCAACCTGACGTGGATACCACGACGGCTCGATAAGTCTGCCCGTTGATGAACATCATTGTCTCACTTTAAGGATTTTCGAAATGTTCTTGGCATCTTTGACCCATTTGGGTGCGCATGATGAGTTCAGGCAGCGAATTCTCTCAAGTCGACTCGCTTCCAGTAGACATTGGCTTAAAGTCATTTACGGGTTCGTTCTGTTTGCCGTTGTGTCTCAGTCGACCGGGATCGCCGCCGACCCCGTGCGATACAATGTTTTGCACATTGTCTCAGACGATTTAAATACTCGACTCGGCTGTTACGGTGACCCTCAAGTAAAGTCACCGAATATTGACCGGCTGGCGGCTCGTGGAGTTCGTTTCGAGCGGGCCTATTGTCAGTTTCCACTGTGTAATCCTTCGCGTGCATCCTTCTTGACGGGCCTGCGACCGGATACGACGAAGGTTCTGGAAAATGCCACTCAATTCCGCAAGAACGTTCCCAACGCCGTCAGCCTGCCACAAACCTTTCGAAAAGGGGGCTATTTCGTTTCTCGAATCGGCAAACTTTATCATTACGGCGTGCCGGGCCAGATTGGAACGGATGGACTTGACGATCCGGTCTCTTGGGAAACCGTGTTCAACCCGCGCGGTCGGGACAAAGACGAAGAAGAAAAGATTTTCACATTGAAACCTGATGCCAAGAATGAGGGCCGTTTTGGCGGAGTACTCAGTTGGCTGGCGGCAGACGGTGAAGATGCGGAACAGACTGACGGAATCGGGGCCAACGAAGCGATCCGGTTACTCGAAAAACACAAAGATCAGCCGTTTTATCTCGCCGTCGGATTCTATCGACCTCATACGCCCTATGTGGCACCGAAGAAATATTTCGACTTGTATCCGCTCAGCTCGATTCAGCTTCCGACGTCACCAGACGAATTGCGCAAACATTTTCCCGCCCCTGCCCTGGCTTCGATTCGGAATGAGGAAGAAGCGATGACAGACAATCAGCGGCGGGAGGCGATTCAAGCTTACTTTGCTTCGACAACGTTTATGGATGCACAGGTTGGACGAGTTCTCGACGCACTTGATCGATTGAAATTAACGGAAAAGACGATCGTCGTGTTCCACAGCGACCACGGCTATCACCTGGGCGAAAAACACCTTTGGCAAAAGATGACATTGTTCGAAGAATCGACTCGGGTTCCATTGATTATCTCTGTTCCTGGAAACCCGGCAAACGGAAAGGCCAGCCGACGTACGGTCGAACTGGTTGACTTGCATCGGACTCTTGCCGATGTCTGTGGTTTATCGCCCGACACCGCCACTGAAGGAGCCAGCCTCAAACCATTGATCGAGAACCCTGAGGCTGAATGGACAAAACCCGCGCGCACTCAAATTGTGCGAGGGGGGGCAAACAATCAGGTCGTCGGCCGATCCCTTCGAACAGAGAAGTGGCGCTATACGGAATGGAATGACGGCCAGCGCGGCGTTGAACTTTATGACCATGAGGCTGATCCAAAGGAACTGAATAACCTCGCCACCAATCCTCAATTCGAAACGACGGTGACGCTGCTGAAGCTGCTACTTCGTCAGCCGACACGCTAAACAGAGATCTGTTTGTTATTCTTATCACGTCGCAGCAGCAGACAGGAGATTGCGAACCAGAGGGATTTCGGAAATGCCTTGGCAGAGACTGTTTTTATACCTTTGGGCGTTTCCTGGCACGTTTGTCGGCTTGTTACTCGTTCCCATTGCCTTGACAACCGGTGGAGGGGCACAGGTTGTCGAAGGGGTGCTTGAAGCCTACGGAGGCCAACTCGCAAGGCTTCTTCGGCAGCCATTCTGGGTCAGCGGCCCGATCGCGGCAATCACTTTCGGACATGTTGTGCTCGGTTGCGATCAACCGACCCTGTTACGAACCCGCCGCCACGAACGGGTTCACGTCAGACAATATGAACGCTGGGGCCCATTTTTTATCCCGGCCTACGTACTGGCCAGTTTCTGGATCGGATTTCGAGGCGGTAATGCCTACCTGGATAACCCGTTTGAAGTCGAGGCTTACGCGATTGACGATGGATGGAGCGACCCGGCGAATTGACGGCACTTTTGTGCACGGTTGCAGGGAAATCAGTTACCGAAACATCGTAAATGATCACAAAGGGGTATCGCCGTGAGACAGCGAAAGCGAAGTCTTCCTTTCATAACTGATTCCGTCAACGAACAGCACGGTCGACGACGACGGTGATTCCATTGATCGAGTCATTCAAGCAGAAACGATGCATATTTTTTTGCATTTGAATCTCTTTAAGCTCGCCGTTTCAACCTGTTGTGATTCACGGTGGACAATCACGGCTGACCAAACCAAGAGACGAATTCGGAGGCGATGACAATTGAAGCCTGAATCTCG
This sequence comes from uncultured Schlesneria sp., assembly GCA_903858935.1. Taxonomy (GTDB): domain Bacteria; phylum Planctomycetota; class Planctomycetia; order Planctomycetales; family Planctomycetaceae; genus Schlesneria. Next base: position 2,375 of record CAIOKO010000083.1, on the reverse strand, counting down.
CTGTCAGTACTTTTTTCGAAGTAGTTTCTCAAGTCAATCGACATCAATCTGTTTTATCGCCGTCCGATTGCCACTCTCGTCCTGACTCACGATTCGATATGAGCCAGGCCGCAGGCTTAGGGCCGGTCGCAGACCTCCGGGATCAAGCAAGACCTGATCAGCCGGCACTGCATTCGGACCTTCATTGGCGTAAAAGGCCTGCACAAGCACCCGAGCCGATCCCGCCTCCAATTCGCTCGGGATCTCGACCACTCGCCGACTTTTGTCGCTCAGAAGCCAGTTCGGTCTTCCCGTCACCGTTTTGGTAGGCGGATGATACACCTGCAGGTCAACAAATCCTCGATAAGGACCACCGACGAAAGTTTGTCCCTGCGCATTGAGTGCGACGGCAGGCTGTGTGTGTCCATCATGCGGCGGTCGCAATTGGGTGATCTGATCAATCGTCACCGGATCAATTCCGGTTGCCTGCTTTAATCGGGCGGCAAGCCAGGAAATCTCATCACCATCGACCTTTCTTCGCTGCTCCATCACATGATCAAGTCCAACATGGACTAGAAGTCTTGCCTTCGGATTTTTTGAAAAAACTCGTTGGACGAGGTTGCGGCACTGTGATTGTTCGCGTGCGTTGATACTTTCGATCGGGTTGTTGAATTCTTTAACGTCTTCTTCCTCGTACGATACCGGGGTAAAACCTAGCCGCAACACGTCGCGCACCAGGTCTCCAAAACGAGGTTCGCATGAATAAAACCCCGTCGGAATCAATGGAAACCCGCGCTGACTGAGGGCGCGAGGATCTTCAGAAAGTGTCTCAATCGCATAAAACGAAAATCCGTCCTTTCTCAGGATCTCTGCAAGTCTTGCAATGAATGCTCGATGTTCGGGTGCATCGTGCGCTTCATTGATGATGACAAGTTGCCGTCCGTGTGCTTCACGGGCAATTGCCTCCAGCGCAGGAGTCAGCTGAAAGTCATTCGGAACGCTCACTTCATACTTTCGCGCCGCAGACGGTCGAAGCTTGTCCGCTCTTTCCCAGTCTCCGACGAATGAATAAAGCATTCCGCGAATATCGCTGAACTTCTCTCGATCTTCGTCACGGGATTCAATTAACGATATTGCGTGAAGGTAGTCCCCTTCAGCGACAGCGTTCATCGCGTCATTTATTGTCTTCTCGCCCGAATCCTGTGCACAGACGATCGAAGGTACAAGCAGGTTGACGGCGAGTATGAAATTCAAAATGGACGTTCGTGTCATCTGGCATACGCTGTTTCGAAATGTCTTCAGAGACCGTGCAACAAGGCCAACCTGATTGCCACCGGAGTGAAACGATGAACGGCAACAACTGTAACACGAGCACAATATTTTGTGACATGCGAATCTGCGAAGACTTTGAGACCTCCCGGTCTTCCGTTGCATTGTGGGCGCTGTCATCAGCCTACCGATTTAAATAAAGGGGACAGGTCCAGTTGTTTTCAATTTGGACTTGAAACGGTCCAGACGGCGAAGCTCCAATCATTCAGTCGGGTTTTCTTGGTCTCCCTCGGGGGCGGAGAGTCGACTCAAGGCTCAGTTGCCTGGCGGTCTCTTCGATCCATTGATCGGATCCATACGGTTGTCCGCGTTGAACGCATCGACGTAGCGATTCCAACTCCACTTCCGTTTCAGCCTCGTTCACAAATGACACCCATTTCCGTGGGCGAGGCAATGGCCATTTCGACAGCAGACTCTTCTGTTCGGCGGTCCCGGCCTCCCGCCGCCAGAGACTCGACCACTGCCAGTCTTCCGCACGCGGAACCAGATTGGCGCGTAACGCATTCCGCTCGACGTACCTGACGAGTTGATAGAAGTACTCGTCCGTCTCAACGGGGAATGATTTAAAGCGACCTTGGTACACATGCCCCTCGCCGACACGACGGCGACTCTTCTGCCAGCGAGTCACGTGGGTAACCGTCAATCGCTGCATGAACAGGGCCAGATCCCCATCGTGTTCCGGCCACAAGACGAGATGCCAGTGGTTTGGCATTACGCAGTACGAGCAAATCCGCATCGGGACTTTATCAAGCGTCTCTTTCACGCAGTCTTCAAACGCCGAGTAGTCGGCAGGCTTGCGAAACAAAGTCTGCCGACCAACCCCACGATTTAACACGTGAAAGACCATTCCACCGGGAGCAACACGACTGATTCTTGGCATGATGCCATTCAGTGCTATCACATGCCGTCTATTTCGTAAATAATGGACCTGTCCCCTGGTAAGTGGTTCTTGAAACCATAAATCTAAAAAATTTGCTTCCTCTGCTTTTGTGGGAAATGTTTGAACAACGTTTCTCTTTAGAAAGGCAGAGAAGATGACTACAAAAGTTGAAATCGGAAAAAAGCGT
>CAIOKO010000082.1 GCA_903858935.1 uncultured Schlesneria sp. | reverse complement strand
TTTTGTCACCGTTGGGATTTGTGAAGCGCTCACGGTGAACGCGCCATACCCGGCCTGCCAGTGAAACTTCGTCGGTGACAGTTTTTCGTCGTTCACCCACTTCGATGACTTGGATTTGACGATCTTCAAAAATCCGGCGACGGAATGAACGGGTTTAAGACGTGTCAGAAGATGAATGTGGTCGGGCATGCCTCCTGCTTCCATCAACACAGCTCCCTCGTCTCGGATAATGCCGCCGATATACGAATACAACCGTTTTTGAAAGGCAGGTTGAATGAGCGGGTCGCGGTGTTTTGTGCTGAAAACTATATGATACACAAGGTTGGTCAACGTACTGGACATGTCAAAGACCTCCTCCGCCCCGCAGGGGCTTTTCGGGTTTATTGATACCGTTTCCCCGGGGTTGAAACCCCGGGCTGTAAACCTGCATCGCTTCGCGACTAATACAAATGCGGTGTTGTCGTCGCCAAACGACGGACGAGTTGATGGTCGCGAAGCGACCCGTGTTTTCAACATCGCGCAGCGATCGTAGTTTTCAAAGTCGCGGAGCGACGCAGGTGTATAGCCTGGTGGCTTCAGCCCCAGGTCAGGCCAGGCCCCACGCCCCATCCAAATTCCGAAGCCCTGTTAAGGGCGCAGGTGAATCTGGGGCGTTGAAATCGTGCTTCGATTGTTGAAACCATTGCGGAAAAGACCTCCTCCGCCCCGCAGGGGCTTTTCGGGTTCATTAATGCCGTTTTTCCGGGGTTGAAACCCCGGGCTTTAGGCCGACGTCGCTTCGCGACTAATACGAAAACCGCGCGGGTTGAAACCCGCCTATTCGACATCGGATAAATGATCCCTATCGGTCTCGGACGAGACCTTCCATAACGATTGGACGTAATCGGCGACCGTATTTGTTTTGACGAGCACCTTAGGGAGGCAGACTTCCACCAGGGAACACCCCTCGCATTGCGGTTTAGGTATCGGTGGAGGGGTGACTCCCGCATCGATCAATTCGTGTAATCGCCGCGCCGCCGTCTCCGTTTTGGTGCGAAGCGCCTCGGTGAATTCGACCTCACGTCGACGTTTGGTTTTGATATGGAAGATCGCGCCACGCGGAATCGGGATACCGAGCATCTCTTCCAGGCAGATCGCCTGAGCACAAAGCTGGACATCGTCGTTATCCCATTTCCGTCGTTTACCACGTTTGTATTCGACGGGAAACGGCTGGTCCGGGCCATCAGCCTGAGGATGAAATTCAACAACATCCGCCTTGCCGACCAGTCTCAGTCGATCCGATTTCAGCCAGATCCCATGCACCTCGCGGCCAGTTTCACATTTCCAATCCACAGGCCGATCCGCCCGTTCATGCGAGAACGTCCCCGAAACCGTATGCACATTATCCACCCAGACATTCTCAATCCGATGCAAAGCACACCGCCGCTCGCAATACAGCAAGTCGTTTAATGCGCTGATGGGCTGGTAATCGTCGTCTGTTGAGTTCATCGCTCCGCCGATTTCTATCGCCGAGGATCGGTACGGCGAGTCAGTCTGACGCCTTTGATTCCCGCCGGTGGATTATCGCCAGCCCAATTGTCGGTGATGACGTAGTCATCAAACGACTCTGGATAATCCTTTGCTCGACCGTCATCGTTCTTTTTGAGTTCAATTGTTACTCCGTCAAACAGTTTCCACGCATGCGCGCAACCAAGTTTCGCCTCGCGGGAATTTTGAGCCGAGTTATTTTCCCCTTGGGTGCCGATGTGTTCAAAGTCGTAGACACCTCGGACTGACATTTCTGGGCGCGCCGCCGATTGGTCGTGATCGAACATATGCTGCAACGCTTCGAAGAAAAGCTCGAGGTCTTGTTCAGTGAAACCGGTCCGTTCTGCAAAAACCGGGGAAACAAAAACTTTTGCAACGTAGAGCGCATATGGGACAATGTGCTTGTTCCCCATCGTGCGTTCTTTCTTTTCATCTTCCGGTTTGGTGACTGCACACCGCGTAATAGAGATTTCGATCGGCGTGATCGGATCACACGATCGGCCAAATGTGAACTGGACCGGGCCGCGGACTTGTCCGAACGCGGACCCCTTCAATACGTCGTCGCCGGTTGATAAAACACCCCCGAATGCACGAACGTCGAAGAATTCTCGGCAAAGCCATTTCATGGCTTCTTCGGCCTTCTGTTTATCAGTCGGTTTCGCGGTTCCCTTTTTTACTAATTCTTCGGTACCTGCCTTGATACCCTTGCCCGTTTCGTTATTAAGAATCTTGCCTTGCTGTACGAGGATGTTAAACGCGTTGGCGTCTTCTGGATTTCGTTCGTTTGGGAATTGTGCAACGAAGTTACGAATCTTCCTTTTGAGACACACATCCGAAACGAGACCTCTATTCGTGGTAGGATCAATTCGAGGCATGTTGCCGGCATCTGGATCGCCGTTCGGGTTTCCATTCGTAACGTCGAACATGACGAGAATGTCGTGACGATGGCTGACGATAGGACTAGACATAGGGTGCATTCCTTTGTTTTTGCTGAGGATCTGTTGATCAATTCTGGTTAATTCAATAAGTCAATTTGTGTCATCGAATCGCGTTTCAATTTCTTGTCACGTCGTAGCCCAGTCTCTTTGATCGCGACACTTGCCACGGGCTACGTGGCGTCAAAATTATTGACAGCGGTAATGAGATCGGCATAACCGAATTCTTCTGCCCGGTTACGAGCAATCGATAACGATTCTTCGAAAGGTTCCTTCTTTTCGCGAAGTTTTCTTGCCTCAGTGAGTTTGGCTAACACGGTCGCACATGCTCTGTCGTATCCTCGCTGCTGGTAGAACCCAAGCGCGAAGATGCCTTGTTCAGAAAGGGTCAGTACTCGCTTGAATTTGGGTGGCGAACCGGGCATTTCGGATTGGAACTTCACCAGAATGCTACCAATTTGTTCGTCGAGACGTCTGGATGCGGCTTCATCGTCCTTGCGAATCTTTGAAATGTGGTGTCGGGCCAATCGGCACAAAAGAGGGAAGACTGCGGCCGGGGCGGATGAAGCGGTCCCATAGTATCGTTCAACGACACCCGCGCCCTTTTTCTCGAAGTTGTGGTATCGATCCTGGAGACTCTCAAACACTGCCAGCAATCGCCCCAAGTTATATGCTGGCTCTGGCGTGTCAGACAGTTGTGGTTCGGGCATGAAATCACTTTCCTTTCGATCTGGGAGATTGCGGAAAAAACGAGTCAGAATCAATTTGATCAATGCGAAGCGGGAAACATTGAAAGGAAACGTGGGTTTTGAAGCGTCGTCCTTCACGAAAGCCGATTGAAATTCATCAAGGATCGGCTTCAGCATCATTAGAGGTGGTGCGGTTCCTTCGAGCGCTGCACGGTAAAGTTGTACGATTCGATCAGTCACAAGTTTGTCGGCCTTCTGTTGCTTCGATTCACGCAAAGTCGCGCGAGCGAGGTTGGGAATTGCAAACGGTGATGGCGGCGGTTCGTCGACCGAGTCTTTTTTCCCTTTTTGACCGTCTGCCTTGAATGTTGGAATGGGAGCGATTTGAAGGTCATTCTGCCATTGCTCAATGTTTCGCGCAGCATCGACGAACGGTTGGTCAAGCCAGTGCTGAATGACGATGCGTCCCGCATTTCCTGTCAGTGCGAACGTGTAGAGTCGTTCAAATTTTGGCGCTTCGTGGTCAAAATTTCCTGCGAGAACGGCGGAGCGAAATCTCTGTATTTCTTCCGGATACGCTTTCGTAAGCAGTCGCATCATTCGCCCCCCAAGTGTGGGCGACTGCTTCGCCCAAGTGCAGACTGCGATCGGCCCGAGGTTTATATGGTTTTCCTCGCTACGAAGTAGTTCCATTAATGCGAGCGCATAGGCTGCTGCCGCCGTTTCCGAAACGGGCGAGTTCTCGCCCATCTGAAATCCATATGATGAAAAGGCAGGAGCCGCCTTGGCGAACGAAACAATATATCCCCCTGCCGCAATGCCCGGGACACCAAGAATTTTTGGTTTGTGCGACCTTGCGACAGGTTGCCCAACATTACCTGTAATCAGACAGAGGGAGGCTTTCGCCGCCGAGGTTTCATCGCTGGAATCGACTTCGGATTCATCTACGAAAGCCTGCCGAGTAAATTGCTGAGCCCAGTACCCCCGTAACGGATCTGCCTCGTCGTTGAGCGTCACGGGGATTCCATCAATGCTGAATCCAAACGTGGATTTTTCAACGACAATATAGTCGCCGTCGTTAATTCCCGTATTTGCCACAAATTCAAGTTCGCCTTGCTTCTTGCCTTTGTCTTTGGGGCGTAATCGCAGAAACGGTAGTTGGCATTGAATCAACCCGTCCTGCTCCAACAAATACTCTCGTTTGAAGGCGAGCAACGATTTCAAACGATCGTCATTGGTCGTATCAAATGCGGCTTGAATTTGATCCCAAAAATGGATGAATGCCTTCGTCGGGTTTTTGTCCTTTTGCTTTGATTCGGCTTTCGCTGGCGCGGGAATCGGTTCGCCAGACGTCTTGTCTCGCCCTAATAACGCGACCGAGCCCTCCGCCAGAAAATATGCCTTGCCGCCGTTATTCTCACCAGGAAAACGAGGCAATACGTAATCCTCGCCCGTTGTCTCCTTACCCCGACCATCGGGCTGCGTGAGTTCTTTACAATACGGCAGCCTCAGGTTGCCGTCGGCATCGATATCAATCAGCGCATGCAGCGTCCGCCGCTGATTTGGAAGATCTGAAAGAAGTTTTTTCGAATCCGCGTATTGATGAAGTGCTTGCAGAAGCATTTACGTGTCTCCATGTATCGGAAGTTACTCACCGTCCGTGCCGTCCAAATGGCGAGAATATCTTTGGCGGTCCACGTCAATCACGTGTTTACTCTCGGGCGAACGATCCGATCCGCGACTCGATCGGGATGACAGTCAAGGACGGCGTTTGCAATTGCTGCTCGAAAGAAAACTGCACCCGGACGAACGTGCGGATCATCGTCCGACGCGACTTCACGATGTTCCGGATCGAAAACGTCGTAAAGCATCAAGCCGAGGTCTTCTTCAGGCCAATTCGCTAATTTACATGATTGAATCGCGTCCGGTTCCATCCAATCAAAATCGGCAGAAAACTCGCGACAGCCAAGTGCCGGGCGATGAAAGCACTTGCCCCGTGAAGCTCGCTTGCGGATTTCGTCGAGATACTTGCCCAGGTTATCACCCGGCGGTTTGGCACGTTTTGTCAACCGAACCTCGGCTGTGATCAGGTATTCGACATCGGCCAACGCCAGCATGTTGCGCTGCGCCGCGTCACTAGACCCACCACCCGCTTCGATGAATTTGACAGGCGTCTTTCCTCGCATCCATGACTTCGCCGAGTCGATGCTGATTACAGCTGAGACTTCATTGCGGCGGAAGCTGAACCAACGGCCTTTTTTCACGACGGCAATTCGGTCAACGATGTAACACATCTGTGGTTCCCAGAAAATCGCCTCAAGGACTCCGCGCGCTGCCGAGGGGGTCATGATCGGATAACTGACGCGCTCCACCTTCATCTCCGGCCTTGTGAAACAAGCGTAGTCACCCCAAACGCGAATCGTCACCCGGTTGTTTTCATTCATTCCGATTCCGCCCTTTCTACAAATCCGATATTGCCGGGATTCACGTCGGCGACGTAGATGCCGTATCGACGAAGTTCCGCGAGAATTGAGGCGGCCTTCGGCCAGTTCTCTTCAAACTGTTCTCGTTTCTCACGCCGCCATTCTTCGAGGATCTCTTCGTCATAGTCAGGTGCGCGGTCGAGGTACGCGCCGCCGAAATCCAGCACGAACGGTCGGACAACAACCGACATTTCGATCGCCCATAAGTCGTCGTCGAAATCAATCAGTTGCGGAACATGGTGTGCCTGTATTTGCTCGATCCCTAGGTCGCGTAATCGAAGATAGACATCGCGTTCAACGCGATATGATTCCGGGCGTTCGTGGACTTTCAGTGCATTTCGAATTGACGTAGAACGAGTGCAGGCAAACACGCTACCATGCAGGCGGAAACCAAACCTTCGGTCCGGGATGAATTTGCAACCGTGACGGCGGCAATATTCGTCTCCCCTCGCGACTAAGTCAGATTGAGGATTCACAATGATCAAATCCGTGAATAGCCATTCCGCATTTGTGACGCTCGAACTCCGGGCAGCTGGCCTGCGCGTCCCCCTTGCGCAGGTTGCCCACGATTTCGCAATTCCACTGGAATCCGTTGATTTACCTCCGTGCGAAGGGGAAATCTTGATGACCGTCGATGGTGAACTGACACGGATGTCCGTGGCGTTGCATGAAGGCGGGCAAATCGGTCGGCGTCGAATCCCTTTGTCAAAAATCGCGGATGCAAACCCGATCGCGTAATCGCACTCCCAAAAGGTTGGCGTTTTATATTCGGTTTGACTACGATTGTCAAATCTCCGGGGCTTCGTAGGGTCTCCGGGGCGGATTGAAACAACCTTTTGGGTGTGATTATTGTCCGACGGGGTGCATCGCGCGCGGTGCACCCCATTCTTTTCAATGTGGTTCATTGGACGAAGTCCTCCGGAGATCGTTCCTTGAATACAATGCCAAGGTGCGCGTCGTAACAGGCGGCATCCAACACTGGGATTTCAGCAATTTCGCGAAGCAAAGGTTCAAGTCGCCCTTCGTTTTGAAGCTGTTCGTACAGCGTCTTCGGGCCACGCCTCAGATTCACCATGTAACGCTGGAGGCGGCGCAAGACTCCTCGATCGATTCGTTTGCTGCGGCGAATGACTTCGATCAGTCTTTTCGCTGGTCCATAAGGCACGATAACCCCGATAGTGTCCTCTTTGATGACTTTGGCTCGATCACTTACGGTGCGGAAATCCAGTTTCGTTCGCGATTCTTGAATTGTGTTCTCGCCACGGCGAACGTGATCGGTTGCCGTGATTTGAAATAGTTCATTGAAGTACTTTGCGAACAAGTCGGGGTCGGTGGCTAGTTGTTCAGTATCCTTCAAATAAATCGGCGTAATCGCAGTTCCCTTCGCGTAATTGCCGGGCGGAAGGCCGCTGCTTCCACCAGCGATTTCGGGGTTAAACACGATTACCTCGCCACTGACCATTTGGCCGGAATCATCGCATAATTTTCCTTCACGATTACATCGCCCTGCCGCCTGAACGACTGAGTCGAGCGGTCCCATTGCGCGGAACACGGTCGGAAAATCGACATCGACCCCTGCCTCGATTAACTGGGTCGATATCACCCAACAAGGCAAATTTTCGATCAGACGTTGTTTGACGTTATTTTTCGGTGGCGTGCGGGATAGTCCTAACAGATCCAGACGATGCGCAGCGCACATCGCAGAAGAAAGGTGGAACACCTGTTCGTTGACGTGGTTCGTCGGATGAGCGCCGCTGTTTTGGTCGTCGCCTATTAAAGTCCGTGGTTTTGACGTGGATTCTGAAACGTTTGCATCAGAGATACGTCGTTTTATGGCTAAAAATGCGTCAAATGCGTGTTGCCTGAGATTGACGATTGCGAGTGCTTGCTTCCTTTTTACCGACAACATTTCGTCCGCTAGGCGATCCCAGTTCCATCGCGATTCTGTGGGTTCAACGCGATATTGAACTCGTTTCAATTTCTGAAACAGATCGGTAGGCGATACCGCAATCTCGGTGACGTCGCCTTTCTGAAACCCGTGACGTAGATTGGCTGACTTCAAAAACGCGGGTTGCGTCGCCGAGCAGAAAACGACGCTGACTCCGAATTCAAGTTGAAGCGTTCTTAATAAATCAAGCGTTGGCTCAAGCAGATGGGTCGGCAACGTTTGAACCTCATCAAAGATCAGGACGCTGCGAGCCACATTATGCAGTTTACGCGCTTTGGATGGCGATGCCGCAAACAACGTTTCAATGAATTGAACCGCAGTTGTCACGATGATCGGTACGTCCCAGTTTTCCATTGCACGCTCGATATCGAGTGCCTGCGGGGGTTCGTTTGCATCTCCACCAGGCTTTGTTTTCGCAGCGGCTATCTCGACAGCGCTATGGTGTTCAAGGACTTGTTCAGCCCCAAAAATATTCCGGTATTCACGTGCGTTTTGTTCGATGATCGAGAGATACGGAATTACGACGATGACGCGCCTCAATCCGAGTATGCGCGCGTGTTCTAATGCAAAGGCCATCGAAGCAATCGTTTTTCCGCCTCCTGTTGGCACCGTCAATGAGAAAAAACCGGAGCCACAATTCTTTGCTCGATCGATGCAGGAGGCAAATACGCCGTCGCGAAGTTGCATCAGTTCCGGCCGTGACCCCTGCTTTTCTTGGCTCTTTGCACGGCGAGCGGCTTCGAGTCGCGCGAGTAGCTCTACGGGATCTAATGAATGGTGGGATCGCTCCCACGATCTGCGAAGACGATGTTCTTGCTCAAACTTCTCTGAATCAAGCCGATCCGCATCGACAACCGTCGAAAACAGCATACGAACAAAAACGTCGAATCGTCGTTTCTCAAATTCGCCCCCGCGATCAGGGATCAGGGATGCGTCAGGATCATTAATTTGTTCAGAATTGGGACCAAATGTAGCAATCAATCCATTAAGTTCATCAGCCTGATCTGCCGTGACGAGCAATTCACTAAAGCGATCCATCGCCTGATATTTTCGGCCAGTGACCATGTCCGCCAATAGGTTTTCGTCGTGTAATCCGGCATGGTGACCAGCCACCGCGAACGCAATTGCAAGCTCATTCCAATTGGCAGCTGCTGCCGCTGCCCCATAAGCAGCATGGTCAGTTTCGGCTGATTTCCGGCTCCGTTCACCAGCGTTGAGATAGCGTTGAAACTCGGTTCGATACTTCCCGAGATCATGCAACAACCCTGCAAGCATCGCGGACGCCACAAAGCCTGAGTCGCAACCACGCGCCGACGCTGCCAAGAGACCGGCTCGGTTGGCAACGTTTTTAAGATGGTCGCGCAGCGGTTGAGGCCATGACCGATCGTCCGTCCAACGAGCGTAAAATGTAGAAGTCATTCCTTCGCCCTTTGTTTCGTTTTGTAACCATCTAACATCGCTTCCACGTCGGCCTTGATTTCGTCTCGCAGTGATTTTGGTTCGAGGACGGTGGCTTTCGGGCCGAAGCTGAGCGTCCAGGCTTTAATCTCGTGCGTGTCGTTCAAACTCACTTCCAGCACCACGCTGCCGTCTTTTTCTTTGGTTATCTTTTGAGACGGGTGCCAGGTTTTTTCCTGGACGTATCTGGCCACTTCAGAATTGAAACGGATGCGGATCTTTTTCGGTTTGCTGGATGGATCGTCGCTTTGAAAGATGCCGAATGAATTGGCGAAGTGCTTTTCTAAACTGAAATCCGGGTCGGGACTGAATTGCAGGGTTTGAACGTCGACCCCGGTCACTCGGTCGATCTTAAAGTGCCGCACCGGCACCGGCGCAGCCGGTTCATGCGCGTCGCCCGGCACAGCCGGTTCATGCGCGTCGCGTGATGGGTTTAGAATAGGGGTGTCGCTTGCGCGTTGTTTGGTTGGAACAGCAGGTGTGCCGGTGGGAGAGGATTCCGGTGCGTCTTGACGGATTTCGTGGGAGCGGGAATGGGCGACTAAGTACAACGACCCTTTGTGGTACACGATGCCGTACGGGTACATCTCTAAAGAGACCGGCTCGGTGGCTCGTTCGCTCTGGTACGCGACCCAGGCGATCTTGTGATCTTCGATCGCGAGCATCAACAGGTCGATCAATTCGGATTTTGAGCTGTAATCGCTGACCCCCGGCATCGTTTGCAGAAATGTTTTTTCGACTTTACTCAGTTGACCCAGCGCCGCCTCACCCAGCATCGCCCGGATCTTGTTGAACGCCGATTGGGCCGACGTCCAGAAATTGGTTCCCGCTAACGGATCGAGTAATCGTCGGCCCAGATATAGCGCAATCGCTTCCGACCAGTTGAAGTGGATCGGAACATTGGCACCTCCGTCGACGATTTTCCAATGTTTGCAGCCATGCGCGGTGACTCGTTCTTCCAGCGGGAAATTGGCTTTTCGCAACGTGTTCAAATCGCGTCGGATCGTCCGGTCGTCAACGCTCACTTCCTGAGCCAGTTCCTTGATCGTCATCCCCATCCGCCGGGACATGAGCGAGATAAGAATCTGCCATTGCCGCTGGATCTGAGGTGTGGATTGCATGGGAATTCTTTTTTTCTGACAAGTCGGGAAATTTTTTCGCGGTTAATTATCAGATGCCGGGTTAGAGGAGGCCATCGCAAAACCTTATAGACGCTCGCACAATATTCATGGGACAGGCGAACATCAGTCGTGTTCGATTCCCACTATGTAGATGCCGTACTCGTTTTGCAAACGGTGCGAAACAATCCCCTGTCACACCTGCAAAAAAATCTGGTGGGCTGTTTTGGCGTCAGGTGCCTGCGAAACATTTTCATGAGCACCTTCCAAACGTTAAGAAAGTATCTCTTTTTTCTGTTGACTTTCTTAACGTTACATTGTAATTTTATGTCGTTAGTTGTGTTAACAGCATTGAAGTCTCGGGTTTCGTTCATTGCTCCGATTCCTCGTTTCTCTTCGAGGCGCTGTTAAACGAAGCGATTTTTTTTGACCTGTTCTGAACGAAATTCGCGTGGTTTTCTGAAGCCAAAGCCTGACGACGACAATTGATCTTTGACATCTTGGAAAACAAATTTCATTCGCGGGACAAAAGCGGGACAGGCAAGCCACGAACAAAAGCGGGACAGGCACCTCGAAGCTCGGAGCCAGTCCCGGTTTTGTTCCGGGAAGAGACTGGCACAATGGGAACGGTCAAATTCGAATTCACGCGAAGTCGGGTGAACTCCGGTGAAGTCGCGCGAACTTTCTTACCGTGGAAAACGAGGAAATGACCGCTGAAAGCCTATAGATTATGGGAAATGGTCGAAGTCGCTCGAACTCGCTCGAACTTTGACACCAGATTTTGCGGCGACGGGATGACAGCGGAACGGAAGAGAAGATTTTTGAAGAGAAGGAAACGAAGGTAACGAAGTGAAGAAAATCGTATTCGAGCAGGTTGTCGTCAGAACGGCTGGGGCAGCTTGCGGTAAATGCTTTATTCCGAATTCCTTTGTTTCCTTCGTTAACTTTTGTTCAAAGGTCTTTGTATTTTCCGATTGGTGCTTTCGTTCTTGGTTTTTGGCGGGACTTAACGCATACGCCGGTCTCTTTCGAACTGCGTCGAACTCGAACAAACTCGAACAAACTCGAACAAACTCGAACACCCCGTAAAAACGGGGAGATGACCGCAGAAACGCAATGAATTACGAGGAATGGTCGAAGTCGATCGAACTCGGGCGAACTTTGACACCATAGTCCGAAAAAGGGGACAGGCACCGCAGACGGAGCCAGTCCCCTTTTTCGAGGTTGCGGAATTTCAGCAGAATGGACCGGAACAAAGAGTCCGAGGGCTTACGCACCTCGGCTCGCCTGGGAGTGATGATGGGTTCGAAGTTGATCGAACTGCGTCGAACTCGAACAAACTCGAACACCCCGTAAAAACGGGGAGATGACCGCAGAAACGCAATGAATTACGAGGAATGGTCGAAGTCGATCGAACTCGGGCGAACTTTGACACCATAGTCCGAAAACGGGGACAGGCACCGCAGACGGAGCCAGTCCCCTTTTTCGGGAAGTTGGTCAACTTCAAACCCGCAAAATTCCCTATGAAAATAGGAACTTGGCCAACTTGGCCAACTTTTATCGATGTTTTGGTGGGCCTCGAAAACTCGACCACACCCTGCGGATTGTTGGATTCGAAGTTCATTCCTCTTGTGGGGTTTTGGCGAAACGAACTAAAATCGCGTGACTTTGTTCCATCAGTCCATTCTCGCGGGAAAACGGATGTTCCGGCGGTTAAACGCTTGTGATTTCAGTCAGCTTCGGCCACGGCGAATCTGCCTCATCAAACCGAGTGCTCTCGGCGATGTGGTGCAGACGTTGCCGGTGTTGAACATATTGAAACAGCGGTTTCCGGATGCGGAAATCTCGTGGGTCGTTAACCGTGAATTGCGAGATCTAGTTGACGGTCATCCGGCACTGTTCGAATCGATTCCGTTTGAACGCCGTGGTGGCTGGTCTGCCTGGGTGTCGCTGCTCCGGACTCTCAGGCAGCGCCGCTTCGATCTTGTGATTGATCTGCAGGGGTTACTCAGGACGGGTGTGATGACTGTGGCAACAGGTGCAGCTTTGCGCGTGGGGTTACAGACGGCCCGTGAAGGATCGCGATTCACGCTGAATTGCGTCGTGCCGGATACGGTGCGAGACATGCCGGCTCATGCAAGATACTGGCGACTGGCGGAGTTTCTCGGCTTGGGTGAATTGCCAAAAGAGACTTTTATCGCGACATCCGAAGCAGATCGAAGCTGGGCGGCGAATCAGTTGAATCGGCTGCCTCGCCCGATTTTTGCCGTCCATCCCGGTGCCCGTTGGGAGACCAAACGCTGGCCGGTCGCGAAGTTTGCCGAATTAATGACGCGAGCCCATCAGTCCTTTGCGGGAAGCCTTTTGATCCTTGGGAGTAAAGCCGAACGACCTGATGCCGAACTGTTGGCGCAGGATCTGACGAAACGTGCCGGGGCTACCGAATTGTCCTGGGTTGTGAACCTGGCCGGTCAATCAACGCTTAAGCAATTAACCGCTTTACTAAGTGGAGTCGACTTCGCCATCAGCAATGATTCAGGACCCATGCATCTCGCGGCCGGGCTCGGCGTTCCGACGCTGGGACTTTTCACTTGTACGTCGGCCCTGCGATCCGGCCCGCCGGGTGATCAACACGAAATGGTTTCGACGACTGTTTCGTGTGCTGCCAGTTATCACAAGACGTGTCCGCATCGTGGTGAAGGACATCTTGCCTGTTTGAGCGAACTTGACGTCGAACGAGTCTGGGCGGCATTACGACGGCTCGTTGACAAAAACGGTATCGTCCGCCAAGTCGCGTAGAATTTCATTCGGCCTCGACTTGGCTCACGGGTGCATACGCCGTATCTTTGTCAGGTGACGAACGTTTCACTGACATGTCGGCGATGGGATATACTTTTTAAGTCGACTATCGCGAACATGCGAAGAGACTGCGTTGGAGAAGACTCCAGAGAGGCTTTGCCTCAGACCAAAGTAGCCATCATCGCTCCGCGTGATGAGCATTGTTCGAGAACCTACCAAATTCCAATCCCGATGGTCTCAAATCAGAAATTCGAACGGAATATC
>CAIOKO010000081.1 GCA_903858935.1 uncultured Schlesneria sp. | reverse complement strand
TTCAGACGGTCCGCCGCCCGCATCGATTAATTCCCCCGCAGTCAGCAGGATTGAATCGCGTAGCTCTTCGGCATCGAGGCGTCGAAGCGGCATTCGCGACAACAGCCGATTTCCAGAATCCTGTTCCGGGGATTGTTCGCTGATTTGAGATGACTGCTGGTAGGTCGTGGAAAGGACCATTTGTCGGTGCATGGATTTCATGGACCAGTCACGACGAATGAAATCGGTTGCGAGGTAGTCCAGTAATTCGGGATGAGTTGGCCTTTCGCCTGTTTTTCCGAAGTTGCCCAGGCTCCTCACGATCCCGTGGCCGAAGTGATGCTTCCAGACTCGGTTGATCATGACTCGAGCTGTCAGTGGATGGTCAGGCGTGGTCAGCCATCGAGCTAGCGCCAGGCGCCGACCTGTCGACTTGGCACCGGGCCAGGGAGGTACGATTTCAAATGGAACCGATGAATTATTCAGTAATGCGGGAACGCCGGGCGAGACGAACGAACCGGGCGTCGCATGGTTGCCTCGACGATACATGTAAGTCGGCGACGGTTCGCCGCGATCCCATAAAGCCATGATCCGTGGCTCGGGCTGCCGTTGCGACTCGAGTTCCTTGATCCGTTTTTCGGTCTCGGGAGTCTTGGGTTCGGCCGCCAGGGAATCAATCTGCTTCTGAATTGTGGATTGACGTTCTTCCCACCGTCGACGTTCGGCGGTGGTGACGTAGGGAAGAAATCGCTCGCCAATCCCGGAACTTAATGCACCGCCGTAGCCGATGATTTGCGGTTTCAGCCAGTCATGCTCGTCATAAGCACCCTTGAACAGAGCAACCAGTCGGTAGTAATCACGTTGAGGAATCGGGTCGAATTTGTGCGTGTGGCAACGAGCACATTTGAAGGTGAGTCCCATCACTCCTGAACCAAGCACATCGATTGAATCGGCGGTCACTTCCAACCGGTCTGGCACGAAGCCCGTCAGGTTGGCCCACGTCGGATCGGGTGGCAGTCGCAAAAATGCTGTTGCGACCAGGTTGTCTTCAATCTCTTGTGTGATCGTCTGGGCGTTTTCGTAATCGGCCAGTTCATCACCGGCGATCTGTTCCTGCAGGAAACGGTCGAACGGTTTATCTGAATTGAGCGATCGTATGACATAATCCCGATAACGCCAGGCGAACGGTCGCGGCAAATGCTGTTCGCGTCGTCCTTCGGTTTCGGAATATCCTGCGACATCGAGCCAATGGCTTCCGCAGCGTTCACCGTATCGTGGCGAAGCAAGTAACTGATCAACGACCCGCTCGAAAGCATCCGGCGAATTGTCTTCCGCAAACGCTTGAGCATCCGATGGATCTGGCGGGAGACCGGTCAGATCGAGTGTAACTCGACGCAACAGCGATAATCGATCGGCAGCAGGGGAAAAAGAAAGGCGGGTTTCAGCCAGTTTCTGGTCGATAAACGCATCAATCGGTGTCTGAAGCCGAAACGATTCCGTGACGCGCGGAATCGCAGGTGGTTGCGGCGGACGGAACGACCAGAAGTCTTTGTCCTGAGGACGAACAAGTGGATCGTCGGCCGTTCCTGCCAGGTCAACCTCGTCAACGGCGAGCGGAGCACCCTGTTCGATCCAGCGGACGAGGGTCTTCGTTTCTTCCGGGTCCATCGGCTTGACCGAAACTTCCGTCAGACGCGAATGCGGCGGCATTTCCTCAGCCCGAATTCGCTTGACCATTAAGCTGTCGTCCGGCTTGCCCGGAACAAGGGCGGGTCCGGACTTCCCGCCACGCAGCATGGCTTCGCGATGACGAAGATCGAGCCCCCCTTCCTGCTTATGTCGGCCGTGACAGGCGGTACACCGCAACAACAGTATCGGGATGACGTCATGTTGTGTCACTCCATTCTGATTTCCGGTCGGTTCTGAACCGAATGAAGCACCACTATCGATCCATCGCCGGATGAGTTCGACTTCCGCTTCGGTCAGTGTCCCTTGTCTATCGGGGGGCATTTCACCGTGCTTGACCAGTTCAAACAGACGGCTTTCGCTCGACTTGCCCGCGACGATCACCGCACCTGATTCGCTTCCCTTTTGAATCAACGCAGGAGAATGCAGAGCCAGTTCTCCCTTTTGGGTTTTCGCCCCATGACATTGCCAGCACCTGGATTTCAGTAACGGAGCAATATCCGCTTCGAACGTCGGTACTTTCGAAGCGGGTACGGAGGTTTCCTCGGCAGGGGCACTACACGGAAAAGAAAACGAAGTTGCAATGCAGAAGAGAATTGCAATGAGAATCGACGATTCGATTCGTAAGGGTGTCATCAGGTCGCCACCGCGTTTGAGGTTAAATGAACTCTGGCGATTCTAATCGAACGATCGGGACAAGTTCTAACAACCCCAATTTCCGTTCGGGCGTAGCATGGGCCTCAGCCCGTGCCGCCCAAGTCATCCCAACGAAACCCCACCGCCCCCGTGTGTTTGGGCCGGACACAAGGGTGGCGCGCGTTCGGGGACATAGGTTACACGAAAATGTGTTGGTAAAGCCCCGTCTTCGGGGCACTCGATGTTGG
>CAIOKO010000080.1 GCA_903858935.1 uncultured Schlesneria sp. | reverse complement strand
ATATCGATTGGGAACGATATACTTGACTCACCACGGCTATCCGGTTATAATTCGGTTGTCACGAACGTCAACCGAGAAACCGAATCATGTGCAACACGCCAACCAGTCTAATCGAAGCCGTCCGATTCTTCTCTGATATCGATCAGTGCAACGAGTACATGAGGCAAATCAAGTGGCCAGATGGAAACATCGTCTGCCCAATATGTGGTAGCCAAAAGGTTGCAGAGATCAGAACCCGCAAAATGCTGCGATGCAACGAAAAAGGTTGCCGCAAGCAGTTCTCGTACAAAGTCGGGACGATCTTCGAAGATTCTCCGCTCGGCTTGGACAAGTGGTTTGTCGCGGTCTGGTGCGTGACGAACTGCAAGAACGGAATCAGCAGTCACGAACTCGCCCGTGATCTTGGAATCACTCAGAAGTCGGCTTGGCACATGCTGCATCGAATCCGCTTGGCAATGCAAGAGGGAACTTTCAAGAAGATGTCCGGTGTGATCGAAGCCGACGAAACTTTCGTTGGCGGTAAAGCCAAAAACATGCACAAGCATATCCGAGAAAAGAAAATCAACGGACGGGGCGCGGTTGGCAAGATCATCGTTCAGGGAATCATTGAACGTGGTGGTCGAGTGCTGGCAGGAGTCGTTCGAAACTCGAAGCGAAAGACTCTTCAGCCGAACATTCGGGAAGTTGTCGAAGCTGGCTCAAAAGTCTATACCGACGCTCTGAAGTCATACGAAGGACTGAGCGACATCTACATTCACGAAACGGTTGATCATGCTGTCGAATACGTCCGGGGCGACGTCCACACAAATTCGATGGAAAACTTCTGGTCACTTCTCAAGCGTGGATTGAAGGGAACCTACATCAGTGTCATGCCCTGGCATCTGTTCCGATATGTCGACGAACAGGTCTTCCGATTCAATGAACGGAAATTGACCGACGCTCAGCGGTTCAATGCGGTCATGTCTCGGATTCTTGGGAAGCGATTGCAGTACTCGGAGTTAACTTCCTAGGAACGAGGAATGATTTAACAATCATGTCCGATGTTGGAGCAAGTGGCACTAGATGTTGATAATTGGAAGGAACGCGGTCCCACCATTCTCGGGT
Source organism: uncultured Schlesneria sp. (assembly GCA_903858935.1). Classification (GTDB taxonomy): domain Bacteria; phylum Planctomycetota; class Planctomycetia; order Planctomycetales; family Planctomycetaceae; genus Schlesneria. The sequence continues at coordinate 1,196 of CAIOKO010000080.1, read as the reverse complement.
TGGCGTTACCGGCATTAACCCATCGATCTTGGAATGATCCCGCTCGTCAATGATTTGTGAATTGCCCATCTAAATCCCCGATCCGTCGTTAGTGTCGCTATCTCAATATCGCCAGCCACTAGCGGCCCAGCGTCTTTGAATCTGTGAGCTTGAATTGTACTGTAAACAAGCCAATGGACCATACCAATTGCATCACGCAATGGAATGAATTTTGTCAATGGTCTCTCGTCACACGACTCGGCTGCGGCATCGATAAGCGACTCCGCTACACCATTTGCTATTAGGTGTTTCTTTATTCGCGGATCGTAGCCGTCAATCAACCTTCCAACTGTTTCCGAAAGACCACCAAACGCCCATCCAGGAGAAACCATGTGAGTTATTGGATGCTTATTGCTTCCGTCGCTGCACTCTACTGTAGCGGCGACAATCTCCGTTGATCCCTTCGGGATTATGGCGAGCATTATCTTGCTATGAGGCAATGAAGCTGTTGCACTCACAAGATTCAAAGTTTTTAGTCTCGCCCACTCCCTCGTTGCGAAGTCGGAAAAACATTGAGCTACGTCATCGCCATATTTCAAGTCCTGAGCACTTTCAACATAGAATTTGTTGACAATGTCACGCCACGAAAATGGACCAAAAAAACCATTTCCATCAGTCATGAACATCCCTGAAAACGAAGAGCCAGCGATGAATTGTTGATTCGCCGGTCCAATCTCAAATATTTTCTGTGCTGCATTAAATATTTGGACTACTTGCCCTGGAGGATTGGACGACGCATCGCCTACGGCCGCTGCCGAGTCGCACCCAAACACAACCCCTTCATAGGTGGCGAGCGCAATTGCAATGGTCATGGACAACTCCTACGATGGCGGAACTTATTAAGCCAGTAGGCCATGTCGGCGCATGCATGTGCCCAGCAATACGAAAAAAGGAGTTTTTGAAGTGTCATTTGAAAAAAGCAATTCAACCGAAACCGATAATCGACACATCTTCTCCAAAGCGTTACCGGCGTTCGACGAGGCCATGAAAAAGATCATCTCGGTTCCAAAATCGGAAGTGGAACGGCGAGAGCAGACAGAGCGAGACGCCAAGTCGTCATCGAAGTAGATCGCTCGACTTTTTTGTGGAATCGGGAAGACGGCGAAAATTCACACCAAATAGCCGTGGTGAGTCAAGTATATCGTTCCCTATCGATT
>CAIOKO010000079.1 GCA_903858935.1 uncultured Schlesneria sp. | reverse complement strand
TGATCACAAGCGTGGAAAGATTCATTCCGTGAAATTCGTCGGTAAAATGCAAAAAATGACAGCCTCTCCGCGTGATGAGCATTGTTCGAGAACCCGGCGAATTACGGTCCACTCGTTTTCAAAATGGAAATCTAAAAATGAATTTGTCCCGATGCTCGGCAACGCTTGAATCGTTTTCGACGCATGCTCATCACGCGGAGCGATGATGGCTACTTTGGAAGAAATCTATAAACTGGAATCGTGAGTCAGGTTTCATGCTCGAAGACGACGATCGTGGGAATGGTCCCTCTGGTGAAAGTTGTTCGCAGAGAGATGCCAGTCTTTTCTTGGGGCTCGGGCAAGATGCTGTTTCGCACGGGCTGAAGCCCATGCTACGAGTTGTTCGCGAGGACACCGAACTTAATTAATCGGTCGTCAGGAAACGAGGGGATGCATGTCATTACTTGAGACGGTCAGTTACTGCGACTTTTTGCGAGCAATGCCAAGCGATCTGGTCGTCAGACTTGGCCGCATCGCGCATGCTCGGGCCTATGCGATTGGCGAGATATTATTCTCAGAAGGGACCGAGCACTCGGAATTTCATGTCGTCGTTGATGGGCATGTCCGGCTGGATATGTTTGTTCCACGGCGCGGACGTGTCCCCATCCTGACAGCAGGGCCAGGCGACGTGCTGGCATGGTCGGCTCTTGTTGGAAATTCGACGATGACGTCCACAGCAGTTGCTCTTGAACCGGTTCGGACAGTTGCTTTTCCCAGTGTCGAATTACAAGGTCTTTGTGAATCAGAGCACGAGATCGGCTATCACGTCATGCGTCAATTGGCCTCGGCGTTGTCGCGTCGCCTGCTGGCAACTCGACTACAGTTGCTTGACCTGTTTGGCGAACACGTCCCCATTTTGGAACCGGCGCCCACGAACCAGGGGCTTTAATTGATGGTTACTCCAGTTTCGCCGATCTACTTTGCCAAGTCTCAACTGCAATTCTTGATCGATGTACTTCGGCATCGAGGCTACTCCGTAGTAGGACCCACCGTAGACCAGGAAGCGATCGTCTATAGCGAAATTCAGTCGATCGATCAGTTGCCACAGGGTTGGACTGACGAACAAGCTCCAGGTCATTATCGGCTGAAAAAACGTGACGATGAGTCGTTGTTCGGGTTTGTGGTTGGTCCACATTCCTGGAAAAAATATCTTTTTCCACCGAAGACAACGCTGCTCAGTGCCGAAAGGACAGAAAGCGGATGGCAGTTCATCACACGATCCGCCGATACGACGAAGTTCGCGTTACTTGGCGTGCGAGCCTGTGAACTTGCCGCGATGCGGATTCAGGATCAAGTGTTTCTCGACGGACCGTATCAGGACCCGCTCTATCGCGAACGGCGAGAACAACTCTTTGTCATCGCAGTCAATTGCACTCAGGCGGCGAGCACCTGTTTTTGCACGTCGATGAAAACCGGACCACGCTGCGAGAAAGGGTTCGATCTGGCCCTGACGGAAATCGACTCGGGCTTTCTCTGTGAAGTTGGTTCGGAACGAGGCCGCGAAGTCCTCGACGTGTTCGTCAACCTGGCCCGACGCGCAAGCGAAGGAACTTCAGTCGTTTCGAATACGGACAACGATAACGTCATCTCGCCCTCAATCGATGACGCAACTCCCGAACAACTGAGATTAGCCGAGAATGCTCGTCAACAGGCGGTCGCCCAGATCACAAAACACATGGAAACCAGCGATCTGCCGGGACTGCTCCTCAGCAATCTGGATCATCCCCGTTGGAAAGACGTCGGCGAGCGTTGTCTTTCCTGCACGAACTGCACCATGGTTTGCCCCACTTGTTTTTGTTCGTCGGTTACTGAGGTCAGAGACCTGAATATGGATCGCGTCGAACGGGAACGGACTTGGGACTCGTGCTTCAATCCGGATTTCAGCTATCTCGGCGGCAGCCTCGTTCGTAACGATACCGCCTCGCGCTATCGGCAGTGGTTAACACACAAACTGGACGGTTGGCACGCTCAGTTCGGAACGTCGGGCTGTGTGGGGTGTGGTCGCTGTATCACGTGGTGTCCCGTCGGGATCGATATTACGGAAGAAGTGGCCGCTATTCGGGAGGGAGCCTCGCCATGACATCCATCCCGCCAACCTTGCACGAGAATCCCTGGTTCACTCACACCGTGCGAATTGCCGACTTGATTGATGAAACCGAAGGGGTTGCGACGTATCACCTGGTGGTGATCGACGGCAATAGTTCCTCGACGTACGAATTTGTCCCTGGTCAATTCAACATGCTGTACTTACCCGGCGTGGGCGAATGCGCGATTTCGATGAGCGGCGATCCCGCTCGAAAGGATGGCTGGATTCACACCGTGCGAGTCGCGGGCAACGTGACGAAAACACTGGCGCGATTAGAGCGAGGCGACACACTTGGCCTGCGTGGCCCGTTCGGAACGGGATGGCCTGTGGCAGAACTGGTGGGTAACGACGTTCTCATCGTCGCTGGCGGGTTAGGGATGGCACCGCTTCGACCGCTGGTCTATCACTTAATGAATCATCGTGAGCAGTTCGGAAAAATCTGGTTGATCCTGGGGGCACGTACTTCGGAAGGACTGCTTTATCCCACGGAATACGCCGCATGGCAGAAACGTGATATTGAAGTGACGTTGACAGTTGATCGATCGACCGCTGGCTGGAACGGTCATGTCGGCGTGGTTACCCAGTTGATCGATCGTCTTCAACTACCGCGACCCGAGCGGACTCATCTGGTGACATGTGGCCCCGAGGTCATGATGAAGTATGCCGCAATGAGCGGACTGCGGCTGGGAATCGATACGAGACGGATCTGGGTTTCGATGGAACGTAACATGCAATGTGCAGCAGGTCTGTGCGGGCATTGCCAACTCGGGCCAGAATTCATTTGTAAGGATGGTCCGGTCCTGCGATATGATCGAATTCGTCCCTACCTCTTCGTGGAGCAACTCTGATGCCCCGTAAACCTCGACTCGCTGTCTTCAAGTTCGCATCGTGCGATGGCTGCCAGCTTTCGCTTCTCGATGCCGAAGACGAATTGCTGGCGATCTGTGATCGGGTCGAGATTGCCCACTTTGCGGAAGCAAGCAGTGATCTTCAGCCAGGACCGTATGACGTCGCCCTTGTCGAAGGTTCGATCACGACCGAAGAAGATGCCGCGCGTATCCGACGTGTGCGAGCCGATTCGAAATTCCTGATGACGATCGGTGCCTGTGCCACTGCAGGGGGAATTCAATCATTAAGGAACTGGGGTCAGATCGACGAATGGGTGCAGTCGGTCTATCCAAGTCCCGAATTCATTCGCACACTCGCCACATCGTCGGCAATTGCCGATCACGTACTTGTCGATTTTGCGCTTCACGGTTGCCCGATCAATCATCATCAGCTTGTCGACATTCTTGTGGCACTCGCCGAAGGGCGCCAGCCTCGTGTGCCAAGCCACAGTGTCTGTCTCGACTGTAAACACCGGGGAACAGTCTGCCATGTCGTCGCACGCGGAATTCCGTGTCTGGGTCCGGTCACTCAGTCCGGGTGCGGTGCGATTTGTCCTGCCTACGACCGTGGTTGTTACGGTTGCTTTGGGCCCAGTCAGCCAGCGAACACCACGTCGCTCGTCTCCCAGTTTCGCATACACGGACATTCGCCTGAAAAGCTGGTACCGCTGCTTCGAAGCTTCAACGCTGCAGCGCCCGAATTCCAACATGCGTCAGAACAACTGGTGATTCTCCGACCGAGTAACGAAGGATGCCGATCGTGACTTCGAACGACTTGATTGAGGTTCCGATCCTGACCCGAGTCGAAGGGGAGGGGGGGGTGACGATCCGCTTGCGTGATGGCGCGATCGATAATGTGAAACTGAATATTTACGAACCGCCTCGATTGTTCGAAGCACTGCTTCGCGGACGTCCATTAGAAGAAACTCCCGATATTACAGCGCGGATTTGCGGGATCTGTCCTGTGGCGTATCAGATGAGTTCGGTTCACGCGCTGGAAGCGGCGCTGGGAATTCAGATTACACCGAAAATTCGAAGATTGCGGCGATTGCTGTACTGTGGCGAATGGATTGAAAGCCATGCACTCCATGTCCATCTGCTACACGCTCCTGATTTCTTCGGTGCGGCAAGCGGGATTGCGCTGGCTCAGCGTTTTCCTGATGAAATCAAACGTGGCCTGCAATTGAAAAAGTTTGGCAACCGCATGCTGGAAGTGGTCGGTGGTCGTGCCATCCACCCGATCAATGTCAGGGTCGGTGGTTTTCATCGGCTGCCAAACGCTCAAGAGATGGCCTCGCTGATTCCTCATTTCGAATGGGGCGTGCAGGCGGCAACCGAAGCGACTCGCTGGGCCGCCACGTTTTACTTTCCCGACTTCGAGCAACCTTATGAATATGTGTCGTTGACCCATCCTGATGAATATCCGATGAACGAAGGGGAAATCGTTTCGAGCACTGGTCTCAAAATCCCGGTGACAGAGTACGATCAGAACTTCGTCGAGGAACACGTCGCACATTCAACCGCTCTGCATGCGGTTCGACGCAAAGAACGAACATCGTATTTTCTCGGACCGCTGGCACGGATCAATCACAATCGAGACCGGTTGTCTCCCACAGCGCGAAGACTGGCGGACGAAGTCGGCCTTGCGGCAGACTGTCGCAATCCTTTCAAAAACATCATCGCCCGATGTCTGGAACTTGTGCATGCCTATGAAGAGGCTCTTTCCATTCTGCGAGATTACGATTCGACCGGGATCGCCCATGTTGATTACCAGCACCAAGATGGGAGTGGTTGTGCGGCAACGGAAGCACCGCGTGGGATTCTCTTTCACGAATACCGTGTTGATCAGGCAGGAAGAATCGTTTCGGGACGGATCATTCCTCCCACGTCACAGAATCAGCGACAGATCGAGCATGACCTGGTGCAACATCTGACGTCTCGATTGCAGGCCGGAGCGACTCGCGATGAATTGGCGATCGACTGCGAACGGCTAGTGCGGACGTATGACCTCTGCATCAGTTGCTCGACACACTTTCTGAAGGTGCGATGGGAGGAATCCTCGTGAACTGGCCGATTGTGATCGGGTTGGGCAGTCATCACGGCGACGATCAGGCGGGCTGGCTTGTGGTCAGGCGTCTGCGCGAAAGAAACTTTCCTGAGTCAAGCCTTGCGTGTCTGCAGCATCCAGCAGAACTGCTCAACGTCATCGAACCCGATCAAGACCTTGTGGTCTGTGATGCATGCAGCGGAAACGGCAATCCAGGGGCAATTCACTGTGGGATTTGGACGCCGGCAATTCTGGTTCAACATCGGAACACGGAAACTGATCGATGTCAGCAGAGGCTGGTCGAAGATGCCGCGATCGATCGTCCTCGTAAAGGATCGCATGATCTTTCGCTGTTCGAAGTCATGGAACTTGGATACTCGTTGAACAGTTTTCCTGTTTCGGCCGAGATCTGGACAGTGGAAGGAACGGCCTGGACTCCCGGAACAAATCCCTCGGCGACGACTCGTCTGGCAGCGGCTCGTGTGGCCGACCTGATTTGGGAAAAATACCACGATGCATGAACGATCGCTGGTGAAAGGATTGATCGAGCAGGTTCTCGAAGAAGGACGAAATCGTCGTCTCAGCCAGATTCACGAGATCCGGATTTCGATCGGTGAGTTTTCCGGCGTTGAGCCACATCTCGTCAAATCGGCATTCGACGAGATGGCTGCTGAGTACTGGCCGACCCCGGTTCAATTGGCGATTGAAGTGATACCGCTATCGGCAATCTGTCTGGCCTGCCACGAAAACTTTCGAGTGATGGATTTTCGTTTCATTTGTCTGAAATGTGGTAGCGGGGACGTAACAATCACAGCCGGTGAAGAAATGCAACTGGTTAGCTTGCGTGCCGAAGCGACAAGGGAATGAACGAAGAGGTGACAGATTCATCGTTTAACCCGCAGCCGTCGGCGCCGGCGGATCGGCGCCCAGCCAAGCTCTTCAAGCGGCGTTGGACTCCGAAGGCAAGAACGGATTGAGAAAGTGACGCTCAGGAAGCGCAACGGCAATAGCCAAATGAGCCATGACGCCTCGAGTTTTTCAGTGATGCCGGTTGACTCGCTTCTCTTCGAGGCGCGGTTAAACGATGAATTCTCTACAGTTCGTGAGTCTGATTTCTGCCGCTAGGGCAAAGGCCCGTTAACCACCCCCGTAGTGGGGATGGGGTCTCGTTACCACGACTAGGTTTCGCTGGGCGCCGTGCCGGTCTTTCGCCACAGTTCTGCGGCATCACAACAGGCAGCGATTCTCGTTTGAACGAGTGCGCAAAGCGCGCCGTCCTGATCCCGGTTGGAAAAACTTTCGAGTTCTTCAACGGTGATCGGGTCACCGAAGACGACACGAACGCGAGTTGGTTTCAAAAACCAGCCTCCATAGGGGAGTGCTTGATAAGCTCCAGCGATCCCCACGGGATAAATTGGCCGCTTTGCACGTCTGATAATCGCGGCGAATCCAGGCTTCACTTCGCCGAGTTCACCGGTCAACGTGCGCGTCCCTTCAGGGAAGATACCCACCAGAAAACCATGTTGCAGTTTGCTGATCGTTTGACGCAAACTGGCGGTACTGGCCGCTTCCTGATTAATCGGCATCACATGCGTATTCTTCAGCACCCAGCCAACGACCGGGACGTTAAAAAGATTCTCGCGTGCAAGAAAACTGACAGGACGTCTAAATGGCAAACCAACCAGAAGAGGATCGAGAAAGCTTTGATGGTTGGCGAGAACCATCGCGCCTTCCTCTTTTTCCAGCCGTTCGTAGCCCTTGGCTCGATAGCCGAGCCAAAAGCAGAAGATGGTCTGAAAGAGCGTTTGTAGTGTGACCCACAATAGCCCGCGAACAAGGGGGGACGGCAATTCAGCAGCATCAGGGCTATTTGACATTATTTCACTTCGTCACTGACGGTAATTCGCATTCCATAAAACGATCGCAAGACAAATGCCATCGAGACCGCCAGCAGCCCTAATGCAATCGCTACCGTCACCAGAGACCCCAGGTTCTCATGCATTGAAACACCCAGCGGTACGGCCAGCAAACCGAAAAGCGTGGTGAACTTGATGATCGGATTAAGTGCCACTGATGACGTATCCTTAAATGGATCGCCCACAGTATCGCCAACGACACAGGCCGCGTGAAGGTCTGTACCCTTGGCTTTCAATTCGGTCTCCACGAGCTTCTTGGCATTGTCCCAGGCGCCCCCCGCATTGGCCATGAAGATTGCCTGATAAAGCCCGAAAATGGCGATCGAGACAAGGTAACCAATGAAGAAATACGGTTCCATAAACGCAAAACTCAGCGTCGTAAAAAACACAGTCATGAAGATGTTAAACATCCCTTCCTGAGCGTATTTCGTGCAGATCTCGACGACCTTTTTGCTGTCCTCAACGGATGCCTTCTTGACGCTTTCGTCCAGATTGATCTTTTGCTTGATGAATTCAACTGCTCGATAGGCGCCGGTTGTCACAGCCTGGATTGAAGCACCCGTAAACCAGTAGATCACGGCCCCACCTGCAATCAAACCGAGCAGAAACGGTGGATAAAGAATTGACAGCTTGACGACCAGATCTGATTGAAGGCCGTTCGTGAGATCCAGGACGATCGAAAAGATCATCGTTGTTGCGCCGACAACTGCTGTACCAATCAGGACCGGCTTGGCTGTCGCCTTGAATGTATTCCCCGCACCATCGTTCTTTTCCAGATTGTCTTTGGCGCGCTCAAAATTGGGCGTAAACTGAAAGTTCGTTTCCAGGTCTTGCTGTATACCCGGCAACGACTCGATGGTCGATAATTCATAGACCGACTGGGCATTGTCGGTGACCGGACCATAGCTGTCGACGGCAATCGTCACGGGTCCCATGCCCAGGAATCCGAACGCGACCAGGCCGAACGCAAAGACCGCCGGGGCGAGCATCATTTGCTCGCTGATCAATGTACTGATCAGATAGGCCACCGTCATCAACAGCAGAATGATCATTCCCAGCCAGTACGCACTGAAATTTCCAGCAACCAATCCCGACAGGATATTGAGCGAGGCGCCTCCCTGTCCCGATGACGTCACCACTTCACGGACGTGTGCCGATTCGGTTGAGGTAAACAGCTTGACGACTTCAGGGATGATCGCCCCGGCAAGCGTTCCGCACGTAATAATAATCGATAACTTCCACCACAATGACGAATCGCCCACCGACGGAATGAGTGTGGCCGAAACGATAAACGTCAGGATGACCGAGAGAATTGACGTGAGCCAGACGAGTGAAGTCAGAGGATCTTCAAAGTTAAAACTTTCGAGTTTGCCGTATTTCTTCAATGCCATCGATTCGTTGATGAAGTATGACGCCCCCGATGCGACAACCATCATCACTCGCATCATAAAGATCCAGACCAGCAACTGAATCTGAATGGTCGGGTCTTTGACCGCGAGAAGAATAAAAGTGATCAGTGCAACTCCGGTCACACCATATGTCTCAAATCCATCGGCCGAGGGACCGACGGAGTCGCCGGCGTTATCGCCGGTACAGTCCGCGATCACACCGGGGTTTCTCGCATCATCCTCTTTGATTTTGAAGACGATCTTCATCAGATCGGCACCAATGTCGGCAATCTTCGTAAAAATCCCCCCGGCGACACGAAGCGCGGCAGCCCCCAGCGATTCGCCGATGGCAAACCCGATAAAGCAAGGTCCTGCATAGGCACCTGGGACGAACATGAGAATGATCAGCATCAATAAGAGTTCAACGCTGATCAAAAGCATTCCGATACTGATTCCGGCTTTCAACGGGATAGCGTAACAGGGGAATGCGTTGCCGGTCAGGCTGGCAAATGCTGTGCGGGAATTTGCGTAGGTATTCACGCGAATTCCAAACCAGGCGACAAAGTAACTTCCCAGGATACCGATCACGCTAAAGACAAGAATTGTTGCGACCTTTGACCATTCTAGGGCTTCCACAAATTTGAAGTACAGGACGATGACAGCCCCGATGAACAGCCACAGCGTGAAAAGAAATTTCCCCTGAGTCAGCAGATATGTTTTACAGGTCGCGTAGATCAGTTCTGACACATCTCGCATTGATGAGTGAACAGGGAGCCTTTTTAATTGGGCGGAAACAACGAGACCAAATATGATCCCGGCGACTGAGACCACCAGCCCCAGCCAAAGCAAGTCACGTCCGCCGACAGTGTCGAAAAGAAACCTGACGCTATTCAGGTCGGGTAGGACCAGACTTGCTTCACTTCCGGTGTGATGGGTCGGCTCGGCTGCGAGAATGTTTTCGGACGTCAACATGAGTCCGATCAGTATCAATACGGAATGTGCCGGATTTTGTCGCTTCAACCGTCGGATCAAACGAGTAGATTTTCGACTTTTGAAGGTTCCACGAGACAAATTGAAAGGGAATCTCATCCACATAAGAAGTACAACCTCTGAGTCGCTGATCTCACGAAACTTACGACTTTGAAATAAACTAGCCGTATCCTGACTGAGAGGCAATCGTTGATGCATCGCGGAATCCGTTCGTTTTTTGAAGAATTCCCAGTGTTGGGATGATGTCCATTTCCAGTAACCTATCACCGTCGAGCCGTGTCTTCACGTAAAAATTGGAACCAACACGAATGAACACAACACAATTACGGAAGCTGGGCGTTCCCGAAGAATGCCTTCGCGCGGCAATCGAAGGGATCCAGCTCGCAGTCGAAGCAGAGGAACTGCGAGGCAGGGAAGTGAAACAATTGATCGGAAAAGTTCTTGCCTCTCCATCTGATTACGCGGCTCATCCTCATTTTGGTCGATTAGCCTGCGAAGTAATGGAAGCAGCGAACTTCTCTCGACCCGCACCAATTGATTACCAGGTCTGGGGCGAGGAAATCGACGATGCCTGCCGGGCACAGATGCGCCAGGCCTGTGCACTTCCGATGGCTACCGCTGCCGCGTTGATGCCAGACGCTCATGTCGGTTACGGCTTGCCGATCGGTGGCGTGCTGGCTTTGGACAACGCCGTTGTTCCGTTTGCAGTCGGTGTCGACATCGCCTGTCGGATGAAGCTGTCCGTGCTGGATATTCCCCCGTCACAACTGACCGACAATTTTCATCGGTTTAAAAGTGCGATTGAAAAGGGGACGCGATTCGGTGTCGGTTCGGTCCACGAACGACCTCAACAGCACGATGTGATGGATGCCGACTGGACGGTTTCTCGTGTCACGCGAGAGAATCGCGACCGGGCCTGGAAGCAACTGGGGACATCCGGCTCGGGAAATCATTTTGTCGAGTTTGGAGTTCTGACGCTCTCGCAGCGAGACGAGGAACTTGGACTGGACCCCGGTGAGTACGTTGCATTGATGAGCCACAGCGGCAGCCGTGGTACCGGAGCGGCCGTTTGCGACACCTATAGCAACATCGCCCGAACAAGATTACCAAAACGCTACGAAGACCTGGGCCGACTGGCGTGGCTCGACATGGAGGGAGAAGCGGGCCAGGAATACTGGGCGGCGATGACTCTGATGGGTGAATATGCTGCCGCGAATCATCATGTCATTCACCGGTTGGTCTCGCAGATTGTCGGCGGTCGGATTCTCGCTGGAGTCGAAAACCATCACAACTTCGCCTGGAAAGAAGTCCACGACGGACGCGAATTGATCGTTCACCGCAAGGGAGCGACTCCAGCCGGACTTGGTGTTCTCGGTGTCATTCCGGGCTCGATGGCCGACCCGGCATTTATCGTGCGAGGAAAGGGAAACGCGGCCAGTTTGAATTCAGCCTCACACGGCGCCGGACGCCGAATGAGTCGCACAGCAGCACGTGAAAAGTACAGTTGGCGAGCCGTCCAAAGGGACCTCGAAGTCAAAGGGGTCCGCGTCCTCTCTGCGGGAGCGGATGAAGTCCCCTATGTCTACAAGAACATACTCGACGTGATGCGAGAACAAGAGGATCTCGTGGAAACGGTCGCTCGCTTCGACCCCAAAATCGTGAAAATGAGCGACGACGGAAAAGCGGAAGATTAATTGAGCTCAGCTACCGCGACCAGTCGATCTGATCGAACAATTGTTGCAGTTTCGAAATTCGTTCAGGGCAGATTGACGACCAGTACGCCAGCCGTCCTTGTAAGTGCTCGCGAAAATGCAGGTGTCCTTCACGATTCTGCGAATGCCATCCGAATCGCTGGCAATTGTGAAGTATCGCCTTCAGTCCGTCGTATGTCTCGCGGGGAATGTTGGGGTGATGATTGACTCGGATTCCCGAAATCTGCTGTCGCGTTCCTTGAATCATAACATGCGTCTTTCGATGTCGAATCTCAAAGCCTTCGTCCAGAATTATGGCGTTGACCAGGATACGAAAACGGGGCAACGACTTTGCCAACTCGCGTCCGCCCGAAAATACAAGATCATCGGCATAGCGCGTGTATGTGACCTCGGCAACTCGGGCCAAACCCGCCAGACGAGCGTCCAATCGGCGGGCACATAAATTCGCCAAAGCCGGAGACGTCGGGGCACCCTGCGGCAAGTGTGGTGCACGATGACGCAGCCATGTTCCTTCGTCACGAACGCGCTGTACGCCGGCGTTTAACACGTAAGAGGGCGTGGAAACGGTGCAAAGCCCGGTCAACAGCGAGGCGACTTTTTCGGGGTATCCCATCGTTCGAAACGTCGCGTTCACCTGTGACGCACGAACCGAAGGGAAAAATTCTCGCAAGTCGATGTGCAAAATCACGTGCTGGCAGGCGTGAGGCGTGACATGCGACACAATCGACCTCCCCGTCCTGAAGGCATGAGCCGCGTCGTGGACGGGAATGCAACCGACAATCTCATCAAGGACTTTTCGCTGAATTTCCTTCAATTGTGGCTTAGGTGACTCCAGCAGCCGGATTCCGCCAGATGGCTTTTGTATCCAATGGTATCGATAGTGGCGTAGCGGTTCGCCGGGGGAATCAGAGCCCCAACCTGCTGGATCAGCGAACCAATCCAATTCGCCAGAGGTCAGACCCAGCCAATCAGCCAATTGCCCGGGCGAGACAATCTCAGGAATCTTCCATCGAGACGGTTCCCCATCAGCCGGCTGCATCGACGGTTGCCACTCAGGCCGCCGTCGCTTGAGACGTCCTTCCCCTTCTCGCCGCTCGACCCGTCTGACTTGGGTGTTGTTGATGATAAACGATTTCAATGTCCGCGCGGTTGGACGAGGTGAACTTGCCGGGAAGGCGACAAGGACCGCTGTCACCAACGAATCAAGCCATTGTCTCGGACGTTCGATCGCGAACAGTGACCCTGCCCGCGACGACAATCCGGTGATGGTCCATGATCCACCGAGGAAGGACTCAACAATCGCTTCGGCGAGACTTTCACGAATCGGCATAAAAATTGGGTGGCGTGCCCCGCCAAGTCGGGTAAGGCGCGAGGTAATCACCACAAGGTGGTGGAACCCTCGCGCAACGGAATATCAAGCAAACCAACGTCTTCGGGGTAGCCCCGAAGCGGTCACTCTCTTCGCGAACGAAGCGGCAACCAATCCAGAGACACGCACACCCGCAAGTCACCCTACAGACACGCATGATACGAGTCAACAGGTTACAACCTGATAATCTGTCGCGGGCGAAGCCCGCGCTGCGTGTTTCGTGGTCAATACTCTTTTGCATTTTTGGCAGAGTGAGTCAGTTTTCAAAACGTTCCCTTCGCTCTACAACAGTGTCTGATACACACGAGTGCAAACCTATCTTGTTTTGGCGAATTCAACACGTAAGGAAAGCAACGATGGAGCGTAGAACGTTTCTTCAGTCGTCATTAACTGCTGGAGGACTTGTGGCTATGCCGGTACTCGCAAACACAGCCGATGCGGCAACCGAAAAAGGGGGGCGTGAATTCTTCGAACTGCGCACCTACGCCTTGAAACCTGATAAACAGGCGATCCTGGATCGATACTTCTCTGCATCGCTTATTCCGGCACTGAACCGGCTGGGAATCAAGCAAGTCGGCGCCTTTTACGAAAGACCTGTGCCGTCCAGCCCCATTGCTCATCTCCTGATTCCGTATCAAAGCCTCGAGCAAATGGCAACCATTAATGCAAGCCTGGCCGTTGCCCCCGAATACCTGAGATCGGCTTCCGACTACCTGGCAATCCCTGCGACCGATCCTGTTTACGACCGGATTGAGAGTTCTTTGCTTTCGGCATTTGAAACGATGCCGAAACTGGAAACTCCAGCGAAAAGAGCGAGTCTGTACAATCTGCGGATCTACGAAAGCCACAACGAAGCGGCGAGTAAGAAAAAGATCGAAATGTTCAACAAGGGCGAGATCGAGATCTTCCGACGCACGGGTCTGACACCCGTCCTGTTCGGCGAAGCGATTCTCGGAACACGCATCCCGAACCTGACCTATTTGCTCGCCTTTGACGACGAAGCCGCCCGAGTGGAAGCCTGGAACAAGTTCCGATCCGATCCGGAATGGTTCAAACTCAAATCGATCCCCGAATACGAAGACAAACGAATCGTGTCTAAGATCACAAACAAACTACTCACACCCGCCGAATATTCGCAGATCTAAGTTAACAAAGGAGCATAAATCATGAGCAATCGTGTCTGTCGATGGGGGATTCTTTCTGCTGCACATATCGCGCGCAAGAATTGGCTGGCAATCAAGAACTCTGAAAACGCCATAATTACTGCTGTCGCGAGTCGCAGCGTCGAAAAGGCGCAACAGTTTATTGACGAATGCCAGGCGCATTCCTCGTTTGAAACGAAACCTGTCGCATTGGGCAGCTATGACGAGTTGTTAAAGCGGACTGATGTCGATGCCGTTTATTTGCCGATTCCGACCGGTTTGCGTAAAGAATGGGTGATTCGCGCGGCGGAAGCGGGGAAGCACGTTCTGGCCGAAAAGCCGGTTGGCTGCGATGCCAGCGAAGTGGCCGAGATGATCGCGGCCTGCAAGAAGCACAATGTCCAGTTCATGGACGGGGTGATGTTCATGCACAGCCTCAGGCTGAACAAACTGCGTGAAACACTGAACGATGGACAAAGCGTCGGTCAGTTGCGACGAATCACCAGTCAGTTCAGTTTCAATGGGACGGAAGAATTTGCGAAGAGCAACATTCGAGCCAGTGGTGAACTGGAACCGCTTGGGTGTCTTGGCGATCTTGGCTGGTACAATATCCGCTTCGCGTTGTGGGTCATGAACTATCAAATGCCGCTTCGCGTCAGCGGAAGAATGTTGACGGAAGCTCGTCGAGCCGACAGTCAGTCTGCAGTGCCGACGGAGTTTTCGGGCGAATTGTTTTTTGCCGATGGAGTTTCGTCGAGCTTTTACTGTTCATTCCTGACCGAAACCCAACAATGGGCCAATATCAGTGGGACCAAGGGATACGCCCACGTCGGAGATTTCGTCGTTCCTTATTACGGCAATGAGACTGCGTTCACCGTAACCAACGGGTGTTTGAATCAGAAGAGTTGCGACTTTAATATGGAAGATCACACTCGTCGCGTTGCGGTTCCCGAATACAGCAATGGATGGGCAAATTCGCAGGAAACGAATCTGTTCCGGAATTTTTCTCACATGGTTCTTTCGGGCAAGAACGACCCGGTATGGAGCGAAATCGCATTAAAGACCCAGAAGGTCGTTGACGCCTGCCTGACCTCCGCGCGAGACCATGGAAAGATGATCGAACTCACATGAAGATTACCGAAATCGAAGTGATTCCTTTGACCGGTGCCACTGTCGACGGCGGTTGGCCACAAGGGCATGAACCACAGGAGAACCTGCACACGCTCGTCCAAATTCGTACGGACCAGGGTCTTTACGGATGGGGAAGTTGTTTCACGTCAGGAACATTGGTCGAAGGGGCTGTCGCGCTTCTTTGGCCGTTGTTAAAGGGTGAATCTGGCGTCGAACCAGAACGTGTTTCCGAGAAACTGAGGCAGTCGAGTTTCTGGCAAGGACGAGGGGGATCGGTCGAACATGCCATCAGCGGCATTGATATCGCCCTGTGGGATATCATGGGTAAAGCCTGTTCTCAGCCAGTTTCTCGCCTACTAGGCGGAAACTACCGACAACGGATCAAGCCGTATGGGTCGATATTGTTCGATGAACCAGCAGAGTTGGCAGATGCTTTGCGCAGCGTTGTTGATCGTGGTTTCAAGGCGATAAAGATGGGCTGGAGGCCGTTCGGTCGACGCGATCGCAAGTTCGACGAATTGCTGGTTCGCACGGCTCGCGAAACCGTGGGTGAACATGTTGAGTTGATGGTCGACGCCGGAGGAAGTGAACAGTTCTGGCCGCACGGTACGAATTGGGCTCGTGAGACCGCCTTCATGCTCGACTATTACGATATCACGTGGTTCGAAGAACCATTGCCTCCGGACGACATTGAAGGCTATATCGAATTGACTCGAGTTTCGCCCGTTCCTATCGCGGGGGGAGAAGTTCTGACTCGGCGACAATCGTTTATGCCGTGGCTGGAACGACGAGCCGTCGACATCATCCAACCTGACTGTACAAAGAATGGCGGACTATCAGAATCTCGACGCCTGGCTTGGATTGCGTTCGACCACAACGTCACGCTGGTTCCTCATGGCTGGAATACCGCTGTCGGGTTGGCGGCGGACTTGCAGTTGTCTGCTGCAATTCCTGTTGCACGATACGTCGAGTACCTGACCCCTTGCGCCTATATCGAAGAACTTCCCGTAACACCGTTTCAGGTCGACTCCGAGGGTTACCTTGAAATTCCGACCAAGCCAGGAATTGGCATTGATATCGATCCCGAACAACTCGCAAAGTTTGCGGGCAAACGTACGACGTTTAAATAGGCGAATCGAAAAGATCGCTGAATCGCCTTGACACATAGAAATGTGTCGAGGTCCTGGTCTAAAAAGATCTGTTGGCAATATTTCGCACAAAGACTAAATTCTGTTTGTTTAGTTCGCAGCGCACTTTTTCTGATGAGTTATTGCTTTGGGTGCGCCGTACTGAGTGGTTGTTTTTGTTCTGTGATTCACCGGTCGCGGAGCTTGAGACCTGAATGTTACTTGCCTCATCCAGCATTTTTCTCGCTCATCGACAACAGGATGCTTAGAATTCGAGTCGCTCTCGAATACTAGGTTGAATGATTCCGTCGAAATAGTGATTGACGATCAGATATTGATTAGAAAATAGGCTTTCCTTCGCATTCGCAAATCATTCAAAATCAGGATCTTGGTAACCGTTTTTTTCAGATAACTGCTGAAAGGAATCAAAAGCGATGTCTCGACACACCTGTCTCATGGCTGCGGCACTGGTTTTTGCGGGACTGCTGGCCAATCCGGAAGCGAAAGCAGGCGGCCTGACGATCAATCTGACTTTCGATTCGACTTTTACAACGAGTTTTGGGGCGAATACGGCTCAAGCAGAAGCTGCTGTAAACTATGCCGCGCAACAGTTTCAAACTCTGTTTAGTGATCCGGTCCAAATTAACATCACCGTCAGCGGTGTCGCTGATACGAGCGTATTTGGCCAAAGCAGCAGTTCACTTCTTGGTTATTACAACTATTCTCAGATACGCACGGCTTTAATTGCGGACAAAAAAGGGCCAAACGATACTGCTGCGGTCGCAAGTTTGCCGGTTAACGATCCAACGGCTGCAAACGGTGCGGCCGACTTTGTCACCACGCGAGCCGAAGGCAAGGCCTTGGGTTTGATTGCCAGCGATTCGACAAAAGATGGTACGATTAAGTTTGGAGCAGGTTATACTTGGGCATTCGATCCCGCAAACCGCGCTGTGTCAGGACAATACGACTTCATCGGTGTTGTCCAGCACGAAATCTCTGAGATCATGGGTCGTCAGGGAATCACTGGTGGCAACCTCGGTAATGGAGGCCCCAATTTCGACCCGCTGGATCTGTTTCGCTATACCGCTGCGGGTGTTCGCGGTGCCAGCAATAATGGTGCTGGGGTTTACTTCTCCATCGACGGAGGGGTGACCAATCTGATTACTTACAACAACGCCGCATCGAACGGGCTTGATACTGCCGATTGGGCAAGCGGTCAGGGAAATGATGCGTTCAACCAGTTTTCAAGTAGCGGCGTGCTCAACGGGATCAGTGCCGTGGATATACAGCAAATGGACGTGATCGGTTGGGATCTCGCAACCTCCGTTCCTGAACCCAGCAGCTTAAGCCTGATTGCTGTTGGTGCGGTCGCTTGTTTTGCTTTTTCCCGCCGACGCCATCAAGCGACTGCTTAAATTCGGAGCCCTCATAGGCAAAGCTGTGAGGCATTTCGCCCCGATCTCGATGTGCCCCTGCTTCAGAGTCCTCGAAGAAGTATTGTCTTGAAATCGACGTTCGTTGTGTCGCTCGGCACTGTTTGACGGAAGGCCGTCAAGCGGTGGCACGATTCTCAGCGGAACCCAAATTTTCTCGAAGAAAAATACTTCACAGACCGGCCTAATTGGGCAGCCGTTGTTCGAGTTGCCTGATTTCGTTCGTAATGTTGTTGAATCTCGACGGCCACTCGGTCTTGTTCAGCTTGTGGAGCGACTCCTTTGCCGCCTCCCACCTCTTTTCATGGACCTGCGCTGCGGCAAGCTTTAACAGCCCGGTTGGCTCAAGCTTTCTCAGTTTAGCCACCTGTTCCCAGTGTGGGATGGATTCGCTCCAGCGATTCTGATTCTGCCTTAGCTCGGCCATCGCGGCATGTGATTCCGATTCGTTAGGGGCTGATTCGATGATTGAAGTTGCGGCCCGCTCTGCTTCCGCTTCGTTGTCTTTCAGCCGCGATGCGAGTTGCTGGTAGAGCGTCAAGTCATGCCGCTGGAGATCAATTAACTTGAGTAATTGGTCTGTCGCAGCCCCCTTGTTTTGAGTGGCGTCGTACAGGGCGATCAGCGCCTGATGCGTCTCTTTGTCGTTCGGCTGTAGCTCGATGGCAATTTTGTATTGAGCGATTGCTTTGGCGTACTCGTTTTTCGCCTGGTATGTTTCGCCGACCACCTTTCGGAGGATTGGACTGTCTTGCCCGGCCTTCGCCGCCTTCGAGTCCATCTTTTGAACGTAGTCATCCAGATCGGAAGCAGAACTCAAGACTGATTTCAATGTCCTTATTGTATGGATTCGTTCCTGATGCCGGGCATCCCAGCAAACGATCGCCGCAGAGGCCGCAGTCACGGCGGCTTCGGTATGAAGAAGGTTCGATTCGGCGGATGCCAGATCCTGATAATAGCGCGACAGGACATTGTCGTTCCGTCCACTTGTCGGATGAGATCGCTGGTGAAGGGCGATTGCTTCCGTGAGATAGGTCTTTACCTTTTCCCACTCATGCGCACTTTGGCATCCCCGAGCGAACTGGATGATATTCGCCTCAGTCCATCGACCGGCCCGATGGAAGTGGGAATCGGACTGTTTGATAAAACGGCTCAACTGTTCTGGTCGTTGCGAATGGAAGTACGCCGCCATCAGTTCAGATCGATAGTGCATATTGTCTGGAAGAGCAACAACCAGTTGGTCGAGGATCGGAATCATCTCGGCATAACGGTTTGTCTCATGCAACCAGTTGACCAATTGAAATTGCTCCGCCTCGTTGAGCAACCCGTTTCCATGAGCGATCAACAGGATCTCAATCGCTCGGGGTGCCAACTGCAACCCGTTGCGAAGATAGTTGGCCACAAACATCGCTCGACGACCGGATGCTCGCCGCTCGTTCAGAACGATTTCCGCAGCCTTGGCAAAGTCCTGAGTTTTTTCGGCCCAGAAGAATCCGTACCCAGAATGGCAAATCTGCTGATGGCCTCCTTCGCCTCGTCGTAGATCCCTTTGCAACTGAGCGACTGCGAGCTTCAGCACACGATTATCAAGATCCGTTGTTCCGGTCGCTTTCCGATAGTGAGCCAGTTGTGTCCCCAGCGCGTTCCACGAATTATCCCATTGAATTTCGAGTCTCTGCGGCCATTGCTCCATCCTCTCGACAACAAATCGCATCGCCACTTTCGGTTCAAGCACGGAACTGATCGACTGCAAGATCGTGGTAACGGTATTTCGGTATTGAGACTGCTGTTTTTGCAAGAGTTGCGGAATTGTCTCAAACGCGAACTTTGTGACCGTTTCGACGGTTGCAGGAAGTTTGTGGCGGTGCGCGATGTCGAATGTGGTGTTCAGTCGAGAGACCAGGTTATAGCGGACATTCTCGTCGGGGGACGCGAAGATTTCTTTGATCGTCAGATCGACGATCGGCTTAAAGAGATTGGCTCGTCCCGTTCCGATGGAGACGGCACCATCATGTTCCAGGGCGTTGTTGTAAAGCGTCATCAATCGCTCGTTCAGCCATTTGCGTTGTTCATCGTTTGCTGGACGAGCGATTTGTTTTTTCAACATCGATTCACCGTCAGCATGCCGGTTGGCTCCTTCAAACATTTGAGCGTAGCGACTCAAGTATTCATTGTCGGCGTATGGCCAGATTCCGTCGTTTGTCTGAAGATAACTTTGATACTCGGCCTCCATTGCCTGAAGTGCTTCGTTTCGACGGGAGTAACTCCAAAAGAGAACGTGGCACAGGTTGCTGGTCATGTTCAGGTGCTCGCGCGAGTTGGAGGATGCCAGCGGAATTAGCGCTCGCATCTCTTTGATCTGTTCGGCCTGCAGTCGCTCATTCGTAAAACCACCCAAACTCTGCAGAAATTGCGACATCATCTGTGGCTCACCCTCGGTCCATGGGCGTTGAAATGCCCGTTGAAGAGCGGCGAGGCATGCGTCGATGTGCGGTCCAGGCTGATTGAGAATCTCAGCCGATTTTCGTTCAACAAACGCTTCCAACAGGTCCAACGCACGAAGATCGGTCGCCGTCAGTTCCTGTTCGCGTAATTTCTTAATCCGACTCAGAAGTTCGTCGGCAGTCGCTTCATTACGCAATTCGTGCAACACCTGGCTATGTAGCGATTGAATAAATGCATAGACCTGTTGCGGCGACCGCCCGAGGACCGCGTCGGGTAGTATTTGAAGCAAACGGAAGTCGCGCGATGCCGCGTAGAGGCTTCGTAACTGCCACAGATAGTTCTCGGGCTGAGCCGACTTCTTGAACAATGCCTTAAAGGCGAGCAACGTGTTTTCGTCGAGTTCACTTGGGAGTGGGATATTCGATTGCTGCCAGCGATTATTCGATCGACCAATCAATTGGTTAAGATTCCCCTCCGGTGTCTGTACGAACGCCTCGATACGACATCGTTCATAGTCTTCACGTCGATTGACGACAAGATACCAATCCGCCAGAGACTGGTAATCGGCTGCCGAAAGCAGATGGTCATGCTCACACGCTTCAAACAGTTGAATTGCCTCGTCCAGTTTGCCTCGTTCGGCGATAATCCGTGCCAGCATTTGACGCCACGGTCCCGTCGAGACATCAGCCCGAATCCACCCTCGCAGTTCTTTGTCTAGCTCCTCAGGACGGTCGAGGGCAACCAGCAAGCGGAACTTTGTCATTCGCCAGTAAGCGATGAAGTTTTGTCTTGCGTCAGAATTTTCCTTCGTCGTTTGAGCGACTCCGATCGCAATACCTGCGTCGACGTATTTTAACAGGCGTTCAACGCTCTCTGGTGCCGCCTGTTTTCGCGTTGCGAGATACATGACCATTGCAAACGCCCGTTGGCGAACGACTGCGTCGAAGTATTCCTGCTGTGCACGAAGCTCTTCCTGCAGCAGCAATTCGTCGGAGATTTCATCTGGGGAATCGTCTTCAGTCTTGATGTCAGGTGTAACGGGAATTTCACCGAGGATCTTCCAGCAGTCTGCCTCAACACCAGCAGTGTTTTGTTGCGACTGAAGGTCAAGCCAGTATTGTTCAATCCTCAACCCGACGCGCAGGCGAGAGATCGTCTCCTCGTTAGCATTTCTGGCGGCCTCCTGAGCCAGGCGAGCCGACAGTCCAATTCGTTCCGAATTTCGAATCTCGGCCTTTTTCGTCGCAAGTTCCCTTCGTGTCTGCTGATCCTGAGATCCGTGATCACCCAATTGTCGCTCGGCGGCAGCGATCCGATTGGCGAGCATTGCATCAACCAGACGCATCAAGCCGTTCATTTCGACAGACATCCGGTCGACTGGCCCAGTCAGTTCAGACAGTTCCCTCCATCGTGCAAACGCCTCTTGCTCGACCTCCTCGGTCCAACTGGACGTCAGCAAGGTTTCGAACAGGGCCGAAACATAGGCTGGCTTATGCAGATTGTCAGCGGTCGCGATTCGGTCGCGCAGAAACGGAAGCAATTCGGTTCCCGCAAACCGGCTCGCATAGATCGTTCGAAGCGTTTCGCCTGACAAATGACGCTCGGCATGATCCTTCGTGGCATTCCAGCGTGACCTCAATTCGTCGGCAATCGGTTTCCAGACTTCTGACGGAACCTCTGTCGCATCCAATTGCTTTCGGCCATTGATCGCCTTTGTCAATTGCATACGACCCGACAGCGTCCATCCAACGAGCGTGTTGATTTGCGTCGAATTTAGCTTCGCAAACTCCGTCTGCAATATCGTCAGCCATTCACCTCGCAATTGATCGCTGGTATCGGTTTGCCTGAAGTGATAGTTCGAGACGCAACGATCGACGAGGTCAAAATGATGCGGATGTCGAACGAAAAATCTCGCCGCTTCCGCAAGTGGTTCGAACCAGCGTTCCTCCATTCGCTGGAAATTCATCTGATAGAGACTGCCATTTGCAAAATTGATTGCCGTATCGAATCGAGCATGCTGGATCGCAGACATTTTCCCTTCGACCTGGGCGTCCTTCAGCCATTGATCAGCTAAAGCGTAGGCCGCGTCGAGTTGATCGTTGTAGATCAACGCCGAGAGATGCTGCGAGTATGCCGACGAATACGATCCTGATTCAGGATTCTTTGAGATCCAGTCTGACGTCCATTCCAGCAGACCAGCCCAGTCCGTCTGCTGGCGATAAAGTTCGGCAATGGCACTCCGTAACGATTCCTCTTCGGGCTTACTTCGTTCAGGCCGCGCAAGCTCTTGCCGAAGCCACGCATGTGCTGCCGCGAATTGTCCGGCACCAGCCAACTTCTGTGCATACAATTCCTGGCGGTAATTATCCCACGGCAGTGTGACGGACAATGCCTTGCGAATTGCCAGTGCTTCTTCAATGCGGCCAAGTCCTTCCAGGCTGGTGATTTCTCGATCGTACCAATGAAGCCCAATCTCGCTTTGAATTGCTTCGCTCGCACGCTCGTCGGAAGGTTCTGGAACCTCCTTGAACTTAGCCAGCTGTGGCAGACGCAAGTTGAAGTCACGAACATAGACTGGTTTTAGAGATTGATGCAGTTGATGAAGCTCGGGACCAGCGACCAGCGAATTTGCGTTACCGAGGAGATATTCGGCGAGGAAAACCTCATCCTGAACCGGCGCGGTAACCAGACGTGCGGCCTCTGTCTTCAGTCGCTGTATCGCTTCTTCATTCCGCCGAATCGTGGCGAGAAGAGTGGTTCGGATCCAGCGAATTCCCTGCTTATCGGCAGCCAGCGTTTCGATCGAGTCGACGTGTTTCCACATTTCGTCCCATTGCTGAAGTTGTGCATTATACAGGACCATCGTCAGCCGATCGTCGAAAGTGGCCGAACCATTAACAACCTTCTCTCTTGCGACGCGAAGCGGAACTGTGGGGTAATGAATAAATTGAACTGTCGGTTTTGCCGCCAGCTCTGCACCCATTCGTTCGGCGTACTGTGCTTTCGTCAGGACATTAATTTCGAGGCGAGTCTCGGATGTCGGCCGCCCTTGTTCATCCGTCACAACAATCGTTGTTGCCCACCACGATCCGGCGGCTTCAACGAAGTCACTGTAGGTTGTTTGATCGACAAGATTACCTTCGGAATGAGTTGTTCGATTAAGAATAACATGTCGAGCGGTATCAATCGTGAACCGAAGTTGCGAAGCGGCATTCTTGTTAGTGAGTGCCAGAGTCGCACGATGATCCCCATCGGGGACAATCTGTGCGGTATACCAGGAGTAAGCCTGGAACAAGGGAGACAGAGAAAAATCAGCCAGCCCCAGCGGCGGCGACTTTAGTTCGCTGGGAACCGAGGCGCGGTTACGTCCCAGCAGGAACGCCATCGAATAGACCCCTCGTTCGTTCAAATCACAATAATTGACCAGCATTTGCAAGCTGGGATTACGTCCGGTCGTCAGCCACCCCGTTGGCGAATAAAGTGCCAGGTCGATGTTTCGTCCAGTCGATCGGTTCCAGCGCGGGTCAAAAGATTCGACTCGGCGCCGCAGTTCAATCCCGCCGTCCAGTTTCCGAAGCGACTCGGTTCGGAGCAGGCTATTGGCCAGTTGAATCGATTCCGGCGACCACGTTTCCGGGTCTTTGGTATTTTGAGATCGTTTCGATGGCCTTGATTCCAAGGGAGGAAAGAGTGAGTTCGTCCAGGAAGTATAGTCGGGTTGATTTTGGGTATGACCAAGCCTTCGTTTGTAGAAAGCAGGCTCTCGAAGTGATTTGCGAAAATCTTCACTTCCGTACGCTGAAGTCTCGAAATCGTCGACCCAATCGGATTCCCTCCCGCCGATCGCTGTATTTGATAGTTTTGATCGGAATTGAGTGATCTCAGGTTCAAAACCTAAAGCGTCAGCAAATTCACCCTTTCTTGGCTTTTCATCAAGGCCACGACGGTTTTCTATGGACGTGGGAATTTTGTCATTCAAGCCAAGCGACATCGGCTCTTCCCGATCGTTGATGAATGAGTTCAATACCAAGGAAAACGAGCCCGGTTTTCCGACGGCAATCGGCGTCATGAAAGAAGAATCTTCTCGACCCATTTTTGTGTCGTCGTCGATGAAGAGATTCGGTTCGACGGAATCCAAGGTGCCTAAAAGTCCAAGACCGTCCAACCCAGCACCACCGCCAATGCCCCCCATTCCGCCGCCGAACCCTTCATCACGTCGAAAAGAATCCCTTCCTATCATTCCCGCTAATCCCGGCTTTCTCCCCAAAAAGCCCTCTTTGCGACCCCATGCCGACGAAGAACTCATAGGACTTGCCAAACCGACGATCGTCTGCGGCTGTTGCTGAAATACCTGTGGATTGCGACCCAGGCCGGCAAGGCTCTGCAACACCTCTCGGCGGATGCCGATTCGCCAGTCGCCAGCACGTTTCATCTGCTGTTGCAGCAATTCGTAATTCGCGTTGTCTCGACCCGCCGCGAAGAATCGCTCGCCGTCCCGCATCTCATATCGACGCTGCACACCAAATCGCTCGCGGTCGGCATCGGTCTCAAGTACGAGAAGCGACGTGAACGGCGTAATAATGTGAAACTCTTCCGACAGCCGAATGATCTCGTCATGAATCAGGCTGCTGGGACCTTGCGCCAGCAAATGATCGAGGTGTGCTCGGCCCCACAACCGAGGAATAAACGAATTCCCTTCTTCCGCATCCTTAAACGAGATCCGGGCAACGAATTTCACTCGTTCTGTTCCGCGCAGGCCGGTGACGATCACTTCTCCTTGCTGATCGCCCTTTCCGCCTGACGCAAGCTCGGGAAGATATCGACCGACTAGAATTTGCTGAGTCCCCGACGGTACATTCGGCAACCGACCTGGATAAACCGCCGCGACTTTGATCCCGCGAAACTCGACGTTGACGTCTCGCAATCCGGGCTGAACCACTTCGGTCAACCATTCGCGAGCAACAACTGTGGGCGTCTGCTCGCCGCCAATCGCACGCACCGATCCATTCCCCACGCTAGCGATTCCGTTGAGGACAACCGATTCATAAGAGTTGCCAACGGTCACTGCGTGGAATGTCAGTGGACGCGGTTGTGTCGCTCCGCTTGTGACATCATGACTCTTCGTCTGGTCAACTGCTTTGAATCGCTCACCCAGTCGTTTTACAAATGATGCTGGATCAGAATCTCCCGACGAAACGATCCCATCGCCGATATAGACAATCTGCGTTCCTGGAACAGCCATCTTCAGCACATCGTCAAACGCCCGATCCAGGTTCGTCCAACCGAGCGAAACTCGTTCATTCAGGAAATTGATCGATGCTGCGACATTCTCCGCAGATGGCGACAACGATGTTTTGCTCGCCCAGACGGTTCCTACGTCACAAGCAGCGATCCAGTATCGATCATCGGGGCTGAGCGACGACAACACGGTATTCACAAAGTCGGTTTGCTGCTTCCGTTTTTCTGAATCCATCGACGCGGAGGTATCACAGAGTAAAACAATGTTCAGCGGATTGCCGTCCGGAATCACTTCATTCAACCTGGCGCCACCATCCCGGTTAAACGGAGGTGTGATCTGCACCAATAAATAGCCGTCGTCGCCTCGACGATGCGGCACGACAACAACGTCCGATTGCTGTTGATCGACCTCACACACGACTTCAAAATCACGAGTTGGTGTGTATTCCTGCTCGACAAATTCCACCTGAGCCGAATGAGCCATCTGCTGGCTCCGTACGGTATGAGTTGGACATGTGACGCTCTTCAATGCCAGAGCTGAGTTGATTGTCACAGTCATCGAAAGTTCACGAAGAGGACTCGTCCGCAGGAGCTCACTTCTCAGGCCATACCCGTATCGATAGCGGTTTCCTTTCAGAGGCAGAACTTGCGTGTAGACAATCTTGATTCGCTTTTCAGAATGCGGCTCAATCGGGAAAACGCGCGCCTTAAAAATGTTCCCGCCCGTCCACTCGAGTAAGCCGGGATCGCGACGTTCTCGCAAGATGGTTTCATAAATTTCCCTGGCACGCTGTTTCTCGACGACGTCCGCTTCAATCAGTTCATTGCCGACCCACATTCCAAACCCGCTGATCGAAGCGTCCTGCGGTAACGGAAAATGAAAAACACCTTCCAGCCGCGAAACCGTGCGGTTCACGAAAGATTCTTCGATCGTCGTTCGAGCAATCTGGTCGCGAATCTCGACCGAGACCTTGTGATAACCGACGGTCAGTGGCTCGTTCCGACCATCCGGAAGATTAACGATCAGCGAGCCGATCGATTCGTTGCTGGTTGTCCCTTCAAATCCCGCCAGCCAGACAGGCGTTTCCGGAACATCGACCAGCATTTCGTCACGGTCGACGCGCACCAGTTGCTTTACGCCAGCTTTGAAAACACGAATCCCTTCACGAGGGGCGAGCAACGTGAATTCGCCTTTCGAATCCGCTTTCACCGCATCACTCTTATCAGGCTGCTCTGGGGTCGATTCCAGCTTAACCTGAACTGTCCCTTGATGAACGCGAGCCTTCGTCGGTGAGATGCACTCAACCAACGATCCAGGCCCCACTGTTAATTCGACCCCTGACGAGAGTAATACTTTGACCGCGTTTGCGCCGCGGATCTCTGTTCGCAACCAGTCACCTGGCTTCAGCAACGTCTGTTGCGCGATCGGTGTCCAGCGATTCGCCAGCATCGGACGCAGGCCAACAATCCCTTGTGATTGGGTCACCTTCCCGATCCGGCCATCCTCGGTCAACGAATTTACAACCTGGAATTTTTCATTGGCAACAGCTTCGTTCATGGCAATCAACCTCATTTCGGCCAGCGGCGGTCCCGCATGTCGTTTCCCCCCCGCAGGCCAGGCGAACAACCCAACCAGTCGTCGATCACGCTCGGTCACAAAGACTTCGACCTCGATCTTCCCCGACTTTGCTGGGAGATCCGCTCGATACACAAGACACTTTTCTTGCTGAGATTTCCTCGTCGATGTACGAGAAAGTCGTTTTTCAAATCGTTGATCGGCAATGCCGTCATCATCCCTTTCGTTCCACGGAGACGCGGCACGCTGAACGGGTTTGGCTCGCAATAGCGATGACGCATCGGTCAACCCGACATCCAGCAGTCCCAACAGATCGACTTGTTTCGCAGGTCCCAGGAACCAGGGCGATTCCTCTTCAGAAATCGTGTTGGCGGATTCGTCGACTTTCCACAAACGAGACCCTGCCGCGATTGAATATCGCACTTCAGACTCTTCCTTTCGGACAAGTCCCGGAGCACGTACGAGAATCTGAGATTCGGTTCCATCCTTCTTGAGAAGCAGTTCAAGGGTTGACGCCCCGCGAAGTTCTTCAAGAACTTTCGAAAACGGAATCGTCGCGGCGTTGACCGTTCCCAATGTGTTCGAAAAGAACCACGTCACGAGAACCAGGACCGACATCGCGGCAGCGACCGCACCACGCATGGCCACTGTCAACATGGGCGTTCTCCGGGTTGGAACAGTTGCCGCAGGGGCAGGGGGGGTACCCGAAGGGGATGACGTGACCGATTGTCGAGTGGTTTGAGCGTTCGATTCGATCAGACTGTCGAGACGATCGTTCGATGAATCAATCGCAGCAAATATATCCGACGATCGCTGACGCAACGCTTCGAGCCGCTCTCGATCCGGTAGCGCAGCGTCAGCGTCGATCGTGCGCAGTATCGCCCGCAATCGAAGATCGTCGCGGTCAACAGTCGGTTCTTGGGTCATGGTCTTTCGCTCAAAGTAGCCATCATCGCTCCGCGTGATGAGCATTGTTCGGTTGATTATCAATCAGAACGGGGCATTGTTTTCCGTTAAACTTCTTCTCTTCGAATTTGAATCGGTCCCTCGGTGACGTTTGATTCCTTCTCGTGAGATGCTCATCACGCGGAGCGATGATGGCTACTTTCGCTCTGGAGTCGGGTGTTGAAATTTGAAAATTGGCCTTTAAGCCGAGTTTCCTTAATCACGACATTTGTGCAGCCAATTTTGAAATTTGAACCTCCGCCCCCCTCTCCATTCGCTGTGATTCCAAAAAAATCCTACTTCCTCTCAACGGGCAATCCGTCAGACGCAATTGATTGCTCCCGAGTCATCCGTTCGAATCGCGAACGAAACTCGCGGCGAGCTCGGGCGAGCTTCGACTTCACGGCATCGATCGATCCCCCATGGAGTGCGGCAATCTCTTCCAGGCTTTGTTCGTCCAGATATTTAGCCGCAAGAATGGTTGCGTAGTCAGGCGACAACGAAGCCAGCGTGGCCCGAACGAGATCTGCCATTTCGCGTTGATTCCAGATCTCATCCGTGCCATCCGACTCATCAACCCAGCGTCTCAACTGGCCAGCCCCCGATTGAACCAGATCAAATAGTCGTGATCGCCTGTTAATCTGCCTCCAATAAATGGCGCTTTGATGATGAGCAATTCCCGTCAGCCAACTCCAAAGTGTTCCCTTCCCAGGATCGAATTGCCGAGCCGATCTCGCGGCAGCGAGAAACGTTTCTTGAACGATATCGGCGACATCGACAGTTGACGAACCAATCAGACGAGCGACGTACCGCCAGACATCCGTGCTGTAACCGTCATACAGCGCGGTCCAGGCGTCACGTTGACCGTCTCGCAATCCGCGAATCACGGCCTGTTGGTCAGGCGCGTCGAGCAAGTTGGCGTCCAGGGAATTAAGGAACGAAGCCATGTGACACGGATTGTGTCATCACTTATGTCAGAAACGTTTTTAGGATCCTCTTGATTTTCTGATTACGATATCAACGCCGTACACGTTCCACGATTGAATTGCGTCTGAGACTCGGCCGGGTGTCGCGGAATTCCTTGAGATTGCAAAAAAATCATCGAAACAATCACGCACGCTCGAATGACCCAAACCAGGACCTGGAGACAATATTGTTTAACCGCGCCTCGCAGACGAGCGAGGCAGACGGCATCACTGACAAAC
>CAIOKO010000078.1 GCA_903858935.1 uncultured Schlesneria sp. | reverse complement strand
CAACGCGCGAATGATTGCCCTATTCTAAACCCATCGTGCGACGCGCACAAAAACCGGCTGTGCCGGTCGGGTGTGCCGGTCGGTCACCTGGCTATCATAGATATCAATCAACGCGCGAATGATTGCCCTATTCTAAACCCGTCGTGCAACGCGCACAAAAACCGGCTGCGCCGGTCGGGTGTGGCGGTCGGTCACCAGTAGATGAAACGCTGCAACAATTCTCGCTGGCTGGGGATCAGGTCGTTGATGTTGGCGATCAGATAACAATTGTCTTCCAGGTCGAGCAGCACCTTGCCGTGCTCGCCGAAGTTCTGCACGTATTGTTGCGACCACCGCATCGTGAACTCCGCAGGACCTTGTTCGGTTTCGACTACGAGGTCGAGACACCCATGCTGCAGCGTGATGCGATGAATGGCCGTGATCCGACGATGGAGATAACGCCGGTCGAGAGCCGTTCGCAGCATCCGCTGTACTTCCTCCGGCCATGCACTTAACGCTCGGATGATGCCGACTTCCTTTTCTTTTCCATCCTGATCACTCACTGCCAGACTGATGAAACACTCGGCTTGTGTCGCCGGAAAACACCGCACGGCACTAATTCCGCGATGGATCGTTCCATCCGCCAGTTCAAGATCGAGCGATTCATGAGCACCGAGCCGGAACGTCGCCTGACCCGGTTCGAGCCAGTGTGGTGTGAAGTCGATCACCTCGGCGGGGGTTGGTTCTGTGTCGTTCCTGGCGGGGACTGCCGCAGCAGGTGCGGCATCGAAGATGGCTTCAATCTGACTGTCGCGGGCGAACTGAGTCTGAATCTTGACTAGTCGAGCGTATGTCCCGTCGATCGCCATCAATTCCGCGTGCGACCCCTGTTCGGTCAACCGCCCATCGTCGAACACAAAGATCCGATCGGAATCGCGCAGGGTGCTGAGGCGATGAGCGATCGCCAAAGTGGTTCGTCCGCGTACGAGCACTTTCAGTGCGTCCTGGATTGCCTGTTCCGACTCGGTGTCGATACTGCTGGTCGCCTCGTCAAGGATCAATACTTTGGGATCGTAGAGCAAGGCGCGAGCAATCGAGATTCGCTGCCGTTCCCCCCCCGACAGACCCGCTCCCCGTTCACCCACCCAGGTGTCGTAGCCCAGCGGCTTGCGCAAGATGAATTCATGAGCCTGTGCCGCGCGGGCCGCTGTGACGGTCTCTTCCAGACTGGATTTGGGGCGACCGTAGATCAGGTTGTCGAAGATGGTTCCGCGAAAGAGAAAGGGCTCTTGCAGCACGACTCCGACGTTCTGGCGAAGAGTCGGAGTCGCCAGATCTCGCAGGTCGATACCATCCAGCAGTACCCTGCCCTGATTCACGTCGTAAAACCGGCTGAGCAGATTCACCAGGGTCGTTTTACCACTTCCGCTCCGTCCGACAATTCCGATCCGCTGGCCCGGTTCAATCGTGAAACTGACGTCCTTCAGGATCGGTCGATGACGTTCATAGCCAAACGTGACATTCTCGAAGCGGATTTCTCCCTTTAAGTTCGTAAGTTCCGTTTGCTGCTTGGGCTCTTTCGTTTCCACCGGAGCATCGAGCAGTTCAAACACGCGATGACAGCCTGTCAGAAAACTGGTGAGCCACGTTGTCAGTTGCGACAGGGTCGACAGTGGTGCATAAAACATGGCGAGATAGGCGAGAAACGCCATCAGTGAACCGAGCGTCATGGTATCGCCGAGTACGTCTCGTCCGCCGACGTACCAGACGATCAGTCCCCCCAGACTGAAGATCAGGGCCATCACGGCCGAGAACGTGGCGTTGGCGTTATCAACCTGCAGGCGTGAATCGCGCAGGTATTCGCTGGAACTCGTAAACCGATCAAACTCACGCGGTTCCTGAGCGAACGCCTTCACGACTCGAATGCCCGAAAGCATCCCCGAAATCGCTCCCGCCTGTTTGCTGCTGGAATCCCAGTAACGATAATAAACGGGATAAACACGACGCCAAAAATAAAGACTGCCAGCGACAACCAGCGGTGCGGGAATGAGTGTAAAAACGGCCAGTTTGGGGTTGAGTGTAAACAGCATCACTCCTACGGCAACGACCTGTACGATCTGCAGCAGGAATCCTCCCGTCACTTGCTGCAGTAGCGTATGCAGCACTTCGCTGTCGTAAGCGACACGACTGACGAGTGAACTGACCTGATGACGATCGTAGTACCCGACCCCCAGCGTCTGCAGTTTTTGCATTAGTTGCGACCGAAGATCGAAGGTCAGTGCGACCCCGACCCGCGTCGAGAGGCTTCCCTTGGCCCAGTTGACCACCCCCAGCAGGACACGGGTGGCGGCCAGTCCGAGCACCACCACCAGCAGTGTCATCAGCAGTTCACTGGTTTGAGGAGCCGATTGGCCTTTGGCCAGAATATCATCAACGAGGTACTGCTGGAGCTTCGGTGGGACCAGTTCCATGGCCACACCCACCAGCATCAGGGCCGACATGGCCAGTGCCCCACGCCAGTGAGGACGCAAGATCTGCCACAGCCGACCAATAATCGCCTTGCGCGGGATACAGCGGGGACAGGGTTCTCCTTGTGCGGCAAGACGAATCGCACATTTCGGACAATGCAGCCGATCAGGCTCTTCGTCCTCGACGGCGGGAACGCCCCCTTTCGTCCGCAAGTCTTCCAGTTGGCCGGCCACTTTGTGGAACCGGTCCGCCAGTGAATTCGAATGCCGCAGCAAGTCGACCCACGACCCGTCGACGTGGGCCTGGAGGAATCCCGAGCCGACCGTTCCGACCGCTCGGAATCGGTCGACCCGGGACACGGGGAGATGGTTCACCAGTTCGGGTGAGTTTCCATCGGTGACGACCGCGACATTATCATGAGTGATGACCAGCCAGTGTTTGCGCAAGTCACCTTGCAGCCCCAGGTCGGTCTGGGTTGAGAGGACGACGGGGACTCCGTTCAATCCCCTGTCTTCGAGCAAACCTTTTACTGCAACCGGCAAATCGTCCTGATTGACCCTGTTCACTGCCATCCCGTTCTTGCCTGCGTACCCTGAGTCATTTCATTGTTCGCGCGAAACCCTCGCGACCCTAGAAGGAGAATTCCCTGCTTGGAATCGGTGATGCGACGCGGAGCCCAGCGAGATCAAGCCGAAGGAAATCGATCCGTTTTCCCCGGTTTGTCGGGCAATAGTACGCAGTGTCGAACAGAAGAAAAGGTGCGAATTTCCGAATGGATTTTTTTTGATCGTGGACCAGACAAGGAACAGGGCAAACCACTTTTGTCCTTGGTCTCCAACACGGGGAATATTTCGAGTGCTACTGGATGACCGTCTTCGGTCACACAGTGCTCTTCGATTACCTCGAAAAAAAGAAAGCCACCGAGTCCCCGAAGTCGAAGGATGTCAGGAAACACGTGTTTGTCACATCGAACATTGCGGCGCAATCTGTGTCCATTGAGTTCCCAGAGCGGGCGTTGCCCGTAATCCAATCAAGAGCCGCTGCAAGCGGTTCGCCAGGAGCTTCCGCTCCATGAACCCGAGGAACTTTGGTGACACTTACAATTTCAAGTTCCTCAAGAGCCGCTACAAGCGGTTCGCCAGGAGCTACCGCTCCATGAACCCGAGGAACTTTGGCGACACTTCCGACGTCAAGTTCCTCAAGAGAAGAAATTTAACCACGAAACAGACTAAATACACGAAAAAACAGTCGAGGCGAGCCGGGGTGAGTCAGCCCGCAGTCTCTTTTCTTCTACAAGATCTTCGCGCCCAGCCAAGAAATCAAACGTTCGTAATACAACGTGAGCTTCCCCAGCAACCCATCGGGACGGCGGGGCGACCATGACGAAAACATCCAGATGCAGGTACTTCCGCTCAACTCGGTCGCTTTATATTTGATGGGTAAAATGACAAGAAAACGAATCGCATTTGTGAACGTAAGAAAAGATGTTTCACACGAAGGGGCGGAATCGCAAAGGAGACAAAACAATTGAATTCGTCCCCACGCGGTTTCGCCCCTTCGCGTGAGACCGTTTTGGTTTTCTGAGCAAACTCATGGAAAATGGCCTCCAAACGAGGCAACCCGGAACAAAAAAATACAATCACACGATCGACTTCGTTTCATCAGGCCAGACCGAAGCGGCCTTGGAAAATCTTCGCGGCGCGCGATGAAATAAACCGTCAGTAGTATGGAGTGCAGATGATTGATTTATGGCTTGACGATGAACGGGACCCTGAAGACCGTGTGATCCAGGAAATGTTCGATTCCTTTCCCGGCATGTTGTGGGTGAAGACCGCGTTCGCTGCGATAAACCGCCTCAAGAGCGGTGAAGTCCGTTACATCTCATTCGACCACGACCTGGAACCAGGCCCGACCGGATACGACGTGGCGAAATGGATTGAAGAGCGAGCCTTTCATGGTGACATCCAACGGATTGAGTGGAACGTTCATTCCAAAAATCCACAGGGCACGAAAGACATCATCGCCGCCATGAAAAATGCGGACAAATACTGGGCGGCACGAGAGAACATCGAAGAGGTGGGGGAACACTAATCTTCACTAATTGACACTAATCAGAAAAAGACCGAGAAGAAAGTAAAAGGGGAACATACGGGGCAACACTGTGAAGCATTTAAAAAAGCCCCCACCCCACCGCCCATGAATTACCAAAGTCTCTGCACGCCGTACTTGTCAAGTTGTGGATCGGCGCTGATGATGGGAATACGCTCCGTCAGGGCTTGCGCGACGAGCAGGCGGTCGAAGGGGTCGTTGTGATGGAATGGCAGAATGGCGACCTTTTCCAAATGTTTCGTCGCGATCTGAAGCCACTCAAAATAACTGCGGATCATGTTATGGTCGAAGAATCCCGTATATTCCCCGCCGATATCCAGCTTTTTGCGGCTGACCTTGATTGCGACTTCCCAAGGCGATGCCATGCTGACAAATTTGCGGTTCGCTGGATCGCAGATCAAAGCTGTTGCGGTTGCACTGAGCTGGGGATCGTTCCACCAGAACCAAAGCACGGTATGCGTGTCGAGCAGAAATGTTTTCATTCCATATATTCCGCAAAATCCTCCAGCGGAGCATCAAAGTCGGGCGCCATCCAAAAGGATCGGTCCTTCGCCGTTCCAGGTTGGCTCGGCCAACTCGTGCGGGGTGGGCGAGTGATCACGGCAACGGGTTCGCCGTTCGTGGTCAAGACGATCTCCTCACCGGGAACCATCCCAGCGACCAGTTCACAGAATTTTGGCTGCACGGCAGCAAGGGGTAAGGTGCGTGGCATTTTCATTTCTCCGGTTGATTGCTGATCGACACTCGATGCCCCTGACGGGCTCGGGTCGGTTGGCGATCATGGATTGTACCCTCTTTTTCCCTTTGGGACATACGATAATAGCTCACCGATTTATCGGTGGGATTGAACGTTGATTCGGACGGAAGGCCCCCTGAGGGGCGAAAGACCGTCTTTCAGGGATTACGATTTTACAATTATTTGTCGTTTCCGTTGATAATCTGTCGCCCCTATCGGGCCTCGACTTATTGGCCGACACTCACCCACCCTTGAAAGGGTGGGTGAGTGTCGGGCGTCCCAAGGGGACGAAGAGCCATTCAGGACCACTGTTCGGCACCGATTAGGCCGACGATTAATCGACGAAGTGTGGAGGGGTTCTGGATCTCCTGGCGGGCCTTTTTGAAGATCTCGCCGAGCATGCCCGGCTTCTTGCCGAGATCTTCCAGGATCTTGCGGTAATGCAGTTCCCGGGCCTCGCCATCCAGCTTGAGCAGGCTTTGTCAGTTCATATTGTCCGGAACGACAGGCTTTTTGTTGTACGGCGGCTTCGATTGTTCGTCGGCCATCTTGAGGAAGAGGAGGAACGTGATCTGCTAGGTATAGGCCATGTACGACAGGCCATCGTCCCGCAGGACATGGGCGAAGTTTCAGGCTTTGTTGACGATCTGTTGGCTGTCGTTGGTCATGGTATTTCCGAATTCAATCCCAAACATAACGTTCGTCGAAATCAATCTCATGACGATTCAACAATTTGCGAAACTCGCTCTGAAATGTCTGTTTCGAATGGTGTGTTTCCTGATCGGCGATATATCGTTTGACGGTCGCTACGGCCGACTGACTCACCGAAAACGCACCATAACCTGCCTGCCAATAGAAATCGCTGTAACTGGAATCTTTTTCTTTGATCCAGAT
>CAIOKO010000077.1 GCA_903858935.1 uncultured Schlesneria sp. | reverse complement strand
GTTGTTCAAATCCGTCAGGAGATGGATACGAATTCGACAAAGCTGTCGAACCTGACGAACCTGGATGTGGCGGTTTCCAGTCGTTTGGCGACGACTGCGTACACACCCTCGCCGACAGTATCAGCGATTCAATCAGGGCTGGCGACTCATAACGATGTGACAGCGATCGGGGCGGCGATTACGGTCTTGGGGAGTCCGTTGCAGGCGACGGCGTATGTGGCACCGACAACACCGCCAACAGTTGTTCAAATCCGTCAGGAGATGGATACGAATTCGACAAAGCTGTCGAACCTGACGAACCTGGATGTGGCGGTTTCCAGTCGTTTGGCGACGACTGCGTACACTCCCTCACCGACAGTATCAGCGATTCAATCAGGGCTGGCGACTCATAACGATGTGACAGCGATCGGGGCGGCGATTACGGCCATGGGGAGTCCGTTGCAGGCGACGGCGTACGTGGCACCGACAACACCGCCAACGGTTGTTCAAATCCGTCAGGAAATGGATACGAATTCGACAAAGCTGTCGAACCTGACGAACCTGGATGTGGCGGTTTCCAGTCGTTTGGCGACGACTGCGTACGCACCCGCGCCGACAGTATCAGCGATTCAATCAGGGCTGGCGACTCATAACGATGTGACAGCGATCGGGGTGGCGATTACGGCCTTAGGGAGTCCGTTGCAGGCGACGGCGTACGTGGCACCGACTGTACCTCCGACA
Source organism: uncultured Schlesneria sp. (assembly GCA_903858935.1). GTDB lineage: Bacteria > Planctomycetota > Planctomycetia > Planctomycetales > Planctomycetaceae > Schlesneria. Next base: position 8,486 of record CAIOKO010000077.1, on the reverse strand, counting down.
GTCGTGCAGATTCGTCAGGAGATGGATACGAATTCGACAAAGCTGGCTGCCGGTGCGACCTCAATTGGTGTGACGGCTGCGGCCAACGCCGTGCTGGCTGCGGTGGGATCACCACTTCAGTCTGGTAGCTATGTGATACCGCCGTCTGCAGCGGCAATCGCCGCGACAACCGCCGCAGTCATGCTTGTCGACGGAACGGCTCATCCGCTGAAAGTGAACTCTGATCATTCGGTGAGTACCAGTTCCACATCGACATCTCCTGTCAGCATCGTCGTTCCGGCGGCGGTCGCGATCGCGTCACAAGACCCGATGGTCATGACATGTCTGCGGGGCGACACGTTACGGTTCACGCTGCCGGAGATGGGTGATCTCAGCAATCGCACGAAGCTGGTCTTCACCGCGAAAGCGAACGTGAACGATTCGGATTCGATGGCCGTGCTGCAAGTTCTCGAAGGAACGGGCCTTGTCCGTTTGAATGGAAGCGGCCAGGTGATTTCCAGTACCGCGAGTCTCACGGTGACGAGCGACTCGACTGGTACGGTGAATCTGGAAATCGACGCGAGCGTCACTGCGGCACTTGCGGTTCAGGATCTCGCATGGGATGTGCAGGTGATTTCATCCACGGGGGTGACGACACCTGTTCGTGGAATGTTAACGGTCGTCGCTGATGTGACTCAGGCGGTGACTTGAAGATTCTATTTTGCTCCTTCTCCTCAATATCGACGTAAAATGAATGGAAATCTCATCACAACTTCCCGCGCTTCTTCGACCGCATTCCGGTCCGCAACAGCAGTTCATCGATACCGATGCGCAGATTGCCATCTACGGTGGTCAGGCTGGAGGTGGAAAGACCTGGGCACTGCTGGCCGAGGCGGCTCGTTATATCAATGTGCCCGGTTACGGCGCGGTGATTTTTCGTCGCACATCGCCTCAGATCACCAACGAAGGAGGTCTTTGGGACGAATCAATGGCGATCTATCCTCAGTTAGGGGGGATTCCCATGCACACGCTGGACTGGGTCTTTTCAACAACGTCGGGGCCCCCCACCAACATCGGGTTCCGACACTTGCAGTACGAGACCGACAAATTGACCTGGCAGGGGTCGCAAATTGCAATGCTGGGCTTCGACGAGTTGACTCATTTCACCGAGTCGCAGTTTTTTTACCTGTTGTCGCGCAACCGATCGACATGCGGGGTTGTCCCATACGTCCGGGCGACGACGAATCCGATCTCGGCCGACGATCCGATCGGAGGCTGGGTCAATCACCTGATCGCGTGGTGGATCGATCAGGAGACAGGTCTGGCGATTCCCAGTCGGTCGGGAATCGTTCGTTACTTCATCCGGCGTCAGGGGGAGTTGATCTGGGGTGATACGAAGGAGGAATTGATCGCCCGGTACGGACGTGATGATGTCAGGGGCGATAACAAGAACCAGAGTGCTCAGCCAAAATCGCTGACTTTTATCCCGGCAAGTTTGTTCGACAATCCAACATTGGTCGAGAAGGATCCGACCTACCGGGCCAACCTGGAGGCACTTCCCGAAGTCGATCGGCAACGGCTGGCCGAAGGGAACTGGAATGCGAAAGTTCAGGCAGGCCTGTTTTTCAAAGTAGGCCAGTTGAAGATCGTTCAAGCGCTGCCTTCGAAGCTGCGTTGTTGCCGAGCCTGGGACCTGGCCGCGACGGAAGGTGCAGGAGATTGGACGGTCGGGGTCATGCTGTGTACCGATACCGATGGGATTTATTACATCGCGGATATTCGACGGGGCCAATGGGAATGCAGCTATCGGGACCGGGTCATCCGGCAGACTGCCGATCTGGATGGTTCCTGCAAAATTCGGATACCACAAGACCCCGGAGCGGCCGGCAAAAGTGAAGCTGCTCGTCTGGTCAAGCTGCTGGCGGGTCACACCGTGAAGGCGTCGCCGATCAGTCAAAGCAAGGAGGTTCGAGCGAGTGGTTTTGCCGCACAACTCAATGGAGGCAATGTGAGGCTGCTGGCTGGTGATTGGAACAGCGGACTGATTCAGCGGTTGGACGCATTTCCGACAAAGGGGATTCCCGACGACGAAGTTGACGCACTGGCAGACGCGTTTCAGGCATTAGCCGACTTCAAAGGGTTCGTGATAAGCGTTGGGGAAGATTCTGAAAAGAGATTGAAGGCATGTGAACCTGAATGACCCTCTTCGGTCACCCATTGCTCTTCGACCTGCAGACACGGAAGGGACTGTGTCTGGGCGGCCTCCGGTGCAATCTCGCGTTCAGGTTTGTTTGACGAGGGATGGTCTGCTGTTCCGGGGTCGGGTGTTCACATTTCAGAATTGGCCGGTCGAGCTTTTTCGCGTGACAGCGGCTTAACGGTCAATTGTGAAATGTGAACGCCCGACCTCCATCTCGAAAACATAGGTTTTTAATCAGGTATTTGTCATGAAGTGGATGAAATGGATCACCGGATGGTTTGATAGCGCGACGAAGTCGATCGGCTCGCTGGGTGTTGGCCTGCGAGCGGCACTTGGTGGTAGTTCGCCTGGTGGCTGGGCATCGGACCATCGCGAGGAAACGTTTCATAATACCGGTTTCAATTATATTGCGATCCATGCCATTGCCTCGCAGGTGGCTGGTGCAACTGTGACAGTCTTTGCCGATGCGGATCAGCAGGCGATACGTCAATCCCGACGGAAATCGCTGGCGGTTCGAGTCGGTTCCTTCACGAGATGGAAATCGATTTACGGAGCCGACGATCGCGAGACTGATCCGTTGCCGACGACTCATCCGCTGGTCCGGCTGCTCAAGCGACCGAACCCGTACGAGAGTGGTGCCAGCTTCCGGTATCGGCAGGCTCAACAGATTCGACTGACGGGAACCTGCCTGATCTGGAATGTGCCGAGTGTTTCAGGACCAGCGTGCGAGCGGTACGTGATTCCCACCGCGATGGCTTCTCCCGTGGCTCCGTCGGCGGAACTTCCGCAAGGGGGTTGGCGGATCAACCCGGTTGCCTCGCGGTACACGCCGATTGTCGATGAGGGATTTATTGATTGTCCCAGCTGGCATCGCATCCTTGGTCAGATCGTCGACGCACGACAGGTACAGGTAATCCGTCTGCCCCATGCCTGGTATCTGGATGATGGCCAAAGTCCGTTGTCGGCGGGGGCCAAATGGGTCGATGCGGGTGAAGCGGTGGATGAGGCTCGGTTTCATCAGCTGAGGAATGGCATTGATCCGTCGATCGTCTGGAACCTTCCGCCAGATGTTTCGCCCGATCAGGACGAGATCGATCGGATACAGGCGAAGATCAGTGCCAAGTATGGCGGTCCTGAAAATGTCGGTCGCGTGATGCTGGCTCAAAGCGGCACGTCGATCACACCGCTCAGTACGACTCCCAGGGAGATGTGTTACACGGAAGGGTTTCACGATTTCAAAGCGGCTGTGCTGGCACTGCATCAGACGCCACCTGTGGCGGTTGGTTTGCAGGAACCGGGGGCTTATGCGGCTTACAACGCCAGCATGAAAGCCTGGCGTCATGCGGCAGTGCAACCACTATGTGACATGTTAGCGGAGTCGGATACCGAGTATCTGGCGCCTCAGTTTGGCACGGGCCTGACGGTCGAGATTGAATCCGACACGATTGATGATACCGACTTGATCGAGAAGCAGTTGCAGAACGATCTGGCGGCCAGGGTTCGGACCAGGAACGAATGGCGTGCGGTACGTGGCATGCCTCCGCTACCCGGCAAGTCAGGTGACGAACTGGTCGGAAGCGACAGTGGATCATCGACAGGCAGTCCGACAGCGAACGGTCCTGCACCCGATTCCGAGAATGGGAACACGAACCCCCGCCTCAGGCAAAGCGGTGAATCGAATGAACCGGCAGATTCGATAACCAAAACCGATTTCGGGTCATTGAATGGCGTTCAACGAAACAGAGGCGCGGAACAACGATCGGATGATCGCAGGTTCGACAATGAGATTGATCGAAATCGCGATGCCAATGATCGAAATCCGGCATGGCAGTCGAGTAGCGATCATGACGATGCTGATCGTGCCCGACTGATCGGCGAGATGCTTTACGGCTGGTTAAGAAAAGCTTCACCGTCGCGGCTCGATCCTTACACCGGCACGGACGAAAAATCGTTTGATGAGAATAAGCATAAGCGTGATGAGAAAGGTCGATTTGCGAGGGAAGCCGTAGCCAGGATTTTGAAAAGTCGACCGGGGCCGGAGCAACCCAAAGAAGTTGCCGAACATTTGTCGTGTCTTTCGACACGAGAGCTCAAAAAACTGCATCGCGAACACGGAATCACTTCGGTCCCTCGAACTCGCGAACATCTGGAGCGAAGCATCTTGGCGAGAGTCTATCGATTTCCGCTTGTCGCCGATCGCAAGTTTTTGAGTCCGACAGGGTCACGCAAGATTTCGGTGCATGTTCAGAATCACGAGAAATGCCATGCGCGATTGCCACCTCTGCCGAACGGCGAACCTCGACCGCCATTGACCGAGAAACAGTGGGCGAATCTGGTGGGTGCTCAACCCGGCGCCGTGGTACATGTCTTTCCAACAGGCATTACGGGGATCGAAATTTTCGTCGATCATCCCGACTATATGGCCCGACGCCTGCTGAGATCAAATCGGACAATTTCCAATGAATTCATGGTTGTTTCGCTCAATAAGCAGAAGCAGGGGATTGCCGCGCGGGCCATTTCCCAACAGGTCGAGACGGCAACGGAACTGGGTTACAAAACCATTGAAGCAGGAGCGGCGGGCAAGGGGACGGGCGTTCGTACCGATGAACTGAACGAGGGCATTAAGGGACTGACGAATCCCGCAGGGTATTACACGTGGGCGCGTCTTGGATTCACTGCTTTAATTGATGACTTCGTGATGGAGCGTGCCGAAGCGAAATCGGTGGAACTGCGAAAAATCGCGGTCGACCTGAAAGAGAAATTCCCTCGGGTGAAGACCATCGCGGGATTGATGTCGACAGAGAAAGGTCGGGAGTGGTGGAAGAAATTCGGTGGTTACTTCTTTGGTCAGTTCCATTTGGCCGGGGATAGTTTGTCTCGTGGAGTTCTAACGAAATACCTGGCCGAAAAGGGAATCGAAATCCGCAAGAAGTCGCTGGCGGTTGCGTCTTTTGATCGATGGAGCGTTGTCAAAGATTCATCTGCAGTGCTGGAAAACGGCCTGCTGCACAAACACGGCAGTGAAGGCGATCAGTCAGAATTTGACTGGCGGAATGATAAGAACATTCATTGCGAAAACTTCGATGTCCTCACGCCTGAAGACGAAGCGATTCTGGATCGGATCTGGGACGCCATCGGCCGTGAATTGGGCGAGAACAACGAAGGGGACACTACGGATCACGATGAACAAAAAGAGGACGATACTCAACCCTGATTCCAGACGTTAATTCTGTCCCACCACACGCCGCCGGGGACAGTCATCTTCGTTTTGGCGGTATAACCTCGAAACTAAAAAAGAGAAAATCATGAAAACAAAACCTCAACAAAAACGTGCCTGGAAACCCTGGTACCTGTTACCGGAAGTTCCGATCTGTGCCGATTGCCAGGTTGTCTGCATTGTAAGGCACTCTGGCATTGCCGAAGGGGGCAAACGAGTTCAGCACCGGTACTGCCCCAATTGCCGTAAGCCCTTCAAGACCAGTTACCGCGTCGATGACTCTGCGCCGACGGTTTCCCGGGGTGTGGCTTGCGTCAACGATTTACCTGCGGATTAGCAACGCGGTACAATACGGGACGAGTCGATCTTCAAAAAAGGAAATGAGATGACGATGTCCACGCTGCTCGCCGGTCAACGGATTTTGATCTTTGTCGGTGATGATTACGAAGACCTGGAGCTCTGGTATCCCAAGCTGCGGCTGATTGAAGCCGGGGCCAGTGTCACCGTTGCCGGTCATAAGTCGGGTGCCGTCTACCATGGCAAGCATGGTTATCCCTGCCTGGCGGATGAGTCGATCGACGTGATGGACGCGGGGGACTTTCATGGGGTGATCTGTCCAGGTGGCTGGATGCCCGACAAACTGCGTCGCGATCCCAAGGTCTTGAATCTGACTCGCGAGTTCGCCGCGACGGGGAAACTGGTCGCTGCCATTTGCCATGGTGGCTGGATTCCGATTTCCGCCAATGTCTATCGCGGCGTTCGTGTGACGGGATCGCCTGGCATCAAAGACGACTTGATCAACGCGGGGGGATTGTTTGAAGATTCTCCCGTAACGATTGACGGCCATTTCGTCAGCAGCCGTCGACCGGATGATCTTCCGGCGTTCTGCCAGGGGATTCTTGAAGTGCTGGTCCCGTCACTTCGGCGGAAATAGCCGATTGGCTTGGGTTCGTAGGACTCCAGCGAAGTTACCTCGTTCCCAAGCTCCAGCTTGGGAACGCACTTCTTGGAAGCTCTGCTTCCCGATCGGGCAGACGACTCGTGATGCGAATCAGTCGAAATGCGAAGCAGTCACTAGTTGCATAGTCGCCAGACGACTCGCGAAGCGGAGCTTCGAAGAGTCTCGTTCCCAAGCTGGAGCTTGGGAACGAGGGAAGACGAGGTATAAAGAAGCTTGGGAGCGAGGAACTATCCGGTTTTACCGATTGGGTAATTCGGGGAGGCCAGTTGACAGCGCTCAGTTCGGATCATCGTAGGACAGCGAAGTCACCGATCTAAGACGAAAGCTGAACTGAGCCGTTGCTGGTATGCGCTCCTCTCGCGCTCAGTCTTCCAGTTGCTGGCTTAAAGAATCGGGACCATGACCATACAGTTTGCCGGGTCAAGTTCGACAGGCGACCGTCGGCGACGAAGGCTCGCCGTCAATGGCGACGATTCGGACGTTGATTCTTCGTTAATGGATGGTGACGCGGGGACGATCGAATCGCAGCTGGTTGCTTCAGCAGCGGCCGCGCCCTGGGTTCCCGTTTCGGAACGAAGGATCTGGATCTATGCTTCGATCATCGGCCTGATTCTCGCCGGGTTGACGTTTGTACTCGCGCGACCGATCCCGTTTCGACCTTCGCTGACTCCGCTGGCAGATCACCTGCTGGCGGGTTCACGGCCGGTTTTGGTTGTGGTCGTCCAGACAGCATTTCTCGTGCTCTCAACGCAATTAGGAATGTTGATCAGTTGGTATCGGTCTCAGTGTAAGCTCGATTTCGCCGGTCGTTATCGAGTCTGGCCGTGGGCGGTGGGACTGTTCAGCCTCGGCACATTCTGCGAAGCAACCGACATTCACCAGATTTTTGGCCACCTGATCGCTCGACGAGATTTATTTATCTGGCGAGGAGAAACGGTTTCCTGGCTACTTCCGCTTTGCGTCGCCGCGCTGCCGATCGCAATTCTGGTCGACCGGGACGTGCGCAATAATCGTTCCAGTTTGATCACTCTTCGGCTTTCCGGGCTGTTGTGGCTGACTGCGGCGTGTCTTGAGATTTACCAGTCCGAATTCAGTTCGTTTGCCTGGTTTGGTCTTGTCCGGCAGGTCGTGCCGATCTACGCCAGTTCGACCCTGTTTCTGGGACTCTGGTTGCAGGCCAGAATCGTGGCTTACGTCTGCCCTGACCCTCCCGAAATTGAAGAACGAAGCGCCGGGGCAGTGATTTTTGCTGCTGCTGTCTGGCTGGTTGGTCGCCTGAAATTCCCGAAACGAGCTCAGGCCCTCGCCACATCGGACGAAGAAGAAGAGGAGGCCAAGCCGAAGCGACGTCGGAAAAAGGCCGAGGAACCGACGGACATTGATGAGCCGACAACCGTGAAGCGGAAACGTAAGGCTCCAGCCAAAAAGCCGACCACGACTCGCACTCGGTCTCGAATTAAACCGGTCGAACTCGAAGAGACAGAGGAATCAGAAGAGTTCACCGAAGAAACGGGCTACGAAGAATCGGAATCGACTAACGAATACGCTGAAGATTCGTCCGCAGAATCGTTGGAAGAAACGTCATCTGTTGATGAGCCAGTCGAAGATCAGGAACCGCAAGCCGAGGAACAATACGAGCAGGAAAGCTGGGAAGAAGAGCCCGTCGAACCCGTTAATTCGCGTGCATCAGCTTCAAAATCCAAAGGGAATGGCCGATTCACTCAGATCGATCAACCTCAAAAATTCAAAGTTCCAGCCCCTCATGTCAGCCAGCCGGAGCCTGTCGCACAACGTGCCTCTGAAGAACAAGCTTCCAATCCCTACGAAACTTCAAACGACGAGTCTGACGAAGATCGCCAGTTCCAACTCGATTCCGGCATGTCCCCAGACCAGATGAAGGGCCTCAGCAAACGCCAGAAACGCGAACTAAAAAAACAACTCCGCGACCAGCAACGTTTTAACGCTCGCGATTAGGAATGAGGCAACGATTGCGGACACGTTTCCGCGGGTCTTTTTTAACGCTCGCGATTAGGAATGAGGCAACGTTTGCGGACACGTTTCCGCGGGTCCCGTCTTTTTTAGTGCTCGCGATGAAGAATGAGGCAACGTTTGCTGGCACGTTTCCGCGG
>CAIOKO010000076.1 GCA_903858935.1 uncultured Schlesneria sp. | reverse complement strand
GAACGAGCTTCGTTTTCACTCAGCCTCGACCCGATTGATACCGACCGGTCGATCATTTCTGTCTCACCAAAGCTGCTGCAACAAATCGATCCGACGATCGTTTCATACACCTCCGTCGTGAACGGCAAAGTTGTCAGAAATACGATATCGATTGAATGGGTGGAGGCGAATCTCTCGTTCACAAATGCGTTTCAAGTACGTGACCCGGAGACATGGCAGCCGATTCGCTATGAATTCCTGATGCAGCTCGGCAGCGGTAGCGACAAGGACTTTGCCTATACCGTGATTCGAGATGACATCCGGCCCACCGTGATCGTTCAGAGCTATTTCAATGGACTGCCATCGCAATACACCACGAATTACAGTGAAGTTGTCGACCAGTGCCAATACTATGCGCAATCGCTAGCGAGAAAGTTTCAGACAGTGACGAGTGAACGGGCCACGTTCATTGGCCTGTTTCCGATCGACATGGATGGTGCAATCTGTCAGGTGACCTACTCCATTAACAAAAGTGGCGCATCGACAATCGCCAGCCAGGGGACGGAACACAGCTATATCACGCCAGACTACGAAGAACGACGGCAGATGACGGCACGCCAGGGAATCGCCGAGAAAATCCAATACGTCAAATACGAGACGGCACGACGTAACGCTTACCTGGGGAACGTGAATACATGACCGCCCTTGCCCCAACAATCAGCGTCGTCATCCAGAACGATTCCGGCATGACCATCCCGCCAAGATCAATCGTGGTGGCCCTTTCTGTTGAAACGATTCAAGCGACCGCAAACAACGAGGCGACTTCGTTTACCCATGTCGGCCAGTACGGCTGCGGCAAACCGGGCAATATCATGGTCACGGGAAATATTTCGATCAGCTCTGGTGCCAAAGGATTGGCCTATTTCGACCAGTTCATTTATGTGTCGATCGATCCCACGATCAGCGATCCCGCTCCGGGCGAACAATGGGGCCCGTCGGATGGCTCGTGGGTCCTGACTCGAAACAGCAACACGATCGGGTTCTTTGCTCAAGGACACAGTCAAAACGGAGGAATTCCAAAACGATCGATGTTTCTGCGAACGTTCGAGCGTGCCCCCACATCACTCTGCAGTTCGTCATCAAGCTCGGCATCGAGCAGTAGTTCCAGCTCAAATACGTCGTCGTCTCAGTCAGTATCGGGTTCATCCAGCAGTACCGCTCCCTGTGGATGTATCACTGTTGTCACAGGAGTCAGTTGTTCCGGTGGTTCACTGACCGTCACCTACGGCCAGGCAAGAGGATGCTGCTAATGCCAATTCCCGGTGACATCGTCGTCCTCAAAGGCTGCCCCTGCTGCGGGTCATCGTCGTCAAGCAGTAGCTCGAGTTCGTCAGGAACGAGTTCATCAATCGGCACATGCTGCTGTTGCTCATTTTTCTACGGGGGCATCGAAGCCGCGTGCGAAAACAGTATCTGGTCAAAAACAGACACAACCGTGAACAGTCCCTGCTATACATTCTGTCATAGCAGTCAGCTTGTTTCCACCCTTTTGATTTCAGAAGACGGCGGTACAAGCTTTGAAAATTGCGGTGGAGACTCGACGAAATGTTACTATTGGTATAACCACGGCACTCTCCCGCCGTTTCAAACATCCGCAACTTTAATAAATAATCTATTTACGTTCTTCTACGTCAAATCCGTTTCCCCTTTATGTATTTATACCGCAACCAATATTCCGTGTGTTAACGGCCAGACTTTCACATGGATTTTGTCGCCCCCCGGAACGGGGTGTTTAGGAACGCTTAAGGGGGTCGTAAAATGGTGACAAATTGCCTTGGCCTGACACTGGTGATTGAATCCCTAGAAGCTGCTGGTGCCCATGAAGCAGCGCAACTCGTACGAAGGACCCGTGCTGACTGTGAAGCGAATTCATTTGTGGAGAACACAGACAATCAATGTCTACCGCCGCTCATCATACGTGGCTTGAACTTTGCGAGTGCGATGCTCCGGTGGACTTCATCCGGGATGCCTCGACGGACGCAGGCGGAAATCGATGAACGTCTGGCGATTTGCCAGGGATGCCCCCATTTCGTTGATAACCACTGTCGAGTTTGTGGTTGTCCCTGCGTCGAAACCAATCAATTGGTCAACAAACTGGCCCTCGCGACCGAGGCCTGCCCTCTGGAAAAGTGGAAATGAAAAAATCGACTTGCAAGAAAGTTTCTAAAAAACATGAGACCAATAAGACCGATGGGACGAATGGGACAGAGGGAACCAAAGGAGTTAATCAAATGCGATTGACCTGCTCGGCAGAGAATACGGTCACCAGAATACCACCGGATGTCGCGACCAGTCTGGACCGCGCCTGCAAGTCCGGAAAATGGTTGATCGCCATCTTCCATGTCGACCATAACAAACTCATTCTTGATCGAACCGCCATGAATTTTCCCGTCACCGATCTTGAATTAGCCAGCCAGCTATTCGTGGAAAACGTCCAACGGTTGAAGTGATAACGAAACGAAACCCCACCCAATCCACGGGGGTGGTCAACGGGCCTTTGCCCTAGCGAAGGCATAAAAAGACTCAATCGGGCCGCAAACAGTCCACGGGCTTCAACCCGTGAACGTCGGACACAAACGGATCCCTGCGCAATTTACCAAAAATCCGACAAAGAAACACATTTGAACAGAAGGCAACGAAGTTAACGAAGGAAGAGTTGGAAGAAGCGGGCTGTCTACACAACCGTAGTCCACTCCCGGCAGCATCATCCGCAAACCCCGTGGAACAGTTTGAAATCATTGTGTGATCGGTCTTCGGTTTTCTTTTCCCCCTTCGTTGCCTTCTGTTCAATTCCCCGGTTCTAAATCTCTAAAGACTCAGAAACGCTCCTCAGTGTTCGTCGGTGGCAATGCCTCTTCGCCTTCTTATCTTTCTCAAACACTGTTTACTAATTCATCTTAGTGTAATTCATATTACTAACGTTTTATTTCTTTGCATGCTGCGAAGAATGTGTTGAAGAAAAGAGTCCGGGGGCTGACGCACCCCGGCTCG
>CAIOKO010000075.1 GCA_903858935.1 uncultured Schlesneria sp. | reverse complement strand
ACGTTACAGGGAGAAGCCAAAGCATGGTCGAGCGATGTCAATGACACCCAAAAGGGTGTCGACTGGCAAATGAAGATCGACGATGCTCGAATGAAGCTCAAATCGGTCTACCCGACAATTAAGCTGTGACAAAGCACTAGTCACGGGGATCCATGTCGGCCTGATCTGCTGGTCGATCGTGGCCGCGTTCCGGATGACGGCACATGTCTCAAGCCCCAGGTTGATCGGGACCTTCCTGATCGATGCTGGGTTTGACCTCATTGCACTGCCGGTGATGGGAGCGATCCTGGCATTCTGGCGTTGAATTCTTCTTCGTCGACGAATGCAAACGGTAATCGTTGCGGGAGACCCATTCTTAAATTGGCCCCATCCGACTCGTCGGTATTTTGGGGGAAGATCAAATATCACTCTCAATAAAGTATATCCAACCGATGTCAGACGCGCATTGAAGTCGCCGTATTTCTCAGCCTGAAGGGCTGATGCATATCAGCCCGGGGCAAGCTCGTCTTCGAGCGCCGCCTCGTGTAATGATGCGGAGAAAAGAAAATTGCCCTGAAAGGGTAAAAGAAACCGCCGCGTGAAAAAACAGACTCGAAATCAGTGACAATGATGTTTCGCCTGCGGCGTTTGATAACGCTACCTCGTTGCTTTCATCGACGCACAAAGAGCACTGCTTGACCGAGGACGGTCGAGCAGTGGCACACAGTATTCTCTTTGGCGATCGCATCGTACGAGATTATCGCTGCAAACGCTGGACGATTTCCTCTTTGGTTTTTGCCTCGTTACAGAGGCCTTGAAATTCTTTACGGTTAAGAATTCGGCTGCTGGGAACCTGGACTGAAACGAATTCGTCGACGGGGAGCAAGTAGATTGCTTCACCAAGTTGTTCAGGTTTCAACGCGGTCCACTCGTCACTTTCACTGGTCTTGACGCGTGGGGGAGATTCCGGAACGTAATCCGTCTTCAAACGGGAAAACCGAATCCCAGGCGTGGCCCAAACCGAAATCACTCCGCGCCTGAGATCTTCGGCAACGGGGATGATCACCCGGGTATCAACCGCGATATCGGGATCGTCGGTATAACTTGTTAACCATTTCTCGGCGATATTGCGGCTTTCTACGAGCACCGCTTGCTCGTCTTCAGTCACGTTCAATCCCAGTCCGATATCTTCTGCCGAGAGAGCGTAACAGCCGTAGAACAATCGCTCGATGTCGTGTAATTCCTCAAGCAATGGTTGTTTCCGGGTCCCCTGCTCCGTCAACCCGTGTAATATTGTCAGCTGATTCTCAGGGACAAACTCGTGAAGTGCCTGATTCAGGAATCGATACGAGCGAGCCATCCGTAAGTAATATGTGGGAGCAGGTTCCAGTCGCAGTCGGGGCGAAAATCGTTCCAAGGGGTCAGGTTGTGTTGGAGCAGAAGCGGCGGTTTTCACCCCTGATTCGCTACGAAGCACATGTGTCTCTTTGCGTTTCGTCATCAATGCCTGGAACGCTTCCAGTCGACGTCGTTTATAATTGCCGGAGAGTAACAGCGATTTCGATTCTTCTCCCCGATTTGGAACCAGCAGCGTTTCGAGCGCATAGACCTGATAGTCGTACCATCCGCTGCCATCCTTCGGCTGAAGGTCGACCGCTCCACTTCGGATCGCTTTTACCAGTTCTCGCATGATGTCATCTTTTGCCGAGAACCCGTTCGGGAAAAGTCGCCGAGTCAGCTCAGATTCGCGATTTGATCCTGGTGGGAACAGTGAGACGGTACTTGTGGTCAGATTTCGTTGACGTCGAACCCGGACAAGATCTTTACCCGTGGAATGATCAACCAAGTCCAGTACGGTTAATCTTGACGGCGAGTTACTGAGTCGAGCCCAGCGTGCGAGGATGTGGCGATAGGTCGTCTGTCGTTCGGATTTCGTTTGAAGTGCACGAATCACGGGTTGCATCCAATCATTGTCGTCCAGTTCGAATTCCATCTGGAAGAAACGACCGACTCGATAACACTGTTGCAACTTCTCGTTCCACGCATAAAAGCCGATCGGCTTGCTTTGCACGAGGTCTGAAGTATAGCGATTCTTAAAAAATGTTATGGACGCTTGATTCGTTGCGGGAATCTTGATCCCAGCCAAATCCAGACCGACGGCGAAATAGGCCGCAGCCCGACTGTCAACTGGCACAGATTCCGCCAGTTCCTTGAGGAACGTCAGATCGCCAGGGAACTCACCGGCGTGTTCTTGAAACCAGTATTGTTCCAATGCGGCATAGAGACCGTCATCGAACTGTTTGGCCTTTCCATCGATCAAATTGATCGACGGGAGCACTTCAACACCAGGTGATTGAACACTTCGAATGGCGTCCCGATAGTTCGCATGAAGTTTTATTAGAGCCTCATCGGAGTCGGGCTTCAAAAGTTCCTGATCAAGCCTTGTCACGGTAGCGCTCAGGTTGACCGACCAGCCTTTCGCCTCGCGTGAATCGACCCGGTCGGGTACGAACGGCGGGGCGGCGCTGGCGTCATAGAAGTCATCCGCAAACTCGACAATTTGAGTCGCAACGGGTGCGTTATACTCAGTTGTATCAGTGACGATTACTTCTGTTTCTGAACAACCGACGAACGTTGCCAACGTGATGAAGGCAAACAATGTGCGCAACGGCACAGGCGGATGAATCCATCGCATGAATATCTCTCTGAATCGCTGGTGGGCCCGAAATCAAATTCTTCAGAAATTCCGAAGAGAAAGTACTCCTGACTTCATCTGGAATACGATCGGATTCTAAAACCGATGACGAAATTCAACAACGGTCCAGAACCCCTGAATCCGAACCTGGACACTGCTCGAACCGCACGGATGGCTTCTGGTTTATATCAGCGACAGCCGACCCTGAATCATTGTGCCATGCACACCCTGAATCATTGTGCCATGCACACCCTGAATCATTGTGCCATGCACTAAGCAGGGACACTCTTCAGAATCCCCTCGACGACGGCGTCGGTCTGAATCCCCTCGGCCTGTCCTTCAAAGTTCAGGATGATTCGGTGCCGCAGGACATTCAGCGCAATCGCCCGAATGTCGTCGCGGGCGACGTGATAACGACCATCCAGGATCGCCAGGATCTTCGCTGCCAGGATCAGCGACTGAGCCCCTCGGGGGCTGCTGCCATAACGAACATATCGCTTCGTCACATCGGGTGCTGTCGCATGATCAGGGTGAGTCGCCAGGACGAGTGAGATTCCATACCGGCGTACATCATCGGCGATTGGAATTTGGCGTATGAGCTGACTCATCGCCAGAATGCGGTCCCCCGCCAGAACCGGTTGCGCCCGAGGTGACTTGGCTTCCGTCGTCCGATCAAGAATCGTTTCCAGTTCATTCAGTGTCGGGAACTGGACAATCAATTTGCTGAAGAAACGGTCGAGTTGCGCTTCGGGAAGCGGATAGGTTCCTTCCATTTCGAGCGGGTTCTGGGTTGCCAGTACGAAGAATGGTTCCGGCAATTTGTAGGTGTGTCCGGCGATCGTGACCGTATGTTCCTGCATGGCCTCAAGCAATGCCGACTGTGTTTTCGGCGTCGCTCGATTGATTTCGTCGGCCAGCAGGACATTGGTGAAGATTGGCCCCTGCTGGAACTCGAACTTCTTCTGTTTGTCCGGTGTTTCCAGGACGACGTTGGTACCGAGCAAGTCAGCAGGCATCAGGTCGGGGGTAAACTGTACGCGGCTGAATTTCAGATGCAGTGCATCGGCGAGCGTTCGCACAAGCATCGTCTTACCCAGACCGGGGACCCCTTC
The DNA here is from genome assembly GCA_903858935.1 of uncultured Schlesneria sp. Classification (GTDB taxonomy): domain Bacteria; phylum Planctomycetota; class Planctomycetia; order Planctomycetales; family Planctomycetaceae; genus Schlesneria. The sequence continues at coordinate 10,611 of CAIOKO010000075.1, read as the reverse complement.
TAATAGAACATGACCTCCACCGATCAGGCAGATCAACGTCCCGCGAATAATATCGTCGTTACCAACGATCACTTTGCCGATTTCGTCGCGTAACGTTTTGAAGTCCGAACGAAACTGGTCGCACAGTTGTTGAGTTTCAGCGGTCGTCGACATGAGGGTGGATTCCTTACTTGACCGATAAGTCAGCAACACCATCGTCGCTGATTCATGGGGTCGGCGGTTGTCCTATGAGTGATTCGGTTACAAGACAAAATTGATGAACGAGGTCGTCCATACCAGGTTGAACCGTGCGACAGGAGGAGCCCCCTGAACGACGCGTTGCAAAATTCTGTCGTTGATGGCTTCCCAACGCAAGCCGGGCAAGACAAAATGCCTGAGTATTTTCAGGCAGACATCTCACGCATCAATTCCCTTTTCCTATGTGACCCTCGCTCGGCATCATGCCGGGTCGCGGGAAAAAGGCGATGAGAAATTCACGATCAGGAGGCTTTTGTGAGAAGTTCACTTCGCTTCGATTGGTTGCTTCAGAGAAGATCCGTCGCTGGCGCGTCCGGCGATGCTGTTCGAATGGGATTTCGATGGCTTAGCCTATGCTGCCTGGTGGGCATCTTGATGGCCTGCCACCTGAAGGGACAGGAAGCCGATCCGGATGAGGCGAAGGAGAAATCGGTTGCGGACCGGTTTGTGACCGTACTGGAAAAAAATCCTCGCCGAGGCACCGCACTCGATAAAGTTTATGGCTTCCATGTCGAGCGTGGTTCGTTGGATGGCCTGATTAAAAACTATCGCGATAAAACCCAAACCGCCAAAGGGGCTGACGCGGGTACCGCATGGATGATCGTCGGGTTGCTGGAGTCGCTGCGAGGACAAGACGCTGTTGCAGTGGATGCGTTTGAACATGCAGAGCAACTTGTCAAAGACAACTATCTTGCGTCTTATTATCTCGGTCAGTCGCTGGTCTTGATCGGTCAACCGGATAAGGCCGCAGAAGCACTCGAACGATCGATCCAACGTAAGCCGGCTCAGGCTGATCTGCTCGATATTTTCCAGGCTCTGGGTCGTGTTTATCAACGGGCCCAGAAAACCGACAAGGCACTGGAAGTCTGGAATCGATTAGAAAAACAGTTCCCCAACGATGCGCGGGTTCAGGAACAGATCGCAACGACACTGCTCGAAGAGAACGAGTTTGCCGCTGCCTTGCCGCGATACCAGGGACTGGCAAAAACCACAAAGGACAAGTACCGCCAGTCACTGTTCCAGATGGAAGCGGCAGAAATCAAAGTGCGGCTGGGCAAGTCCGACGAAGCGATCGCTGAATTCGAGAAGCTGCTTGGACAACTCAATCCCGACAACTGGCTGTATCGCGAAGTCCGTCGCCGGATCGAGGCGGTCTATCTGCGGACCGACGATCAATCGGGTTTGATCAGCTACTACGAAGCCTGGATCAAAAAGAACGCGGAAGACCTTGAAGCGGTTTCTCGCTTGTCTCGTTTACTTGCCGGAATGGGTCGTGGCCCTGAGGCGCAGGCGTGGCTGGAAAAGGGATTGAAACTTGCCCCCAAGAAAAAGGAATTGCGAAACGCCCTGATCGGCCAATTGATGTACGAACAAAAGTACCCCGAGGCAATCGCCCAATATGAACAACTCGATAAGTATGAACCGAACAACCCCGATACGTTGCGGGATTGGGGCCGAGTCATTCTGAAAGATTCTGCACGTGACGAGGTGACTCGCAAAACGGATGCGGCGGCGGTCTGGCGCCGATTAACAACGTCGAAACCAAAAGACCCTCTGATCGCCTCACAAGTCGGCGAACTGTTTCGTCAGGCGGAAATGACCGACGAAGCACTTGAGCTGTACCAGAAGGCGATCTCGCTCGCTCCTGAGCAGGCTCAGTACCGCGAATATCTTGGAGAGTATTTCCATACGCTGAAGCGTAAAGACGAGGCGATGGTGACATGGCGAGCGATCGCCGAAGGCAAGCTGAAGACGGCCCCCAATGTCGCCCGCCTGGCCGAAGTACTGGCAAGCTTTGGATACCTGACCGAAGCAGTCGAGACAAACGCCGAAGCCTGCAAACTCGATCCGAAGGATTTTGCCCTGCAGGTCAAACAGGCCGATTTGCTGGCTCAGGCGGATCAGCACGATCAGGCGCTCACTCAGTTGGCGATCGTGAAAAATCTGGCAGCAAACGATGAAGAACGTGAAGCCTGGCTGATGCGCGATCTGCGTGAACTTCAAGCAGTGAATAAGCTGAAAGAGCGAATTGCCGAACTGGAAAAAGACAAGGATTCCAAAGACGCTGATCACTGGTTCTGGCTGGGGCGAGCCTACGAAGCCGAACGACAGTTGAAAGAAGCCGCTGAGGCGGTCGCCAAAGCCAGCACCCTGGCACCGCAATCCGTTCCAATCCTGATGGCTTCCGCCCGAATTTACGAAGCGCAGAACAATCTTCTCGCTGCGGTCGACATCAACACCAAACTTGCCGCCATCGACCGACGATACCGGACGGAATATCTGAAACAGGTGGCAACGCTGGAACAAAAACTGGGACGTCGCGACAAGGCGATTCAAGCGGGACGTGACCTGATCGCTGCGGCGCCCGGGAATCCGGAAACATATGAATTCTTCAGCCAGCTTTGCTTTCAGTTAGGCGAAGCAGAAGAAGGTCTCGGTGCGCTGAGGCGTTCGGTCCGCGTGAACCCGACGGAACCCAAAGGTCTGCTATTGCTTGCTTCGGCACTTAGCGAACAGTTTCGTACCAGCGAAGCGATCGAACTCTATTGGCGCGCGTTCGATAAGGCGGCCAATCTCGAAGATCGGCTGGGAGTTGTTCCCAAGTTAACCGAACTCTATTTGCAGACGAACCAGTTTGACCGGCTGCTCGAACGGTTGGAACGTCAACGACGTGAACCGAACCAGCAGCGTGAAATGACGATCTGCCTCGCTCAGGCCTACCAGTCTGCGGGCGATGATGGTAACGCGCGTCAGGAACTGGAAAAGCTGCTGACCGAAGAGACTCGCGATGTTCAGCTTTTGACACAACTGGTCAAGCTGTGTGAATCGGACGGTGATCTGGAAGCTGCGATAAAGTTCCAACAGCAACTGATGAAGTCGGCACCGGGAAAAGAAGCGACGATGCGACTGGCTCAACTGCTGATGAAACTGGGTGAGAATGATGAAGCGACCGCGCTGATGAGCCGGATCACAATTGAAGAAAAGGATCCAGAAACAGTTCTGAAGTCGCTGGATTCGATGCTTAATCAGGAAAACTATTCCCAGGCATTGACCGTTGTCGAAAAGCTGACCCGAGATCAGCCCAAGAACTGGGAATTGATCTATCGAGAAGGGGTCGCACTGGCAAAGTCGAAGGACAAGGCTGCCGAAGCCAGGTCGCGGTTTGAAGCGATCCTCGCCTTGAAGTTGAACGATGATGAAATGACGCTTTCGGCCAAAAACCAGTTAAAAAAGGCTCAAGGACGTACGCGTAGTCCGGTCGCTCAGCGAATTGAGATGAACCCTATGCTGATGCGCGTTCAGAGTACCTGGCAGATACGTCAGGCAATAGGTCTGGATAATCAAAACTACTACGGCGGTGGGCAACAGCCGTTCTGGACGCCACACGATTATGGAACTGCTCGAATGGCCTGTTTTGGCTGGTTGAATCTGCTGGCTCGAAACGAGGGGAAGGAAGACGAATATCTGAAAGAGCACCGGGAACTTGGTGAGAAAGCAGAAGATCTGCGCGGCTTGCACGATTGGTATTACTTCGCTTCGCTGACGAACAACCCTAAAGGCACTTATCAGATTCTGAAAAAGCTCTCGCTACGACCTGATGCCGATGTCACCACAAAAACCATGTACCTGGCATCCCTGACGAATCGAGGATTCGAACCCAACCAGGTTGACGAAGATGGCGACCCCATCGAAATGACTGAAGAAACGGCTGAATCGGACGAAGACGATGAAGAAATGCAACAGCGGATGCCCAAACTGGCAGCGCTTGATCCTGACGAAATAAATCACGTCATGGAATGCTACAAGGCGATTGACGACAGCACATCGATGATGACCTTTGGTGAGTCGTTACTTCACATCGTTGCCGCCGAATTAAAGCGAGCTGGTCGAAAAGACGAAGCGGACAAAATGTTAAGCGACGTGATCAGCGCGGCGAAAGAACCTCTTCAGATCGCTTCTTTGCTACCCTTTGTGGTGCAGAAAAATGACTACGACACCGCGATCATCCTGCTGGATCGGCTTGCAGAACTTAAGGATGACGGGGCGGCCAATCAGCCCCAGAATCCGAACGGGGGATTCAATTACGCCCAGTACGTTTCATCGCCTGAGTACCAGTCACAAATCTTAGCTCAACTGATGGCAAAGCGGGCTAAGAAAAAAGCGATCGGAGATGTTCTTGGGTTATGGGATCGGTTTCTGACAACCGCTGTGGCACGTTACGACAAGCAGAAAACGGTGCCGGCCGCGACAAAGAAGCGGAATCAGCAACAGCAGTTCCAGTACCAGCAACGAGGCTACGTTTACGTCTGGCACGGCAACAATCAGCAGCACGTGAATCTTGACTTCCCAACAGCGAACGAGATTTACGATCAGTCGACAATTCAAATGCTGTATCAGGCCTTCGCGATCTACAAAGATGCCGATTCGTCACGCGATCTGATTGATCACTTTCAGAAAAAGTTAAGTGATCCCAATACGTCCGAAACTCAGAAAATCTTCTGGCAGTTTGGTCTGGGTTACCTTCACTGGTGGATGGATGAAAAAGACGACGCATTGGCGGTCCTTGCGTCAGCAACCGAGGCGCTCCATGACGACGTTGACATGAAGTTTGAACTGGCGCGGCTTTACGAACAACGGGGCGAACACGAACAAGCCCTTGAGATCGTTGACTCGCTGACAGCGACCGATCAGCAGGCGATGCAGAAGCGCGAGATTACGGCCTTACGGATGGCGGTCAACAGCGGCAATATCGATCGAGCACGTACCGCCGCAGAACGATTGTTCGGGTTGCGATTGGACTCCAATTTGCAGATACAGCTCGCGCAACAAATGCATCAGTTGGGAATGCATGACCAGGCTGAAGCCGTGCTGTCTCGCGCAGGCCGTCAGGCGGGAAATAAGACTGATGTTCTGTCGAACCTGATGCAGCAATACCAGTCCCAGGGAAAGAACGAAGTGGCGACTCAGATTGCCCATCAATTGCTGCGACGGTCGAACGGTGCGTCGACGACCATGAACGCCGTAGCACGGCGACGCAGTAACAACCCAAACGGCGATTCCGGACTACGGCAGCAGGCCCTGACGGTCCTCAAACGGTCGGGCAAACTACCCGAAATGATCAAGAAGGTCGAAGGCCAATTGAAGTCCTTGCCCAAGTCACAGCGATTGACCGAAACGTTGATCGAGTACTACACGGCTAACGGTGATACGAAGAAGGTCGAAGAGATGACCGCGAAGATCGCTGAGACGAAGCAGGACGATCCGCAGTTTCGGTTCAACCTTGGACAACAACTGATGCATCAGGGGAAGCACAAAGAGGCGGTTGAACATTTCAAAGTCGCCCTCAAGAAAGAACCAAAGCTGGCACGAAACAATTTCTACGAAATTATTAACTCGTTCCAGACTGCCGACAAACTGAATGACCTTGCCGGCGTCATTGACGAAATGGACTTCAAAATGTTCCGTCAGAATCCCTGGGAACTGACGAACATGATCAGCAATCTGTCATATCAGGAAAAGTCAAAGAATCAGGCGATTGCGTTGTTTAAGCGCGCCTGGAAAGAGTTGCCTGACCAAAGGCAGCAACTGTTATCCAATTTGAACAATGACATTTTCTGGCAGATGCCGGAAATCTATGACTATGCACGGCAAGGGATCATTCCGACCGAAACTTCGGTCCTGCAAAACGCGGGCTGGCCAGGATTCGGGCAGATTCAAAGTTGGGGCGGTGACGGCAAGATCACCACACTGATGAACCGTTTCCTCACAATTGCAGCGACCAACAAGAAGTTTGACGAATTGACGAAAGAGATCGAAGCGACGCAGAAAAAGGTCAAGAAATGGGATGGCGGAACGGCATTGCTCGCACTCATCGATTTGCGTCGAGGCAAGGTGGATGAAGCCAAAGCGGCCCTGGAAAAGTTGTTGCCAACTTTCAAGGGGATGCAACAGGGACAATATACCCGGTGGGAGATCGCTCAAGAGCTGATGCCTCACGAAGCATGTATTGATCTGGCGATTCAGTATTTCGAAGCGGCAATTAAAGACCCGGACGCGATGACACAAAACGGGTTTCAATATACGCCTGGAAAACCGCTGGTAACCCTCTACAAACAACGGGGGCGCAAGAATGACGCTCGACGAGTGATGCTGGAAGCGAGCAAGATCAAAGCAACACGTAATCGTGGCAACGAGGATTACGAAGCGTATCAACGGATTAATAATTCGACGTCGTTGGGAAACGAGATGAAAGCAATTGGATTTCCCATCGATGCTCTTCGCGTTTATCAGGAACAACTCGCTCGATCCGACGACTTTATCTCGGCCGCTCGGGTTTTCGGTGGCGGGAAGAACGCGACGGAACAAATTGCCCGTATGAAAAAGCAGCTTGAGACGGGGTTCCAGACAGCGCTTAAGGAACTGAAGCCCGAGCTTCTTCCAGAACTTCTGACTGGTGACGATCCGTCAAAAGGGGAATCGTCAGTGGACCTGTTGCTGATGCTGGAATCACGTGATCTCGACAAGACGACGATGTCGAGCGCGCTCTCTACCCTTGTGTCTGGGATCGCTTCCAATCCGCAAATGGTCGAAAAGACGAAGACGGCATTGGGTAACATTCGAGCGACAAATCCGGGGGATTTCGCCGTCTTAATCCTGGTAGCTCAAATGGCCGGAACGCTGAACGACGCCGAGAATCAGACTGCGGTCGTGAAGCAACTGGTCGAACTGGTCGAACAAACACCACTGGAACCTCAACCAGAGAAGGGAGGCTTTACGACAAAGCAACGCGACGTTGCCAGGCAACAGATGGCGCTGTGGCTTGTTGGCCGCGAATGTCTCAAGCACGAGTCCCTTCGAGCATCGGGCAATAAACTTGGCGAACGGGCACTTGAAGCGGCTCGGCGACAAACCGATCACGGGTATGTCTTGGCGATCCTGAGAGAATGGGGTCAACTTGCCATTCAGGCCGGTGACAAAGAGGCGGCTGAAAAGCGCTGGACCGAGATGCTGGAAGTTGTCATTCCAAAACCAGTGGAAAAGACAAAGAAAGAAGACGGAGCAAAGACAAGTTCGATTGATAATCCATCGCGCATCGTGCCACTGCTTGTCGGTCTTCCGTCAAGCAGTGCCGAGCGACACAACGAGCGTGGATTTCAAACCACTGCTTCTCCGAGGACTCCGAAGCAGTGGCACATCACGACGGGACTTTCGCGATGGGAAATGATGCTTGCCCCGGCGGTAGTGGGACAGGCAACACTTTTGGTGCCCATTAGATCTGCCATGCCGCCGGCCGCCCCGGCGGGAGCTAAAGGAAACGTGATCACGCTCGCCCAGTTTGAACAGGCCGCACAGATCGCGAAACTGGCTGCCGAGAATGGTCTTAATGATCTGTCGGTCAAAGCAATGGCGGTGGCACTTCAGGCGGGACCGCCGATAGAGGCCATTCAAGTCATCGATCCAAATCAACCCTTTGCGGCGACTCGGAATCCCAATAATCAAAATGAACAGTCACAACTGACTGTGAAGATTGAAGAGCGACTGACGGCACTCGAGCGATTGTGGAGACAAAAGGGGTTTTCTGATGAAGTTGTTTACAACCTGCTGAAAAGTGCAGTGCTACCGGAACGACGTCCGCTGGAAGTCTTTCTGTATCCGCGACCGCTGAATCAGAACCCGAATCAAGCCCCACAAAGTGTCGGTTCTTTGCTGGTCAAGGCGGCAATGAAGGCGAATAAAGTCGACGAGGTCAAACAACTGCTCGAACCGAAACTGAAGCAGCCGCTAGGCGAGCTTTCTGCCCGGGTCTTGCTGGCTCAGCTTGCATTAGCGACGCGAGACAACGCAACGGCAACCGATCAGATTGAATTGCTGAGTAAGCGTCTGCAGCAGGATTCATTGCAGAATTCCAGCGAGCTCGCCTGTCACGTGGCGATCCCCGCTTTAAGTCTTACCGAGTTGCCTCCAGCGGCGATGGTCTTGCTCGAACGGGCTGTCGATCACTTCACGCAGAATGCCCAACAAGGACGCGGCAACGTTCAGGAAGAGCCGCTGCGATCATTTCGCTTTGCGCTTGCGCGCTTACACTTTCAGAACAAGAATGTGGATGGTGGTAAAAAACATCTCGAAGAATATCTGAACTACCTCACACCGCTTTATGCTCGCTACGGAGGCAATTACGGTCAATACCGTCGACGAATCGAGATGATGAAAATCGCGGCCGAATATGCGCGTGCCGGACTTCGAACGGAGTCACTGGAATGTCTCGGTCGGTATGCCGACCTGCCGATCGTTAACAACTATGGTCAAGAAGGACCCAGTCGAGCGGGGACCACAATCCTTTCGGGACTCGCCACAATCCCGTCAGCGGAACGATACGAACTTTTGAAAGCCTGGTCGCTTCCCACTGCAGAACGAAAATCGATTCGAGTTATCGGGAATCTTGTTGCAGGCGATAGTGCTCCTGCAAGTTTCGATGTGTTACGCGGTGACGTTCCGCGAGGTCCTCGGGTTGCGGAGTTGGCCAGCACCGCCGGTCTACTTGTTGCTGCCGCTGCCGAGGCTAAGCAATTGGACGAACTTCGTGATGCACTGATTCCTCATGCTGAACAGGATGTTGAACATGCAAAGTTCTTGTTGCTGATGACCCAGATTGCCCGTGGCGAAGGGGCCGAGCAATTGCCCGCGCTTCGAAAATATGTGGACGAAAGAAAGAAGGTCGCCGGTGGTGGTACGGGCGACGAAGACAGCGATGAGAACGGTAACAACCAGTCTCGAGCCCAAATCAATGACTTGTTACTGGCACATGCGGCGATTGCCGACAAGAACCTTCGGCCAGTCGGAAGGGAACTCGCCCTGCAATTTGTAAATCAAGCGGGACGCTTCCAGGACCAGTTGTTGATGGCAATCGGCCGACGTGAATATTACACGCCGACCGTTGGGCCAAAAGCAGCCGAACGTATGAACCATGAATCCTGGAATACGGACCTCAAACACTGGACCGCTGCCGCCGTCGTCAGCGCACGGACTGAGGCTGCCGGCGCCGTGCCAATGTGGTGGATCGGACATGACGGACAGATTGCACACCTTTGTGGCCCCGACGCCAGTCACCTGTACCTCAAGTATCCGCTGGTGGGAGAATTCGACGTCACGTGTGATGCCTGGCTGGGGTCTTGGGGAGAATGTGACCTCGGCTACGGAGGGATCGTTTATCACGGTCTCAATCTTGGTAATGACACACAGATTATGTCGGTCGGAAACCGCGTCGACTCGGTTCACAAACCAGACCCGCCAGAAGTTCAAAACCGTTACAACCAGATTCGTCTGGAAATCAAACCGGACAAAGTCCGGTATTATGTGAACGGTTACTTCATCCATGAAGAACCAAAACCCTCTTCCGCTTCGCCATGGTTGTTCATTCATTGCGACAAGGTCTGGCTGACAGCGCTACAAAATCTGAAGATTACCGGAAACCCGGTTATTCCTCGCGAAATCACCATGGTCAAGGGAGACAGCCTGCTGGGTTGGGTGACCGAATTCTACGGTGAACACCAGCCGAACCGCGATCCTGATCGAGTCAGTAATAACGAATCAGGTCAGCCAACGGAGACCCCTGACTTTGACTGGTGGGCGAAAGAGGGAGTCATCCATGGACGGCATCAGGCACTCTCAGGTCTGGGCAAACCAACCGTGCAACAGAGTCGGCTGCATTACGACCGTCCTGTTCAGGATGGTGAACGGATCAAGTACGAATTCTGGTACGAATCGGGTATAGCGGGAACCGACGTCGCTCCGGCTTTTGATCGTCTGGCGTTTCTGTTTGATAGCGAGGGAGTCAAGCTGCACTGGATGACGGATGGCAGCACGCCTGAGGACGCCTATGGTGGACTGGCCGCCGATAACGTCCTGGTCGAGCCATCGATCCAGCATGGAAAGGTCGACTTGAAAGACCGCGCATGGAATTCTGTCGAGGTCTCGTTGAAAGACAGCATTGTGACGCTTTCGCTGAATGAATCGGTTGTTGCTGTCCGGAAGCTCGAATCCGAAAACAGCCGACAATTTGGTTTCTATCATGATAAGAATGCAACTGCCGTTCAGGTCCGAAATATCGTGCTGACGGGAGATTGGCCCGAAATGCTATCCTCCGAAATAACGTCGAATCTGCTCGCTCCTTCACATCAAAGAACCCCACAGGAACGACGCAACTTCGGACGTACGATCGACGAGAAATTCCACACTAGTGTAGTGCTTCACGCAGATGGGATCTTATTGAGAGCCTTTCGCGCACGGGCCACTTTTTCGAGGATGTCTTCGGCTTTCTTGGTCCAGACAAACGTTTTCGGATTGGCATTGTGATGATCGATGTAATCGCGAATT
>CAIOKO010000074.1 GCA_903858935.1 uncultured Schlesneria sp. | reverse complement strand
TACCAATTTTACTTCGGGTGAAGTTTGCAGGCCGTGAAACGTGACTGAATTTCAAAAACTGGCTGCGCCATGTTTGTATGGTTGCACCGACTTGGACGGGAAAATCACGAAACACGCGCAACGGTCACGTTAACATTCCCTCGTACATCCAGCATCGGATTATTCGGATGGAAAGCATTAACCGATTATTCGGGCTGTTCTGATTCGGCGACTTTTGACGATTGAACAAGCTGTTTCGGTGAAAGTTGCCGCCAAAGAACCCGTTTCGTAGCTCGCTCAATGTCCCCTCGAATTCGACGAGGCAGGCAGGATGGTTACTTTCGGGGATTCAGGTGAACTATACTGCTAACAGAATTCCTGGCGACCAGATTGTCGCTACGGAGCAGTTTCGCAGAACAGCAGGGATCGCACATGCAGCACGCAGACGTTGTCATTATTGGTGGAGGGATCGTGGGACTGGCAACTGCGTACAGGTTGCTTGAACGATTTCCCGGTCGCAAGGTGACAATTCTCGAAAAAGAACGTGAAGTCGCCCAGCATCAGACCGGTCATAATTCGGGCGTGCTGCACTCCGGAATCTATTACAAACCTGGATCGTTGCGAGCCACGAATTGCCGCGAAGGCAAGCTGGCGATGGAAGAATTCTGCCAGAAGGAAAATATCCCCTTTGATCGGTGCGGAAAGGTCATCGTCGCCGTCACACCGAACGAGATTCCGCAGCTGGAAAAGATTCATGAACGGGGTCTGGCTAACGATATTCGTTGCGAGCGAATCGGGCCTGAACGTTTAAAGGAAATTGAACCACACGTGTTAGGGGTACAGGCGATTCACGTCCCCGACGCGGGAATTGTCGATTACCGTCAAGTCGCTGAAAAAATGGCCGAGCGAATTAAAGAGGCCGGCGGCGAACTGAAAATGAGTGCGAAAGTCACGGGGATGTTCCGTCATGATAACCGCATGGTCGTTCAGAATACCGCAGGTGAATTAGACGCCCGTCTGGTTGTGAACTGTGCAGGACTGCAAAGCGACCGAGTCGCCTGGTTATCAGGAGTTCGTCCTGACGCTCAAATTATCCCCTTCCGTGGCGAATACTTTGAGTTGAAACCTTCGGCACAACACTTGTGCCACAACTTGATTTACCCGGTCCCTGATCCCAATTTTCCGTTCCTCGGCGTTCATTTCACCCGCATGATCCACGGGGGTGTCGAATGCGGCCCCAATGCCGTGTTTTCTTTCGCTCGCGAGGGTTATTACAAAACGAGCTTTAATCTTTTCGACACTTTGGAATCTCTCAGCTATCCAGGATTTCTTCGTATGGCATGGAAGAACTGGCGAGCCGGCTTCAACGAGATGTACCGCTCGTTTAATAAATCCGCCTTTGTCGCTGCGTTGCAGCGACTTGTCCCCGAAATTCAAAGCGAACATCTGATACCAGCCCCGGCAGGGGTTCGAGCTCAGGCTTTGACTCGCGACGGAAACCTTGTCGACGATTTCCTGATTCAGGAGAACGACCTCGTGGTCAACGTCTGCAACGCTCCCTCTCCCGCAGCAACAGCCTCGTTGAATATCGGAAAGCTGATTGTCGAGAAACTCGCACCACGATTCTGAGTTTTGCTTTCAGCCTTTTCTTTTTTGCCGAAGCGGAAACGGATTTCCATGAATGCATCAAACACCGACGCAGATCAAAAAGCCCGTCATTTTGATCCCTCGGCGCGACCTCACTGCGTGCTGGGCGTCGATCCTGGATTGAACCGGACCGGTTATGCAATTCTTGAGCGATCTGCGGAAAAGCCGGTGCTACGCGAAGGTGGGGTCATTCAATCGTCAAAGGAACTTTCACTCTCAGAAAGAATTCTCGAACTCGGCCGTGGATTGCGGGAAGTGATCGACGAATTCAAGCCACAAGTCCTGGCAATCGAACAGGTCTTTTCCACGTCACAATTTCCGAAAACAGCGATCCTGATGGCCCACGCACGCGGGGCGCTATTGTACGCAGCGGCCGATGCAGGCATTCCGGTCGTTCATTACACGCCGACACAAATCAAGCGTTTGTTGACCGGTAGCGGAAAGGCATCAAAAGAGCAGATTCAGCATGCGATTCGACAAGAATTGCGACTCGACAAATTGCTCGAACCGAATGACGTCGCCGATGCGTTTGCCGTTGCATTATGCCATTACCATAGTGCTCGTACTGTCATTTTCGGTGACTTGCCAGAGTGATCCGCTTACCTGACAAGTCGAGCATTAGCAAGATAAAGCCGATCACCGATATCGATTTCGTCACTTCCATAGTCCACGACAATTTCAAGTTCGACCACGCCGGTCACATCAATGTCAAGAAATTGTGGCGATGGGCGGCGGGCGCTCTGAGTACTGTTTTCGCCGACTTTGACCGATCCATTAAAGACGATTTTCTCGTCGGCTTTAATGATGACATTGACGTTGCCTCGATTGATTTCGTCACCAATCCCCATCGCCGCTTGAAATCGTCGATAGTCCCCCCCCAGACGATATTTCATCGCGGTTTTTGAGTGGATTGCTAACCCTTTGGCGTATGTCTTATGTCCCAGACTGATCCGATTTCCTTCGAAGTCTTTGTCACGTCGATAGGCAAAAACATGGAAATCAGAAAAATCCGGGAAAAACGGGGTGTGCTTCATTCCTCGCGGTTCAAGATCCGAGAGATACGTGAATTTGCTGATACTGTAGTCGATCACTTTGAGTGATTCAGGAGCGACCCCCAATTCCAATCCCGTTACAAGCCGCACCTGCCACTTCGTCCCATTCCATTCGATCTGCCTGGCGGACAGCCGATCACCGGAGGTTAATTCCAGTTGTGCGACCGTTTTCCTTGCCGACGATTCTCTCTTGGAATAAATCAGGCCAAATATTTTTTCCCGTTTCACCGCCAGGTCATCGCCGTCAAGTTGGAACTGAAGCGTTGCGTCGTTCATCGAGCCGACAATGCCATCAAGATGATCCAGGACTTCCCCTTTTTGAATGGCGATCATGTCTTTCTTGGGGGCACGTTCAATGAGTTGATTCCATTCGGTTTCCACCTTCGAATCCGCAGCGGCGAACCGCACGCTGGAAACACTCGTCGCGGGAATTCGAAGTTCTCCAAGTTGCGGATGTGCGACCGTCACCGTGGTCCCTGATGAAAGAAAAGTTCGAACCTTCAGCAGTGAATCATCAACAAGCCGAACGTGGATCGACTCAACGACAGGGGTCGAAGTCGTGGAGTCCGATCGGATTTGCAAGATATCCGTTGTGGGAACCGTTTCCTGCCCTGAGCTGGTTTTTAGGATCACCGAATTCGCCGTGAGTGATTCCAGTGTCCCCTGAAGCTGTCTCTCTGACAACGTCTGAACTTCAATCGCAGGAGCCTGTGCAACGGCCAACAAAACCAACAGAGAAAGACCATTCATCGGGGCATCATTCCTAGTTGCATTCTCTAGTTTGTACCACTGCTTGACCGTCCTCGGTCTAGCAGTGCTCTTTGACGGCGAAATTGCAATCCAAATCTATGGCACCGGAGAAGGCTCCGGCGCAGTGGCACTATTCGCTCGGCTTGTGTTTCACTTGCTTTTCTTAGCGGTCCGGCCAGCCAGCTTTTTCGTATACTTCTCAATCGCTTGTTCGTAATGTGACGGAAAATTTTTATTGAGGTCATTCTTAGCTTTTGCCAGATCTTTCTCAGGCAGATTTCCCCAACTCCCTTTATTTTCAAACCGCTTCTTGTCGGTTTCACCAGGAGCTTCTTCCCCTTTCACCCGACTATCGTCCGCAGCACCGCCTGAATTTTCATTGCCTCCACCCTGACCGCTCCCGCCGCTTCCACCTCCGCCCCCTTGTTGCTGCTCAATCTTTTTGATGATCTCGTCCAGGTTCGCAATAATCCGTTCTTGCACTCCCTGCACTTTTTCACCGGCTCGCCCAAGTTCCAATCTTCGCTCGGAATCGGCCATCAGTCGAGCCAGTTCGCCCAGTGACTTTTCCTGCAAACCCTTCAAGTCAGCCTGCATCAAAGTCGCCGTCGCCGTATATCTCACAGGGACCCGCTCGGTATGTGTCAGCAATTGATCAATCGCATCGAGGGCGGGCTTTAATTCCAGCATTCCCTGAGCGGCCACTGCTTGAAAGAAGAAGAGCGACGAAGGATCAACGACCTGGTGCGCATCAATGCTCTTCAGAATTTCCCAGGCTTCATCGAACAGCCGGCGCTCGACCAGATAGCGACCATAAAACAGACTGACATTGGCCAGAAAAAACGGGTTGCGAGCTTGTTGCTTCAGGAAGTCGGCAGTCGGCGCGGTCAGGCCGGAAGAAATGGAATTACATTCATTCTGCAACTTCAAGACATCTGGATCAGCGATCGCAAACGACTGGACCACAAGTTCCAAAAGCCGATCTGGCGCGACGGTCTCACCCAACCCCATCCAGACGGCCGTGACTTGTTCCCGTTGAGCTTCAGAGAGGTTTTGCTCAGTCAACCAGGCAAGGACTCGACCACGAACCTCGTCAGATTTCGGCGGAGCATAAATTTCCGCAGCTGCGTGAGACGCTTTGATATCCAAAGCCAACAAGCCGAATCCACATGCCATCGCTACCAGGCACGAAGCAAGTCTATTCATAAAAGCCTCAATCACGTCCGCGATTAACTCGCGCGCGTGGCAAAACCATCGAACGGCGAACTGTTTAAAAGTATACTCGGCATTTCAAGTGCGAGGGAATAGGATGCTGAAATCTCTTGCGAAAAACGAAAGAAAAAAGCCTTGTCTTGACCGTTGAAACAACGAACTGAAATAGATCCCTCGTTCTAATTCTCGTCAAAAAACATTAACAAAGTGCCAGCTCGACAGCTGGAAACCACAAATACTGCGTGCGTTTGCCCATTTCAATTGCCGAAAATGGACCATCTCGGTGAGACGGCGCGACGATGTTTGAGGAGTGTCCGTAACACGATGCGAGCCGAAGGATCTGTTTCGACGTCGCGCTATTTGCAATTTGCAAAGGGCATAGAAAAAGTAATTTGCTATGAATTTGTTTGACGGTTGCCCCGTCTCAAAATCACGTCGTCAATACCTGACAACGAACCCGCCCGGCAGTCGGCGCACCAGGCGTTTCATTTCTAAGACGGTCAATGTCGACAGAACTCGTGAAGCTTCGATGTTGGCTGTTCGAATGACGTCGTCCACGGCAATCGATTCGGCTGTGACCAGGTTCAGAATTATTCGTTCTTGATCTGACAGGGTTAGTTCGGCAGGCTTACGAACTGTTTCGGTCGGCGTACGCTGAATCGGTTTGACGAGCGGCCCCAAAGCACTCAGCACGTCGTCGACGTCGCGAATGAGGGTCGCTCCGTCCCGGATCAGGTCGAGGCAGCCGAGGCTCGCATCGGAATCGACTCGGCCTGGCATCGCGAAGACTTCACGGTTTTGTTCCATCGCGTGGCGAGCCGTATGCAATGCGCCGCTGCTGCGGCCTGCTTCAATCAGGACGACTCCCAAAGACAGACCACTGATGATCCGGTTCCTTTGGGGAAACAGTCCTGATTTCGGCGTCTGGTCCATCGGCGATTCGGTGAGCAGGCATCCTTGCTTCACAACCGCCGCGGCCAGATCGACGTGTTCAGGAGGGTAGATCGTGTTCATTCCCGTCGCGCAAACGGCGATCGTTCGGCCGCCTGCTTCTAATGCTCCTTTATGAGCTTCGGCGTCGATTCCTCGAGCCAGTCCGCTCACAACAGTGATGCCGACTCGCGCCAGGGCTTGGGCCAGTCGATTGGTTTGCTGTCGCCCGTAAGCCGTACAATGCCGCGATCCGACGACGCCGATCGCCAGGCCGTCCGCTTCGACGAGCGTCCCTTTGCAGTAGATCACCGTCGGTGGGTCAGGGATCCGACCTAACGACGTTGGATAACTTGCCGTTTCGCGAATGTATAAAGAAACTCCGGCTGCCCGAGCCTTAGCCAGTTCTTCTCGCGCTGCCGATTCGGTCCCATGTGTAATCAATGACATGGCCAATTTTGGACCGACATTCTGAACTTCTTGCAACTTCGAAACGGATGCGTTGAGGATCCCTCGCGGCGAGCCAAACCGTTCGAGCAATAGCTGATAAGTTCGCGGGCCAAGACCCGGTACCAGATTCAACCGCAAGACATCGATCAAGTCACGATCTGGATCGGCCGGATCAGCCTCGTCATCAGGAAACAGCTCGTTAGCCATGGACTTCTCGCGTCGATCGAATTCCGTTTTTGATTTTATTGCGGATCGCTAGGGCCAACCGGTTCCTTAGCATTCCATATCAACTTCCTGGTTTTTGCCAATTCCTGGGGAACGAACTGGATCAGATTGACTTCAATTTTGTCGATCTTGCTGAGATCCTGGTACTGCCCAGCAATTTCGATCACTCGATTGAAAATCTTGTTGGCCCGAGGTGAATCTTCCGCAGGTGGGAAGTCTACCGTCATCGAAACTCTCAACGTCCACGGCCCGCGACCTTTTGGACGGCCCCCTTCAACATTGGGACGAGAATGACGAAATTCACGTCCAATCGCTTCTCGAAGCGGGCGAAACGGTTTCGTTTGCCGGTCCCAATAAATGAATAGCAATGCGGTTGCTGCAATCCCCAGACACAGCAGACCAATCACGATATACCGGCCCGGAACTTCTCGAGAGCGTTTCGGCGAGAGTGGATCACTCGGATTTTGTCTTTGATTGTTTTCGGGGAGAGTAGATTCTGTGCCGACAGTCATTCGTTCATCAACCCGAAAAGAAGCGCCCGCATGGGAATAAAAAAGGCGAGTCCGTACGCAAGACCAATCGTGCCAGTAACCCCGATTGTAATGATAACAGGAAGCCATGTCTTCAGGTCAGCAGCTTGCCTTAATGCCTGGCGGCGAAAACTGTCCGCCATTTGACGCAAAGTCAGAGACAGTGTCCCCTGCCTCTCTCCTGCGACGAGCATCCAACGGATTAGTGGCGGCAACGACTTTGCATGAACAAGCGATTTGGAAAGTGAGTCACCTTGCCCCAGCTTCTCACTCACGAGGCGAGCTTCTCGATGAAAACGAGGATTGTCAATTGAGTCGGCTGCAAGGGTGAACGCACGCGCTAACGGGGTTGAATGTTCAAGCTGCATCGCAAGAAGTTCCGCAAACTGAGCCCAATCCTGGCTGCGACGAATCACACTCACACCGGGAACCCAGCGAAATGAACTTAACCATTGCCATGGAACCCGGGCAACGCTTTTACGAAGAAGCAAAGTCAAAACAAACAATGACAGTACGACTGATGGAATGACCATCGTCGCATACCGGCGATGCTGATGCAGCGTTCTGGCCAATTCGATAGGCCAGCTCAACGGAAACCGGAACATTTCTGCCGCGATGACCAGTTGCGGTGCGATAAACGAGAGAAATCCGCAAAACATCACGTAGCCGATAATGGCACAAATGACAGGATAAAGGACGGCCAAAAATACCCGTCGCCGAGTTTCCTGAATCAGTTGACCAGATGCTGCCATTGCCTCAAGTGCTTCGGGAAGTCGACCGGATGCCAACCCCGCTTCCATGACAGCCGTGTAGATTGGAGAAACTGCCGGCCCTTCTTCCGCGAGGGCATCCGGCAATGATCGTCCACTTGCCAGACGTTTTGACAAACGTTCGGACAAGCGCCCCAGGCGAGTTCCGACGCTGCCAGAAAGCCCTCGCAAGCCCAGTTCGAGCGGAATGCCCGCCTTCACCAGCGCGGCAATCTCACGATTCAACAGAATCAAATCATCAAGTGAAGAAGACTGGCTCATGATGGTTTCTTCAAAAGGCTGAAAAAATCAGAGGTGTCAGCGAATTGTGTTGGTAGTTGCTAGTCGATTCAATCATACATTCACCGAACTGCAAAATAAAGACAGAATGTCGTCTTCGCTGTTGGTTCTGCTCCTGAACGTTCCTGAGAACGTAACGAAACGCTACCTCCCCTGCTGAGGTGGTTTAGCGGGCCTTTGCACCAGCGGGCCGGGGAATGATCACGCCATCGTCACAAATCGGCGTACGAAAAAGCCAGGGCAAAGGTCCGTTAACTACCCCTGGCGGGGAGCGTTTCACTTTCGAATCGAATTACAAACCGTACCTATTCTTCAGTCAGCTCACGGATATGATTCAATTAATTGATGGACGACTGTTTTTTCATCCCCCCCAACTCAAAGGACTGATGATGGCCACGTCGCACCCGCAAGGCTTTACCGAGGACGTCGAATTGGCAGGGCACATTATTGACAGCCTGCTGCTGCCAAAAGTGCTGGATGAGATCACGGGACTTGGCGGCGACTACCTCAGCCACGAGATTAGGATCGGCCACAATCGTCGAGACCCCAGTTATATCCGTTTAACAGTTTCAGCTCCGACGAAAGATTGCCTCGAACAGATTCTCACGACGATTGGGCAGCATGGCGCGGTCCCTGTTCAGCACCATGACATTCGTGTGGAACCTGCGGACATTGCGGGAGCATTTCCCGAAGGGTTCTACGCAACCACGAATGAGCCGACGGAAGTTCGATGGGGCGGCCACTGGATTCCTGTTGAACGACAGGAGATGGACTGTGGCATCGCGTTTGATCGAGTTTCAGGTCGGGCATGGTGCGTCGCGATGGCTGACGTCAAGCTGGGTGATCAAATCGTGGTCGGTCGACTGGGGACTCGCGTCTTCCCCGTCGGTCGCGATCGTGCTCACGGCCATTCATTTGGATTCATGAACAGCACCGTTTCCAGCGAAAAGCCGAAAAACCTCACCGTTCGAGAGATTGCCGAGAGCATGCGCCGAGCTGCCGAAGGAAACGGCCGAATCCTGGTCGTCGCCGGACCTGCTGTTGTTCATACGGGAAGCCGTGAATTGCTCGGCTGGCTGATTCGTAAGGGTTATGTTCACGTGCTTTTTGCGGGTAACGCCCTGGCGACGCACGACATTGAACAATCGTTTTACGGAACAAGTCTCGGTATCTCGATGCAAAGCGGAGGAAGCACCGAAGAAGGGCACGAACATCATCTTCGATCGATCAACCGCATTCGCAGATTGGGGGGAATCCGCCAGGCGGTGGAACAGAAACTTCTAACCAGCGGAATCATGTTCGAATGTATTCAGCACAACATTCCGTACGTCCTGGCCGGAAGCATCCGCGACGATGGGCCACTGCCGGACGTCATTACTGATTCACTCGTGGCACAGACGAGGATGCGCGAATTAGTCCAGGGGGTCACATTCTGCCTGATGATTGCTACCACCTTACACAGCATTGCCGTCGGAAATATGTTGCCCGCCGGCGTGAAAACTGTCTGCGTCGATATCAATCCCGCCACTGTCACGAAGCTCTCAGATCGAGGGACATTTCAAACGATTGGGCTGGTCACCGATGTCGAACCGTTCTTGCGAGTTCTCGTGCAGGAGTTAGGCGGGTTCGGAAGTTGAAATCGGGGTTTTGTGCCGCTGTTATGGAGTCCTCGGAGAAGCAGTGACTTCATCCGTACTGTTTGTGAAATCAGAGGAACACTTCTTGATCAAAGACGGTCAAGCCGTGGCACAACAGCGTTTCGCTGTGATTGGCCTCAACCCGCTTTTCCGATAACAACGATCCCGGAGTCGGTGACCGTATGTCCCGCCGCACGGTCTTGGTCGAGGTCATAACCTACGGTGGTTCCCTCGGGCAGACGAACTCGCTTGTCGATGATCGCTCGACGGATTTTGCAATTGCGACCGATTTCCACACCGTCAAACAGGATTGATTCTTCAACGGTTGACCAGCTGTTCACCCGGACGTTGTAGCCAAGAACGGATCTTCGGACCTCGCCCCCGGAAAGGATCGACCCCGAACAGACGAGGCTATCGAGTGCGTGACCTAATCGAGGGTTACTTCCGGCAGTTTGTGCGAACACGAACTTTGGCGGCGGTTCTTGAGGAGTGTAAGTCCTGAGCGGCCACGACCGATCGTAAAGGTTCAGTTCCGGTTCAACGGCGACGAGATCCATATTCGCTTCATAGTACGAGTCGAGCGTACCCACATCTCGCCAGTAAAGACTTCGACCCGTGTTTTTGTCCTGGAAGGGAAAGGCACGGACCAGCTTCGACTGAATCATCGAAGGGATAATGTTCTTGCCAAAGTCATGCGAACTCTTCCCATTCGTAGCGTCCTGGCATAACTGCTCAAACAAAAAGTTCGTATTAAAAACGTAGATCCCCATCGAGGCCAGGCAATGTGCGGGGTCACCAGGGATCGGCTTGGGATTCTGTGGCTTCTCTTCAAACGCAACGATCCTGCGATTCGAATCGACTTCCATCACGCCAAATTCACGTCCCTCTTTAATTGAGCAAGGGATGCAACCGATCGTCAGCACCGCCTTGGATTCAATGTGATCTCTGATCAGATCGGCGTAATCCATTTTATAAATGTGATCACCGGATAAAATGACAACGTAATCTGATTCTGCCTTTTCGATCGAGTAGATGTTCTGATAAACGGCATCGGCCGTTCCCTGATACCAGTTTTCGTCGATCCTTTGTTGAGGGGGCAAAATATCGATGTATTCATGCAATTCGCGGCAGAGAAATCGCCAGCCAAGATTCATGTGACGATCCAGACTGGCAGATTTGAATTGCGTCAGAACCAGGATCTTACGCAATCCACTATTGATGCAATTGGAAAGCGTGAAGTCGATAATCCGATAAGCACCGCCAAACGGGACCGCCGGTTTCGCGCGGTCTCGCGTCAACGGTTCGAGCCGTGTCCCCTTGCCTCCTGCCAGGATCAGAGCCAGTACTCGTTGCATCATTACGTCACCCGATTATCTGTTGAGTTCCGAAAGGAGTCGCAGCATCGTTGCCCGCACTTTTGGTTCTGCATCGGCAGAAAGATAGCTCGACCTCGCTCGCCACGTTTCATAGCCGCCGAGCCGATGTTGTTCGGGTGGTGGCAAGTATCCGTTGTAGCCATTCGCAAGCTCAATCGTAAATGTCTGTTTGAAGGGACTTCCTTTTTTGATCGCCAGACCCGTTTCGGCGAACGTCTCACAAGGGGAACTAACAATTGCCAGCGAACCGATTCGCATCACCTGAATCCTGGCTTTGACGGAGGTTGGATATTCCGCAAGCAACGTGGTCTCGCGAGCATAAATCGCGGGCAATCCTCTCAGTGGACGGTCTGGAATGGCGTCAATTTTTGCCTGAGCGGCAGCCCGTTCGTCGGCAGCCGGCTTGCGGACATCCAGAGCAATCTCGGCCTCAAGGGCTCGTACCGGTACGGTGTCACGATATTCAATTCTTTTGAAAACCGACGCTGCGTCTGCAGCCAGCGTTTCGGCCACAAGCTGGATCTGCTCGAATGGCTCTTTCGCCGGCACGGATTTCTGACGAAAATCGACGTTATTGATATCGCCACTCGTCCCGTTTGACATGATTCCCACAAACGGCGGTTGAACGTCAGTTGCCTTCAATTGGCGAGCAACTCGTTGTGAGAACTCACCGAAATAATCGGCCGAAACAACATTGCCAGAGACCCCTCCAACGTAATGCAACGAGTAATTGGCCAGCAGAGCGATCGGACGCCCATTCCGCGATTGTATTGATAAGACACTCAGTTCTGGGTCGATGACATTTTGAGACTGAGTCACCTTCAAGTTGCCAAAGCCGGGATTCGTTTGAACTCGGTCCCCCTTGCCTCCAAACGGATCGTCTGTCGTTTCTGCCTCTTTCAACAGCCAGCGGCGATTGAAGACCAGGTTCGGTTGGTCGATTGATCCCCAGCCAATACGAGCCGGTTCCAATTGAGTATTTGCTCGTTCGATTCCCATGGCAATTTGTTCGACCAGAAACTCGACATAGTCCGCATCAGGTTCGCTTTGAAAGACGCCTGCCAAAGTGGGACACGAATGGGCGTGAGTTGCTGAAATGAGAATGTTTGATGTGGGAATTCCCGTTTTCTTCGCGGCCAACTCTTTGGCCCGGTCCAACAGGTTTCGAGGGATCATGCAACTGTCGCAGACGACGATGGCGATCGCGGCTTCGGGCTGGATGGCCGATTTCTTTTCTTTCAACACGATGCAGCGAGCGAACAGCGGATCATGTGCCGACGTCGCCAGTTGATCTGCCATATTTCCATTCACCGAGATTGGAAATTTTGGCGGAGTTATCTCCTGAGCATGAGCACCTGCCAGAAGCGATGACGGAGATTCCTCGGCACTGAATACCTGAGGCAACGTATTTGTTGCGGACAGACAAACCCAGGACCAGATCACGGTCTTCACAAACCGAAGTTCCATCTCATTCCTTTCAAACCCGGAACCAGCGGGGCTGCCGTCGAGGCCAATCGCAGCCGCTGTGACAGCATGCCGGAAGTACGGCGGTATGGCAACTATCCGGTGTAATGCCTGGTTCATCGATCCTATTAATTAATGTGCCACTGCTTGACCGTCGTCGGTCAAGCAGTGCTCTTCTGGCTACAGAAACCTGACGAAAAAAGTCACTGCTTCTCCGAAGGCTCCAAAACATTAGCACAAAATTCTCGTTTCGAGGTTTACTCAGGCGCACGGTTAATCAGGCACGACTTGCCCTTGTCTGCAGGGGAAGAGATACTCCCGCTCTCCTGTTTTTATCCCGCAGCCGTCCGTAGGTTATTCCGTTGTCTGAAGAACTGACATCGATTGATGAGGAAGTCATGCGCTGGCCAGCCGGTAGCTACCGCGAGCTAATCGCAGTCGCGCTGCCGATGGTGCTCAGTGCCAGTACTCAATCGATGATGCACGTCGTCGATCGTGTCTATTTGACCTGGTATTCGAAGGAAGCTGTGGCGGCTGCACTTCCGGCCGGACTTTTGTTCTGGTCGTGCCTCAGCCTTCCCTTCGGAATTGTTTCGTATCTCAACGCATTCGTGGCTCAGTATGAAGGAGCGAAACGGCCTGATCGAGTTTCGGCTTCGGTTTGGCAAGGGGTCTACTTCGCCATTCTCTGCGGACTTCTCTTAATGTTACCCGCCATCTGGGCGGAGGATTTTTTCCAATTCGTCGGTCATTCTCCCGATGTTCGCCCGCTGGAAGCCTCCTATTTCCGTTGGCTCAGCCTGGGAGGGTTGACCGTCATGATACCAGCGGCGCTCTCATGCTTTTTCAGCGGGCGAGGTCAGACCCTCGTCGTCCTGGCCGTAAACGCATCGTCAGTGCTGGTGAACGCTGGACTCGACTGGGCGATGATTTTTGGCAGAGGGCCGTTTCCTGAAATGGGAATCCCCGGCGCTGCGATTGCCACCAATCTCGCAAATCTTTACGCGACGATTTGCTATATCATCCTTTTATATCGTTATTCGATTCGCGGTCCCTATTACTTCAGCCGCCACTTCCGCTTCGACTGGCACTTGATGCGAGATCTGTTGCGGTTCGGCGGCCCGAGCGGCATGCAGATGTTTCTGGATGTGGCCGGATTCACGGCGTTCATCATGATTATTGGCTGGATCGGCCCTAACGAACTGGCCGCGACAAATATCGCCTTTAATTTAAATACACTCGCGTTCACGCCCGTGATTGGTGTGGGAATCGCCGTCTCAACGTTGGTTGGCCAGCGCATCGGTGAAGGGCGGCCAGAACTTGCTGCAACGTCAACGTGGAAGGGTTTCGTGTTTGGTGGCGGCATCATGCTGATCTGCGGCGCATTCTACGTTTTTTTACCGCAGATCCTGTTGGTACCCTACGCGATGTACGCGGACGGAGACGATTTTCAGTCGACGAAGGACGTTGTTGTTATCCTGCTAAGATTCGTCGCACTCTATTCGTTTTTCGACGCGATGGCCATTATCTTCGGATCGGCAATACGCGCGGCAGGCGATACCGTGTTCTCAATGCTTGTGACATGTGCTTGCGCCTGGGGTCTACTTGTCGTACCGACCTATTTGACATGGCGTTTTTATGGCCCCAGTTTATTCTGGAGCTGGACATGGTGCTCCATTTATGTCATCGCACTCGGGTTTATCTTTTTGGGACGATTTCTGAGCGGACGTTGGATGACAATGTCGATCATTGAACCTGTTCCTGAGGTCGATAATGGGGAACCGGTCGATAAGAACGCTGCGACGGTCGCGTCCCTGAATTAGAACCCCACGTTCGATCATATTTGACTTTGCGAATCAGCGTCAGAAGTCCTATAAGTCATATCAGTCCGATATGTCCCGTCAGTCACATCAACCTGAACGATTAGTCGGGGCCAACCCTGCATGAACCGAGTAATTTTCGCAAAATGTCTGCCGGAGATTTCGCCGTGGCGACCCCGTTAAGCTCTCATCATGCTGTCTATGTGGGCAGCTTCGACCCGCTGACCCTGGGGCATGTCGATATCATTCGACGCGGTGCCGCTGTCTTCGACCGGATTACGGTCGGGATCGGTATCAATCCCGATAAACATCCACTGTTCACGCCGGACGAACGATTGTCGCTCGCTAAGGCTGTCCTCTCACCGCTGAAGAATGTCGAAATCAAGTGCTTTGAGGGACTGACCGTCGAGTTCGTCCGTCAGTGCAACGCTCGGGTCTTGCTGCGAGGCGTTCGCACGCTTTCCGATATCGAGACTGAGTTTACAATGACGTTGGCCAATCGTGCTCTCGATCCTGAAATCGATACCCTGTTTCTTATGGCCAGTGAGCGATTTACTCATGTTTCCAGTACACTGATCAAGCAGATCGCTCAACTGGCAGCCGGAACGGCCAAGGGAAAGTTGAACGAATTCGTCCCTCCCGAAGTGATTGAACCGTTACTACGAAAATATAAACGCACCGGCTCGGCGGCCGTTTGACGGTCGCCCTGTTCAACAACCAATACCAGAGTCTATTGAAGGATAGCTTCGATGCGATTGATTGCCGCTTTGTGTGTCACCCTGGTGATGGCATCTCCTCTTTGGGCGGGTAACTGGGCTAGTTGGCGGGGTCCGAATGGCAACGGTGTCGCTGACGGGTCGGGGTACCCGACTGAGTGGAGCGACAGTAAAAATATCGCCTGGAAAGTGGAGCTTCCTGGACGTGGCTCATCGACGCCGATTGTCTGGGGTGACAAGATCTTCCTGACCTGTGGCATCGACGGCAAAAACGGTCTTTTGGCGTATAACCTTCAAGGTAAAGAGCTTTGGCGGCAAGAGATCGGCAAGGAGCGACCGGGCAAACATAAAAAGGCCTCCAGCTGCAATTCATCTTGCGTGACAGACGGAAAAACGGTCTTTGCCTACTTCAAGAGTGGTGACCTGGTCGCAGTTGATCTCAGTGGCAAAGAGCTCTGGACGATCAATCTGCAAGAAAAATTCGGCGAGGACACCTTGTGGTGGGACCTCGGAACGTCGCCCGTTTTGACCAAAGATTATTGCGTTGTGGCTGTCATGCAAACTGGCGGGTCCTACGTCGTCGCGTTGAACAAAGCCTCCGGCATCGTTGCCTGGAAGGTCGATCGAAATCTCGACGCGCCGAAAGAAGCTGCCCAAAGCTATTCGACCCCCGTCGTCCTGACTGACAGAGGCCAGGAGATTCTGGTCATTCTGGGAGCCGATCATGTGACGGCGCATCGTACAGATACAGGTGCAGAACTTTGGCGAGTAGGTGGATTGAATCCATCGCAAAACGGATTCTTTCGATCCATCGCCTCGGCCGCAGTCTCCGATGGAATCGTTGTCGCACCTTATGCGCGTGGCGGTTCGGTGACGGGCATCAAGCTTGGTGGCCACGGTGACGTCACATCAAGTCACGTGGTCTGGCAGAAACAAGGGGATGGACCAGATGTTCCCACACCGGCCGTCGCCAACGGAAAAGCCTATATTCTCAGTGACAAAGGGATCCTGACGTGCGTGGCGATTGATTCTGGCAAGGTCCTGTGGTCAGGGCAAACCGAAAAACATCGTCTCGCATTCAGTTCATCACCGATACTGGCCGACGGAAAGATTTACATTACACGCGAAGATGGCAAGACGTTCGTACTGGCTCAGGGAGACGAGTTCAAAATCTTATCCGAAAACGAACTCGATGGTGATCAGACCGTGGCAACCCCAGTCTTCGTCGACGGTCATATCCTGCTGAGAAGCGACGCGCATCTTTATTGCATCGGCAGCAAATAAATCTTCAGCGATAGTGATAGAGATACAGCTTCTTTGCGGAGGACTGATAGAGGTAGATCGGGGCACCCACCGCTACCCATGCGAATTGCGCCAACATCCGATTTGATGGTGTGATTCGCGGGCTGTCGCATCCATCGTACGGAAATAATCCGCCCACCTTGTCCTGCCGGAGGTGAGTGTCTGGCAGGTCCTCCTCGGCCAGCCGCCGCCGGTTAAAGGACAACTGGTCCGTCGAGTCATTGACGGGGTTGTAAGAGATGTGCCGGATCGGCTGACGTCGGCACCGAACACCGTCTCGCCCCGTGTTCTCAGCGACACCAAATGGCAGCACTTCCATGTGTATCGGCAGCCGGTCGTTGGCCTGACCGTTGTACGTCTCCCGGCAACTGTCGCAAATATAGAACTGAAGGCCGAGTGGGCCGCCGAGCGGCAACTGCTTCGAAGAATAGAGTTGCCCAACGAATTCCATTTGGTCCTGGCAGAGTTGGCATCGCGGCCACCGTTGCGGCAGGTGACTGGGCAGACCTCCGACGCGATCCAGCCAACCCTGCGACTGGCGGTGGTAGCCCATCACCCAGGAAACGCTATGGACCATCCGTCGTATTTGCCTCCGGCGCCGAACGCGAAATGTAACGTGCCCGCGATTAACGACGAGCTTGCAATTAACACGCAAGCACTTTGAACGACCAGATACAGCGTGTCAACTTGACCGACTCGTTCGGCCTTTCAGGAATCTCGCACGATTCGGTAGATATTTCTTGACCAATTGCCAAGCGGCCAAATACCAGTCCACCACGAAGGACACGAAGAGTGCGAATGAACCAGAGAACGAAACGCTTGATGCCAACTTTCAACCTGGTGGTTTCAATGTTCCAATCAGCTCAAGGAATTCAGCCTTGCCGATCCCACCTTGTTTATAATTGAGGACGTCACCTTGGGGGTCAACGACGATCGTGATTGGCGTAGCACCGACACGATAACGAGTCATCGCTGCGGCTGCGTCAGGCTCATCCACGTCAATCATCACGGGGATGAACGCTGCATTGACGGTCGCCGTCACCTGCTGATCGGCCCAAACGTTGCGCTTCATGATCCGGCACGGAACGCACCACTTGCCAGTGAAGAACAGGATCATGGGTTTACCAGACTGGACAGCTTGCTCTTGGGCGACCGTGTAGTTGTCAGCCCAGGCGACGCCATTGGACGGTACGTAGAAGCAGTACAATACGTAGACGAGTGAGACAGCGAGGAATGAAAGCCAGAAGACTCGCCAGAAATGGAAAAACGGTTTTCGATTGGGCAGTGATTTCGAGTCGCTGGAAGTTGGCAACTGGGATTGCAAGTCGTTCATGGCGCCTCTTCTTGTTAGAAATTTGCCGGCGCGCCGACGTTCTTTAAATCTCTAGCAATCCGTTAATCATTGATCCCAATAAAGTCATTCCATCATCACACGACAATCGTTGAGATCTGTCAATCAAAGCGGGCGCTGGTCATTTGCTTTTGGCAACGAAAGAAAAAGATGACCCGGCGGCGGCGAGGCACTGTCGAGTTCAGAATCCGACGGGACCGTCTTGTTCATTGCCCTTATCGTGATCGAGTTCGGCATAGAGTAAACCACCGAGCGAGCGAAGAAGCTGAATGCCTTGTGCATCTCCTCCCAACGTCACCCAATCCAAATGCGTACTTCCTTCACGTTCAATACCATTAACATCCGCACCGCGCTCGATAAGCAACTTGGCCGCGTCCCATTTCTCATAACTACAAGCATACCCAAGCGGCAATTCGTTGCTTCCGTTTCGTGCGTTTACTTCGGCCCCATGGTCAAGAAGCAATCGCATCAATTCGAGGTCTCCTGTTCCCGCCGCATGCATTAAAGCCGTTGGGTCACCTGGACTCTCTTTGCAGTCGGGATGAACACCTTGGGCCAACAGCCATGGCAAAATTCCCGGGTATTGCCAAACCGCGCGGAGGACGAGCACGGAGTTTTGCGAATTGAGCAGATACCGATGTTTGCGCAACAGTCTTGAAAGCCGCTTTCGATCGCCGCGGCTAAGATAAAAGTCTGCTTTCTCAAATACCCGTCTTCCCATAGGGAAAAACTCCGACGCACGAAACGTCAAACATAACGGGAACTGTACTCGGCTCCCCGTTGAGCGTTTTTTTCGGGAATTCTATTTCCTAGAGAGCATTTTGGAAATCAGACGAACGGTTCGACGCGGGTCTGTTGCCTGTTAATTCGACTTATCTTCTTTCCGAAACCATCGTCCAAACTAATGCGATTGCCGAAATGATTTTCTGAGTTCTAAGCAACACATCGTCCTAACGGTCTCAAGAGACACAAGTCAGAACACCCGATTGCTAAAACCTTGGAACATGGCGAAACCGTTGGAGCTGTGTCGCACGACCCGGAACGCATAACGACCAAATTATTCCCTGCTTTGAGCGAGCTTCCAAATTGTTTCCATGAAGTCGTGGTGCCCAATGCGTGTGACACCGCGCGCGATCGCGCCCATGATGGACCACCAGTCCCTCTGCTTGAAGGCACCTGTTGGAATCCACAAACCGGGTAAGGCAGTGCTCATGATGTACTCGTTGTCCACCGTTTCGATCTCGGTGAATTTCTCACCCACCAACCGATTCCAAATCCACGAAACGGGGTCTCAGTCACTTACGGCGACGTATTCGAGTACCTTGGCTCGCTCAAAAGCGAATCGCCGGTCTTGATAGCCATTCAGGTTGTCCCCCGGAAAGACATCGAGGACAAAATTCGGCGGTCCTTGGAAGCAGTCGTAATCGAGCCCCGGATCGCATTGTTTGAGTTCGCCGTGATTCACCATCACGATGATACCGGGACGGAGCCGGGTCTCGACGTCAAGTTGGAGTGGGGCATGAACGCAGCAATAAAGTCCAGGTGAGAATAGCCGGTAGTAGTTGATGCACATTGCGATGTCAGTCAGAAGTGCGGATTCGCTGACACCGATTTCAGGGACCATGGATTCACCTTCTGGGGCCTGACGTTTTTTGTACTGAACGCCGTCGATTCAGGTCTCGTTTCACGTCATTTTGCTTCGGAATCCTACCAAATGCCAGTACGTCAAATATGAATGTCTCATATGAAGTAAAATATTGTTCCCCTAAGATCGCTAATTGGTTTCCAAATTCGCTCCCACTTGGACAAGCCAATGTGGAAAGCAGGAGAAAAACAGGGAACCGAAAGAAATGTTTTTCTGGTTTCCAAATTTGCTCCTACCTGGACGAGCCAAAGTGGAAAGCGATCAATGCGGGCTCAAAGCGACAGCGCCAGACGGAGGTATGCAGCGATGTCGGATAGCGATCAAGAAACCAAGATCTAAGTTTCTTTGTTAGAAATCGTCGGCATTCACCTGTAGCACGTTACGAACGCGAGCGCTGGGCGATCGCGAGCAACTTACGTGCTCGTTGCTGATCGGCGAACTTGGCTGTCGTCTCTTCATCGGTCTTCGCCACGCGAGAACGTGCTTCTTCGAGTTGCTTTTCGGCGTCTGCAGCGGAAATTTCTTTCGCTGGAATCGCACGGTTCGTTAGCAACGTCACGTTCGAGCCGATCACTTGGACGAAGCCGCCGTCGATAAAGTAATTGGTATCGCCTGACGCGGCTTTCACTCGAAGCTCACCCACGCCGAGTCGGCCGATCAACGGGATACGACCGGGCAGGATTCCAATGTCGCCGTCGTAGAGCGGAAAACGCAATGCGGAGACAGGCTCATCGAGCAATGTTCGCTCGGGAGTCACGACGATCAGTCGTAATTTGTCGCCACTTGCCATGTTAACCTCACTACCCATTCACTGACGGTGAAGAAATTTCTCTTCACCTTAATTTCTCTCGCAATCAACTCTACCCGAAGCGGGTTCGAATCATATCGCCTGACGAAAATACTTTGATTCGCCAGCTACTGGCCAAAGCCTGTCATCAGGCTTTGGCCATTCGTTCTGCCTGTTCAGCCGCTTCAGAGATACCACCGACATACGTGAAGGCGGCTTCAGGCAGATGATCCCACTTGCCGTCACACAATTCTTCGAAGCTTTCGATCGTTTCGTCGCGAGGAGTGATCTTCCCCTTCTTTCCGGTAAACGGTTCGGCGACGAGGAACGGTTGCGACAAGAAACGCTCGATACGTCGAGCGCGATGTACGACCAGCTTATCCTCTTCGCTCAATTCATCGATACCGAGAATTGCGATGATGTCTTGAAGTTCGCGGTATCGTTGCAGGATCTGTTGAACGCGACGAGCAATCTTGTAGTGACGTTCGCCCACGACCAGAGGATCGAGAATTCGCGATGACGACGAGAGCGGGTCGATAGCGGGATAAAGACCTTTTTCGGCAATTCGTCGTTCGAGGTACAGGAACGCGTCCAGGTGAGCGAATGCAGTTGCTGGTGCAGGGTCGGTCGGATCGTCTGCCGGAACGTACACAGCTTGCACCGACGTGATCGCCCCGCGATTCGTCGATGTAATTCGTTCTTGCAAGGCACCCAATTCGGTACCCAGGGTTGGTTGATAACCCACGGCACTCGGCATACGTCCCAGCAACGCGGAGACTTCCGAACCGGCTTGTGAGAATCGGAAGATGTTATCCACGAACAGCAGCGTGTCGGCCCCGGTTGCATCGCGGAACCATTCAGCCATTGTCAGCGCGGTCAAAGCGACGCGGAGACGAGCGCCTGGTGGTTCGTTCATCTGGCCGAACACCATCGCGGTCTGGTCAATAACGTGCCGACCGGTACTACCAATTTCCGCTTCCTGCATTTCCAGCCAAAGGTCGTTACCTTCACGGGTTCGTTCACCGACCCCGGCGAACACCGAGTAACCACCGTGTGCAGCAGCAATACGAGCGATCAACTCGGTCAAAATAACGGTCTTACCTAGACCTGCACCACCGAACAGACCGGCTTTACCACCGCGGACGAAGGGAACCAGCAGGTCAACAACCTTAATACCGGTTTCGAACAATTCCGTTTTGGAACTAAGGTCCGACAGCTTCGGAGGATCACGGTGAATCGCCCAGCGCTCTTCCGACTGAACTTCGCCACGTCCGTCGATCGGATCGCCGAGCACGTTGAACACGCGACCGAGAGTTCCCTTACCGACGGGAACGCTGACCGGAGCCCCGGTATCGAGCACGTCCATGCCGCGAACCATTCCGTCCGTGGAACCGAGTGCGACGCAGCGAACTCGTCCGCCGCCGAGGTGCTGTTGCACTTCACCGGTTACCTTGATCTTGAGACCCTTTACTTCGGTCTCAATCTTCACGGCGTTGTAAATACCGGGAAGATGGGCGTCGGAAAATTCTGCGTCAAACGTCGATCCGATGATCTGCGTGACATGGCCAATGTTTGTGGCGGTCGTCATATCTATGGTCTCTAGTTTCGAATGGTCAGGTAAGCCACTCTGATCTAACGTAAAGGTTGTCTTGCTAACGCGTTATTTTGTGTATTCGCACTGGACTATTCCAATGCTGCTGCACCGCCGATAATTTCACTCAGTTCCGATGTAATCTGCGATTGGCGAGCACGGTTATACTGAGCACGAATCGATCGGATCATATCATCTGCATTGTCGGTTGCACTCTTCATCGCCACCATTCGGGCGATTTGTTCGCTCACCGCTGCGTCGAGAAAGCACTTAAACAATCGAGCCTTGAACGAAGCCGGAACGATCTCTTCGAGAATCTCTTTGGGCGTCGGCAGAAAATCGTATTCCACCTTTGGTTTTGACGAAGCGGGCTCTGCCGATGTCAATTTCCCGATCGGAAGCAGAGTTTCGATGACCGCCTTCTGGCGAGACATTGTTTCAAACTTTGTGTAGGAAACGTCAAGCCGATCGATCTCACCTCGAACGAAGAGATCAATGTAACGCTTGGCGAGAACATCGACTTCGTCGAACGTTGGCTTATCTTCGAAATGAGTATAACTGGCTGCTGTTTCGATCTTCTGGAACTTGAAGAATCCGATTCCTCGCTTGCCCGATACTTCAATATTCAGCGGAATCTGATCAGCCTTCGTCTGCCGAATCCGAGTCTGTGCGTGTCGCAGCACACCACCGTTATAACCACCACACAGTCCGCGGTTAGACGTAATGACCAGAAGAATACTCTTTTTTTCCGTCTCGCGCTGCTGCAGCAAAGGGTGAGTGAAGGACGAGGCCCCTTCTTCCATAGTGTTCGACAAGTCGGACACGATTTCAGAGATCTTGCGGGTGTACGCAGCGGCTTGCGTGGCTCGATCCATCGCCTTTTTAAAGCGTGCAGTCGCGACCAGTTCCATCGTCCGAGTGATCTTTCGGACGTTGCGAACGGCTTTCAACCGCTTGATGATCGCACGTGCTTTTGCCATGGTTCTCTTGTACTACAAACAGTTACGAAACAGTGAACCGCACAGGTGGTTCGCCTGGAGTTTTTGCTCCATGCCCCCAAGGAAATCTGGCGATACTTTCAACGCAAGGTTCCTCAAGAGCTCGAACCTTATTACTTCTTCTCGGCTGCTTTACTTTCGGTCGCTTGCCAGCGGTCACGCCACTCTTCCAATGCCTTTTTCAAAGCCCCTTCCGTTGCGTCGTCCAAAACACCACCTTTAATCAGGGCATCTCGAACTTCGCTCTTTTCTTCCCGCATGAACTGAATCATGTTCTGTTCGGCTTCTTGTACGCGCGGTACTGGAACCTTATCGAAATAGCCCTTTGATCCGCCGTAAATACTCATGACCTGATCGGCCATGTTTAACGGGCGGAACTGAGGCTGTTTCAACAGCTCGACCATGCGGTAACCGCGATCCAACTGTTGTTGCGTTGCTTTGTCGAGTTCGGTACCGAGCTGAGCAAACGCTTCCAATTCGCGGAACGCAGCAAGATCCAGTCGCAAACTACCAGCGACCTTTTTCATTGCCTTAGTCTGAGCGTTACCACCGACGCGGGAAACAGAGATACCGACGTTGATGGCCGGACGAACCCCTTTGAAGAACAAATCGGGTTCCAGATAAATCTGACCGTCCGTAATCGAAATCACGTTGGTGGGAATATAAGCCGAAACTTCACCTTCCAACGTTTCAATGATCGGCAGCGCCGTCATCGAACCACCACCAAGTTCATCGCTCAACTTCGCTGCTCGTTCCAGCAGACGACTGTGACAGTAGAACACGTCACCGGGGTAAGCTTCACGGCCTGGCGGACGTCGCATCAACAAGGACAACTGACGATAGGCGGTCGCCTGACGGGTCAGGTCGTCATACACAACGAGGGTATGCTTACCCTGGTACATGAAGTATTCGGCGATCGAAGCACCGGCGTACGGGGCGATGTACTGAAGCGGGGCAGGATCACTCGCCGAGGCACTGACAACGATGGTGTAATCCATCGCACCGGCCTTCGTGAGCGCCTCAACCACACCGGCCGTCGAACTGGCTCGCTGACCACACGACACATAAACGCAGATGACGTCGCCGCCCTTCTGGTTAATGATCGCGTCGACTGCAACCGCTGTCTTTCCGGTTTTGCGGTCGCCGATGATCAATTCGCGCTGACCGCGTCCGACAGGAGTCATTGCGTCAACAGCTTTAATGCCTGTTTGCAGCGGTTGCTTCACTGGTTGCCGTCCGGCGACACCAGGAGCGGTCGTCTCCAGAGGGCGTGTATGAGTCGACAGAACCGGGCCTTTGCCGTCGAGTGGATTGCCCAGCGGATCGACGACACGGCCAATCAGCTCGTCCCCAACGGGAATTGACAGCAACGAACCGGTCGTCCGTACCTCTTCACCTTCGGTGATTTTCAGGTAATCGCCGAGAATGATCACACCGACGGAGTTCTCTTCCAGGTTAAACACCTGGCCTCGAACACCGCTTCTGGTGAATTCGACCATTTCGCCGGCCATGGCGGTTGCCAAGCCGTAAACTCGTGCGATGCCGTCACCGACCTCCACGACTCGACCGACTTCACTGGTTTGAATCTGACCGCGAAAGCCTTCAATTTCCGTCTTGATGACTGAAGCGATCTCGCCCGCGTTGAATTTCATTCAGACACCTCTCGCGCAAAAGTACGCGAAGTTGTTTTACTTGAGTTTTCAAGGAACCGTCATAGACGGTATCGCCGACGCGAATCAGCATTCCACCAAGTAATGATGGATCGACTCGCGTTTCCAAAATGGGCTGTGTTGACAAGGCCGTAGCCACTTTATGTCGAATGGATTCGAGCGTCTCTGGTGAGAGCTCGGATGCACTCGTTATCTGCACTCGCCGCTGGTTCTGACGCAGTTCGCTCTCACGAACGGCCAGGTCATAAATCAGCGGCAACAATTCGAGTCGATCGTGATGAGCGACGACGCGAATAAAATTTCCAAACAAAGGACTCGATCGAGGCACAACCACTTTTTCAAGCAGTTGCAATTTCGCCTCGACATTCAATTCTTGCGTCCGCAACATTCGGTCGAACTCGGGGTTACCGCCGAGGACGTCCT
This sequence comes from uncultured Schlesneria sp., assembly GCA_903858935.1. Classification (GTDB taxonomy): domain Bacteria; phylum Planctomycetota; class Planctomycetia; order Planctomycetales; family Planctomycetaceae; genus Schlesneria. Next base: position 8,520 of record CAIOKO010000074.1, on the reverse strand, counting down.
TGACGAACGAGCCAAGTTCTTCCAGAGCCGACTCGACGCCACCAGCGCTCGCTGCAGATTCCAGGTAAGCATGTGAGTAGACCTTGGCGACCGATCGGGCGCCGGGGTCTTCCATCACGGAAGGGATACGAGTACGGAGATCTTGCGAATCCACGTCAGACAGCTCCCTAGTTCCGCCGAACGTTTAATTCAGCCAAGGCTTCTTTCACAAGTCGGTCATGGTCTTCTCCAGTGAGATGACGTCCAATGACCTTCTCTGTCGCATCGACGACATTGTTCGACACATAGTCGAACAACTCCGAGATCGCCTGATCTCTTGATCGCTCGATTTCGGCAATCGCACGGTGCTTCGTCGCGTCTGCTTCCTTCTGAGCAACCGCGATGATCTCCTGCTTCGTATGCTCGGCATCTCGCCTTGCTTCTGCCAGGATATCCCGCACTTCTTCCTGAACCTTGGCGAGTTTGACTTCGTGATCTTTCAGCAGCGCTTCGGATTTCAAACGAGCGGCCTCGGCATCAGCAATGTTTTGCTTAACACCTCGCTCACGCTCATTCAGACCCGCTTGCAATGGGCCCCAGGCACCAAATCGCAAGGCTGCCAGAAACACACCGAACGTGATGACCGAAAAGAGAGCCAAGTCCCATTTCGGCTCCATCGGCAGACCTTCGGCATGAGCTCCCGCGTGCCCTTCCTCGTGATGACCTTCGGCATTGGCATGAGCTTGCGCACAAACCAGCACTGGAGAACAGAGCACCAGAAACAACATCAGAACGGACATCAGTCGTGAAAGCACGCGACACATAACCGATCACCTGACTAAACGAACCAAACTCAACCAAGACCCAATCAGTTGTAAGGCTTGTAATCCTTGTTGCTGCCCATGCAGACGATCAACGCAAAGAACGTCGCACCTTCGACCAGAGCGGCGGCGATGATCATTGCAGTTTGAATGTTGCCAGCCACTTCTGGCTGACGAGCCATTCCTTCAACAGCAGCGGTACCAATCTTTCCGATGGCCCAGCCAGCACCGATGATCGTCAGAGCTGCACCGATTGCACCGGAGAAATGCAAACCGCTATTACCGCCATCGGCGGCCAGAGCAGGGGCTGCAAATACGAGGAACAACCCAACACCGTAAACCAAGACTCGCAAATTCTGACTCACTTCAACTCTCCTGACCAGGAAACTTGGGGATACCCCAATGACATTTGACACACCAAAACATCAGTGAGGATTCACAGCCGCACTAATGAATAACGACGTTAACAACGCGAACACATAGGCCTGAAGGAAAGCAACAAACAATTCCAGCATCCCGATTCCGACCTGACCCAAAATACTGGCAGGAATCACAACAGGCCATAACGAACCAGCCAAGGCAATGAAACCGAGAAACACACCCAGAACCGTATGCCCAGCCATGATATTGGCAAAAAGCCGAATTGCCAGCACACCGTGCTTAATCAACAGGCCACCTGCCTCAATCACCCAGATCATTGGCAAAAGCAACACGGCAATCGGACCAGGCAGATCCATATGCGGCACGAGTGACTTTAAATATCCACCAAATCCAGACTTCTGAGACCCATACATCACCACATGGATAAACACCATCAAGGCGAGTACGGCGGTCACATTAATATTCGCAGTTGGTGAACCCATCAAAGGAAGGGCACCAAGCAGATTACAGAACAAAACGTAGAAAAAGACACTCCACACAAACGGAAGGTATTTATCTGCAGGATGACCGACCTCTACAGCAGAATGAGCCTCCGCTGCATGCGAGTCTTTCACAGAACTACCATGTTCATGACCAGCGTCGGCATGCCCATGATCGTCGTGGCCGTGATCGTCATGCGGGATTCCGATTGACGGACGGACAATCTCATCACGTACGTACAAGGCGAGCATTTCCCAGAAATTCCAGAAAACACCCTTTACCGGCTTACCACCCGCAACTCGTTGCGAAAGCCCACGGAAAACCAAAAACGCAAGAACCGCAGCGACAACCTGCAAAACCATGTATTTTGTGAGCCCGAACGGCAACACAAACTGCGTATCACGGCCGAAGAAATTGAGCACGAACTGGGGGAGCTCCCATTCGCTGCCGTCTCGCACGTGATGAAATGGATCCATAACTTCCGCCGATACCAACAATTTCAACGACTCGAAACCGCCTCTGCCGAAACCGCTTCAGACGAAGCAGGCAACAAAACCATCCAGGTCTCAAGAGCTAATGCAACCAGATAGCTGAAAATTACCCAAACCGTAAATTCGCGAAACCCAAGATCCTGACGAAGAACACCGACCGCAAACAAGCCCAACAATACGAAAACCATCCGAAGCGCGGTTCCCACAAGCACAACATACGCAGTAAGCTGGGGACTTTTTAACAAAACACTGGAGTAGATCGTCAACCACCCAGGAATCAAACACAACAAAACCGAATAACAAACGCCCTCAACACCCTTCAGGCCTACCGCCCCGAACGCAATACCAGCAGCAATACCGCCAAATACCAGCATCCCCAACGTAAACACAGCCTGACGACGTGCAAGGGAGTACATCCCAACCCTCAACTTCGAACAAGCCCTTTGGCCTTAATCTTTTGGAACTTCGCTGTCCTTAGCAAACTTTATCAACTCCAGCAGCGAAACCGAGAAACCTAATGCCGCCCCAAGAATCACCAACCAGGGTGCGGTATTAAACCTTGCATCTGCCCAATACCCAATTAAGGGTGGAATGGCCATCTGCATCCCGATCGACGACACCCGAGTTGCGATGACGTAGCCCCGAGCGACTGAGTTACGGCCGTCGCGATTGTTGTCGCTTTTGGTCACAACGTACTCGGAAAATCATTACGGAACGTTCAGGAAAGCCGAATCCTAGCCACGGCCATTTCTGATGTCAAAGCTGGGGGTTTTACGAGGGTAAAATTCTCACTTTTGGTTCTTGACTTCGAGGACAATACCCATTCTTGGCAATTTGCCACATGACTGTGGCGTCTGACGGGGGCGAAAACTGGACGACGCCAAACCGCGATCAAGGTATCGGCATTCACAATGTTCTTCTTCACATGGTTGTCGGGCGGCGAATATCGGCTTAAACTGATGTCTCGACGCGCCCTCCTGTTTCGAATCCCGCCGATTGACACCTCAGAGGAGTTTCTATGTCCGCTCCCGCTCCGGCTCACGCCGCACCACTCCGGTTGACCAGCACACAATGGTTAATTTGCGTGATCGCTGCGATTGGCTTTGCGTTCGATATCTACGAACTGCTCATGTTGCCATTGGTGATCGGCCCGGCGTTAAAGGAACTGGCGGATATCACCCCGGCGAAAAAGGAGCAGTTCGCGTTCTGGTTCAGCATGATGTTCTATGTTCCGGCCGTATGCGGCGGGATATTTGGACTGCTTGGTGGATATTTGACCGATCGCCTGGGACGTCGTCGGGTTCTCACGTGGAGCATTCTTCTATACGCTTTTTCGGCTTTTGCAGCCGGGTTTTCCACCAGCTTGCCAATGTTGCTGTTCTTTCGAACGACAACCTTTATCGGTGTTTGCGTCGAGTTTGTTGCAGCAGTGGCCTGGTTGGCAGAACTTTTCGATGACCCAAAACAGCGTGAGAAAGTCCTGGGCTACACGCAGGCGTTTTCTTCCATTGGCGGGTTGCTTGTCGCCATCGCCAACGGATTGATCCTGCAATACGCGAAGTTGCTCCCCGAAATCAGTATGCCTGGTTTCCTGAGTTTTCTCGGTGGATCAATCACAGATTCGCATGCGGCGTGGAGATATACGCTGATGTCGGGCCTCATCCCGGCGATTCCACTGATCGTGATTCGTCCATTCTTGCCCGAGTCGCCGAAATGGGCTCAGAAAAAGGCCTCGGGAACTTTGCGTCGGCCAAGCATCGCCGAGCTTTTTTCTCCGGAATTGCGAACGACAACGCTGATTACAACCGCCATGTTTGCGTGCAGCTACGGAGTCGCTTTCGGTGCAATTCAGCAAATGCCTCAAATCGTAGGTGGCATCGATGCGGTGAAGGCCGAGACCGGCGAAAAAGTGAAACTTGCGAAAGAAAAAGAGCTTGAGAAAGAGCCTGATCAAGAAAAGGCTGCCGAGAAGGCAAAAGCCGCAGCAGGACGGGTCGCCGGAGAAATTCGACAGAAGAAGGCGGCGGAATACACAAAGGCACAAGAGATTGGAGGCCTTGTCGGTCGATTCGGCCTTGCGGCTCTCGTCGTCTATTTTGCCAGCCGCCGAAGGCTGTTGAGATTCTTTTTGATCCCCGGGTTTATTCTCACTCCGTTAATTTTTATTGCGTTTGCACGTGGTCATGAAACTACCTTCTTCAGTGCCGACATCAGTTGGATACCCGGTTTTCACGGATTCCACATCTCCCTGTTAGGAATTGGAATTTTTCTGGCTGGTCTCTTCACCGTGGCACAATTCAGCTTCTGGGGAAACTATCTCCCGGCAGCTTACCCGATGCACCTGCGAGGTACGGGAGAAAGCTTTGCGGCGAATATCGGTGGCCGAATGATCGGAACCCCGTTCGCTGCCGTCACTCAGTATCTGGCATTACAATCATTCATTCCTGGTGAGTCACCTGAAGCCAAAACGGCATATGTCGCTGCGGGTGTTGCCGGAACATTGTTCTTTTTGAATTTGATTCTGTCCTGTTTCTTGCCCGAGCCAAAGCCCGAACAAGACTAAACGAAAAGATCCTTAACCATGCAAAATATCACCAAAATCTTTGGCAGCGGCGTTCCCTTACTTTTGGATGACATCGATACCGATCGAATTATCCCTGCCCGCTTCCTGCGCTGCGTGACCTTTGACGGTCTCGGAGACCATGCTTTCGAGGATGACCGTCTTCAGGACAAGTCGCATCCGTTTGACGACGCTCATTATCGACACGGTTCTGTGCTGATCGGCGGACGAAACTTCGGTTGTGGATCGTCCCGCGAACACGCACCCCAGGCCTTAATGCGCTGGGGAATTAAAGCGATCATCGCCGAGTCATTCGCTGAAATCTTTTTCGGGAATTGCACGACGCTGGGAATTCCCTGCGTCGCTGCCTCGCGTGCGGACCTCGATCGTCTCTCCAAAGCGGTTGAGGAGAATCCGCCACGTGTCATCACCGTTGATCTCCTGACCAAACAAGTTCGCTCCGATGAGATCGTGTTCGGTATCGAGATCCTGGAAAGTGCACGTTCCTCGCTGACAACGGGTAACTGGGACTTCCTTGGACAGTTGCTTGACGGTGCCACTTCGGTCAAACAAACGGCCAGTCAGCTTCCCTATATGACCGGCTTTAAAGCGTAGTCGCCAAAAGGAGCATCCAAGTGGAAGCCAATCCCTTTCGGCTGCTCCGAAATATCGGACGAACCAGCGAAATTGTAACGGTTCTTTTGAACCACGGGTTCGGGGACCTCGTGGATCGTATTGGACTGCGCAATTTCTGGTATCGGTGGCGACGTAGTTTCAGCCGCAATCCTCCGGAGCCGTTACGCCATCTGAAGCAGGTGGAACGAATCCGGATGGCGCTCGAAAAGCTCGGGCCGACATTCATCAAGTTCGGCCAGGTGATGAGCACCCGGCCGGACCTCGTGCCCCCTGGAATGCTGATCGAATTACAAAAGCTGCAGGAAAGTGTCCCTCCATTCCCTTCGGAAGAGGCTGTCGCTCAGCTGGAAACCGAACTCGGTCAACCCGTCGAAAAGCTGTTCGCCACCTTCGACAGGTCTCCTCTCGCCGCTGGTTCCCTGGGGCAGGTCCATCGTGCAACGCATTTTGATGGAACCCCCCTGGCAATCAAAATTCGGCGCCCCACAGCCGTTCGCGATGTCGAACGGGACCTGTTGCTGATGCAAGAGCTGGCGATCCTGCTTGAAAGCAATATCCCTGAGTCGCGGATTTTTGATCCAATCGGACTCGTCAATCACTTCGCCCGGTCCATTCGACGCGAACTGAATTTTGCCCGCGAAGGGAGGACGATGGACGAATTTCGTCGTCTGTTCCGCCAGGACGCCACGCTTTACGTTCCGCAGGTCTATTGGGAACTGACGACCGAAGCGGTCTTATCGATGGAATATGTCGATGGACTCAGGATTGACGAACTGAAATTGATGGTCGGAGCCAGGTTTACACCGGAAGAAATCGCGGCCAACGGTGCCCGAATTTTCATGAAGCAAGCCTTCGAATTCGGGGTTTTTCATGGCGATCCACATCCCGGCAATGTCCGCATTTTGCGCGATGGAACACTCTGTTTGCTCGACTATGGAATGATCGGGATGCTCGACGGGAAAACTCGCGAGCAACTTGTCGACCTGCTATTGGCGATCAGCCAGCAGGATGTTGATGCGGCCGTGAGGCTCGTCCTTCAGATCGGTGAGATACATCGGGAAATTGATCGGCCACTTCTACAGATCGACATGCGGGATTTCGTCTCAAACTATTATGGAGTCGAACTCGAACGCTTGAATGTCGGACATATTCTTTCCGACTTCGTTGCGATTTTATCGAATCACGGAATTCGATGTCCGGGCAGTCTCATGCTGCTGATTCGTTGTCTGGTGACGCTGGAAGGTGTCGGACGCACGCTCGACCCCGAATTTAATCTGGCCGCTCACTTACAGCCGTTCGTCGAAAAACTGGTGAAAGATCGATACTCACCTTCGCGCATGGCCGAGCGGATGTGGTCCGAGTCGCAAAGCCTGCTTGGCTATGCACATGACATCCCAGGTCATATTAATCGGACTCTGCGTAAGCTCAGCCAGGACGACTTGCGAATACAGCTCGAACACCGCAATCTGGACCACTTTATTCTCGAGCTGGAACGTTCGAGTAATCGCCTGGTTGTTGGTATGGTAATCGGCTCCTTGATCGTGGCATCGGCGCTGATTATCTCAAGAGGCTCAAGCACGATCTGGGTGACGTTACCTATCTTTGTCATTTCAAGTCTTCTGGCGATCTGGCTGGTCTACGGAATTTTCCGCAGCGGACGACTGTAGATAAAGCCCGTTGAAACTCGAAAAAACATCTTCACTCAACTCCTTAAATCAGAGGAATACCATGGCTGCATCACGACGTGATTTTCTCGAAACATTGGCGATCGGCACAACAGGTGCCTTGGGAATGACAATCGCCGGATGTGCACAGTCAGCACTGCCACCTGCAACCGAATCCACGAAAAAGCCTTTGAGAGCCGCATTTTCTAACGCAGGTCTGCAAAGCACATGGTGCGAGCTGGGGAAGAAAACAGCCGAACTTTGGGGTGGACTATTGAACGTCGAAATCGAATGGTTCGATGGCGAATTCGATCCCGGTCGGCAACGTGACAAGATTGACTCATTGACCACTCGCGACTGGGATTTCTGCTGCTTTCAGGCGGTCCAGATCGACTCACTCGCAGAACCGTGCAAGCGTCTCAAAGCACGTGGGATTCCAGTGATCTCGATGGATACGCTGCTTGTTGACATGGACAAGATGCGAGACACGGGGGTCTGGTGCGAGGTCACTCCAGACCACGTTGACATGGCCGAGAAAAGCGTCGGATACCTGATGAAGAAGATCGGCGGGAAAGGAAAAGTGATTCATATCGGCGGACTGGACGGTCACAGCGGTGCCCAGGGCCGACGTCAAGGTTTCGAAAACATCGTCAAGAAATTTCCCGAAGTGGAAGTCGTTGGTGGCGGCGTCCGCTGGTGCGACTGGAAAAAGGAAAAAGCTCGTAATACGTTTGAGGCATTGCTCCAGCAGGAAACGACTCCGATCGCCGGAGCCTTTTTCCACAGTGATGACATGGCGTTGGGCTCAATTCCCGCACTTAAGGGAACGATTCACGAAAAAATGGTCGTCGTTGCCGTTGATGGCCAGAAGGATGGACTCGATGCGATCAAGAACGGCACACTCGCCGCATCCGCAGTCAATCCGGTCTGCCGAATCCACCAGACGGCACTGTTCCTGGGTCAGTTCATCGCCCGAAACAAAGAAAAGATCGAAACAGTTCCGCTGGAAATTATCACGCCGGGACCACTGGTGACGGCTGATGACCCTCGAGCACTCGAAGCGATGTATTACCTCGCAGATCCGCTGCATTGCATCGTCTGATGTTGAACGTTCCGGCGACAAGAGGCCGAATGCAAAGAGATTTTACCACGAAGAGCACGAAGAGCACGAAGAAGAATAGTGTTGTTAAGAAGGAAACTCGAAGCATTTTCTCATCTCTTCACTTCGTGATCTTCGCGCTCTTCGTGGTTAAAAATCCTTCCTTGTCGTCTTTCTCCTCGTCGTCCTTCTCTTTACGTCAGCGAAAACGATCGCCTTGGCTGATTTAGAAGTGGCAACGAAAAAACCGTCACCCGACGTGAGCCGGGTGACGGTTTCGTATGAACAGGTTGGAGAGTTCAAGAATCAGGATTGTCGAATGATGCGGACTGTTTTTGTTATTGATTTGAGAGTTCTGATGTAGCGACCGGTAAACCGGTCCACCAAAACCGCTCTGGCGCAATTGACC
>CAIOKO010000073.1 GCA_903858935.1 uncultured Schlesneria sp. | reverse complement strand
TATGGCGAGTCTTGGTGGGTTCATGGGTCGCAAATGCGATGGAGAGCCTGGATGGCAAACGATTTGGAACGGCCTCGATTTACTCCTGCTTTGCACAAGGGGTGCCGATTCAATCGCACCAAGATGTGGGTAAAACTGAGGGAAGAAGGGCTGGGAACATCATCAGTCTTGCCGGCTCGGCGTCGACTTTCATGCGGGTTAATTCCTCAGCCAGTTCCGCTGGCGAAGACAAGATCCATGTCCGTCGATCAAGCTCGTATGTCGCCACAACCCCCACCGTCGCGGAAGGGTACCTGTCGAGTTCAGCTTCGATGGACTTCATGGTCAACCGAATCGACTCGGGTGACTGTAACGGGTGATTGGCCCAGGCCACGAGATTTTCCAAAGTCATCGATTGAAGGATTGAGCCTTGCCACCAGCCGTAAGCGTTTGATTCCCGACTCAAGAAACGAGCCAGTCTTAAACTTGCCAGGCGGCACTCTAATGATTTGTCGAGCACACCCTTGTCGAGGTAGGCATTGGCCTGGCTGTCCAGGATCTGTCTTATTTTCAATGTATAAGCAAGGACTCGTTCTTCGTAGTTGTATTGAGGTTTCAAAGAGACATGCTCGTGATTTAGAAGTTCGACGATCTCATCGGCAACGGCCTGGTCGGGCTTTTCGATTCGTGAAAGTTGTTCGAGCCGCAGACGAACCAACTCTTGTTCTGCTGTCGTCGGCTGCGAGTCAATTCGAGTTGATTGGAAGAATGAGACGAGACTTTGATCGACTGGAGGAAAGGCAGCGGTTTCAGTCACGCGAAAATATGCCAGCAGCATCAGGAGTAACGACGGAGTTCCTAACAAGGCGACTGCGAGCTTCCATTTTCGCGACCAGGAATTGTCTTCGAGCAGCCACGGCCTTATTTGCCAGAACGTGATCAAGAATAAGGTCAATACGGGGAGCCCAACGAAGCACCATTGCGGAACCGAAAGAACGTCACACAGGCCGATCCATCCCATCACCACAACATTAAGCATCACACCAAAAGCAATCGCGATGATCGTACGCTGGAACAATAATGCCGCCAATTGGCCAGATCCGTAACTCGCAAGTACGATCCAGATCACGAGCATCGGTTGCGAAACGATAGTCGTGACAACGGAGGCCATGGGTAACCGGCCCATCAGAGGATGAAAGGTGAACAGTGCTTCACAAAACCAGGCAAAGCCGATGACCGCAAGCGGTAGCCAGAATGCCCGCAACATCCACACCGCCTGCTTTGCCAGCCAGACGGACGCGGGTGAGATCCCTCGAAATGCAAGAAACCGAAATTGATTTCGATTGGCGTCGGACCGAAAGCCAAGTATCCCCATTGAAAAAGGAGTCACATAAGCCAGCCCCATCAGGAGAAGTGCAAAGCTTTCACGCCAGCCCTGGTAAGAGGGCCCGTTCAAAGATGCCAAAACGCCAATTATGCCTCCCGCGATGAGGATCACCCAATGCAATGACTCGCGGTGCCGCTCTTGCCAGACAAGTCGCTGCCATGTTCGAGACCACGCCTGTTCCGATTCAGCGCGGTTCGTCAGGCGAGATGTCGTCGCTTTGGATTTGGACCAGCTTAGCCAGAATTCCGGCAGCCGGAAGTCGACGTTTTCAAGTGATGATCCGTCAAAGTATTGACCCTGGCACCATCGTAATCCAAGCCAGATATCAATGACGAGCGCGCAGAAGGAGACCATGCCTGTTGCGATATAGGCTGGAGTCGTCATGCGAAAAGGTTGCTGAATCCAGCTTGTCAAAACGAACAGCAATAGCAAATGAGATACAAGACCGAGGAGGAAAGTCAGGGGGACCGACATCAGGACTCGTCGGCTCAAAAGTGACCCCAAGGATGACCAGATCAGAACAACCAATGCAAATGGCAAAAATATGGTGCGCAGATTTTCGGCAGAGGTACCACCCAATAAGACAAGTGAGAACAGCGCAAGCACCGACTGAAGAGCCAAAACGGAAGCGACGGCAAAAGTAAACTTGGCCGTCAGCGATGGTGCCCGTGGAATGGAGAGGGCGACCAGCCAATCGGCTGTTCGCTCCTCCCGTTCGCTTGCGAACAGCAATGCCCCGCAGCCGACGGCGTACATCACCGGGAAGAATGAGGCTGTACCGAGCAAGACTTCAGAACGCATTTCCGAATGGACCGTCGTGAAGCCCAGCGTGAACTGAGACACCACCCCGATCAAAAGGCAGCTTAACCAGAGTGCGCGATGGACACGAAATTCCTTCCAGAGCATACGGTGAAACGGTACTGCGAACATGGGTCACCTCGTCAGCGTGAGGATTTGTAAAGGCGATTCAGTCACAAATATTGTCTTTATTAGCGAAGATTAGTGTTCCAAAACTCTTGTTATTCCGGCCGACGAAGCTTTAAGGAGTTGAAACGCAGAAAGGGAACACCAATTTTCGCTAATTTGCACGGATAAGAAAGAGAATTAAAAACATCTTTCACGTTACTGTAATGCGATGCGGAGAATTAATATTGGCTTCATCGGTCGTCTTCATGCAGACGACAAAGATTTGTTCGAGAGAAGGTGTTCGAACTTCCACGTCCAGGTGCATCGGGTTGGCGGCGAGTTCGATCCGGCCCGGTTCGTCCAGGTCGCGAACCATCAGCTGCCACTGCCGATCGCGCCGCTGTGCTGCGAGTAGCTTTGCGCCCGATGGCATTTCGGGTGGCAGCATTTCGACGGCATCGAGAGTGACGACAACTTCTTGAACGTGACCCTTCAGGACTTCCAGCGATTCGAACAGGACCAGTTTTCCCCCACGCATGATGGCGATCTTGTCGGCGACTCGTTCGACTTCGTTCATCTGGTGACTCGATAACAGAACCGTCCGGCCGGATGCCGCAACGTCAATCATGCTTTCCAGAAACTCACGACGCACCAGTGGATCAAGACCCGAAGTTGGCTCGTCCAGGACCAGCAGATCAGGTTCGTGAGCCATTGCTAAAGCTAACGAAACCTTCCCTTGCATCCCTTTGGACATCGTCTTGATTGTTTTGTCTGCAGGTAATTCGAACCGCTGGGTCAGATGCGTAAATCGCTGCTGATAACCAAGTGGGTAGAAACCTGCAGCAAACCAGCCGATTTCAGCGACGGTCATCCATTCATAAAGGGCAGGGCGGTCCGGCATGTAACCGACCCGGCGGCGGATTTCGGCACCGTGAACTCTGCTGTTGAGTCCCATGACCCGCGGGGTTCCGGAGTCTGGCGGCAACAGCCCGAGCAGTATTTTCAGGGCCGTAGTTTTGCCCGCACCATTTTCACCGAGCAGTGCAACCACTTCGCCCTGCTGGCCCTCGAACGAAACCTGATCAAGTACGGTCTGTTTCCCGAACCGCTTTGTCACTTGAAGAAACTCAAAAATGGCAGTCATGACAAACCTTTCTTGAAGCGGTGTGTTGTTCGAAAGTCTTTGCGGATGTGTCGTGAGATGTGAAACAAATGATTGGGATTTGCTTTTCTGCGATATTCTTTCGCGTCCAGAATCCGGTCATGGACCAATCGACTGAGTTGTCATTAATCACCGATGCGTCAATGGGTGCAAAATGTCGTTGAAGTACACAAGCAGGCCGAGCAAAGGAAGAAAGCCCCACCTGAGGAACCAAAGACCGATGGGGTCTGAATCTTTAGTACTGCGAGCGAGGCACAGCATGGCGAACAGCCAAAAGCCAAGCATCGCAATCAAACAGACTCTTAAAATCCTTCCGCCGTCCAGCAACAGAAAACATAAAAGGAATGCAGCGGCCTGTTGTTTCAACGTCAGGATCAGGGCATTGTTATAGAGCGGTTTGACTTGCTGCTGGTACATGAATTTTGTTCCTTAACGACATTCGATCCCGCTGGCCCCTTAGTGAAACCAGGACTCGATGCGCCAGTCCCTCTACGTTGTTGCCAGTTCGATTTTCCAGTTTTCATCGACGATCGCGTAGAACTCTTCTTCTGTAATGCCGCTTTGTTTCGCTTCCACCACGACGAGACGAATTCGATCGTGAAGCAATTTCGTCCGGTGTTTACGGCTGCGTTCGATCGCCTGCCTGGTGACTCGTAATCCTTCACCCCGGATCGGTTCAAGGAATCCGTCGGCCTGCAGATCACGATACGCCCTGGCAACGGTATTCGGATTCACCGCCAGCTTCGTCGCCAGCTCTCTGACCGACGGAACCAGTTCGCCAACGCGAAGAGCGCCATTGGCAACTGCATATTTCACTTGACGGGCGATCTGCTCGAAAATCGCAACGCCGTTGGATGGATTGATCTCGAAGAACATTTCCAAATCCTTTACTGTACTATCCAGGTAGTACAGTAGTTGTGTGTTGCGAGATTGTCAACGGAAATCTTTTCATTTTTTAGATGGAATTTCGTGAACGTCGCCAGATCTCAGTGAGCTCGTCCTGGAAGCCGCTTGAAATACATTCGATCTCAGCTCTCGTTGTCCCTGGTGGCCGGAGGCGAATGGCTGTCATCCGTGCGGGATCGCCGATACATTCGAAGGTAGAGATTGTTAACCAGTCGAATTGGTTGTGAAATCGACCGAGGCGTACAATCCATGACGTCCGGCATGTACACTTCGTGTTGACTGAACGAACAGAGAGATGACGTCGTCAGATTCGCGGGAATGATCTGATGGGGTGACTCAATAATTTGTGATGGATCGTGGAAAGATGGCACGGAAGAAAGTGATCGAGGGAGGGGCCGGGGATGATGGCCACAAGCTGCCGCCATCAGGGCCGGTTGGTGATTTCAATCCGGATGACGATAAGTTCGACGACGAACTTCGCCCGCAAAAACTGGGTGACGTCGTCGGACAGAAGAAGGTTGTCGATCGCCTGAAGATCGTGCTCGATGCAACGCTCAGGCGTAAGGAACCGCTGGGGCATATTCTGTTCGACGGACCGCCAGGCTTGGGGAAAACAACACTGGCGATGACGCTGGCCCGCGAAATGGGAACCGAATGCCAGATTACATCGGGACCATCGCTGCAAGCTCCGAAAGATCTGTTGTCGTATCTGACGAATGCCAGCTACGGATCGGTGTTGTTCATCGACGAGATTCATCGCCTCCCTCCGGCCGTCGAAGAATTCATTTATCCCGTGATGGAAGACTTTCGCGTTGATATCGTGCTGGGCGAGGGATTGAACGCACGTACGATCAATATGAAACTGAAGCCGTTTACCGTGATCGGAGCCACGACGCGCAGCGGGATGTTAACCGCACCACTTCGTGATCGGTTTGTTCATCGCGAGCATCTTGATTTTTATGATCTTTCGGAACTGACCGAGATCGTCAACCGAAATTCGAAGAAGCTGCGGACAGAAATCGTTGACGATGCCGCTCGATTGATTGCCGATCGCAGTCGAGGTACGCCTCGTAAGGCGAATAACCTGTTGCGATGGACGCGCGACTTCGCCACCGTCCGCGAACCGGCAGGGCACATCACAAAACTCGCCGCCGATAATGCCCTGGCCATGCTTGAAGTCGATTCCGTCGGCTTAGAAGCTCAGGACCGTCGATATCTGCAAACTCTGATTTCCGTTTTTGCGGGTGGACCAGCAGGACTTTCTGCGATTGGACACACCATGAATGTTCCGCCCGATACACTGGAAGACGAAGTTGAGCCTTTCCTGTTACGAGTGGGGTTTATTCAACGAACCCCGCGCGGTCGAATGATTACAGCGGCCGGATTTAATCATCTTGGTTTGACACCGCCAGCCCCCCCCGGCACCGATGATGGTCAGAAGCGATTGTTTTGATCTTATGGTCAGCAGCGACAGCGGAAAGACTTGATCAAGCGTCACTTCTCAGCTTATTCACGCCAAAAGGTCGATCATGAAAATTACTTTCCTTGGTGCAGCAGGTGAAGTGACCGGAAGTCAACATCTGATCGAAACGGACAACCTGCGAATCTTGCTGGACTGCGGGCTGTTTCAGGGACATCGAGCCGAATCGCGTCGAAAGAATGAACAGTTTTTCTGCGATCCGAAAAACCTGGATGGCGTGATCCTCTCGCATGCACATGCCGACCATTGCGGCAACTTGCCGGGCTTGCACAAAGCGGGTTTTCGTGGCTCCATTTTCTGCACACCTGCAACGGCCGATGTGGCCGACATCATGCTTCACGACAGTGCTCATATTCAGGAAGAAGACGCACGATATCTGAATCGTAAGCATCCTCCCGAATTGCCCAGGATTCAGCCGCTGTACGACGATGACGATGTCACAGCTGTTGTCAAAAATTTTGAGACGATTCCTTATGGCGAGCGGCATGATCTCTCCAAGAATTTTCGGCTGAGATTTCAGGACGCAGGTCACATCCTGGGTTCAGCAATCACGGAGATGGAAATTCTTGAAAAGGGTGATTGGAAACGAGTGGTCTTCACGGGGGACCTGGGTCGCCGTGACACGCCGCTGCTGCACGATCCTCAACGTGTGGAAGGTTGTGATGTCCTGATCACGGAATCGACGTATGGAAACCGCATTCATCCGCCCGCAGACGACATTAAAGTTCAGTTGAAGGCGATCCTGAAGCGAGCTGCCGCACGTGGAGGACGCGTCATAATTCCTGCATTCAGTCTGGGGCGGACACAGACTTTTGTCTATTTCCTTAACGAACTACATAACGCAGGCGATCTCCCCTCGATGCCGGTCTTTGTGGACAGCCCGCTATCCAGTGAGATCACGTCGGTGTATCGAAAGCATTCGGAATCATTGGATGTTGAGTTTCATCGAAGTTTGCAGACGGATCGCGACCCATTTTCTTTCCCTGGCCTTCGCTATGTCGGTTCGCAGTCGGAAAGCATGGGTCTCAATCAGCGAAAGGGTGCATTCGTCGTGATTGCGGCGAGCGGCATGTGTGAAGCGGGTCGCGTGGTTCACCACCTGCTACACGGACTCGGTGATCCCAACAACATCGTTCTGCTGATCGGCTATCAGGCCAAGGACACGCTCGGTCGCCGGATTCAAGACCGGATGCCGACCGTTCGCGTTCTCGATCATGAAATTAAAGTTCGTGCAGAAGTCGAATCGCTCCAAGGTTTATCAGCTCATGCCGACGCCGAGGATTTCAAATGGTGGTTTGAGGGGCTCTCAGCCGTCAGGGGGGTCGGACGAGCCTTTATTGTTCATGGCGAGCAAGAGTCGTCAATCGCCCTGGCACATCTGCTCGATCACGTCTGCGACGAACCACCTACAGTGCCCAAGTTCGGCGAGTCATTTGAAGTTTGATCAACGGCTTTGCGGATTTCACCACGAGAAGCAAAATAGTAAAAGATACCGACGGCTCCCCAAACCAGCATTGTCATATGGTAAGCCATTCCTGTGAGAACACCGTTGTCCCATGCCGTTGCTAATTGTTCGGGCGAGCTGTCGGGAACTAAAGACCGTTGATGCTGCTGGTAAAACCAGGCAATAGCAGCTTCCAAAGGTCCAACACCACCCGGTGCCGGAACGACGGCACTGACCGCTTCTGGAAGGGGCAACCCGACGATATGGTCAATGTAACCGGGAATGACCTGGCCGGTATGGATCGACTGGGCACAGAAGAAAAATGATGTCAGAAACCCAAAGTGACCGAGCAGCCCGAGCGCTGCGGCGCCGATGACAATTTGCGGCTTTCCCTGGTAAAGCTGGATTGAATCCATCAGCTCTTTCACAATCTTCCCGATGAATTTCCAGGTCGTCAGCCAGTGCATGAACCGGGAGTGCGTGAAGGCGGGAACGAACATCAATGAGATACCGATCAACCCTGCGGCAGCTCCTCCCCACAACACCCAGACGGCCCACTGCAATTCCGGACCAGGCTTGGTCCCGGCTGGACTTAACGACGCTAAAGCTCCGAGTACAAATAGTGCCCACATTCCAAGAACCCGATCGAGGAACACGGTCGCCATTATGGAGGCAATTCGCTGCGGATGATCTTTGGCCAGAAGCGCTGCTTTGATGAGATCGCCTCCAACGGTTCCAGGCCCCATCAAATTGCACGCTTCGCCAAGCATTCCCAGACGAAATGCGTCACGAATCGAAAACGGTAGACCAATTCCGCGAACTAAAAAACGCCATCGGCTGAACGTCGCGATCATCGAAAGAAATCGAACGACTAATGCTGCGGCAAAAATGCCCCAGAGTATTTTTCGGTCCTTCATGTCCGCAAGTGTTTTACGGCTCATCCATAACAGACCCACCATCAGTCCAATGGCAAGCAACCACTTGAGAATGACAACGAAATTTGCACGGGATGAATTATTTGCAGGAGTTGTCACTTTGTGAGATCTTCCGTGAAATTTTCGAACAACCTGATTACCTGAGGAATCAATCGTTCAAACGCTTTGGCTCGATGGCTGATGTGCCGCTTGACGGCCGGGGAAAGCTGACCGAATGTTTGATGAAATTCTGGTACGAGAAACAGTGGGTCGTAACCAAAGCCGTGTTCGCCGCGATAGTCCCTTAAAATGTAACCGCCGCAACGTCCTTCCGAATACAAGCGAACTTGTCCCGTTGGATCGGACAAGACCGCGTAACAGACATAATGTGCAGTTCGCTTTTCCGAAGGGACGGACGCAAGTTCCCGTAACAGTTTTTCGTTGTTGTTTGCGTCAGCACCGTGCTCCCCCGCATAGCGAGCGGAATAAATCCCGGGAGCCCCGCCGAGCGCATCGACGCATAATCCGCTGTCTTCGGCGATTACCCAGCGATTCAGGATTTTCGCGACCTCGGTTGCCTTTTTTTCCGCATTGGCGGCAAAGGAGTTACCATCTTCGACAACATCCTCGACGTGGGGAAACTCGCTGACCCCGATCAATTCGATGCCATACGGGGAAAACAGTTCGGCAATCTCGCCAATCTTCTTCCGATTTCGGCTGCCGAGGACAATTTGCGGGAATTGAGTCATTTTTATCAGGCCATTCAGGGTGTGGGTGATGGGAATTCTTGCCGAAAGCGAGATTTTGTGAAAGTGACAATATTGGTCTCTGACTTGATCGCCAGTCGGGTCCACGAAACAATCGTGTCCCTTCGGGTCAGCCGTGCGGTTTTACCCCGTTGCTCGATCCGCTTGATTGTTTGAGTAATACGTTTTTCGTTTATTCTCTTTGCAGGTCTGACAATGTATTGGTTCCGTTCGCGTCTTGCCGGTTGGATGTTCGTGCTTCTGATTTCATCAGGCACAAATGCCTTTGCACAACGAGAACTCAAGGACATCCCCACTCCCGATGCGGAAGAAGAACGGAAGACGTTCGTTCTGCCCGAGGGATTTGAAGTGAACCTGTTTGCCGCTGACCCTGGAATTCACAAACCGATTCAGATGAACTTCGACCCCCAAGGCCGTCTATGGATTGCGGCGTCCGAGGTCTATCCCCAAATTGCGCCGGGACAGAAAGCGACTGACAAGATCCTGATCCTGGAAGACGTGGATGGAGACGGGGTCTCGGACAAAACAACAGTTTTCGCGGACGGACTGCTGATCCCGACAGCGGTCGAACCGGGGGACGGCGGAGCATACGTCGCCAACAGTACCGAAATGTTGCACTTGCGCGACACGGACGGTGACGGAAAAGCAGATCAGTCTCGCATCGTATTGAGTGGCTTCGGAACGGAAGACACTCATCATATCCTCCACACGTTTCGCTGGGGCATGGATGGCCAGCTCTATATGAACCAGTCGGTTTACATTCACAGTCACGTTGAGACGCCGTTCGGCGTCCGACGTTTGAATGCCGGTGGGATCTGGCGGTTTCGTCCCGAGTCGATGAAGCTAGATGTCTTCGCTCGAGGTTGGGTTAACACCTGGGGACACACGTTTGATCGCTGGGGACAATCCTTCGTGACAGACGGAGCAGGGGGTGAGGGGATCAACTATGCCGTGCCGGGAGCCGCATACCCGTACGTCTACGGCGTAACACGGATTCTGCACGGACTGAACCCTGGCAGCCCCAAATATTGCGGGCTGGAAATGATCGATGGACGGCATCTGCCTGATGACTGGCAAGGGAATTTGATTACTCACGATTTCCGAGGACATCGAGTTTGTCGGTTTGTATTGAGTGAAGATGGAGCAGGCTTTGCGGCACGACAGCAAGTCGATTTGATCAGCTCGCCCCATGTGGCATTCCGGCCAATCGATGTTAAACAGGGGCCCGACGGGGCGATCTATATTGCCGACTGGTACAACCCGATCATTCAGCATGGTGAAGTCGATTTCCGCGATCCACGTCGAGATCACACGCACGGCCGAATCTGGCGAGTGACCGCAAAAGGTCGCAAGACACTGAAACGGCCTCAATTCTCAGACAAGTCTGTCGCTCAGTTATTGGAATCGCTCAAGTCTCCGGAAACCTACGAGCGACAACACGTCAAACGAGTGTTGAAAGAGATGGGAGCCGAAAAGGTTGTTCCTGCATTAAGCGCATGGGTCAATTCGCTTGACCCGAATGATGCTCAATTCGAACATCACCGGTTGGAAGGCTTATGGATGTATCAGAGTCTCGACGTTCCCAATCCCGCATTGCTTGCCGCCGTTTTGAAATCGAAGACGCCGCAAGCACGAGCGGCGGGCGTGCGAATCATTCCCCAGTGGAAAGAACACCTTCCAGATGCGCTCGTCTGGTTAGAGGCCCTGGTGGTCGATGAGCATCCTCGCGTGCAACTGGAAGCAGTTCGCGCCTTATCTGAATTCCCTGAGCTCAAGGCCGCCGCCCTTGCATTACGTTCGGCCGATCGGTCTCAGGACCAGTTCGGCGATTATGCCCTCTGGCAAACCAGTCGCGAGCTGGCTCCTGTCTGGCTTCCTGAAGTCGTTGCCGGCAAATTTGATTTCGAAGGAAACGTCGGACGTTTGTTATTCGCTGTCAAATCAGCTGAAGCGGGAACGGCGGTTCCGGCATTAGTGAATAAGCTTCGTGAAGGCAAAGTTCCAGCGGAACTTGAGAATCCCTTGATGGAGACGCTTGGACAATTCGGCGGCCCGGACGAACTGCGACTCGTCTTCGACCTGGCCGTCGCAGCGACCACACCTGCAGCCACGGCCACGTCGATGTTGACGACATTGGCCGACGCAAAACGAAAGCGAAATATTTCGCCGTCAGGTGACCTGGGTGCGCTGACAAACGCATTGAAGTCAACTGACGGCCACCTGCAACAGGCGGCAGTCGATTGCATCGGGGCATGGAAACTGGAAACCTTGCGGGGGCCGGTCACCGCGATTGCGATCAATCCTCAATCCGAACCGGCAGCACGCCTGGCCGCGATTCGAGGAATCTCGGAACTGGGGGGTGATTCGAGCAAGAAGCTTCTATCGACTTTGGGTTCGTCCGACGCTGCCGAATCAATTCGAGCGTCGGCAATTTCGTCGTTAATTTCGCTCGATACAAATGCCGCTGCGGGCTTGGCCGTGAAATGCCTGAGTAGTTCCAGGGAAATTCAGTCTCAAGCGGGAATCGTCAGCGCCTTCCTTCAGCACAAAGGAGGACCCGACGTTCTTGCCAAAGCTTTGGCAGATCAAAAACTGCCTGAGGACGTTGCGAAAATCGCGTTGCGGATTATCACTGGCTCCGGTCGTCAGGAACCAGGCTTGACGGAGGCATTCAGCAAGGCGGGGAATATCGTGAACGCCCCGAAAATCCTCACCAAGGAAGAAATGGCAGCAACGGTTGTTCAGATTAAAGAGCAGGGGAATGCGGCCCACGGGGAACTGATCTTTCGCCGTGCCGAATTGAATTGCCTGAAATGTCACGCGATCAGTGGTGCCGGTGGAAAGGTTGGCCCTGACCTTGTCAGCATTGGGTCAAGTGCCCAAGTCGATTATCTTGTCGATTCGATTCTCGATCCGAACAAGAATGTTAAAGAGGGCTTTCAGTCGCTGGTGGTTGCCACCGACGAAGGAAAGATCATGACGGGGATTAAGGTCCGAGAAACGGATACCGATCTCTTGCTGCGTGATGTCGAGGACCGCGAATTTGCGATCCCGCTGAAATCGATCGAAGACCAGAAGTCCGGTACTTCGCTGATGCCGGTTGGGCTTGTGGACAAGCTGACACGATCAGAATTAATTGATCTGGTAAAATTCCTGTCAGAACTGGGCAAACCAGGTCCTTACGCGGCGGTGACCGCTCGGATCGTTCGCCGCTGGGAGACTCTTCAACCAACGCGTGAGTCTTACCGGCTGATGTTTCCCGTCAGCGAAAAGCAGATTCTTCCCAACGATAACGAACTGAGTTGGGTTCCGGTTTTCAGCGCCGTAGCGGGATCGCTCCCTCTTAATGACGTCCTCGATTTTTCCACGAAAGCAAGTCCGGGCACTTCGGCTCGCAAGATTGGTTTTGTCCGTTGTCAGGTCAACGTCACAACACCAGGGAACGTCGGTTTTCGCCTGAATGATGCCAATGAGGTAGACATGTGGATCGACGGAAAGCCGATCGAACCGGCGGCAACGATGACCGTTCCACTCGATGTCGGAATCCACCGTGTGACGTTCAGCGTTAACCTGCTGACGCGTACCGTGCCGCTCGGGTTCCAACTCATCGATATCGAAGGCTCCAAGGCACAGGCTCAGTTCCTCGGCGGGAAGTAGTGGCGCTCGGTCTGTGCCACTGCTTAGGAGTCTTCGGAGAAGCTGTGTCTTCGCCCGCTAACTCCCTGAAGTCCGAAAAGCACTGCTTGATCCAGAGCGGTCAAGCAGTGTCAAGGTGAGCCGGGGTTTGGTTCGCTTCGGCTTGGGCTGTGAGCGCGGCAATTGCGTCGGACTCACCAACACAACTCAACGCACCCCGGCTCGCCGGGACCCACTTTGTGGGATTTGGAACACGTCGGCGTGTTCGTGTCTACCGTCGCTGCGGCTGGGAGCCGCAGCGACTTGCGTTTAACGTAATTAAACGGCAACTTCCGCCCAGATGACCAGTTCCACAGCCGCGTTGAGAGGCAATTCGTTTGCTCCAACAGCAATTCGTGTGTGCTTGCCCGCTTCGCCGAACGCCTGGACGAGCAGTTCCGAGGCGCCGTTGATCACTTGAGGCTGTCTGGTAAATCCGTGTGCCGATTGAACGTACCCTTCGACTCGGACGATTCTGGTGACTTTGTCGAGGCTGCCGATGCACGCTTTGATTTGAGCCAATGCGTTCAGCGCACACATTCTCGCTGCGTAAAAGGCTTGCTCTTCCTGAATCTCGGTACCGACTTTGCCTTTGAACATCAGTTCTTTACCGACCATCGGCAACTGACCACTCGTGACAACCAGATTACCCGTACGTAACACGGGGACATAAAACCCAACCGCTTCGGGTGCTGTCGGAATATTGTGGCCATGTTGCGATAGACGATGCTCGACGGTGTCAGTCATGAGTGGACTCCTGATGTTGATGAATTCAATGAGACGATCGAAGCACGTTATTCAGGTCATCGGTCATGGGCAATGCAGGGGGACAGACCCATTTTCATGGGCATACTTTGAATTGGACTTGAACTACGAAAATGAGTTCCGCCCCTTTCACCATGAAAATGCGTCAGTCCCCAGCCAGTCAACGGTTACGTTATTCGGAATCGGGTGTGACTCTCAAGAGCTGGTCAACTTTGGGCGATTCAATCACCTTCTTCTGACCACCGGGCCAGGTGACCGTCACTCGTTGAATTGTCTCAATCTTTCCCAGGCCAAAGGTGACGGGAAGTTCGCTTTGAGAGAGATAGCTGCGTGTCGGCATGACTTGACCGATCTGCTTACCGTTTGCCCACTGGACTTCGACCTCGGCACCGATCGCAGATCGGTTTTGTTTCGGGCCGGAAACATCGACACGCAGCCAGTGGTTTCCTAACTGTTGATCGTTGCGAAGCAGCCTGGCGGGTGAATTGACGGCCGCGAAAAGCAGATCCAGATCGCCGTCGCCATCAATATCAGCCACCGCCGAGCCTCGACCGACCATTCGCTTCATAAACTCAGCTCCACATTTGGCTTTGGGAACCTGCGAGAATTCGGTCGGAGATTCCGGGCCGCAGTTCCAGAAGAAGTGGGGAGTTTGCGCATACTGCTGACTCACCTGAACCTTATTGATTTCGTTTTCAAGATGGCCATTTGTGGAGACAATATCGGGCCGTCCATCGAGATCGACATCGACAAAAAGCGTACCGAATTTCAATTCGAGTCGAGACTGGTATCCAATTCCGGTTGCGTTGGCCTCATCGACAAAATCCATCGAATCACCACGCGTCACATAGAGCGCGGTCATCTCGTTCGAGAAATTTCCGATCACGACGGCCAGGTGTTCGCCATTTCGAAACCGGACGGAATCAATGCCCATCGCACCGCGAGCATTTCCCTGCTGGTCGAAGGCGACGTTGTGCAGTACGGCGACTTCTTCGAACGTTCCATTCTGTTTGTTGTGAAACAGAAAGTTCTGCACGGTATCGTTGGCGACGAAGATATCCATGTAACCGTCAAGGTCTGCATCAACGAATGTTACCCCCAGAGATTTCGCGACGGCGATATCTTTTCGGGCAGGGTTCGTCACGTGCAGGCCGGACTCGGCACCCACCTCGGTAAACTTGCCTCCGTCGTTCCGGTAAAGGTAGGGGTAGGTACCGGGGAAATTCTGAGGTCGTCCATACGCCCGCTCCCGACCAGTCAGTGTAAACGGCTGTGCCTTATCAAAGTCCCGAGTCCACTTCACGTAGTTGGCGACGAAAAGATCCAAGTCGCCATCGTTGTCATAGTCGATAAACCCGCAGCTCGTACTCCATTGATCGGCCTGGCCAGCAACACCGGTTTCGGCGGACACATCGATGAACTTGCCGTCGTCATTTCGAAAAAGCCGATTCAGGCCGACTGCCGTGAAGAACAGATCGACATCACCGTCTCCATCGAAGTCACCGACGGCGACTCCCTGACCGTAAAACGTCACGTCCAGACCGACCGACTTCGTGACCTCGGTGAACCGGCAATCACCGTCGTTTCGATAAAGCGATTGGGTTGGTGGTGGATCGACCGGAGCGTCATCCCACGGCCAGCGGCACGAGTTGACGAATAAGATGTCCTGATCACCGTCGTTGTCGTAATCGAGAAACGCACATCCGCCACCCATCGTTTCGGGGAGAAGTTTTTCTCCCGCGGCACCACTAGCGTGACTGAAGTGAATCCCCGCAGAAGCGGTGATGTCTTTAAACGGCATGTCGGGGATTTCGACCATCAGCGGTTTGGGAGGCTTGGGCGGCTCGTATTCGGTTTTTGAGACGACCGCAGGTGGCTTCTGGTTCATTTTCCAATACAAGCCCGCACCGATCATCAATGCCAGGACGATCAAACTGGCGGACCAGACGAAAGCCCGCCCCACGACAGCGTCGTCGCGTTCTTCTTCCTGCTGCGGCTGGTTCATTAAGATTCTTTCTTAGTCGTATATGGCGACGCCGTGCGCGATTATTTAATACATTACGCGAACGCAACCCCACCCCCGCTACGGGGGTGGTTAAGGAGCCTTTGCCCTAGCCCGGTTTATTCAAACATTTTCTGCGATTCGGCAAAAAATCAAGATTTAAACCAATATCTCATAAAAACACCCTGAAATTAGTCTTATCAACTTCCGATGCCCCGAAGGCAATGCGAAAGCGAAGAGTTTTTGCCACAGATGCACACAGAATCACACTGATAAATGCAAAACTGGAAATTACAGCCAAAAGTGGTTTCAACTGTTTTTCATGGAATTTTTTCCTCTTTTATCTGTGTGGTTCTGTGTGCATCTGTGGCTAAACTCCGGGCGTTGTTAATCGACCACAATGACGTAACGACCTTCATTTCCGATCGGTCACCGCTTCGCCTTCCGTCACTCGCCCGACTTCAGCGAGGCCTGGGGCACCCGGTCGATTCAGCGAATAAATCACAATCGGCTCCGACGCTTTGGCTGCCCATGGATAGTTAACTTTCGCCTTTTGTTGAGCCAGATCGCGAGCATTGTCGTCGGGTTTATATCTCTCGTGAAGTCGCCCATGCTCTTTTGCCAGTTGGTCATGTTTGTCAGCAGCCCCCCGATCATTTGCCTTTTCGGCAATCGACTTCAGTTCAGTGTGAATCTGCCTTAATCCATAATGAGCTGCCACGTTTTCTGAATCAATCTTGAGCGTCTTGTCATATTGCGACGCCGCTTCTTCCAGCAGTTTCTGACGGGCCGCGGTTTCTGATGGCTGGCGAATCTGTTTCGCCTGCTCGAACAGGGTGTCACCAAGACGATTGATAACCTCATAATCCATGCTGAAATCGAATCCTCGCGCGGTCCGTTCTGGCGTCTTATCCTCAAGCACTGAACGGAACGCCGTTTCGGCTTCCGTGAGTCGACCTTGCTGCAGGTTAATCACTCCGGTCAACCATGAGATGGTCCAGGGTGGGGCAGGGGGATCTTTGAATTCCGAAGCGCGGGCCACTGCTGCCGTCGCCTCGTCGAGCAATCCTTCCTCAAAATACGCTCGAGCAATATTTAGTGCGCCGTCGTAACGTTTGTTATCTTTCAATTGCTCAAGCCGCGTGAACGCCTCGTCCGCCTGCTTAAGTTCGGCACGGCCTTTCAAGAACAGCCCGATCCCATAGTCGTTCCAACGTTGCCATACGGGGATTTCGACTTTGGCGTTCTCGACGACGGTATCGTTCCCTTCAATCGGAAACGTGATGGTGTCGGTGGCAAGTGTCGTGATGGGAAGATCATTGGAATAGGGCTCTTGTGGCTTATGTCCGCGAATCGGTGCGTCACTCGGCTTCGCCTGTTTTGTAAAGAAGTCGGTATAGATCTTGTCGAATTTACGATATTGCACTTTGACTTCAACCGTGATCGGTTCGCGCACATCTTCGGGAACGGGTAAGCTGTAATGCACTGTCCCAGCAGCACCGGGGGGAATCTGGTTGTTATAGAGCGGCGTAAAAATATCCTGCGGATTACGCCGATCGATTCGATTTCCGTCTTTATCCAGCATGAAAATGTTGATGAAATGTGACCAGGGATCGACTTCCTTTTTGTCGTCCATTCCCCCACTGCGACCGATGACTTTTCCACCGCTGCTCACCGTGACATCCAGCCAGACTTCATTTGAATCCGCCGTCCCTTGTGTAAACGGATGTCCGACTTTCAGCGTGCGAACTACCGCTTCCAATAGATAAGTCTGACCGGGCTTCAGTTTTGGGACTTCCGGGCGCAGTGGCGCGATCAAATTTCCGTCGATCTCGCCTCCTTCTTTGATTCCGAAGATGTCGACCCGCAGTTTTTCTTTCAGAAATTCCTGGTGTCCTGTGATTGCTGCCTGATCCTCCTTCAACCAGGCAAGTCCTGTATTCGCGCCGGGGAAAAAATGGTTGTGGATACTTGGCTGTTTGACCTGAGCAAACAATTTCGAGCCAAAATCCTTTGATTCCTGGGCCGGCATGTGGCACCCATTGCAGTTATGGACCGCTTTTTCCGGGTAATAGAAACTGCGCGCTCCATGCCCCGACACACCGCTTAACAGGTATGTGTCATGGTGATTCTGTCCGCGAAGGAACTCTTTGTAGTGATTAACTGCGAATGGGATATGGACCTTGTGACAGGTGGAACAGAAGTCTGCCGACGTGTGAAAGTCTTTGAGAAACGTCTTCTTGTGCAGAGCAGGCTTTGCCTTCACAAGCTGATTATTAATCCACTGCAGGGCTGGGTTTTCACTGAAAGCGAACGGGTATTGTTCGGGTTCTTCGATCGTGAAGTCGGCGTTTCCGCGAGTACTGTTGATGTGAGTGATCGCATGGCAGACAGTACAAGTGATCCCCGCTTGAGAGGTCGGGTGATTGACGTCGTCAAATTTCGGATCGTCGAAAGCTCCACTGAAAAACGGGACGGGATCGTGACAACCGGCACAGAACCGTGACCCGCGTACATCGCCATCGCGTTTGAATGAGACCTCGCGCGTTTCGCGAACGCTCGCCAGATAGGCTGGATTGTTGAACGAGCTGAAATGATGCGAACTGTGGAACCACCCTTGATAAGCATCCTGGTGGCACTTCAGGCAATAAGCATCATTCATCAATGACGTGGCAGGAATGAAGTTTCCCGTGGCAGTACGGGCCTGCGATGGATAGAAATATTTGTCAGCCCCCTCTTTGGGTCCTGCCTGATTCCATTGGCGAGGGTCCTGGTTATGCAGCGCGATCATGCCGACGCCCGTTGCCGCCACGGCACCCAGATAACCGATTCCAAGTTTCCACCGGATTTTTGGTCCTGCTAACCGATGCAGCCAGTACAGCCACAGGCAAAATAGTGGCGACGCCACGTGAGCCCAGTAAACCATTGATCGGGTCGTCGGGTGTTTGATGACAAAAACCGAACCTGGCCCGCCAAAATCAATTCGCATGAGCAGTAAGCCACTGATCAGCAATACCAGCGAACCAATCGACAACGCGTAACCAACTCGAATGGCACGTTTGTTTTTCCGAAACCGCGTGTTGGACATGTGAATCAACACGAACAGCACGAAGGGGACAAGCAAGATGATGCCGAGGATCAGGTGTCCGCCGAACATCAGCATGTAGAACCAGTTTTCGTAAGTCCTGCCTGAGCTCCAGCTCAGAAATGTCACGCTGGCGAGATAAACCGAATTCGCCCCAAGGAGGGCAATTAAGGCGTAGACAAACCACATCAGAACTCGCAGTCGAGGTCCGACTGCCGGAATGACCTTTGCGCGAACCGGTCGGTCTGATGGGGATACGTTCGAAATGGACATATAAAAAACTCCGCAGATGATCGCGAGTGAATGTGAATCAGACGAGATTGATCATCAGTTCGATGAGAAACTCTTCGTCGCTTGCCGGATTGTCAACGAAGGTCTGAACAACAACAGCAGGTGTCGCATCGGTCGATGTCAGCCTGAACAACCGTATGACAAAGAATCCCTTAACTCGAGGATCAAGACAAAACCTCGCCGGAAAATCGGCATACATCAAGGCCGAGGAGGGCGATCAAGACGGTCTAAATCGGGAGGATTTGGCAACACGTCCCGAACACGCTCGAGAAGAGACCACTCGTCTGTGATGATGAGTTCGATTTTTTCACAGGGGTGAAGCTCTTTGACTTCAGAAGTCCGCGTTTCAGGCTGCGGACGATCCGTCGGAACGAATGGCACCTGCTGACAAAACGGACCATTGCAGGACGGCCTTTTCGACGGGGCATTGTGAACCGGCAGGCTTCCTTCGTTCAGATGGTCGCCGACAAGATGGTCAGCGACAACAGAAGGCTGATTGAACCCGTGAAGATAATCACCGCAGGATGCCTTTACATTATCTACCGTCATAAGTGCCGACGTGAACACGAGCAATCCGATCGCCCAGCGGAAGAATCCGGGGTATCGGGACGATGAAACTCGCGATTCGATGCTCATGATAACCAATTTCCGCAGATACAGCGGACCCATGAAACTCTTTTACGTAGTGTAGGGGCTGTCTGTTGGAGTCGTCAAATTGATAATCGTTCAGGCCGACCTGATTCGGACTCGGAAAATAAAGAAATGATTGCCAGTGACGCAGTTCTGATCCAACGTTCATGTGATTCATTCGACTGAATGGATTGCTTCACAGCAGATCAGACGGTTTAAAGGATCGAGGTCTCGGTCAACGTGAATTATCTATTGATTCGACACGCGCGTCGGGCTAATGCTTCGGAGCATTCCAGAGGAAAGATCAGGGTTAAAACGCAAAGGCCGGGAACTCGCGATCGAGTTCCCGGCCTTCTTTAAATTCGTTACGACCATTGTCGTTCAGGTTCAAACTTGAGTCGACGTCGCTCGACGTCAGACTCAGAACGGGCTGCTATTGCCGTTTGCAGCCGAGCTGGGTGACGGTGGCAATCCACCGGCGTCCGCCGAAACGGGCTGGCTGTCGATTACCTGTTCTTGCAACGGCTGAGGTGCTGTATCAATCGGACCTGGCACTGATTGGATCGGTGGCACGGTCTCGATGTTATGTTGCAATGGCTGAGGGCTTGTGGTTGGAGCCACATTGCCGGTTGGAGGACACGATCCATTCATGCCACCGGCTGACACATACGAACCAGAGTTGTGACCTCCGTGCCAACCCGCGTGGCCGGCATATGGCCCCAACTGGCCAGGAAAGAAGCCGTTGCAATAGCGGGAAGCGGAAACCGCTGGGGGTGTGGTGTGCCATTGTGACGGGATCGGCCGGGGTGGCAAACGATTTGGCATTGGCTGCCAGAACGGTACGTGCTGATAGTAGTAGCCAAGCTGAGTCGTGTCCGTTGGCTGGTAAACCATCGGAGCGGGTGACTGGCTGTAGTCAGCACCTGCACCGTACCATTTCTGAGGAAAGTAATTGGTATATTCAACACCGCGTCGATGGAGCGGATATTTCGTCGGCGGAGCATATCCATAATCTGGAGAATGCTTGCAGTAGTGTTCGCCAAACTTGCCGTGAAGACATCCACCACGACAGGTTGGGCAAGCCCCGGACTGGCAATCCTGACCGAATCCGGTGGGGCAATTTCCAGTTGGGCAACCGCCGGTCGGGCAGCTTCCATTCTGGCAATCACCAGCCATCGGACCATACCGATGTCCGCCGACCTGCTCGACAGACTGAGCGGTGGTCGTCTGGCCGTTTGACCGGACTCGACCGTCGCTGATTCTCACGATGCCAGCAGAGCCAGGCCCCTGTTGTGCGAATCCACTGGTCGCCGAACCCAAGATGAGCATCAGGGAGGCTGCTATCAATCCGTTCGATTTTGTGAAACGCATCGCAGTTTCCTTTACGTCGCCGGTCGGAGCAATCCACGGCGGTCGCAGTTCATGAATGCCGCTGACTGCGGCTCCTCAAAAGCACTGTTGTAACACCAAGACTAATAAGCAGGATTCGACACAGGGACCAGCCGACTGGAAGGAACTCCCCAGCCATACTCGTACGTATGTCCGACGACAGGGGCGAGTGGCACAGAAATTGGAATACCATATCCCTGGGCAGCCCAGACCTGACCATCGCGTGCGTCGCTGTGATAAGGGGTGACAGGATAGACCCTGGAGTAGTGACCTACCCATGGCAGACCTGCACCTCCACCTCCAGTCGGGATGAAATAGCCAAATTTGCACTTGAAGTATTCGCACATCGCCTGCCCGGAGGGGTCGTGATAATACATCCCCCCAGGTTGGCATGAGTTGCCAAAGCACATTTTATTGAAGGCAGCACTATGACCGCGCGTATGACGATGAAATCCTGATCCCCACCCGCTATCGGCGGGATACTCGGTGTATTGCGATCCCTGTGCACCGTTAGTGTAGCCTGACCCCATTCCGGAGGATGAGGGATCACACCCGACCGATGATGGTGATCCGGCCGCTGTGTTACAGCTTTCGTTCATCATCATGGCGCTGGTGGGCGTCACCTGACGGTTGGCAGCGACGTCACTCAGTTTTGGTCTGGAGATCCGCACAATGCCGGCTTGCCCCGAATCCTGAGCAACGAGTGTTCCCGTCATGCTGACCGCGAGGCCAACGACGAGTGCGCTCTGAACGAGGTTTTTCCACAACGATTTCATTTCAAAAATCCTTCCGTTCACATCGGATGGGCAAAGCTCAACATTCATTTGTGAAATCCGCGAGGCGGATCTCTTAAATTGTCCCAGTCTCAATAGTTCATATCATGATCTGGCGCATTAATTGCCAGCGGCGATATTTGAGGTTGTCGCGGGATACCAGTGACCCCTTGCCACGCCGGAGCGTTGTACCCGCCAACCCGTTTCGCAAACGGAATCGAAGGTGCATGCAGGCCACATTCGGGACCATTTCGAACCCAGACCGCCGGACCGTAACCTCGGATGTAATTGGTCCAATCTCGCAAGTTTTCATGTTCTACGCGACAGTGTTCCTGTTTCTGTCGATGTGCTCTGGCGATCAACGATTCACGGTAAATCCGTGATCCCTTACTCCTGGCACGAAGTTGTACCGCCTCAGTACCATCGACGACGGAGTCCTGAAATTCCGCCATTGACGAGTAACCCGCAGGGACAACTTTCGAAGCTGAACCTGCCTTGGCTGTTTCGGTTTGTATCTTCTGTCGGTTTCTAACTGCTGCACTCGTGACTGTTGGCTCGGCAGACCATCCGATGGTCGTCGCGGTAAAGCTGACGATTGCAATCAGTGCCGATCCGAATTTCATTCGCAGACGCATATTGAGCTCCTTTCACTAAAGGATTCCGGATCAATTATTTCCACGATCCGTGCCAATAGGACGTTGCAGGTGGGTGCCAGCCGGCACCGCTCAACATACCGGGGTAACTCGATCGATATTTCACCTGGACCATGGTCCCTTGAAGTTCCCACTTTTCATGTGAGCGAACACCAAGTGGCGTCAGGATCCATCCCCCTTTGACTCGATGGTAGAAGGGAGGATAGATTGCCCGGTACGTGTGAGGATAAAGCATTTCCTGAGGAGCCAGAGCTTGATTCGTGATCATCGTTGCTCCGGACCAGATGGGAATATTAGGTCTCGGTGTCGGATACATTGGTGCACCCAACCGGACGTATCCTTGTTGTTGCATGGGTCCGGCTCCGCCGCCAATTCCGCCGCCACCGAATCCGCCACCTGATGCACCAGCGAGATTCGCGTCGATTGGCATCGGTTGCTGCTGGCACGACACCCCGTTATCCGCGACATTGCGATACGAGGCAGGCTGAGCCAGTTCGCGTTGCCGATCAAAGTTCGCAGGACGATTCACAGCCTGTGCTGGAGCCGGCTCTGGAACCGTGGCAAACGGATCTGAGTCTTGATCCTGAGCGTGGATCGAGGGCATCATTAGGGCGGATAAAACTACCGGCCAAACGGCGGCCAATTTACGACAAAACATCGAATCCCCTCCTTGGGTTGCCATCGGCAGCGTGTGCCCGGCAAGACTCCCTGTTCATCCGACCTGTTCGGACGATCGAACCCTATTCAATTTCGGTTCGGACCGTTCGTTGGAATGAGTCATTCCCGCCCTCGAATCGCGACTGAGAAGATATTTGCAAAGGATTGCAATTTAACGGCTTAAGATCAGTTGCAGATTCTCCGCAGTCCGTGTAATTGATAGTTCCCGAAGACTTGGCTCAGACGGAAAAGTCACCCCGTCTTGTGCCATTGAACAGACAATTGGAGTTGAAATTGGCGAAACGTACGTCTGACAACGAAAA
Organism: uncultured Schlesneria sp.; assembly: GCA_903858935.1. GTDB lineage: Bacteria > Planctomycetota > Planctomycetia > Planctomycetales > Planctomycetaceae > Schlesneria. The sequence goes on along the minus strand of CAIOKO010000073.1, from coordinate 43,153 downwards.
CGGTGAAAAAGGCCAGGAAGCAACGGACCGGATTGAATACGTCCTCCTCAGCCAGGAGACACGTAAGCGATATTTAAACTATGCGATGTCGGTCATCATGTCGCGGGCGCTTCCCGACGTGCGCGATGGATTGAAGCCTGTCCAACGGCGAATCCTGTATGCGATGTACGAGGATCTTCGTCTCACGGCAGACAGCAAGACATTGAAATGCGCGAAGATCTCTGGAACCACAATGGGTGACTACCATCCCCACGGTGAAGGAGCCATTTACGATGCACTAGTCCGCATGGCCCAGAACTTCATGCTCAGATATACGCTGGTTCACGGTCAGGGAAACTTCGGCTCGATTATGGGCCTGCCTGCGGCGGCTTCTCGATACACCGAAGCAAAGTTAACCCAGCTTGCCGAACATCTGATTCAAGAATTGAAGTTCCAGACTGTCGACATGCGTCCGAATTACGACGGTCGGGTGAACGAGCCAATTGTCTTACCAGCCCGGTTTCCGAATTTGCTGGTCAATGGAGCCTCGGGAATTGCTGTCGGGATGGCAACGAACATGCCTCCGCACAATCTGGGCGAAGTGATCGCGGCATGTATCCATTTAATCGAAAATCCCGAGGCGGAAACCAAAGATCTTCTCAAGCAGATCAAAGGACCTGATTTTCCGCTCGGCGGTCGAATCGTAACAGATCGCAAAGACTTGCGAGCCATCTACGAAGAAGGGAGAGGCTCGATCAAGGTTCGCGGCGAATGGATGATGGACAAAAGCAAAAAGGCTGGCAGCGAAAACCGGGTCATAATTTACTCGATTCCTTACGGAGTCGAATCGGGTCCACTTGCTGCAGAGATCGGAACGATCGTTAATTCTCGGAAGCTGCCACAACTGCTTGATTCCAACGACGAAACGGATAACAAGCATGACTTGCGAATCGTGCTGGATCTGAAACCTGGTTCCGATCCAGAACCGGTCATGACGTATCTGTTCAAGCACACGTCTCTCGAACAAAACTTCGGCTACAACGCCACCTGCCTGATTCCAGACGAAGCGGGGTCAATGGTCCCGGCTCGGTTAAGTCTTGTGGAAATCCTGCGACATTTCCTCAAGTTCCGGCTTGCCACGTTGCGGAAGCGATTTGAATTCGACCTTCGGCAACTTGAGCAGCGGATTCACATCCTGGAAGGTTTCGAGATCATTTTCAATGACCTCGACCGGGCACTCAAGATCATTCGCAACAGCTCAGGCAAACGAGATGCCTGCGACAAGCTGTTGAAAGCATTCCCGCTGCTGGATGAAGAGCAGACAATGTCGATCCTGGAAATGCAGCTATATAAAATCTCGCAGCTCGAAATCGATTCGATCGTTGGTGAGCTGAACGAAAAACGGGCTGCCGCCGAGAAGCTTCGTAAATTGCTCGCTTCTGAAAAACGACTTTGGGGTGTCGTTCGAACCGAACTTGAAGACCTCTCAACCAAATTTGCCGACAAACGTCGGACGACGATTGGCAGCAGCGAAGAAATCGTCGAATTCGATGCCAGTGTTTATATCGTTCGCGAGAACACAAACGTCGTGCTCACGCGTGAAGGTTGGGTCAAACGAGTCGGACGCCTGCAAAGCGTGGAAACCACCAGGGTCAGGGAAGGGGACGTCGTACTGGACGTGCTCCCTGGCAGCACGGTCGACAACATCATCTACTTCACGAGTGACGGAATTGCCTTTACGCTGCCAATCGAGTTAATCCCTGTCTCATCCGGTTATGGCGAGCCCATTTCCAAGCATGTGAAAATGGGAGACGGCGTGACAATCGTCGCGGCCATGACAACCGACGCTCGATTCACCCCATCTGATCAGGATATGGGTGAAGGATTGCCTTCCGCCCCGTATTTTTTAGCGTTGACCGCTCAGGGGCAGGTCATGCGCCTGCCACTTTCTCCTTTTCGCACACCCTCAACCAAAGCGGGTCGAAAATATTGTCGTCCGATGGAGGGGGACCGCGTTGTCTGGGTCGAACTTGTTCGCGACGCGACGTCAATGTTCGTCGCGACAAAGCAAGCTCGAGTAATTCACTTCGCGATCGACGAAATCCCCATCTTGTCCGGCGCAGGCAAGGGCGTTCGAGGGATCAAGCTGTCTGACCCGAAAGATGAAGTCCTTGGTGCGGCACAAATGGCTCGCCCCAGCGACTGCCTTCGAGTTCAGACGTCCGCCGAAAAATTGCTGGTGTTCGGACAGATGAAGTACGAGCTTACCGCACGCGGCGGCAAGGGAATTCGGGCGGCCCAGCGAAGCACATTCACAGAAATCGTTCGTCCTGACATCGTGTTGATCGACTGGGCCACAATCGAAGCCGAGAAGGGGAGCAGTTAAAAAAACAACGCAGCTGAGCCGGGAGGCGTAAGCCCTCGGACTCTTCTCTTTGTACGCCACCAGGTCCGATGATAGATGCCCTCGGACCGCCTGATTTAACTCGATAACGATCACGGAAGACTTTTATGTCCAACGCCGAATACACATCAAAAGATATCGAAGTCCTGGAAGGCCTCGAACACGTTCGCATGCGTCCCTCAATGTATATCGGAGGGACGGATTCACGGGGACTTCACCATTTGTTGTGGGAGATCCTCGACAACAGTGTCGACGAACATCTTGCGGGTCACTGCACGGAAATCATCGTGACTCTGCACAAAGACGGCTCGTCGTGCACCATTGAGGACAACGGACGCGGAATCCCCGTCGATACTCATCCGAAGACAAAAAAATCAACTCTCGAAACCGTTTTGACGACACTCAATGCCGGAGGCAAATTCAACAGTCAGGCCTATGCCCGCAGCGGAGGTTTGCATGGTGTCGGTTCGTCCGTCACGAATGCACTTTCGAGTGAAATGGTCGCCACCGTTTATCGTGACGGTTACGAGTGGTCACAACGATATAAGCGAGGCAAACCGACCACGCCCGTCAAACAGGTCAAACCGTTTCGGGGTCGGGGTACGACGATCTTCTTTCGGCCCGATGAAGAGATTTTTTCCAAGACAACCTTCAATGCGGACATCATCCGACAGCATCTGGAAGATATTGCCTACATTCACGCGGGGTTGAAACTTGTCTTCATTGATGAATCAAAAAAGGAAAAGCACGAATTCCTGTACCCGAACGGGATTGTCGCATACCTCGATAAGATTCTGCTCGAAGGGCAAAAAAAGGCGATTCACGAGCAGGTCTTTTCCGCCTCGCGCGATGATGCTGGAGTCAAAATCGAAGCAGTCCTTCGCTGGACCGAGGCGACGGACGAACAGGTTCGCAGTTACGTGAACGGAATCCGTACACATGCCGGCGGAACTCACGAGTCTGGTTTTCGCTCCGCCGTTGCGAAAGCGGTGCGCAACTACATCGAAGTTCACGATATCAAGATCAAAGGGGTCGTGATCGAAAACTCCGACATTCGTGAAGGAGTTCTCGCGATTTTGTCTGTGTTTCTCTCGAATCCCATGTTTCAAGGACAAACGAAAGAGAAACTGAATAATCCCGAAATGAATGCGGCAGTGGAAGGAATGATCCGTCCGGCGCTCGAAACATGGCTCAACAACAATCCCACAATTGCTGATGCGGTTGTCGGAAGAATCGTTCTCGCCGCACGAGCTCGTCAGGCAAGTCGTGAAGCAGCAACCGAAGTTCGCCGCAAGTCACCAACATCAAGAAGAACAAGCCTTCCTGGCAAGCTGCTTGACTGCCGGGCAACCAACCCTGCCGAAGCGGAACTGTTCATTGTTGAAGGTCAGTCCGCAGGTGGAACCGCTGGAATGGGTCGTGACAGTCGAACCCAGGCCATCCTTCCATTACGAGGCAAGATCCTGAACACCGAATCACTGGCAACCAGCAAGATTCTTGAAAGTCAGGAAATTAAAGACCTGGTTGAAACACTGGGAACGGGACTGGGCCCCAAGTTTGATATTCATCTACTGCGCTATGACAAGGTCATCCTGATGATGGATGCCGACAGCGACGGGTACCATATCAGTACCTTGCTACTGACCTTCTTCTTCCGACACATGCGGGATCTGATCACCAACAGAAAACTCTATCTTGCTCAACCGCCGCTTTACCGGATTCAGGTTGGTACACAGATTCTGTATGCACAGGATGACGCTCACAAAGAAGAAATTCTGGCCGGGCTTCCCGCCAATCGAAAACCTGAGATTGGTCGGTTTAAGGGTCTGGGCGAGATGACGGCAACCCAGCTAAAAGAGACAACACTCGACCCGAAAACACGAACTCTATTGGCCGTCGACATCGACAGCCTTGTGGAAGCAGACCAGACGTTCTCGCAACTACTGGGAAAAGACGCCAGTGAGCGTTATCGCATCATCATGAGCGATGCCAATCTCGTTGATGATTTGGACGTGTGATGATTTGCTGGTCTTCGAATTGAATGTGCCACTGCTTGACCGTCTTCGGTCAAGCAGTGTTCTTTTATCAACCGATGGAGAAGCCACCGCCTCTCCAAAGACTCCTGAGCAATGTCACAGCAAGAAGCCACTTTAATTTAAATGTTTGACATAATCCCGCCACTGTGCGACGGTGACTTTAACTTCGTACGACGTTAGATTTGCCGGGGCAGGTGGCAACAGATGGATGACGCCCCTGATTCCCTGACTGGGAAAAAGCGAACCGTATCAAAAAGGAGATGTCGATGAAATTTCAAGCTGCATTGTTGTCAGTCGTGTTATGTGGACTCTGCGCCGGGACAGCCAACGCGTTCCCACCGATGCCAGGTTACTTAAAGGACGGCTACAAAGATGACAAAGACTACAAGCCGTTCCTTGAACTGGTTGATGGACTCAAATCGAAATGCGACGTGTGCCACAAGCCAGGTGCCGACAAAAAGGGGAAGGGGCACGGCCTGAACGACTTCGGTAAGGTTTACCACGATCGATTCAAGCCAAAGGATTTCCAGGCGGCTGACAAGGCAAAAAACACGGAAGAGGCCCTGAAAGTCTTCAAAGCCGCTTGGGAAAAATCGATCATCGAAAAGAACGCCGACGGCAAGGTCTATTTCGATCTGATCAAGGAAGGCAAACTTCCTGGCAAGAACGACTGAACCTCGGTTTCTTCTCGTTCACAAGCTCTTCTTTTCTCGTTCCCAAGTTCAGGCTTGGGAACGCCTCTTTTTAGAAGCCTCGCTTCGTAGTGACAGTTTCGTATTGCGTACTTCCTGCCTGCCACGCATATGAATAGATCCCAGGCACCGGGTTGAAAATCCTTTCGGTGTTTATCGTTCCCAGGCAAACACCTCGGAACAAAAAAGTGCCCCGCCTTACAACCATTAAGCCATGTCCATCAATATTGAGGACATCAGTTGACAACATCGGTCAAGTGGATCGTGCTGAGGTTTTTCCACGAAATTACCAAAACTGAAGCGTCCGCGATGCCTGATACGACTGGCCATATCGTAGTTTCGTTAAAGCGAGGGCAACGATCTGTTTCTACGAGTTTCACGAACTCATTCGTCAGCTCTCCTGAGTCAGATATTCTGATTTTGCGCAGGTCTCCCGACCATTCATAACGAGAACAACAGCAGTTGCCAGAAGCCCGTCGCGCCACGGGAGCCCCCGTAACGAGACGGGTCTTGAAGTCGAAGCCGGATCACTCAATCGTCAGAGGGGGAAGTGGACAATCGAGAGACGAGCAAATTGTCCTGAGCAATTCATATTCCGCCGCAGTGACTTGTCGATTCGAGCAGATGCATGCCGCGCAGGCGCGAATCAACCGTTCCTTCAGTTGCGGTGCTGCTTGTTCGAACTGATACAACGCGCGTGCAAAATCCGTTCGGCTACATGCTGAGATCGCGGGGACGGCCGTCGTTGAATTGTTCCATTGCTGAAATGCCGCTGTGTACGACTTGAGCGATTCTTCGGACGACTCATTTCCCTTCACGGCAATCAGGCCGAGGATAATTGCGGCGGCGGGGTTTAACGGAATGAGACTCGTAAAACGAACAGGGGGTGGTTTGACTAACCCGTAGGCCTGGTCAAGATGATGACAGACAACCCGCTGAAGACAGAATTCAAACAGACTCACCTTTTGATCTGCATCGATCAGTTCGCTCACGCGATCTCGGAAGTCGCGATATTGCCGTTGTGACATTTGAGACAGAGCCGGCAGCGACTGGAATGCCACGGTCAGTCGTGTCCCTGCCGGCAGGGCACTCATCATCGGTTCGACCGCCCCCGTTTCTTCGAGGTCACTTGGAACAACGGTCGCCTTTAACCCGGTCAACTGCTTTTCCCGTACGTCCGGAGCGTCGGACAGGAGCAGGGCGTAGATGGCTGCTCGAGCCGAAAACGGCTCACCGATCATCTCACGAACTTCGTCCGTGATTCCCTCAGTGAACTCTTCTGCCAGATGAAGATCGCTGGTGTTCGGTTTTCCCATCTTTCTCACAGCCGTGTCCGCCAGTCCCATCATGCCAGCGGGAATCGGCAACGGCATCTGCGGCATACCCGGAATGACGGGCCAGGGACCCTTTTTCTGGGGACTCGTGATTTGCGGTACCTCCGCAGCCGCTTGAGAATTGAGCTGAGTCACTCGGGGAAACTTGCCGTCCCAATGAGGGTCGATCGCGTGAATCCGTTCATCCAGCGGCGGATGAGTCGCCAGCATGGCGAAGATTCGGCTGGAAAAACCGCTGGCAAAGAACATGTGGCATGCTTCTGAGGCATGGATGTTTTTAATGGTTGATCCCGCTGACAATCCGCCGATTTTCTTGAGAGCGCCAGCGATTCCATCGGGGTTGCGGGTAAATTGTACCGCACTGGCATCGGCCAGAAACTCGCGTTGTCTCGATATGGCTGCCTGGATCAATCGCCCGAAAAACGCGCCGAGCGACCCCAGAACAATTAAGGCCAGACCGAAAAGAAGAATTGCGATACCCCCTTTGCCTTCGGAATCGCCAGAACTGGACCGTGGCGCAAACCGGATCACATACTGTCCGACAATCGATAGTGCGAGAATTCCGAAGATCAAACCCATCAGCCGGATGTTCAGCCGCACATCGCCATTCAACAGATGACTGAACTCGTGGGCGAGGACTCCTTGCAATTCATCGCGGCTTAAGTAGTCAAGGCTCCCCTGCGAGACAGTCACCACGGCATCACCGGGACCGAATCCCGCCACAAACGCGTTGATACTTTTTTCATTCGGCAACAGGTAGACGGGGGGGACCGGAACTCCCGATGCAATCGCCATTTCCTCGACAACATTCAACAAACGCCGCAGAGTTAAATCCCGGGTATTGGACGGAATCAGCTCGCCACCAAGCAGCATTGCCACCGATTTTCCACCGGACGCCAATTCGGCAATCTTGTAAAGACTTCCGCACGCTGTAACGAAAAGCACTCCCGCAGTCACGCCCAGTAACAATGGCGGGTTGATCGGATTGCGCGCGGCGGGTGAATTCCCTCCGTCAGCCCAGACATACAAGACCAGGCAGACGACGTAGGTCGATACGATCAGTGCAACGACACTCAGAGCAAACAACAGCAGCAGTCGGCCCGTTTTCTTACGAGCCTGGTCCTGCCGCTGAAAGAAGTTGGTACTCATGGATTCTCAGCAGGAAGAGTTCACCGAGTCTTCTGCAACGTCGATTCCGTTCAGTTGATAAACCGAAAAAACCTTCATCGCTTCGCGTTTTCTTAGCATGGGGTTCAGCCCGTGCGAATCTTGAGTCTATTTTCCAAAGGAAACCTTCGGAGCTTCGCGAGCGGCTGATTCGATTTCCAGAAGTTGCGCTTCATTGAAGCCAAACATCCCCGCGAACATCACGGCCGGAAAGACTGCACGAGCGTTGTTGTACGTCGTAACCGCATCATTAAAGGCCTGACGAGCAAATCCGATTTTGTTCTCGGTCGCGGTCAATTCCTCCTGTAAGGCGAGCATGTTGGTGTTTGCCTTGAGGTCAGGATAGGCCTCAGAAAGAGCGAACAGTCGTCCCAGGGCTCCACCAAGCTCCCCTTCGGCTCGGCCAAGTTCCTTCATGGTGGACGCATCACCCGGGTTAGCAGCGGCAGATTGCCCGGCACTGAGGGCACTATTACGAGCCTTGATCACGGCATCCAGAGTCCCACTTTCATGAGCCATGTAACCCTTAACGCTTTCGACAAGATTCGGAATCAGGTCGTATCGACGTTTCAGCTGCACATCAATCTGTGCAAATGCATTTTTGAACTGGTTACGGCTGATCGTCAGTCCATTATAAATGGAGACAAGCCACAACGCTGCAATAAAAAGCACCCCGCCCACAATGAGCAGCGTCATTAATATGGCATTCAACATGATCGCACCTCATCATCAAGAGCAGAAAATCAACAAAATTCACCAAAACATGTCGATTACTTCTAACACGTTCCTAAGCGAGTGTCACGTCTCGCTCTTCTTTGTGCGAGGTTCTCTTTGATTAATGGCGTTTCGCGCGATCCAGGGCTGCCACAATTTCTTGTTCAATGACCGACATCGGGTTCAGGGGACTCATCGGATCAGCGACAGCCGTCACCCGGTTCGTCTTCGGGTCCCAATCGACTGGTCCGAAGCGGGCGACGGATTTTATACCGGCGACGACATTGCCCAAGGCGTCGTGCTTATTGAAGTGCCAGAACTCGAACGGGAAGTGAACGAACCCCTGTGCTTCCAGCATCGCCGTGATCTCCAGGCGATTGCGTAGTGCCTCGTCTTCGACGAACGGCGACAGCATCGGCGTCCGTTCGCTCATTTCGAGATAGGAATTGCCGCGCCACACCTCGGCGCCGTCGTCTCGTCGAAAGACCGAGACATCGATTGCCGATCCGGACATGTGTGTGCCAATCTTCGGGATATTTGCCACCAGGACCATCGCACGGCGAAAGACCAGTTCCACTGGCGGAATTTCCCCTCCGTTTTCCCAGATACATTTCTTCAGGATCACATCAAACACTTCTGGCTTGCGGACCAGCTTTCCCTGCATCTCCAGCGAGCGATATCCGTCCTCGATCTTCAAGATCCAGCCCCGTTCGTTCATAGCTCGACAAACCGCCATCACGTCGTTGACTAAGCTCTCTCGCATGAAGAAGACACGGTCGAGTTCCCCGGCGATCTTGGTGGTTGAGAAAAGCATTTCCACACCAACCGCTTCCGCCGCGTCGCGTAATGATGCGAAGCCCTCGCCACATTCGTTGACTTCAAACTTCAATACACGTTGGACAACCTCGTAACCCGCTTCCATCTGCTGTGCCCAATAAGCTCGGCGTGCGGCTTCGTCTGAATTGCTCATTGTGATCTGTGTTCCTTTCGAGTTGAAATTGAGTTCACGCCACTATGACTCGTTTTAGACGTTCGATGTGACCAAGAACGTGACTTCTTATTTCGTGGGTTTGAACGACTCGAACACGTCCGCGAGCACTTTATCGGACAGTCGACCCAGTTCGTTCAGGATCAGCGGTTCGGCCTCAGGGAGCAGGGGAGACATGTTTGGTTCATAGCCTCCGTACTGATGCGATTCGGCGGTACAGATATAGCCCAGGCTGCCGTTTGCATAGCCGACGACGATCGGGATAGCCCGGTCGGCGATCGCCTTTTCAATCTGAAAACCGTACTCCACCATCGGTTCGCCGGGCATCGTCAAAAGCAGGAAGTCACCAATTCGCATGGCTTGCATTTCGCAGGCTTGTTTTTCCGTTTTGCCAGGAAGTGGAATGACGCTCGTCGCACATTTCAGAGGGTAGATGGTCTTACGTTTGGCCAGCTCTTCCCGCACAGCACTGCGATCGACAGATCGAACTACAGCACATCCAAGACTGCGTCCCGTCCATTTGATGTCAGCTTCATCGCCACAGCGATAAGGCATCCCGGGCAGGTTGGGCCGGATGTCTCCTGCACAACCTTGCAGAAACATCGTCCTTGTGTTTGGCCCATAAACGGTTTCGACGAATGTCTGTGCCTCGCCGGGAAAGTCTGCACTGATCTTGGGGAACCCGTTTGGAAATGGCGGTGTGAGTTTGTCGCCCCAGGTGAACACACAAGGATGGCAGACCGCGTGCATCAGAACCGCCATCGGCTGCAGGGTCCGTCCGTCGTCAAAGCGCAGAACCTTCACACGATGATCGCAGGGACCGTCAGGATCGAGCCGCACAACGGCGCGGCCATTAATTACCTTTCTGCGGTTGATGTTGAAGTCAATGCGATCTTCGCCATACCCTATCGTGACCGGACGCATCTCTTTCACCGCATCCGCTGCCGCCGCGCCGATCTTTAAGACCATTTCGCGACTCCATGGCGACTCGCGTGTCCACCCCGGTCCTGAATGATTGTGCGAGGCCGCGACCATGATATTTTCGCGTGGAGTCTCCGTTTTCTGAGCGATCGCGTCCCGCAGCGCTTCGACCATCTCAGTAGGTGAATTGATCAGATCGAGTGTGACGATCGCGGCCTGCGTCTGTTCATTGGCCAGCAGCAGCACACCGGCTCGAATGGGATCTCGCACGCCGTTTGTCGGACGGACATGTCCCACGACCGGAGTATCGGCAGGGGGAGTAATATCGACCTTCGCCACACCCGCTTTCAGGTTCGATTCGACCCGGAAGTGAAAGGCATCGTCGGCCCACAACTGCGCACCGATCATCAGCAGAACCGCGGTGACGCGACAAATCAAACTTGCGGACGACGATACAACAGGAAATTTACGACAAAACTCGGAACGCATGACAAACTCCCCAAGGCAGCAAATCACAGATCTGCGAACCAGTTAGATAAACAAACGTTTGCGCGTCGTCAGAATGATCGTCTCGCTTCGCGGACGCAAGCCTGATTCACAATAAATGGTGACTCCAATTTGCCGCCAGTGGACGGACAACCTTGAGACGCTCACCGGCGCGTTTGATTCCGACCGGGAGGGGCTACTGGAGTTGCTTGCGACTCGAGCCGCTTCTTCGTCGCTCAGTGGTTTGAGCGTGAGTTCGCGAATCAGGAATTCTGATTCCCACTCCCCAATCCATAGTTGCAAACGATCAATTTCTGAGTACTTCGGCGGTAAAAAAAGGTTTTGTTTCAGCGACAATCAACGTGCGTCACCGTGCCATTTGACTGCTTCTTTGTCGTCGCACGTGACAAAAACCGTGTCTGGCAGAACGAAACAACGGACTTTTAATCGTTTTCCTTGCGGTAATAGAGGTCGCGTGAAATTCACCTTATCCCGAAACCACTTATCGTCAAGTAGCTCTAATCCGGTTTGAGAACCTGCGGCATCGATCGAAACGATGCACGGATGTCCGCCGACAACGAGGCCGAAACTCCATTCGCGGTCTTCTTGTCGGCGTTCACCATCTGCGGTGATCACGTATCGTTCTGGTGGAACAGCAGGAACTACTAATCGGGAGCCTGGAAAAACGGGAGTAAGAAGTCCGTCGGCGTTTTTTGTCCATTGGCCCTTTCGGGAATCTCGGACCGGATCAATCAGAGCCAGCAGATTTCCCCCCGCGCCGAGTGGAGGAACCGGTGGAAACGAAGAAGGCTCGAGCGGTTCAAGCTCCAGCTTGTCGAATCGAAATGGGGCGCGGTGACCTGCCAGGGCAATTCGACCTCCTGTTTTGGCCCATTGCGATTCTTCATAGAAGCGGCTCGGGTTGCATTGGCTCGTTCTCGGCAACCAGATCCGTCTTACCGAGAATGGATCGGTCATAATATTTGAGCCGTCAACATCGGATTCGTTGCCTGCTGTCCACTCGGTGTTGGCACCAACCCCTGTTGAAGATGTCATCGACGAAGTGCTGATGCTACGTAAAGCCGATGCTCCGTTGTTTGAGGCGACAACAAAGCCCCCATCGTCTCACCCAAATCAAGCCGTCAACTCCGGGATGCCGATTAGTTCAGCAATGACCAGTCCTGCCGCGATGGAAACCGGAGCCCAATTCTCCAGGTCTCCATTTCCAAATCAGTCAACCGAGGAAGGATCGGCAGCAAGCGTACCAGTTCCGACGCGAACACCTCTGTGCGATTCGCTGACAGGCGACGAAAAACTCTCGCCTGAGCAAGCCGAAATCAGGTGGATCATGTCGGTTGTCTTGCGATGCTTCGGGGCGGGGCTGGTTGTGCTATTTGTGTGGATGATCGTCAGCACAATCATGAAGCCATCGACGCTAACCAAAGCAGCAGTCCAAGGTTCAGTCTCAATCGGCCGTCTCAATGAGTTTGCATCGGATATCGAGAACTCGCTTAACCACAAATAGAAACTGACCGAACTTGTTCTACTTCAGAGGCTGAGCAGAACAAGTTCGGCCAGACGTGGACGTAATGCTGATTACCAAACGAACCGAGAGGAATGCGATCAAGCGACAGCGGCTATCTTAGAGACCGTCCATTTCGACAGCACAAAGCACTTGAAATCCGTAATCGGTGGTTATTGAAAATCAAGCGGCCTTTGCAAGGCGATTCCGGCGAACCCGAAGACCGACGAGACAAACCCCGCCAAGGCCCAGCATCAACATTGATGAGGGTTCTGGCACCGGTGCGACATTAACGTTACTTAGCAAACCGACTGGAGGACCTCCGCTTGGGGTTCCCAACGACAAGAACGTCAAGGTGTCAGTGGCGGCGTCGGCCGTGAAATTAAAGGACTCCGAGATCCAGTTGGAGTGCCCTTTACTGGCGATCGATTGCAAGGCGGTCGTCTGGCTCGATCCGCCAAACGAGACCTTGAACTGTTCTGTGTAGTTTCCTGTCGCCGTTGTGTATTGAACGGCCGCCCAGTCAAAAGTCACCTGGTAGGACGCGCCTGCAGTGAGGCCCGTCAAAGTTTGCGAAAGAGTCGCGGCTTTCTGGTAGCCGTCGAGGGTCACCGCATACTGCTGACCGGAAGGAGTCGCTCCAGGGTTGCTCCAGAGACCGATCGTCCCGCTCTGAGACGGGTAGTAAAACGTGTACGCATTTGGCCCCGTAGTCTGGGTAATGAAAGCGTATGAGTTCAGCACCGTATTGGGGCTACCAAGAGTGGTACCGACAGTCCAATCTTTCAGACTGGCGTATCCACCGGTACTCGTATTATTGATCTGAGTGGGGCCGCCCCCTGGGGCGCTGCTTGTGAACTGACTGAAGTCACCGTTTGAAATCAGGCCAGCTTGAATCCCGGCGGTTGATGATAGTACGAGAGCCATCGTAAAGATGCCGGAAAAAATCTTCCAACTTGAAACGCGCACCATTTAAACGAACACCTTCTCTGTTGAATAGAAAAACGTAAGAACACAAAAGTTGCGAACCAAAACTCGTTTTTAGAACCCTCACCCGACTCCTGCTGTCGATGCCAAAGCAAACAGGCTTACCCCTGACGCTTTCATCCGAGCACAATTGCCGTACTCGAACGAAAACAACCGAATCACGACAATGAAAACAGTTACAACCGCTTCGCAGTACGCGCCGGTCCCTTGAGCTAAACAAAAATTTGCGACGCACCTTTCAACTCCGTGAAAGTCCGTCTTAAGTTCAATGAAGAGCAGTTCGAAATGATCTGAGTTCGTGGACACCCGTCAAAGACGGTAGTCCGCAAAAGTCCGCTGGATGCAGACAATCCGCGAGAAATGATGCCCTAAATCACTGACGCGAGTCAGATTAAAGCGTCAAAAGTTTAAAAAACTTTGGGATCGGAAACGCTTCTTTTCCTGCCTGCAAATCTCATCGATGCAGAAACGCTTCCAACGCGTGGACTGCGCTAGATCACAGAAAGAATTCGAATTTGACCTCAAAGCGACAGGTTATAGGCCGATCAAAAAAAGTTTCCACTTTTTTTATGGCTCGAAAAGATGATTTTTTTCAGCGGCGTGCTGTTCATTAACTTTTCAATGCCGGCGACCGTCAAAATATCTCTCAGTGCAGTCCTGTCCGCTTTACCATTCCGCCCTGAACATCGGATAGCGGATGAGTCACCACAAAGGCTGATGGGTCAAATTCCTGGATGATATTTTTCACTTTCCCGATCTCAAGCCTGGTGACAACACTATAAAGGACTTCTTGGTCGGCACCACTTTTCCCCCGACGGGCTTTATAGATCGTGACTCCGCGTCCTAATTCTTCCATGATCCTTTGTTGAATCGCAGAATTCTGCTCGGAAACGATCAGGATGGCTGTGTATTGTTCGATTCCATAGAGGATGAAGTCGAGAGTTTTTGCAGCGGTGACATAAGTGAGGATTGAATAAAGCGCCTCTTCCGTTCCCAGCACAAAAATGGCCACGAAAAAGATCACAACATTGATCCCCAGGATCACGTCGCCGACTTTCAACAGGTGACTTTTCTTGCTGATCAGAAGCGCGGCGATTTCCGTTCCGTCCAGAACCGCCCCTCCGCGAATCGCGAGACCGATCCCCGCGCCGATGAAGAAGCCGCCGAAAACTGCGCTGAGCAAACGATCCTGGGTCACATCGGGGAAATGGATGGTGGCCAGCACAACGGCCAGCAGACAAATCGCAAACGTACTGCGGATGGCGAATCGTAAACCGATATGCCGATAGCCCATTGCCATAAATGGCAGGTTAAAGATGGGTAAAAGCACCGAAAGCGAAAGTCCGGTGATGTTTGCCAGCAACATGGAAACGCCAGTGACGCCACCATCGATGAATTTGTTCGACAGCAGGAAACCATGTAAGCCCAGCGCGGCAGAGAAGACTCCGAGCACAATCAGAACGACATTTAACAGTTCACGGAGTTGCCGGTGCAGGGGGGAGGCCGAAGCCCCGTGCTTAAGTTCTTTGCCACCCGCATTCACAAGTTCGCTGGAAGATTGCGTCATGAAGTCAAATTCGTCCTTCAAAGTGCCGAAAACCTGAGATTCTTGGGTATAGCTGCGAAACATGGAATTAGGAAGCGATGAATGTAACATCTTCACGACGACCTTTCGGCCCATTCGTGTTTCACACCGCCCCGGGTACTTAAGCACTGAACAAAGCAACCAGGAATAATGGTATCGGAGTCGCTTGCTGTCCGACGCTGATATGATTCGATAGAATAATCGATCAGATTTTCGTCCTTTAAAATGAAGTTAACATGCAGCTGCCGATTATTTCTTCTGTTGACCCAATCGTTTCACCGGCGCCAAACGACGGACCGCCGCAAATGTCCAAGGGAACTTACGCGTTCGTTTCGCTAGGTTGTCCAAAAAACCTTGTCGACAGCGAGAAAATGCTCGGCACGCTGGCTTTGGATGGTTACTCCCTGGTCAGCGAAGCGGACGGGGCTGACTTTGTCATCGTCAACACCTGCGGGTTTATTGACAGTTCGCGAGCGGAATCAAAAGCCGTTATTCGCGAGATGCTTGATCTGAAGAAGGCGGGGAAGACCAAGGGAGTCATCGTCGCAGGCTGTCTTCCACAGCGATTGGGTCCTGCATTGCTCGACGAACTGCCGGAAATCGACCACATCGTCGGTGTTTTCGGTCGTGATGAAATTAATCGGGTGGCGGATCACCTGATCGGCGGAGCTCGTGAACAACGCGAACTGTTCCGCCCGGCACCGATGAAAGCGATGGATGACCGGGCACGTCTTCGGATTACGCCGCAACACTATGCGTATTTGAAGATCTCAGAAGGGTGTGACCGCACCTGTACATTCTGCTCAATCCCCAAGATGCGAGGCAAGCACATCACCAAGCCGATCGAAATGGTGATTGCCGAAGCTCAGGAACTGGCCAAAGATGGCGTACGCGAATTAAACATTGTCGCGCAAGACACAACCTATTATGGCCTTGACCTTTACGGCAAGGTCCGACTGGTCGACCTGATCAAGGAACTGGACCAGGTCGACGGGATTGATTGGATTCGGCTGATGTATCTTTACCCGATCCACTTCACCGATGAACTGATCGGCGCGATTAACGATTCGCCGAAAGTGATCCCTTATCTCGACATGCCACTCCAGCACATCAACGACCAGGTGCTGAAGCGAATGCAAAGAAAAGTGAACCGAAGTCAGACTGAAGAACTTGTCCGCAAGCTGCGTGATCGAGTTGACGGTCTGGTCATGAGAACGACGTTCGTCGTTGGTTTCCCTGGTGAAACAGACGAGCAGTTCGGCGAACTGAAGCAATTCGTCGAAGAAGCTCAATTCGAGCGGATGGGCGTTTTCCCGTATTCGTACGAACCAGACACTCCTGCCATCAAGCTGGACGGACATCTTCCGGAAGAAGTGAAAAATGCCCGGCGCGATGAATTGATGGCGTTACAGCAGGAAATCGCGTTTGAATACGGCGATTCGCTGGTGGGCAGTGAAATCGACGTGCTGATCGACGAACAACTCGAAGACGGAATCTGGGTTGGTCGAGGCTACATGGATGCCCCGGAAATCGACGGTGCTGTGTTTGTCAGTGGCGAAGATCTGCAGCCCGGCATGTTCGTTCCCGTCGAGATCGTCCAGCGCAAAGACTATGACCTCGTTGGCATGGCAGTGGAAGACGACGAGTCAGCCTGAAGCCGAGTCATGGGGAAGGGGAGCTGACGCGTTCGTCTCGCCTGTTTTTCAGTCCAGATTTCTCATTAAGCGATGACTCATGAAATACAGCGTATCGACGTGTGTTTGTCTGGCATTCGTGATCAGCAGTGTTTGTGCAGGTGAGAAGTTGAAATACCCGGATACAAAAAAGGTTGATCAAGTCGATGAACTGCATGGCGTGAAGGTCCAGGATCCTTATCGCTGGCTTGAAGACGACGTACGTCAGTCGAAAGAGGTTGCCGAATGGGTGGCCGCTGAAAACGCAATCACATCCGCTTACCTTGCCGCGATTCCTCAGCGCGATGCCATCAAAAAGCGATTGACGGAGCTCTGGAATTACGAAAAGTTCGGTGCCCCGTTCAAAGCAGGGGGGCGATACTTCTACTTCAAAAACGATGGCCTGCAGAATCAATCCGTTCTCTATAAGCTAGAGTCGTTGAATGCTGATCCTGTGGTGTTGATCGACCCGAACAAATGGTCGAAAGACGGGACCGTTGCCCTCGGTTCAACCTCATTCAGCGATGATGGCCGATTCGCTGCATATAGCGTTGCTGAAGCGGGTTCAGACTGGAATACGTGGCGAATTCTTGAGGTCGAAACCGGTCGCCTGCTGGCCGATGAATTGAAGTGGGTCAAGTTCAGCGGTGCATCGTGGACTCCTGATAACAAGGGATTCTTTTACAGTCGTTACGACGAACCCCCTGAAGGAGCGGCGTTTCAGAAAACGAATCTGAATCAGAAGCTTTTTTATCATCGTGTCGGATCATCGCAATCCGACGATGTGCTTGTTTACAAGCGACCTGACGAACCGACGTGGGGCTTTGGAACGCGCGTGACCGAGGATGGCCGATATCTCGTGATCGAAATCTGGAAGGGGACGGATCACAAATATCGAGTCGTCTACAAAGATTTGACCGAACCTTACGGGATGCCCGTCGAGCTAATCGACAATTTCGAGTGCGAGTACAGTTTTATCGGAAATGAAGGAACGACCTTTTTCTTTCAGACCGATCTCGATGCTCCTCGGAAACGAATTGTTGCCATCGACATTCGTAAACCACGAGAAATCCGCGAGATCATACCGCAATCCAGGGAAACGCTGGTTGGGGTTGATATCGTCGCCAACATGTTCGTGGCGACGTATCTGAAGGACGCCAAGACTCAAGTCAAAATGTATTCGCTGGATGGTACTTTCGTGCGTGAGGTCGAATTTCCGGGGATCGGTTCTGCCAGTGGTTTTGGAGGGAAGCGAACTGACACCGAGACTTTCTATTCGTTTTCCAGTTTTGCAACGCCCCCGACAATTTTTCGTTATGACATGCTGACCGGCAAAAGCACGAAATTGAGGCAAGCTCAGGTCAAGTTTAATCCCGATGATTACTCGGTCGAGCAAGTCTTTTATCCCAGCAAAGATGGGACGAAAGTACCGATGTTTATCGCTTATAAAAAGGGGATCAAGCTCGACGGAACGAACCCGACACTGCTTTATGGATACGGCGGATTTTCGATTTCGCTGACCCCCGGCTTTTCGATTGCCCGACTCGGCTGGCTCGAGATGGGAGGAATCTATGCGATGCCGAACCTTCGCGGCGGGGGCGAATACGGCGAAGACTGGCACAAGCAGGGGACCAGGCTGCACAAGCAAAATGTGTTTGACGACTTCATCGGGGCGGCAGAATGGCTGATTGAGCACAAGTATACGAGTCGCTCGAAACTTGCGATTCAAGGGGGAAGCAACGGCGGACTTCTGGTCGGAGCTTGCATGACTCAGCGTCCTGATCTGTATGCCGCATCCCTTCCCGCCGTTGGCGTGATGGACATGTTGCGGTTTCAAAAATTCACCGCCGGTCGTTTCTGGGTTGATGACTACGGCAGCGCCGATAATCCCGATGAATTCAAATCCTTGTTTGCTTATTCGCCCTATCACAACCTCAAGCCTGGCTCCAAATACCCGGCGACGCTGGTCACCACGGCAGACACAGATGATCGCGTTGTACCCGGCCATAGTTTTAAGTTTGCCGCACGACTTCAGGCGTGCCAATCAGGCGATGCTCCGACTTTGATTCGCATCGAAACCCGGGCTGGTCACGGGGCAGGGAAGCCGACCGATAAATTGATCGAAGAAGTCGCCGACCAATGGGCATTTCTTGTCAAGAACCTGGGAATGAATCCGTGACGTCAAGCGGCTCGGGTACGCAAGGGTGTTGTCAGTTTTTGTACTTCTGGCCTCCAGCTTACGCAATTTCTCATCTCACACGGGTTGACGCCCGTGCCACAGAGGAGTCTATCTGAAACGACAAAATTCGTTCGGGGCCCATTGACGAAATCCGTTTCTCTGCAAATATTCCAAAAAACTTGCAGAGTTTGCCCCGAAACGGAGGTCTTTATGTGGTCATTAGTGGCTGTTTGCGCGATCGCCTGTTGCAGTCCAGATGCCGACGCTAATACGCCAGAACCACCAGCACCCCTTGTGGCTGAAGTTCAACACGAGCTTCAAACGGGGTCGTTAATCTTCAGCCAGGGTGATTGTCTGGCAGTGAAAATCTTCACCCAAAGCTCGTTTACGCACGTCGCTGGCGTTGTTGCGAATGCCGGAGAATTCATGGTTTACGAAAGTACCAACGGAGTTGGCGTGCGAAAAATGCCGCTTTTAGAATATTTACGCCGGCAGTCACCGACGACCTTCTACATTGCTCATCCGAAAGTCCCTTTTTCAGAAGCAAAGGCCCTGGCGTTTCAACAACACCTCGAAAGCCAGATCGGACGGACCTACGCGGTGAGACATCACCTGACTGGCAATCGATGTGAAGGATTACACTGTTCCGAGTATATGACAGATGCGTTGATGGCGGCCGAATTGATTTCAGCCAA
This sequence comes from uncultured Schlesneria sp., assembly GCA_903858935.1. Lineage (GTDB taxonomy): Bacteria > Planctomycetota > Planctomycetia > Planctomycetales > Planctomycetaceae > Schlesneria. The sequence goes on along the minus strand of CAIOKO010000073.1, from coordinate 23,791 downwards.
GGAGCCACCGCGAGTGTCACCGGGCAGCTTGCTGGAAGGGGTCATCACCTCAAATACCTACCGCGAAGGAAATCGCGTAGATCTGAACCTGGCTGAACCTCCACAGCCGCTCGATCAACCCTGGTATTACCGAGCATGGGACTGCACGTCGTCCTGTTGTTCAAAAAGCGTGAAACAGGTCCGGCGTTGGATATTTTGCCGGTGAGTCACCGTTCCGTCGTACCAACCTTTGGTTTCTTGCCATTCCGCGAAGATTTTCCACGGGAGGGCGAGGCTTCCTCCGTGAAGTAGTTAAGCTTGACAAAAGCTCATTGACGAACTTTTACCCGTGTACTTCCAGCCGTTTAACCCCGTTTCAATCCTGCGGAGCTGGCACGATGTTACTTTGTTTTTTGACGCCGAATCGCTTCAACGACCGCATCGTCGAGCTGCTTCAGCCCTTCGTCCGGTTTGATGTCGTAAAATCCGCTGTGATAGTGGACCACTTTTCCGTCGTGGCCGATCACAATCCAGAGGGGCAGTGAAGCACCCGAAACCCGCGGGTCGCCGAATTCGGCCAACGTCGATTCGTCATCAATGGCCATTTCATAGCCGACGTTCATAAATTCCAACAGCTTCTTCATCGAGCGCGTTGCCGCACCCCTGTTTTCGGTTCCTGCAAACCGCTCATCAACGTTCACGCCAACGACTCGGACACCCAGTTTTTTTCGCTTGCTGTTCAGAAAATCGAGATACCCAATCTGACCATAGGGTTCATTGAGCGGCTCGCCTCGATATTGCCAGAAATGCAGCACGACAACTTTGTCCTTCGCATCGCTGCTGGAGAATGTGGTTCCGTCAACGAGTTTAAGATTCCATTTCGGAGCTTCCTGGCCAACCAATTTTTTTTGCAAGCCTGCGACGCCGTCCAGTCGCTTCTGTTGCTGCAACAAATCTCGGGCAATCGAAGCCACGAACCGCGACCAGGCTGTTTCTTCGGCTTCTTTCTGAATTCGTGGCAATTCTTTTTGAATCGATTTGAGTTGATCGAGTGTCAGTTCCACCACTTTTTGTTCGCCTGTGCGACCAAGACCCTGCTGAATTCCCAGTAATGAATCTAATGAACGTCGGCTTTTGGCAAGTTCTGAGTCAGTCAGCTGCTTTTGAGACTGAAGCTCCATTTTCAGCTGAAATTCGTCACCACGACCGATGACGATCTTCTCTTCAAGGGACAACAAAATTCCCGTCGCAGGTTCGACAATCATCGTCTGTCTACGACCAAGGTTTGACGAGACCTCAACTTGAAGACCCTCTCGGTTTTTCAGGTTTCTTTTGCGAGTGACGACGTATTCACGTTGTCCATCAGTCCATGTCGCCGACAGCGCAAGCTTGTCACGAAACTCGAAGATTGGCGAACGGACAGGCAGGGAGTAGTACTGTTCCTCGTGCGTGTACAACAGTTGGATCGGACGCAATTTCGTGGCGGCAAGGTCTGTTAGCGGCAAGACCCCAAATTGCTCGGTCCAGCCCCAACTTCCACCACCCCGTTCGTCCAGCTGGTAGGCTATTTGCGGCTTTCCATTTTCATCGACGAGAGTCAGCGCGTAGAGCGAGAACGCCTTAACTTCGGTTTCGCCAGATTTTGTTTGTTGAAAAAGTGTTCCGGCATACCGAAGTTCAGTCCCCCCTTGCAGGTCCAAACCAGCTAACCAGACGACAAGACCGATCATCGCCCCATTCACAAGTCACTTCCTTTCACCCGCATTTCAAGCTGCATTTCTTTGTTGCAGGAGTTTTTATTGACAGGCCCGTCGCTCACGCCAGCGTATCTTGATCGAACGTCGTTTTGACCACAAGCGGTACTCTTGAAGAAACCGGAACAAGCAGGACAGGCAGGAATTGTTGACATCGCGGAATAACGCGCGTAGCTTTAGCTTACGCTTGAGGTTTTTTGTCTCAATTCCCATCGAACCTTCATCGCGAAGGAAAGACTTATGATTCAATGTCGGAAGCTGTTTACCGCTGTTGGCACGACCATGATCGGAGTGGTGTTTGGATCGGGCCTTGGGTTCGCGCAAGGCAATCTGCCGATGGCCGCAACAGGGGATCAGGTGGTCATTAAACGCGAGACCTCTCGTGTGATCGACCCTCACAAATATCGCGTACCCTTGTCTGTTGAAGCAATTCAGACCGTGACATTGGTCGCACCGTTCGATGGCACGATCAAGCAGGTTGTGGCAAAGACAAATTCAAAACTGCAGCCACAGAGCGAAGTCATTCGTCTGGACAATACGGTCCAAAAGCTGAAACTTTCTCACGCACAAGCGCTTTTAAAGCTGGCGTTGATTGAGCAGCGGGCGGCAGGCAAAGAAGAAATTCCGGCGGCTCTGGCGCAAGCCAAAGTCGATATTGCAAAAATCGATGTCGAGATTGTTCAATCGCTGCTGGATCAGACGAGCGTGCGGACGCCATTCGGTAGTGAAGTACAGCGAATCCTGGTTGCAGACGGTCAGTTTGTCCGGGCTGGTGATCCCGTTGCGATTGTCGCCGACAGCAGCAAAATGAAAGTCGAAGTTCCCGTGGAACGGGCTTTGGCTGAAACCGGGAAACCGTTTTCACTGAAGATTGAGGCGAACGAGGTTGAAGGAAAAATTGATCAGGTATTACCACTCCCTGCTAAGTTTGATGTCCTTCGCGAACTTTTCGACTCGATTGCCTCGGTGGTGGTGGTCGTCGACAATGCTGACGGCAAAATCAAGGTAGGGCAAACTGTTTACGTCCCCTTGATTCCTCGCCAGCCAGTCATTGAAGTCCCTGTCGCAGCAATTGGCAATCTGGCTGACGGACACCGAAAGGTTCAGGTCGTACGACAGTCTGTCGTAAGGGATATTTCGGTCGCGCTTTTAGGTCAGATCGGGACATCTCGCGTCTTTGTCAGTGGCCCGTTCGCGGAAGGTGATGAAGTCATTTATGAAGCGTCACATCAATTTGGTGACGGATTTCAACTGAAACCCTCATCGGGAACTGCCGCTGCCGCCGGGGGAGCAGCCGGAACAGAACGGTCAACAAGCCCTAATCCGCCTGTCGTTCCCAACAAGGTCGGTTTCTGATCCAAAATCGGCGCGGGACATCGGTCCTGGTGGCGGCTATACTCAATGCCGTTATCTTCGAGTGTCTGCGCCCACTCGTTACGCGCAGCAACTCGATTGCAATCTGGTTTGGGAACCGATCATGGCTAATGATGAACAACTTGTCGACGATCAGTACCAACTCGCGATGTGCATAGCGTCAGGCAGCAGCAGCCAGGTTTGGGAAGTGGTTGAAATGTCGTCCGGTCGACATTTGGCGATGAAGCTGCTGAAGACAGACGTACCTGAATTTAAAGAGAACAAAGCGCAGATGAAGCGCGAGTCTGAAATCCACAAACTTCTTGATCACCCGATGATTGTGAAGTTCGAGAGATATTCGTCGAATCGCGATTACACCTATATTCTGATGGAGTACTTCCGGGCGTCAAACCTTAAGCTTCAGATCAAGGCGGACACGAACGGAGTTCATTTGAAGGTGCGCCAGTTGTTTGAAGGCGTTTGTGCAGCACTGTCACACGTCCACCAGAAAGGATTTATCCACCGCGACATCAAGCCTGACAATGTTTTGATGAATAAAGTCGGCGAGATCCGCCTTTGCGATTTCTCGCTGTCTTCTAAGCAGAAATTGGGAATGGGGAAATTGCTGGCGGGGAAGCTGAAATCAATTCAAGGAACCCGAACCTATATCGCCCCCGAAACGATACGCCGAAGCCAGCCGACGTTTCAGACAGATCTTTACAGCCTTGGCGTTCTGTTTTTTGAAGTTCTTGCATGTAAAACGCCGTTCCAGGCACCCACCCCCGAAGAATTACTGCAGAAACACCTGCGAGCAGAGGCCCCTAATCCGTCGGAATTCAATCCAAACGTTTCGCCTGAGATGGATCGAATCATTGCGAAGCTTCTGAAAAAGAAACCGGCAGACCGACCCGCCAGTGCGGATGAAGTGCTGGCCGAAATCAAACGAATTCGTATCTTCAAGGAAGAAATCGTCGATGCGGTCGCTGAGAAAAAGGCAAATCAAGACAAAGACGCGCTCAGTATGCTGTCCGAAATCCGGCTTGACAGTCGCGCAGATGCAAAATTGAAAGAGATGCTCGAAACCAATCCGGAATTCGCAAGGAAATTCGCCGAGGAAAAGGAAAACAAAGCCAAGAAGAAAAAGGCTGAAACCGCATTAAATGATGCGAGAATCAAGGTTGCGGAAACGGCAGAGGCATCTCGCGGAAAGCCCGCAGGAAAGTCGGCTGCACCGGCACCCGCGACGCCACCACCGCAGCAGGCGATGGCAATGCAAATGCCGATGCAAATGCCAGTCTATCCACCGGGGTTTCCACAGTACCCTCAGGGTTATGCAGGGTATCCGCCGGGACAGATGCCAATGATGCCGGGAATGGCGGCTCCGATGCCAGGTGCTCCGCAGTACGCACCACAACCTCCGATGGGATACCCGCAGCCAATGCAGCAGCCAGTCCCAGGAACACTGCCCCAACAACAACCCGGCCAGCCGACGCCTGCGTCGGTGGCTCCAAAACCGCCGCAAAAACCGCAACCAGGATCGCCTCAAGTCGCTGCCGCAAAGGGAGTTAGCGGTACGCCTCCACAGAAGCAACCTGTCGCCGGAACGCCAAAACCCGCGACAAAAGCTGGACCGCCAGCTCCAGCACCTGCAAAGCCGGTAGCAGCGGCAAAACCAGCAGTCCAGGTACCATCGCGACCAACCCCCCCACCGACACCACCACCATCCGCTGGCGCAGACCTTGATTTCATGACCGATTTGCCGGATGTGCTTTGATCTGATATAGGAATCGATTTTGCGGTTTGGAACCTTGGATCCGCTTTTTGGGATTGTAGTACTCGGGCGGACTCTGCCAGGGTTGATGGTTTCTTGTGTTTTTGAACAAATAAAGATTTGGTAAGCGAAAGCGATCACAGTGTGTTTGGCGAACATTCGCCAGAACAAATCTGTGACGGCTTGATCCTGGTGCTTCGCCGAAGATTTGAAATATGTGGATACAGGCCTGATTTATGAAGCCTCAGTACGTGCTGCCGTTTGAACGTCCAATTGTCGAATTGGAAGAACAGCTCGCCAAATTGGAATCCCAGCAGGGTCCGACTCCGGTGACACTGGAGTCGATCCGAAATATGCGGGTCGAAATCGCCAAGTTGAAACGCGATGTGTTCGAGAATCTGAATCCTTGGGAGACGGTTCAAGTCGCTCGGCACCAGGACCGCCCGCAAGCACGAGATTATATCGAACTGATCTGCGACGAATTCATCGAATTGCACGGGGACCGGGCGTTTGGCGATGATCGAGCCATCAACGCCGGGTTCGCAAAAATCGATGATTGTAAAGTGCTGTTTATCGGCCAGCACAAAGGACGCAATCTTAAAGAGCGAAACGAATGCCTCTACGGCTGCGCTCATCCGGAAGGATATCGAAAAGCATTATTGAAGATGCAATTGGCTGCAAAGTTCAATTTGCCGATTGTCTGCCTGATTGATACTCCGGGAGCTTACCCCGGGATCGGAGCTGAAGAACGCGGACAGGCATATGCGATCGCGGTCAACCTCCGCGAGATGTCACAACTTCCCGTCCCCATCGTTTGTATCGTGATTGGAGAAGGGGGGTCAGGGGGGGCGCTGGGGCTTGGGATCGGAGACTATGTCGGCATTCTGCAGTTCGCATACTACTCCGTGATCAGTCCGGAAGGATGCGCCGGGATCATGTGGAAGAGTGTCGAGTTCGCCAGCAAGGCCGCGCATGCACTCAAGTTCACAGGGCCTGACTTGTTGAAATTCGGTGTTGTCGACGAAGTCATCCCCGAGCCACTTGGTGCCGCGCATCGAGACCACCGAGCGATGGCGAGCACGCTCAAAGCAACCATCGTGCGAAACCTGAGATCGCTCGAAACGCTGTCGCCAGAGTCACTGCTGGAACGACGCTACCAGAAGTTCAGACGGATCGGTGAGTTCGAAGAGACGCTGATTAGCGCGGACCGTTGATCGCCATCTGCTGATTGAAGTCAGTAGTTTCACGACTCGAGTCTCACCGCAATCCTAAGCGATGAGACAAAGGGGACGGATCGGGCACATGAAGTTCAATTCTAAACCCGGGCGAAACATCGAGATCGACTTAAAATCCATTTTTCCAACCGACACGCAACGTCCGATAATGTCTGTTATGTTTCCTTTTGATCTAAAAAATCGCCTGATTTCTAAGGGCGGCTGAAAACAGGCGTGTTCTAAGAACCTGCTCCCTGCGTGGTGAGCACGGCCGTTTCATGTTCGCCGATCAACCGAAACTCTGGTCCGGCTGCATGAGTTCCAAAGGCCCCTTGCGACCCGACTCGTTCCCGATGCCAATTCAAAATTCTTTCCGGCTATCGACGAGCAACGTGACAGGTCCGTCGTTGACCAGCTCGACGTCCATGTGAGCTTGAAACCGCCCGGTCGCTGTCTGGATTCCGCGTCCTTGAACTTCCACGACGAAAGTACGATACAACGTGTCGGCAACCTCGGGACGTGCAGCTTTGATAAAACTCGGTCTTCGCCCTTTACGGCAATCGCCTAACAGCGTGAACTGACTGACAACCAGCATCTGACCACAAGCATCGACCAGCGAACGATTCATCTTCCCCTCGTCGTCAGGAAAGATCCTGAGCGAGACAAGTTTGTCAGCCAGGTAGCAAGCATCATCGTGGGTGTCATCCTCTGAAACCCCCAGCAGCACGAGCATCCCGATTCCGATCTCGCCGGTGACCTCGCCTTCGACGGTCACTTTTGCTCGAGACACTCTCTGTACGACCGCTCGCATTTAATACCTCTTTGTGATCCAGGCAGACAGACAGCATGAGAAAAACAGATCCAGAGTCGGGCCAGTCATGTTTTACCAAAATAAGGATGGGTCACTTCCAGGGGTGACACGACAATCCTCAGGCAATTGAACCGGCTGCTTGAGCAGGATCTGGCGAATCAAAACGGCTGTGATCGGCGAGAGGTGCAAACCATATCGATAATGACCGGCAGCAATACTTGCATTGTGCAGTTGTGGAAGCCGTCCAATGTATGGTCGATCTGTCGCCGAGTGTGGTCTTAGCCCTGCCCAGCATCGCTCAAATTCGGCATGTTTCAGATTCGGAACGACTCGCTCCGCAAATCGAATCAGGTGACCTATCGCCTCTGCCGTATTGCGTTTGTCAAAGCCCGACCGCTCTTCAGTTGAGCCGACCAGGATTCGACCGTCATTTCGCGGGACAAGGTATTCGCGACCAACCTGGATTACGGACCGAAACTCAGGCTGAGTGGTACGCAGTAATACGATCTGCCCCTTGATCGGTTCGATTTCCAGTTCAATTCCCAATTGACCAAGTAATTCTCCGGACCAGGCCCCTCCTGCGAAAACAAATTCAGCGGCTCGATGGTCAATCCCACCTGCATAAACCGCATCAACTCGCCCTCTGCTGGTTTCAATCCTCCGTACCGGCGATCCAGCAACCAGCTCAACTCCGCGCATCATACATCCGATTTGCAGGGCTTTAAGATGACGTGGATTACGGACCTGGCAAAAATCAGGCAAATTATAGGCGTGAGAAACCTCCGAGCTTAAAACCGGAAACCGTCGAATGATCTCTGAAACGTCTTCCGTTTCAATCAGGACCCCTTCTGCTTTTAATGCAGCGACGCCATTTTTCCAGTCAGATAAATCGCTGCAACCTGGAAAGCGGACCTCGATTGCACCACAACGGGTAAAACCATTATCCATCCCGGTAAAAGACGTCAGTCCTTTTGACCAGTCTGGCCAAAGCTGGTGGGTTGCGCCACGCAAGCGGGCTTCTGGTGTTCGAGCATTCGCCAGGTTTCCCGGCGGCAACATCCCGGCCCCGGCCCAACTGGCCTCTCGACCAAACTGACCTTGTTCGAGAACTCGTACGGACAACCCATGTCCAGCGAGTTCCCAGGCGATCGACAAGCCAATCACCCCTCCACCGATCACAATCACGTCAGTCATATTGGCAAACAAAAAGAAGAGTAGTTGCAAAACAAAACCCGACCCTGGAAAGGAGGGTTGGGTTGCGTCGCGGCATGAGCCTGATGAAAAAAACTCGCGGCGATGTCCGGGTCGTTTGTCACGACTGAAGATTCGTACGAATCCTTACAAGGCGCTCGTCGACGCGATGTATTTCATCGTCATTTTTTCCCTTTTTTCATACCGCTTGGCAGCGATGAGGCATACGACAAGGCCAGGTTCTTTCCATCCGCATTATAGGCAGCCCTGATCGCAGCTTCGGGCGTCGAGCCGCTTTGCAATTCACTGACGAATTTTCCGAACGACTGAACGTCGCCCCGCTTCAGTAAAAATTCAACTAACGTCAGTCCAACGGGCCCCACTTCGCCGGGGGCAAATGTCCCGTTAACAAAAACTTTTTCAGGTTCCGTCAAATTGGATTCCTGTAAAATCGTGCTTGCCAGTCGAGGCAACCTGGCGAGATACACGTTACCTGCGGATTTACGATGAGCCAGAGCCAAGCCCGTTCCGCGTACAAGCCAGTCCGGCAATCCCTTGCTTCCTCGTTTGAGGAACGCGCCTGTCACGTGCTCAATCACATTGACATGCATCCCGGGTGACGATTCCGTCACCGTGTCACCCACATCCTGAAGGGCGACGAACGCATCTTCCATCGTGGAATTGACCTGTGAATGTCCGATGATTTCGGGAGGAACCTCACGTCGCTGGACCGAATTGTTGAACTCTTCGTATCCAAACCGCTCTTTGAAAACGAAAATGGAAAGTTTGCCTTTCCAGAGCGGCTCGTCCTTGACCTTAAATGTCTGTTTCAGCGAGGCCGCCTGATCGTTGGCCCATTTTTCAATCTGCTCTAATCGTTCATTGGAAACGTCACCGTAAAGCAGGAACTCGGCCGATTCTCGATTTATTGCTTCCGTTGTTGCAAAAGTCTTTTTCCAATCACCTGCTGAAGCTTTTTTACGACGGTCCAGCCATTCTTCAGGAGTATACTTGGAGAGGGCAACTGCTTCCCGCTCTGCAAGAGACGGGAAGTTTTTCTTCGCATCGTCGCCATCGAACGTAGCGCCTTCGAGAATCCACGTCTTGAGATTATTGTACCACTTACGGGTGATCCCCGTTTGATTGCCCGCTGGCATCACAGGCAAATCATCACCATTTACCAGTCGCCACAATCGACTGTTTTCAAGGCTACCGCCGACGACGACAACACCCGTTTCACCACCCTTCATCAATTTTTCGAACGACATCACCGAGAACCCGCTTCGTTTCACATTATCGTTATGGCAGCGTCCACACGTGTCCACCAGTTCTGGCATCAGGTCCTTCATGAAATGAACGGTCTCTTTGCCGGTCTCTTTCGCGATCACCAGCTTTCGTGCCGCAGGGGTTGGCTTCCCGCTGGCAGCGGCTTTGGAGAGGTCTGCCAGAGAGGTTGATTTATCCCCTTCGAACTTGGCTCCTTCGGCAATCCAGGTTCCGATCTGCAGAATCTCTTTTTGCGTGAGCGACTCTTTGCCCTTTGGCATTCGCTGCTGTGCGTTTTCCGTGACCAGCCGCTGAAACAAAAGGCTCCCTTCGGCATTTCCAGGAATAACAAGTCCGCCGTTCGCGCCCCCCTTCTCCAGACCAGCGAACGTTTCGAGACTGAGGCCACCTCGACCATCTTCACCGTGGCAACTGACGCACTTGCTGACAAGAATTGGAGCCACGTTTTTCGCAAAGTTGGTCGTCCCTTTGCCGTTGGCTTTGCCGAGCAAGGTTTTGGCCTTTTCCAACTGAAGCTGAACGGACTTCAGTACCGGATCGGTCTCTTTCAATTCCGCATCTTTGATGAATTTGGCGAGCCGCTCTTCGGCTGACTGAATCGCAGCACCAGCGTCATCGAACTTCTTTTTTGAGACGAGAGACGAAATCTTGCCGATTTCGCTACCGATCTCTTTCAATTCCTTCTTTTGATCTGCGGTGATTGCAGCTCGCAATGAACCGACCATCAGCATCGCCAGAATCAGGCAACAGATGCTGATTGTGTAAATTGTTCGTCGCATCGAAGTTTCACCCACAGAAGAGGAATCAGTTCTACCAGTCACCGCGAGGCCCCCCTTTTTTGACTTTAGGGATTATACGGCAATCGCATTCCGCACGACAGACTTCACGCAATTTCGCCGATCCATTTAACCCTGAAGACTGACAGATTGTGAGTCACTCAACAAACCGGTACTCTCAAACCTCATTACGTGTGAGAAAGTTCGTTTTACCCCCCCCTGTTCGAAATTTAGTTGGTAGCAAACGATGTCGACGCTGAACTCGGCGATGGAACGAAAGCGAGACCGGCTGTTGGAGATTCTCTCCGGCTACGGTCGCGTCGCGGTTGCGTTTTCTGCGGGAGTTGACAGTACGGTCGTCGCTCAGGCGGCTCAACTCGCTTGTGGCGCCGATGCTGTCGCCGTCACTGCAGTCAGCCTTAGCCTTGCAGAAGGCGAACTGGACGAAGCCAGGCAGCTTGCGACAAAAATTGGAATTCGCCACATCATCGTTTCAACGCAAGAATTTTCCGACTCGAACTACACTAAAAACCCTTCAAATCGCTGCTACTTTTGTAAGTCAGAACTTTATTCGCGGCTGACGGAACTCGCACCAACGCTGGGGGTCGATGTCTTGGCGAACGGCGCGAATGTTGACGATAAAGGGGACTATCGACCGGGAATGCAAGCTGCGGTCGAGTTCCAGGTTCGTTCCCCTCTTGTCGAAGCGGAACTGACCAAGTCTGAAGTCCGAGAACTGGCCAGGTACTGGGATCTTCCCGTATGGGACAAGCCAGCGACGCCGTGCCTTTCAAGTCGGATTGCTTATGGCGTCGAGGTCACTCCCGAGCGGGTTCAACGTATTGATCAAGCCGAACGATTCTTAAAGCAACTTCTGAACTTACGTGAACTGCGGGTTCGCTGGGAAGCTAACGAACTCGCTCGGATCGAGATTCCATCTGAAGAATTGAGCAAAATTCTTTCCCCTGCTCTGCGAGATCATGTCCGTACAGAACTGCACTCGCTTGGTTTCCGATATGTGACGATCGACCTGGATGGGTTTCGGTCAGGCAGCATGAATGGAGTGATCTCTGCGGAACAACTGCTCGGTCAGTAACTCGCGATGAGCGAATCTGTTAATCTATCAGCAATGAAGACGGGGATTCGGTGTTCCGTCTGAATGAGGTCTTGTTCAAGCAATGGAGAACTGGCATGGCGGAAACAGGCAAGAAAGACAAAGGGAAGAAGGAAGTGCAGAAGAAAGCCGTTCTTTCTCTTAAAGAAAAGCGAAAACTGAAGAACGAGAAGAAGGGCAAGTAACGATTGCGGCGACTCAAAAGAGCCGCTCTCGACCCGTTCAAAATTCAAGGGACTTGCAGGATTCATCATCCTGCAAGTCCCTTTTGTTATCACCAGGACATTGAATCGATTTCTCTAGTTTAACCGCGCCTCTCCTCTTGTTTAACCGCGCCTCGAAGAGAAGCGGGTACAGACCGGCGGAATTGCCGTCAGCCGGGACGTCAGTTTCAAGTTCGGCCATTGTAATAAATCAGCCGCTGCGACGCTTGAAGAAATCGGCTGGACGCCGATTCGCCTGCGCCGCTGGCTGCGGGTTCAACGATGAATCGTCGCATTTGATTAACCAATGCCCGGAACCGGGAAGGCTTTGGTGAACTCGCGGATTTCACCCTTCACTGATTCAATGACTGCCGCATCTTCAGGCGTCTTGAGAACGCGTAGAATCCAGGCTCCCACCCGTTTCATTTCCGCCTGACGCATACCACGGGTCGTGAGCGCCGCCGTACCAATGCGGATACCGCTCGGGTCAAGTGCCTTGCGCTGGTCATAAGGGATCATATTCTTGTTGACTGTGATCCCGGCATGATCCAGCGCCTTCTCGGCAATCTTGCCTGTCAGTCCGATCGATGTCACATCGCACAGCATCAGGTGATTGTCGGTTCCGCCACTTGCCAGTTTAATTCCACCGGACATCAGTGTTTCGGCCAGTGTTCTCGCGTTGTCGACAATCTGTCTCCCGTAATCTTTGAAAGATGGCTGCATCGCTTCCTGGAAACAGATCGCCTTGGCGGCGACGATATGCATCAACGGCCCCCCCTGCAGTCCCGGGAAAACCGCTTTGTCGATTTCCTTGGCGTACTGTTCCTTGCAGAGAACGAAACCTGATCGAGGCCCTCGCAGCGTCTTGTGTGAAGTACTGGTTACAAAATCCGACACCGGTACGGGGCTGTTGTGGATGCCAGCAGCGACGAGTCCGGCATAGTGAGCCATGTCGACCCACAGTTTAGCTCCAACCTCGTGGGCGATTTCCGCAAACTTGGCATGGTCGATTTCACGTGGGTACGCGCTCGCTCCGGCAACAATCAATTTCGGCTTATGCTCACGTGCCAGCCTGGCGACCTGGTCAAAATCAATCCGGTGATCGGACTCGCGAACACCGTACGCAATCGGCTGATAGAGCTGCCCAGAAAAATTCAGGCTCATTCCGTGCGTCAGGTGCCCCCCCATCGCTAGATTCATTGCCAGAAAGACATCGCCGGGCTTTAGTGTCGCCTGATAAACGGCCATGTTTGCCTGGGAACCTGCATGAGGTTGAACATTCGCATGTTCTGCCCCAAAAAGTTTGCGAGCACGTTCAATCGCAAGGCTTTCGACGACGTCAACGTATTCACACCCGCCGTAATATCGGCGACCCGGGTAGCCTTCCGCGTATTTATTGGTCAGTACGGTTCCCGCTGCTTCGAGAATCGCTGCACTGGTGTAATTTTCTGACGCGATCAATTCGAGACCGTCATGCTGTCGAACCCGTTCGTTCTGAATGGCGGACCAAAGGGCAGGATCAGCAGATTGCAAGGCAGACATTTTTTGGCAGACTCCGAGGAAAAAGTATCGAGCAGGTTTGCGAGATTGCGAATATCGCATCACATTTGCTGAAATCGCGTCAAGCGTTCTCGCTGCTTGGTTGGATTCTAGTCGACCCGCAAAACAGTGTATGATATGCGGAAACAATATTGAATCGCCACTCTTACCACCGGACACCTGCGACTCGTGATCCCCGATAACCCGGCCGATGTCGATTCCACACTGAAAAGCTCTCCCATTCTCTGCGGAGAACGTGTCGCGTTTACAGGGACGCTGGCGTCAATGACTCACCAGCAGGCGATGGACCTTGTCGGTCACCATGGTGGCACGGCCATGCAACATGTCGGCCATCAAACCTCAATTCTGGTCGTGGGGGAAGAGGGCTGGCCACTGGAGTCTGATGGACTTCCGTCAATGAAACTCGAGACTGCTCGTCAGCTGCACGACAGAGGCGATCCCATCCGGATTGTCTCAGAATCGGAATGGTTGAAGCTGCTTGGTATTGAACCACCTGAAAGAAAGTCTCAAAAACTTTACACACCTGCTATGCTTTGTCAGTTACTTGGCGTTTCCGTCCATACCATCCGGCGTTGGGAACGGGCGGGACTGATCAAAGCCGTCAAGAAAGTTTATCGGCTGCCATATTTCGATTTTGAAGAGGTTGCCAGTGCACGACGATTGTGTGAACTGGCAGCCTCGGGCGTTAAAGCCGAACAGATTTCATCCAGCCTGCAAAGGCTTCATTCCGTTTTGCCGAACGTCCTCAGGCCGCTGGCTCAACTGGAAGTTTTGGCACGCGGGGCAAATGGCCTGGTCTTCCGTGACGACCTGGGATTGATTGAAACATCAGGTCAACGGCTTTTCGATTTTGATCCGCCAGCTGCAGATCACGAGCCGAACGATAGGCCGTCAACAATTCCGATCCGCCCTCCCCTGCTGGAGGAAGCTGCTGAACGACATCGGTGGACCGCAGACGACTGGTTTCGCGAGGGTTGTCGGTTGGCGGACGGGAACGAGATTGGCCACGCGATCGAAGCACTCCGATTAGCGACGATCGGCGACCCCCTGAACCCCTCTTATCACTTTCATCTTGCCGACGCGTTGTACCGCCAGAAGAAACCTCATGGGGCGATCGAGCGATACCATATGGCTGTGGAACTCGATCACAAATTCCTGGAAGCATGGACGCAACTCGGTTGCGTCCTCTCCGAAATCAATGATTCTTCAGGCGCTCAGGCCGCGTTCCAAATCGCGCTTGAGCTACATCCTGATTACCCTGAGGTTCATTTTCATCTTGCAGGAGTGCTGGAGCAGCGTGGCGAAAAGGAGAACGCCGCCCTCCACTGGCGTCGCTATCTGGATTTTGACCAGCGAGGTCCATGGGCCGAAATCGCCCGAGAACGCCTGACTGATGGTTAAAGGGTGCCACGGTTTTACCGTCTTCGGTAAAGCCGTGCTCTTCGGACACGTTATTGAACGGTGAAGACACGGCCTTGTCGAAGACCCCAGTGAGGCTTTGCCTCAGACCAATGTAGCCATCATCGCTCTGCGTGATGAGCATTGTTCGAGAACTTACCAAATACCAATTCGCATGGTCTCAAATCAGAAATTCAAACGGAATATCTGTCCCGATGCGTCGGCAACGTTTGTCTCGTTTCCGACGCATGCTCAACACGCGGCGCGAAGATGGCTACTTTGGAAGACATCCAGAAACTTGACACAATGAATCAAGTTTCAAACCCGAAGAAGTCCAAAACCGTGGCACCCTAAGCTTCCGACTGCCTGGTGCCAGACACGTGTCTTGGCTCGCCAGTGTACTGGCTTTCCGGTGATTAAAGAGAAAACACTGGCGGCTTAAAACAGCCGCAAGTGGCATCCATTATCGTGCCCTTCGATTCCAACAGCAGGCCGTTACAGCAACGCAAGCATTCTATGCGTCTAGCCATTTAATCACGCCTGCCTCGCCCTCCGAACTCTTGCGGGCAAGCTCATACCGGCAAATCAATGATGAGCCGCAGCGGCATGGCTACCAGAATCGCCATAAGCGAACGCCTGAGGATCTGTGTCATCGATTCCGGAACTGTGATGTGGCATGAGCATCCAGATGTTTACGCCCGTCATCAAGAACAGCAGGACGCAAAAGAGAAATCCCAGCAGCTTCCCCATCATCTGCCCGGCCGATTTGTCTGCATTACTGAAATCGACCAACTCTGACGGCTCAAATTTCAGTGACTTCGCCAATTCAAGTCGTGGATCGGCGTGAAGGGTCGTGTGAGTCACTTCGTGAGTATGGGAATGGGATTCAGGATGAGCGGTCATCGACAAGTCTCTCCGGCCGAGAACGGCCCGTAAGCCGTAGTTTCACAAAACAACGATCTGCCTCAAGCAGTATTTTCGTATTCTGAGCGGAAATCCTTCACATGTCGAGTCTATTCAACGCTGCTTCAGCACCTCGGCGTCAACATTCCCGAAATCGAGACGAGTCAGGAGAGTTCTTCAATCGTGTTTGCTAATCTCTTACCCGTTCACTGCTTTCGTTTTGCACTCGCACTTGAAGGAGCCCGAGGATGAGACTCAGTTTACTGGTTGGCGTCGTGGGATGCGTTTTGTTCAACGGGAATCTGGTCATCGCAGGTCCTCCGGTTCCGGAAACCGTCGTCTGGGAAGAGGGGATCGAGTACACGAATCCTGATGATCAACATCTTCAGCTTAACCTGGCTCGACCAAAAACCGGTGAAGGCCCCTTCCCTGCTGTGATCTGCATCCATGGCGGCGGATTTCGTGCCGGAAAGCGAGATGGCTACGACACCCTTTGCGTGAAACTGGCAGAACGGGGATACGTCGCCGCGACGATCTCGTATCGCCTGGCACCGAAGTTCCAATTCCCCGCCGCCGTCCACGATACGAAGGCTGCCGTCCGATGGATGCGAGCCAACGCCAAGAGTTACAAAGTTGATCCGGCTCGAATTGGCGTGACAGGTGGCTCCGCAGGCGGGCATCTGGCGCAATTCCTGGCAGTCACAGCCCATGTTCCAAGATTCGAAGGATCTGGCGGAAACCCGGATCAATCCAGTTCGGTTGCCTGCGTGGTCAACGTTTACGGTCCGAGCGACTTTACAAAATCCTACGGCAAGAGCGTTGATGCACATGAAGTTCTGCCTCTCTGGTTTGGCGGCAATCTCGACACAAAACGCGATCTGCACATTCAGGGGAGTCCACTCTATTGGGTCACCCCCGACGCCGCTCCGACGCTCTGCATTCATGGGACAGAAGACAAGTACGTCGCTCACGAACAAGCGGTCTGGCTGGTCGATAAGCTGAAGGCATCAACCGTCGATGCCGAACTCCTAACACTCGAAGGAGCCGGCCACGGCTTCAAAGGAGCCGATGCCGAAAAGGCCGAGAAAGCGTTGTTCGAGTACTTTGATAAGAAGCTGAAGAAATAATGGATAAAGGCCGAGCGCCGCAGTCCGCATCGTGTTCGCGTCGTACGCAGCTATGCCGCAACTGAAAGAGCGGTTGATTCGTGCGTCCGCGACAATCATCGTCGTTCGTATTGCCCAGCACCTGAGCGCGGCAGAAATTTGCGTTTTGGATTTCAACCTCCACTTGAGTTCCGGATATGCCGATGACGACGATTGAAACAATCGCAGTTGTATCCGAGGATCGACGTCTGCTTTTGCAGCTTCCTGACGTCGTTTTACCTGGGGAACATCGGATACGGGTGGAAATCGATCCGATTCACGTCGAAGCATCGGCGGAGAATCTCGAGACCCCGGTAGCCTGGGACGGTGACGTGCTTGTGTATGCAGGTGGCGAATTTTCTGGTGACATTCGCCAATTCATAGACGATGACCGTGAAGATCGAATTAGTCAGATTTTTGGCAGCATCGTGCAATGAAGGTCCTTTTCGACACTTCTGTTCTCGTTGCGGCGCACCTGCCATCACATGCCGACTAACAGGACTTGAACATTCCCGCTTAAAAAAACGCCAAGAATCGGTGTCCTCGCAAATGTCTTCCATTGGCAATAAAAAATTAGCGAGCTTAATGCCCGCACACAATATGCGGGATTTTCCTTTCTTTCGCGGTTATTGTTTTATCGAATCCCAAGTTGCTGGTGGGAAACTTGGCTGAAAAATTCCTGAAAGCGGTATTATAGAAATTCCTCAAAACGAAGCCGCCGAAAGCAAGTGGTCCCATAGGGGAGCAGACTGGTATTCGGCAATTCTTGTATTGGCCGAGCGTTAAGTGGGAATATGGATGGTGAACCTCCACAAACTTCGCGGCGTCGTTGCTGAAGTCGAATCGAATAGGGAACGGCACGATATTCTTCGCAACGACGTCTGCATAGATGTCGTCGTCCAGATAAACCTCAGGCTCATTCTGAAAATGTTCAAGGTCCGGAGACGGAAAATATGCGAGTGAATGTTCGCATATATAGCCGGCTTGAAAACGATAACGTAGTGAAACCAATGCACCATCCAGCATCTTGATGTTGAAGCATCTTGCCTTCTCCAGTTCCGCGTAGACATCACGGTAGGCTACATTCTTTAGCGCGACGCTCATTCCCTCGGCTGTGCTCACGGAGATTTCGAACGCGGCATTCGGTTTCCCTCGCGTCGTTGGAAAATTCTGCTCGTTCGAAAGGCTCAGTTGCACCATTGCCAGAATGAGTTCATTGATCTGTTTTAGCGTTTGCTTAGGTGTCATTTCCTCTGCCGTTTGGTTTTTTTAGCTAGAAAGGTTTCAAGCTTCTTCACCAGTTCTTCGGGATAGTCTTCAATGAAGCTTTCGCCTGAGTCTAATGACTCGATAATCTCAGCAAAGTTGTTTTTCCGTTTATTGCTTCGGTCCTGCTCTGCTTTCGACATGTCCCGATTTACCTTCATCATCGACTTACGCTCTTCTTCGGTTGGGTAGACAAAGTGTAGCGAGAAGTCCTCCGCCTTTGCCCTTTCAAATTCTGCTTTCAGAGCCGCCATCGACTTCCCAACACCGAGAACTCGAACCCATGCTTTAGATCGTGTAATCGCAGTAAATAGGCGATTTCTTGCGCGTGCGATGTCCCGTGGCAGGATTGCGCCGAAACAATCCTGTGCGTTGATCACATAAACCATCGCCGCCTCATTTCCCTTCGCTCGGAAGATTCCAGTAAATGTCACAGTTCCCGGCTCTGTGAAAACATCTGCGATCGTCGTTACCCCTGCGAGGTTGGAGTTAATTCCCATCTGCATCAAGGTTCGTCGTGCCTCCCCGACTGCATCTTTCGTGGTTAACGGATCAGGATTAATCACAACAATGTCGTCAGGTATTAATTCGTCCTCATTCAAGTTCCGCGCAATCTCCTTAACCAGCCAAGCTGTTTGCGATTCGACCGTTTCAAAGACCTCGAACTGAATCAAGTCATCCACAGGTGAATGCTTTTCCAAGAATTCAGGACTGGATTTTGAAGTGCGACTGAGCGTCACGAGCGCGCCGTCATCGATATCTCCGTCTTTCTCTTGATAGCCGATGTCAAACCAAAGATTCTTGTTCTCGAAGATTTGAACAAGCCCCTTGGCTCGGTAAACCCCAAACCCAAGTGCGTGAGCTGTGGACAAAACAGGGCGAGAATTGCGATAGCAGGTGTCAAGGATTATGTCCTGTTTTGGCTTTCCCGCTTCGGGCGGGTGAATTACGACGCGGGGTGTTCCGTCGGAGTTTTTTCCGAAGATTTCTTCGACAGGCGGGAGGGACCGGCTTCCGAGGTTTTGAAGCTCGTCGTACGCATAAACTAGGCGTTTCGGTTCCTTTAAATACTCGTAGCAGAGCAGCAAAAAGTTTGGAGCAAAATCTTGGGCCTCATCGACGAGAATTGCATCGTATTTGGGAACGAATTGTTTGATTCCTTGTAGCGCCAACTCACACGCGCCCTCAAATGACTTGTCGGAGCCGAAACTATTTTTGGCCGTTCCAAAATCCAGATACTCCACACCGTGATCACGGCAGAATTCGTAGTAAATGCCTGTTCGCTCGGTACCGCCCGGTGCCCCCCACGCGTTCAAAATGCGGATTTTGTCCCAGTCGGGCTCTTCATTTGCCTGCTCGAGCACAAAAGTCGTAATGAGGTTTTGGAACTGCTTTTTCAGTGACCGAGTGTTGAATGTCACTGCGATCAACCAATCTCGATGGCGCGCGTGCAAGTACGCTACCTTCAACGCCAGAACGATTGTTTTTCCGCATCCCGCCAGCCCACGAATTCGTTGAACCCCTTCGTACGTTTCGACCACTGCTGCACTTTGCTGGCTGTCGAGGTTAGCGATCGAATCTTCAAGTGACTTGATCTTGGCTCCTCGCGAGCTTTGGCTGTGCAATGTGCGGTTTTTCCTTCCCCTTCGGAGTGTGGAGATAGCTTGAATTACCGACACCAGTGCGGGGAAAACCTCCGGGGAGAAATCATCCAAGTCTTCGATCGTCGAAACCAAATTTTCTGAATTGCATAGTAGATGTTCATCGTCATGTTCAAGTTGCGGGATGGCAGGCGCAAAAGTTACTGTTTGAATATCTACAAGCAGTTTCCTCTTACGAATCAGAGCCTGATGCTGAAGTAGCTTGGCCTGCATCTTATTGAAGCCCTCGTCTTGCGCCTCGACATAGTCCGGAAGAACCTTGCCTTCAACGACGTTAAATAAAACGAGTCCTTTGCTGGGCGACACGAGAAGCGCATCGATCGGAAACGCACCCTCAGGGGTACCGATTATCGGATACCCAATGTACAGCGTGCCTTCTAGGTTCGCTTCCTCATTTAGGACTTTCGCAAGCCGTTTGCTTGCGATAGGTTTATCCGTGCTGCCCCATACTGTGTTAATCATTTTATTGGTCAGTTTGAATGTTGAATTGCTGCGTGTCACTCAGCCATGGCGGAAAAAATGTGTCATTCATGGCTGCAAAATTGCGATTTCCTCAAAACTGGACTCAAGGGATTCTGGGGTTCATTTATGGTTTCGGATAAATCATAGTGATTTAGAATCGTTGATTATCAGTCTTGATTCGGTATTGTATCCAAAAAACACTGCCTCGGGGACCGTTTTTAGCAAGAACTTGGGAAACATTCGAGCGGCGATTTTCTGAAAGCGTTTTCCTAACGCCAATACCGCCCGGGTGTTATCCGTTCGGGAACGTCAGGGTTACGGCAAAGCAAAGAAGACGGCCGGTGCCCTTGGCAAGTTCCAAAGCACCTAAATCCAGTATTTCCGAGCATGGGGATCATGATCCCGTCGCGGACAATCTCAAAAGTGCCAGAGCATGGGCGAGATTTTTGATGGGGACGGTTCTGCCTTTCACTTTCACCCGAACGTTTTCATCGAACGCCCGAACAACTTCGCCGAGTAGTTCTTCATCGAAAATGAAGCGTTGAGTGTGCTGTCCTCCGTCGATCTCTCGCAAGTCAAAGCTCAATTGATCTTTGTCGAGTTCCCGGATGCGGCCCTGCATATCGACACGCTGCGGTTCTGGCTCGAACGCCCGCTCTAACATCGTTCCCATAGCGGGTAACGAATCTCGTGGAATTGTTTCAAATTCCACTCGCTGACATGCGGTAAGTTCGCCCTGATGCGTGACATCGCACAGCCAGCACCGTGGTTGATTCAACGCACCGTGCAGGCTGATGTTCCCGTTTTTTAGTGCATTGACAATCCTGAGTGTCGTGGGAACAACAACGTAACGACAAATCTGCTGATCGGAATCGGACCAGTAAGCCAGGTTCAATTCTCCTTCCGCATCACTCAGCGTGAAGAGGCGTGGACCATCGTAATCATCGAGAACCTCGATCGGGGCGAACGGTTCAAACCGCTGTTTCGGTGCCGCAGTTCCGCGAATATTCCACATGGTTCAATCCTCCTCGGAAATCGTTGCGAAGAACTTTTCCCGTTCGATTCCCGGATAAACCCACCAAGTTATGTGACTCGGCTGTCCAGTTTGCTTGGTCTTACCGCACTCGTTTATCAAAACACCTTGGGCAACCAAACGGCCCAATTTCGGATATTTTGTTTTCGTGTGAATCGCGTCACTCAAGATTCGGTGGACCGAGAGACCGCAACGCAAACATGCCGGGCGATTGGGAAATGAGTCCATTTCAAAGCTCGACTTGAAGTCGTCTTCGGTAGGCGATTTTACCAGACGGCAGAACGCGATTCTAGTTTTAATTCAATACCCCAGTGCCTTCAGGTTAAACTGACGTGCTGACAATAACCATGATTTTTGTGACTTGGACATTTTTTCTTCAAGAATCCAACGATCCGCACAGACTTCGAAAGGACAATTCCATGACAGCCAGTGTTCACCTGCCGTTTATGCAGGCTGCAATCGAAGAAGCGAAAAAGGGACTCGCCGAAGGGGGCATTCCAATTGGATCGGTACTCGTCATTGACGGGAAAATTGTCGGGCGAGGCCATAATCGCCGGGTTCAAAATGGAAGTGCGATCCTCCACGCAGAAATGGAAGGTCTGGAAAATGCGGGACGGCTGAAGGCCAGCGATTACCGCAGGTCGATCCTGTATTCAACACTCTCTCCCTGCGACATGTGTTCCGGGGCCGCACTGCTTTACCGAATCCCCAGGATCGTATTCGGTGAGAATCTTACGTTTAAGGGTCCGGAAGACTATGTGAAATCGCGCGGCGTGATCGTCGAAAATATCGATGACCCTCAATGCGTAAAACTGATGCAAGACTTCATTCGGTCCAAACCGTCGCTCTGGAATGAAGATATCGGAGAATAAGAACAATTCCCGCGGCCTCCCCCCTACCAGGGAATGCCTTGATTTTACTTTCGGTTTCAATTTGAGGTGCCACTGCTTTGGAGTCGTCGAAGCAGTGACCTGTCGCTTTCAATTATGGTTCCGTTCAGGGAGGAGTCTATTCGACGTTTGAGGGCGGCTCGACGATAGGAACATATTCTGCCCACCCTCCGAATTTCCGCACTCTATCCAGCGGTACGATATGTACCAACTGCATTCGCAAGTCGGGGCTCAGTTGGAACATGTCTCCTTCTTTTACCGTCTGAACGCTCAGGCACCGCTCGCTGTCGTTGCGAATCCCGTTAAGCGTGTCGTAGATCGACACCTCACATGCCGGTACACCGTCGACATCGATGATCTTTGACTTAAATCTCACTCCGCCGCCGATTTTTCCGGGTACTTCTCCGCCGATCACGCAGTCCGCGTCATTCACCAGGCCAACAGACCCTTTCGTAGGGGTGAAACCATCAATGGAAACAGGAAACCGTGTCAACGTAATGATATTTCGTTCTTTGTAGGGTCTGATGTCAGTGATCCGATACATCACATCCCCTGCCGGAAGCACAGAGCCCTTCTTGAACTCTTGCGCGATTTTTGCACGTTCAAGCGGGTTGCCCTCCTCGAGAGAAAGAAGCATGAAATCGGCTGTCGTTTCGAAGAAGACCATATGCACCCCGTAGAACGAACTTCCCATTTTTCCTGGAATCTCAGCCGTGTATGGCAAACCGGATCGGACTTTTACGTATCCCCCGTCAGCCTCCTTAGAAGACGATGAGGACTCGCTTTGCCTGAAGTAGCATAAAGTTCCGACGACGCATCCGAACACAGCCAGCACAATACACGCGGCCAGATTTCGAGCACGAGCACTTTTCATCATCGACATGAGTGGCCCCTATCTCATTCTCGCGAAACAATCTTGTTTTAATCATTTCCTGAGCACCTTCCAAATATTAAGAAGCTACCCAGGAACCCCCATTGACACGCGACTTAGATTCTTTTATTATTTTGTCTCTATCTTGTGTTTATCTTTATCTGGCAGTTTGGAGTGGATTGAAACAGGATCTTCCTGCACCCGTCAACAGCTGCGGGCGAGCCGAAGCGGCTGGAAAATAGTTCGTAGAAAGTCGTAAGTCGCGGTTCGCGAGGGGCTACCGCTCCGTGAACCCACGAACTTAAGAGATATTTCCAATGTCAAGTTCCTCAAAAGTCGAGACTTCGAGAAGAAGCGGGCGGGGAGATTACATCGCTCGGCTTGCGTGGGAGGGCAATTGGGATTCGAACTCGAACAAACTCGAACGAACTCGAACACGATGAAAAAAATGACAAAAATGACAAAAAGCCTATAAATTACGAGGAATGGTCGAAGTCGATCAAACTTGATCAAACTTTGACATCAAATTTCATGTGGGACTCAAATTCAGCAAAACAGAACAAAAGAGAAGATTTTTGAACAGAAGGAAACAAAGGAAACGAAGTGAAGAAAAGTGGCATATAAAGACTCGGATGGTACCTCGCCCTGCCGAACGTAAGGCGAGAATGAATGAAGTTGGCCAAATTCAAACCTGCAACAAAAGCCTACGAAAATTGGAACTTGGCCAACTTGGCCAACTTTTTTCAATCGCTTTGGTGGGCCTCGAAGACTCGACGCCACCCTACAAATACACAAGACGGCTCGGGTGGAACCTCGCCCTCCCGAAGAAAAAGGCAAGAACCGGCGAAGGTGACCAAGTTGGCCAACTTCAAACCTGCGCAAAAGACTACGAAACACGGAACTTGGCCAACTTGGCCAACTTTTTTCAATCGCTTGGTGGGCCTCGAAGACTCGACGCCACCCTACAAATACACAAGACGACTCGGGTGGAACGGTGCGTGTCAATAACTTTGAGACACTTTTGTGAAAGAAATTAGTGAGTATTTGGTTTTTGATGAGTAGTTAAATTGGGTTTTGCAGAGGTTTCTGGTGAATCATCGGGTGGGTTGATCCAGACGGTCTGTGGGTCGATTTTCTGGGTTGGCAAAC
>CAIOKO010000072.1 GCA_903858935.1 uncultured Schlesneria sp. | reverse complement strand
TCGCCGAACGTGACGGACTAAGAGTCCGTGGGCTGACGCACCACCCCGGCTCGCCTTGTACAACGCGCGAACAATTGCCCTATTCTAAACCCCTCATGCGACGCGCATGAAAACCGGCTGTGCCGGTCGGGTGCGTCAGTCTCCAGATTCTTTTTTACTACAAAATCTTCGCGGCTCGCGAAGAAACTCACGTTAGTAGTACAAACAAACCCAATGTCTAAGGCTACTCTTGTTTGCTACAGAACCTCCCTGGCTTCTCTACTTTGCGTCGCAGTGTCTTGGCGTTTTTGCGTCAAGTTCTCATTGGTTTTGTATGAACTTGTGGGAAACCCGGTCTCAAGCCATCAGACTCACAACTTCACAACTTGTGCGTCGGATCAAACGGTGACCTTGGCTAATGGGGGCTGGAAGCCACCAAAGAGTGGTCTCACGATCCCGGTTCGAGGCATTCTGTTCTCATGATCCATTGGACTGTCGTACGCGATTTAACGTATTCCGATTGGAAACCCCGTAGTTCTGATCCCTTTGACTTGTGGTGACCACCAAGGCATCGCATAATCAGAAGAGACGAATCGCAGCTTTCGCAGTGAGCATCGCGAGGCGAACTTATCTGCCAAAATGATTGATTCGTTGAGAGTTACGCCCGGTATCACTTGTTTTTTGCCTGTTCTGGCCTTGCTTGACGATTTTCAAATTGACGGATTTGTAATTTTTTCCATATCAATCGAGAATTTTCAATTTTTTGACTTGAATTCTCAGAAGTCCGGTGTTCTAATTAGAGAAGCTTGGTCGAGTTCATGAAATTTTTAGAGATTTGAGGAAGTTTTTCTCAACGGTCGAAGCAACAAGAAATCTATGAATTCCCAATCCACCATCCGCCGCAGTCTTCTAGCAATCAGCACGCAGTGCTGTTTGTTGGTTGTGGTGTTTGCTGGGTTGGTTGCTCCCTCCGATTCTGCCGCTGCTGCTATGATGATGTCTGAGCAAACTGTCAGTTCTGCTCAGATGCTCAGTGCAATTGAGGGTGGCGAGGGTCAGTTGGGTGGTTTGTCAGTGTGGTACGATGTCGCACTCTCTGATACGAGTGTCACAAGTATGGGTGCAGGCTCACGTGGTGCTGGCTCCCGTGCTGGTAGTATGTCTTCAAATGGTGAGGATTTGAGTGAGGATCAGTCGATTCTCAAGCTCTTTCCAAGCTTGGATTTAGTCTTCGCGCCTTCCCCTGCTACTGGTTCTGCCTCAGGTTTCAGTGCAAGCGGTACTTCGGCCGGTGGTGCGGGTTCAGTGACGGCGGCGATACTGGTTCCGCAGATGCGGTTCCCGGTTCCTGTTTTAAATCATTTTCGGCGGGGGGTAGACTTTTTGTTTGTCCCTCCCGTAGTTCCGGATGAATTGTTAAGACCCCCGCAAATTTAGTTCGTTCCGAGTCAATCATTGGCTTGTGCTTGTAGGCGAGGCAAATTAGTCCGCTTACGTGAAACGAATGAGTGAGTTGTTTCTCACGATTTTTGTTGGTTCTGGGGGTTTTCCTCCAAGTTCATCTTGTTCAAAAAAACGATTTAAAAAAGGTTAGTTTAATGAATCTCATGCAAAATGTTCGCCGCATCGGTTTGGTTGGTTTGGTTCTTGTTGCAGGATCTGTGTCAGCATTCGCAGACACGATCATCAGCTGGGACAATGGTCCAAACAACTCTTCCAATGCTGTTACTGTCTCGAACACCGCTACGAGCGGCAATGGCAACACTCGTGGTACCGAAATCAAGACCACTGGCACCAGCGTTGCCCTCGTCAATCCAGTTGACGGTGCATCGAACGATCTTTCGCCAGCTTATCTGACGTTTGACCTGCGTTCGACTGGTGCAGCGACTGTTTCTGGTTCATCGATCAATCAGTTGTTCACCGGTACTTTCTCGATTCATGACACTGCGTCTGGCGGGACCGTGCTGGTCAGTGGAAACATCACCGCTAACTTGCTCGCCAACAGCGGTGCTACCAGCTTCAATCTCAGTTCTGCACCATCCGGTGCTTTCACTGGAACACTTGTGACCGCTGGTGGTTTCAGCACCCCTTTTGGTATCGACCTGAACCTGTTTAAGGTTGTTGGTTTTGGTACCTCAACCGCTTCGGGTGTGACTGGCGTCACTTGGACGTCCGCAAGAAACGCCTTCGGTGACGTTCTCGGTAGCACGACAGCCGTTCCAGAACCTTCAACGTTCGCGTTGTTGGGCTTGGGTGCCGCTGCTATGGCTTTCGGTGCTTACCGACGACGTGCTGCTGCTGTCTGATTTTCAGATGCAGGCAGTAAGTTAATTGGTTAAAGGGAAGCCGCTCGGCAACGAGCGGCTTCTTTCGTTTTGAATGTTTGTGTTTCAATTGGATTCCAACGACAAATATCAGGTGGATTGTTCATGCAGCGGGAAGCGAATGGAGGGGGATCGATTGTTGCGTATGTGGCGCCGTTAGCTTGTTACATGATTCCGACGATGTTCGAAGCGTCGAAAATGTTTGGTTTAAGCTACGAGGTGGTCTGCACGTTGAAGGGGGTGCTGGCAATCGGTGCGTTTTTGGCGTTTCGCCGACATTACCCCGTCTTTTCAACTGCTGGCTTTCGGTTGGCGATCATTTCAGGTGTCGTGGGTCTGTTTGTCTGGATTGGACTTGATCGACTTCAGTCGAGCGTGCCCGCATTGAAGCAACTCGTGCAGATGATCCAAGGAGGCCGGGTTGGGTACAACCCGTTTTCTGAAGGTGCACCGTCAGCTTCGCAAATTGCCTTTGTGATGGTGCGGCTGCTGGAATTGGCAATCATTGTTCCCTTGATTGAAGAGATCTTCTGGCGTGGTTTTTTGTCGCGGTTCCTGATTGCTGAGGATTTTGAGAAAGTTGAACAAGGGACGTTTACGCGATTCAGTTTTTTCGCGGTGGCGGTTTTGTTTGCCTCGGCTCATGCCGAGATCCTGGCGGCGATTGCCTGGTGTATGATCATCAATTGGCTTTATGCGAAGACAAAAAATGTCTGGGCTTGTGTGCTGATGCATGGCGTCACGAATGGACTGCTCGGTTGCTATATTCTGATGACAAAGGAATGGCATCTTTGGTAGGTATTTGTTTAACACTGGCTTTTCTCGGAAAATAGTGGTATTTCTGAAGGTGTACGTTTCAATACCAATCCAGACGCAGAGTCAATTCTTCGCTCATTCCAGGACATTTCGAGTGGAATCCGTGGTGGCATACCTTTTGATGACGAATGTCTCTCATCACGAGTGGCAAGCACCGGTTTTTGAGCATTCGCAGGTCATTGGTCGACTTCCTGACTGTGACATTGTCATTCCTGAAGAGTATCTTCACGTTTCTCGTCATCATGCAGAAGTCGGGTCTGATAAGGATGGGTTGTGGATTCAAGATCTGGGATCTTCGGGAGGGACACAATTGAATGGCGTGCCTCTTGTTCGGGATACCAGAACCAGGGCTGAGATTGGTGATCGGGTATCGCTCGGCGGGCTAGAGCTGTATTTCGTATCGCCGGATGCGAGCATCCTGGAGGAGTCATTCGACGAGAAAGACGAGGAAGGAAAAACGAGAAGGACGGTTCAGTTTACGGCGAAAACAATTAAAACTGTCGGCGATGTTCGTCTGGCCAGTTTAAGCCCGGCTGAGCTTGAAGTCGTACGTTGGATTTGCCGCGGGCTTACCACGTTTGAAGAGATCGGGCGAAAGCTGTTTCGCAGTCCACATACCGTTCGAACTCAGTTGGGAAGCGTTTTCAAAAAGCTGGACGTGCATTCCCGTGAACAGTTATTGGCGCTGATGCGAAAGTGCGAAATTGCGTGGACGCAACCCGAATCGAGTGGTTCGGATGACACGATTGGGCCTCTAAAGCATGACCATTAAATGGTTTGTGTTTTTCGGTTCCTCAGCCGAGCTGGTTCGTGAGGCACTGTGATTCAGGCGTTTTGCGGGCGAGCAAGCTTGCTTCGTGGAAATGCCGAAGTATCAGAGGTGTTGATTTGCTGGCTGGCCGGAGAAATTTACGAAGCCATTCCGGCTGAGGGCCCTGTTACGGCAGAAGCGAGCCCATGATATCACCGACGGAAGCGACCGACACGAAGCCAACGAACCATGGCTTAGTTTGCCAAGTTATCTGAAAAGAGTGGACGATATTGGACTCGAACCAACGACCTCCACGATGTCAACGTGGCGCTCTAACCAACTGAGCTAATCGTCCCGGGAATTCACTTGTTACCAAGGGAAAGACACAATAGAAGCCCGTCGCCGCGCGGTCAAGCCTGCGACCGCTTCGTTTCAACTCGATCTGGTGAGAATCTTCGGTCTCGATTAATGTTGTTACGAGTACAACGAATTTCCCGAGGGGCCGTCTCATGCAGGATTTCAGACGCCTTTTTTCATCACTTTTAGTCAAGTTTGCAGTGATCGTCGCGATGATTTCCGCGATCGGTTGTGAAATGTTGCATAACGCAGGGGTTCCCGGGCTAAAGCCGTATATCAAAGTCAGTACCGCTGAGGTGAAGAAAGAGCAAGCCTGCCGAGATGAGTTCCAGGTCAACCGTGATCACAAGGCGCTATACTGGTTGCTTGCAAATCGCATTCAAACTGGAATGCAGTTGCACGAGGTTGAGCAGGTTTTGGGTGAACCTGGCGAACGGGAAACGGACATGAGTCGGCTGAAGTCCGACGGCATCTATCAGACAACCGACCTGGTCTATAAATGGGGGCCGGACCAGTCAGGGCACAGCGTCGTTCTGTTTTTCCGTGACGGCCACCTTGTTAATTTTGATCGGCAAAGTTTCAAGGCCGAATGACAGGGGTTATTCAGGTCGCGGCTGGTTGATGTGATGAGGCTGCCGGTGAATCGGTGCGGATAAAGAAATGGGACCAATGAGACTGATGGGACGTATGGGGCTGATGGATTGATTAAGAGGTTCTATAAGTCTTAGATGTCCCATTTTCTTCAAAGGTTTTTTCATGCCACTTTTTGGTTCTCACTTGAGCATTGCGGGCGGCTATTACAAAGCGGTTGATACCGCTGCCGAACTTGGTCTGCAAACGGTTCAGTTATTCACAAAAAACAATAATCAATGGGCTGCAAAGCCGCTTTCAGACGAGGACGTGCGGTTATTTCGCGAGTCTCTTCAGCGGACCGGAGTTCGGCGACCCTGTGCTCATGACAGTTACCTGATCAATCTTGCCAGTCCTGATGATACGCTGTGGAAAAAGTCGCTCGATGCTCTGGTCATTGAATTAGAGAGGGCGGAATCGCTGGGACTGGAAGGGGTGGTGATGCACCCCGGCAGTTTTGTTGCGTCGTCAGAGGAAGAAGGGCAACGACGGATCGTCGAGGGGCTGGATGAGGCTCATCACAGGACGGCGGGGATACAGTGCCAGTACTGGTTGGAGACAACGGCCGGACAGGGCTCGAATCTTGGTCATCGATTCGAGCAGATCGGCTATCTGCTCGAAAACGTTCGAAATCCTGACCTTCTTGGGGTCTGTGTCGATTCCTGTCACATTTTTGCGGCAGGATATCCGCTTCAGACCAAAGAGGAATATGCGGAGACGATGGCCGAATTTGACAGGCACATTGGCATCAATCGGATTCGGGCGTGGCATTTGAACGACAGTAAAAAGCCGCTTGGCAGCCGCGTTGACCGCCACGAGCATATTGGCGAAGGTTTTCTTGGCCTGGAACCGTTCAGACACATCGTCAACGACATCCGGTTCGCCGACACGCCGATGTATCTGGAAACGGAGAAAGGGGAGCGTGACGGTGTCGACCTGGATGCCATGAATCTCGCAACGCTAAATAGTCTGATTGCAAAGCCTGCGAAGAAGAAAAAGCGTTAGCTTGAGGAGACGGCAAAAATACTTGGTTAACGCCATGGGTCCCGTCCAAAGTCGGTCGTATAATCAAATGCAGGCCTCAACTTGAAATATCGAGCGGCTCATTAAAACAAATCGAAGTCGGAGCGATTTTCAGCCTGAAGGGCTGACGGATATCAGCCCGGGGCAAGCTCGTCTTCGAGCGCCGCCCCGGGTATTGATCCAGACAACCGTGAATTGCCCTGAAAGGGCAAGGGAAAACAGTCCGCCAAACAAGTTCATGAAAATATGTGAATTTCGCGCCAGATGTTCTTCACCAATCCGTCCTAATCGGGTCCGTTGCCCTGACAGGACAAAAGAAATTCACGACCCCCAATCCCAGGGCGGCGCTCGAAGACTCACTTGCCCTGGGCTGATATCTGTATCCCCTTCGGGGAAAAGACCCACATGATACGTTACAATTGAACTCGATGTTTTTTCGCAATTCACCCGCCGAACGAGCGTATAAACAAGGCTTCAGCCGGTGCGCAACAACATATTGTCGAGGCTGGAGGCCTCAACTACAAAAAATCACAACCTTGGAGCGATGACGGCGACTTTGGTGTGAGGTGAAGCCTGGATGGAGTCTTCGGAGAAGCCGTGTCTTCGTCTGTCCAGTTTCAGAAGCCCGAAGAGCACGGCATAACCGAGTAAGGTCATGCGGAGGCACCTGAGTTTCAAAGATTGATTCTCATTGGAACTATGACGCTTGCAATCTTTTGACATTGGGACGATACTGTCCGCCCCCCTTCAGCCGAGCGTGCTGATCGGTTGATATTGTTCCGCTGGCAGGACGCGTGTCTTGTAACTGCGGGCAAGTTCCTCCCGCGTTTCTCGATGAAACGGGTTCCGGAAGATCCGGAATCGCCAACCTGAGGTACATGACGATGAATGCGTATACTAAGACTGAAATCAAGAAGCTTCGCAAGAAGCGTCAACGCCTGAAGAAGAAACTGCGTTGCCGGTTCTGTCCGAATGGCTGTGATAAATCACCACGTCCGATCTTTGTTGACTACAAAGACCTAAAGACATTGCGGACGATGATCGACCGCGAAGGGAATATGCTGGCGCGTCGTAAGACGGGCAATTGTGCAAAGTTCCAACGGGCCGTGCGCGAAGCGATTCTTCGTGCTCGATACGTCGGATTGCTGCCATACGTCGCTGAAGAGTGAAATAGCCCCTTGCGGATATCAGGCCCTTTCAGGGCAATCCGGATTGTGTACGTTCATACCCGGGGCGGCGCTCGAAGACGAGCTTGCCCCGGGCTGATATCTGTCAGCCCTTCAGGCTGAAAAGCGGCGGAGAACAACGCAAGCCCCTCGCTTGCGGGGCCTGCTGTCAAATAATCCGGCTTAGGTGTAGAAGTCGGTCGATCGAATTTGTCAGCGATTCGAATTCTGTTGGGGATTGCCGCAGGAACGATCGGATCGGTTCCTGGAGTCTGATCGCCGCGTCGACTGCCGCATTTGAACCACTCTGGTAGGCACCGATTGAGATCAAGTCTTCTGACTGCTGGTATGCGGAAAGAATCTGTCGCAGGGACGTTGCGGATTGTCGATGCTCATCAGAGGTAATTTCCGGCATCAGCCGTGAGATGCTGGAGAGGATATCAATTGCTGGGAAGTGTCCTTGTTGCGCGAGTTTTCTTGACAACATGATATGGCCATCCAGAATACCTCGAACGGCGTCCGAGACTGGTTCGTTCGTGTCATCGCCTTCCACCAGGACGGTGTAGAAACCGGTGATGCTGCCGGAACTTGTTCTTCCGGTTCTTTCGAGCAGTTTCGGCAGTAACGAGAAAACACTTGGCGGATAGCCCCGAGTCGCGGGAGGCTCTCCGGCG
The DNA here is from genome assembly GCA_903858935.1 of uncultured Schlesneria sp. Taxonomy (GTDB): domain Bacteria; phylum Planctomycetota; class Planctomycetia; order Planctomycetales; family Planctomycetaceae; genus Schlesneria. The sequence continues at coordinate 43,289 of CAIOKO010000072.1, read as the reverse complement.
GCAAGACCGATTTCTCGCTGAGCCAGCGCGAATCGCGTGATACTATCCATAACCAACAGGACATCGCGACCGGTCTCGCGAAAGTATTCAGCGATCGCCGTACCGAGGTAGGCAGCCCGCAGGCGAAGGACCGCCGGGTCATCTCCTGTTGCCACGACGACAACGCTACGAGCCAGCCCGTCAGGTCCGAGGTCACGCTCGATGAACTCGCGAACTTCGCGTCCTCGTTCGCCGATCAGGACGACGACGTTGATGTCCGCCTCGGTCGATCTTGCAATCTGGCCGAGCAGGGTGCTTTTACCCACACCACTTCCGGCGAAGATCCCTAATCTTTGTCCTTTTGCGCACGTCAGAAGTCCATCGATGGCTCGTACGCCTGTTGCCAGGGTCTCGTTAATTCTCGGCCTTTGCATCGGCGGTACAGGTATCGAATGAAGATTGACGTGTCGTGGGAGAATGGCGGGAGGCAACCCATCAATAAAGCGTCCTCGCCCATTAATGATTCTCCCCAGCATTGCATCTCCGACTCGTGCTCCTTGAACAGAATGACCAAGGATCGCACGAGTACCGCGTCTGACTCCACTCAGATCACCATAGGGTAAAAGTAATGTTTCTTCCCCCGAGAAACCGACCACTTCCGCTTCAAGGACTGTTCCTTGTTCGGATTCCAGTTTTGCAATGGCACCGAGTGGGGCTGGAAACCCGGATACGGAGACGGTCAGTCCCACGATGCGGGTGACGCGACCAGTCAGTCCGACGGGCAGGATGAAACGAACGTGTTCATCGAGAGAGAGCATATCAATTCCTCAATGTCACGTTGGTTAATCGTCGACCAATTCTTCGGCAATACGGTGCAGCATGGTTTCGACTCGGGCATCAATTTCCCCGTGGCGCGTCTCGATCCGGCAACCTCCTCTCATTGAATGAGGATCAGGAACCAGTGTTGTGTCGGCACAAGCGGTCAGAGATTGCACGATTTGTGGCGCCCGATCACCCCAGGCGGACAGGTCATCGGGATGCAGATAGACGGTCAATTGTGGTTGTCCAGCAGCAAGCCGCAGGGCATCTGAAATCATTTCGGTGGCAAACTCGGGGCGCGCGGCCAACTGGCGTTGCAGAAGTTTTTCGGCAATGGCAACACCAAGTCGGACTGCAATCTGTTCCCATCTGACAAGCCATCGATCACGTTCGGCCTGAAGTGATTCAGCGGCCGCTTGAAGTGCGGGAAGTGCGGTTGCCAATTGATCAGTCACTTGCTGTTCAGCGATCTCTGTTGCCGTTTTGGCGATAATGACCTGGGAGTCACGCAGCCCATGGGCCCGACCCTCGTCCCTGGCGGCAGTCAGGATTTGTTCACAAAGCTGCGTGGCGTCATTTCGTGCCGCGTCGAGGATCTGCTCGGCATCGCGACGGGCCTGAGCAACGATCTGATTTCCCTGCTCCTGGAGATCAACGAAATTGAAGACTTCAACCGTGGATAAAGCATGGGTGGAGTGAGCTTTGATGATTCGAGCGTTCATGGTGAGCGTAAATCAATCCTGGCCCCTTGCGGGGGAGTTAAAAGTCGCTTTTGCGCCAAACCGACAATTGGTTGCTGAAATCTGTGACAGCTGCATTGGCCAGGGCAAAGGCCCGGTTACCACCCCCGCAGGGGGGCGTTACAAATTTCTCCCTGGAAATTGTTGAATTATTGCCATCAAGCTTAACCTGTTTTTGCGATTCGATCATTGGCCTTGTGTCGATTCACTCGGGGTGCTGGTAACTCGATCTGTCCATTGGCCTCGAGTACCAATATTGCGCGAGCGACCTGCTGTTGTCCGGCTGTGATTTCGCTCAAACGGAGCGCGCCAACCGACTTCATTTCCGCTTTCAGAGCCTCACTGATTCCTGCAGGAAGACATTTGATGATGCGCTGCCGAAGAGATTCCGAGCATCCCTTGAGTGAGACAGCCCAGGGGCATTCGGATGTTGCCTGCAGGATGGTCTCAAGTATTTCGTCACTTAAACTGGCAAGATCCTGAAATGAAAACAAGGACTCCCGGATTGTCTTCGCGACGCTCGGGTCTTTTTGATCAAGGGAATGCAAAATAGCATGCGATGACGTTCGCTCTGATTCGTGCAACACGTCCGCCGCATGATCGACACCCTGAGTGCGAACAAGTTTTCGTCCAGAACGCATTTGCAAAAGTGTTGCGATCTCGGTCAATACATCAGCATCCGTTGGGCCGAGCCTTGCGAGCCTGCCAACGATTTCAGCCTGTTGTGAGGAACTGAAGCCAGCCAGTACTTGTGACGCCAGGCCGGGAGGTAATCTTGCCGCGACGACGGCGATCGTCTGGGGGTGTTCGTGCTCGATGATTCGTCGCACATCATCAGAATGCCGATTGTGCAGGAAGGCGAACGGTCCGGCTTCGACTTGTTCCTCCAGATGATGCTCAGGCGGTCCGACGCTTGTCTGCTCGATGGTTCGCTCTAACAGTTCTCTCGCGGTCTCTGGTCCCGCAGGTTGGATGAGTGGTCGGGAAATAAACGCCGCTTTGAATTCATTCAGAACAACTTCCTGTTCTTCTCGCGTGACGTGATCGGTGTTGGCAATAGCGAGTGCCACTTGCTCCATTTTTTCGCGAGGGAGCTTTCCCATGACCTCGGATGCGAGTGACTGGTCGAGACTAAGCAACAGGATCGCAGTCTTACGAGTCCCATTCATGAGATCGGTACTCATTCATTTGCCTCAGATAACCATTTGCCTATCAGCGTGGCGGATGCCCCTGGGTCGCTTTCCACAAGTGATCTGATTTCGTCACGCAGCATCGCAAAGTGATCCAGCTTCGATGTTGTGATTCCAGTGATTGTTGCTGGTGTTGCTGGTGATGCAACGTAAATCGATTCGTGTTCGTCGAGATTCGGCAATTGATGCGATTGCAAAGCGGTTCTCGATTTGCGCTTCAAGACAAAAATCACTGCAATCGTCGTCAATCCGGCAATCACAAGTGGCCCACCCCATTTTGGACTGAATGAGGTCAACTGCAACGATGTTAATCGACGTGTCTCATCTGGTGATTCAGGCGTCCACCGATCAACACAAGTGACGGAGACAGTCTGACGGGCGGAATCCGATGGAATCAGTCCAGCGACGATTCGTTCAACTTTGGCGGAAACATCCTGTTCGATCGTTTCCAAGTCCGGCTGGTCAGTTGATGCAGACCTGTTTTGCATACGGCGTGCGACATCACGAAGGTAGTCGCGGGGAATCGAGACGCTGACCCGGATGTTTTGCGGCAGATCTGCGGCGTGAGCGAACTTCGATTCGGTAACGGTGGTCGAAAGATCGGGCTGGTTGTCGCCTGTCCCGCGGAATCCGGTCAAGTGTGCGTCTTCGACGTCGAGAGAAGCAGGTCGGTTGACTACTCGAGTATGATCGTCTTGAGTTTGATGGGCCGTCCGCCGAACGATTGATGGTCTTCTTCGTTCGAGATCAATCTGGACAACCACGCTGACATCGGGGATATGCGACAGGGCCTTTTGAAGACGCTGTTCATATTGGCGGGTGATTTCCAGCGTTTGCTGTCGTTGCCGGGTTTCAAGAGTGGTGTCAGTTGGTTCTCCGGTATAGGCTTGCCCCCGTGTTACATCAAAAATTGTCACGTCGGCAGGGAGTAAGTCGGGTACGACACTCGCGACCACATGCCTCAATGAATTGGCCAGAGTGACAGAGACTTCTCGACCAGCTCGCGGCTTTACAGAGACGTTGGCGGTTGCGCGTGTTTTCTGATTCCAGCCGGATCGACGTTCAGGGGATGCGATGACGACTCGAGCGTCTTCGATGTCGGGAACCGCCTTGATCATCCGACGCAATTCTTGAAGTAAAAGAGCTTCTTTCATCTGCTGGCGTTGTCGATCGGTGCTGAAGGGCCCGAGCGTTTCATAGTGTTTGATCATTTGCGTGCCCAGATCGGCGGGGAGCGCGTCAAACTCCAGGAGGGCCGCGTTATAGCGAGGTAGATCCCTGGCAGGTGCCAGTAATCGTTGACCATCACGTCGGAAACTCGTCAATCCCGCGGCGACCAGCGCCCGCTCGGCTGAAGCGAGTTCTTCATTTTCGAATGATTTTCCAAACGAAACGGGTTGGAATTCGGTTCGATGATTGAAAATGACCAGCCAGCCAAATCCGGCGCACACAATCAGCAGCAACGCGATTGACGCTGCTCGTTGAACGGGCGGCATCTCGCGAAACCGATCGACAAGTTGCCGAGTGATGCGCGGTAAAACATCCATGAAAATCGCGCAGTCTTAAAGTAGACCAATCAAGTCAAGCCACGACGCGTCTTATAGTTGCGACAGGCAATTCAACGCAATCCGAATCGTTCACGCGATAACCTGTTTGGTGAGGCGGGAAAGAGTTTTTTTCTGTAAGAAACGCCGTCTGACCGAAAACCTGTGCCGGTGTTTGACTGTCTTCAGTCAAGCAATGCCGGATTGCCTGCGAACGTCGATGACAAGCAAGCCACAGCTTCTCTGATGACTGCAGGGAGGCTTCGCCTCAGACCAAAGTAGCCATCATCGCTCCGCGTGATGAGCATTGTTCGCGAACCTACTCATTTCGAATTCGCATGTTCTCAAAAAAGGAATTCAAACCACGTATTTGTCCCGATGCTGAGGCAATGCTTGAATCGTTTTCGACGCATGCTCATCACGCTGAGCGATGTTGGCTACTTTGGAAGAAATCCTGAAACTTGGCTGAAAAAGTCAACTTCGTCATGCAAGGAAGTCCAGAGAGGCTTCGCCTCCGTCTGATGTCGCCGTCTCGCAGAGCCGAGACGATCGCCGAGTTGCAGCAGGCCTCGACTTGCGGTTGAAAGCCCCGATGGGCCTCAAGGTCCATGGCAATTTGGCTTTCTTCCCGGCTGAGCGAGAAATGTACCTGCGGATGGAAGCCGCAACTTCGGGGAATTCGCATCACGCTGTCGGACGTCCCTTTTTGCGGTTTGGGTCAACGGGCTTGATATGCGGCTTCGGAGGGTTCGTTCCACGTGAAATCGCTGGGGCCGCTTCCTCATTTTGCTGCGGTTCGACGACCAGCATTTGCTGTTCGGGCAGTACTGGCTTGACTTGATCGGTCGATGTTTTAGGCTCAAACAGCCAGCCGAGCGGTCCAGCCAGCAATTGCGGCAAGAGGACAATGTCGCCGAGCAGCGCGACACCGATCATTGATGCCATCAGTGATCCGAATCGACTGATCAATCGCAATTCTGCGGGGACGAGCATCAACAGACCGATCGCGACGGCAATACTCGTCTGCCACATTGCCGGGCCGCATTGAACGAGTGCGTCGATGACCGCCTCTTTTCTCGAGCGGCCTTTTTTCATGGCAAGTTGCATCCAGGTCAGGTAATGCAACGTTCCATCCACGGCGATCCCTAACGCGATTGAGGCAGTGATCATCGAGCCGATATCGATCCGTTGCTGGACCCATGAAATCGCTCCAAACACGACAGTGATTGGTACGAGATTAGGGATCATTGCCACGACCGCAGCGCCAAAATTACGTAATTTCACGATGAACACGCCGAGAATCAGCGCGAAGGCCAGCCCGAAACTACTGAGCAGGCTCTGGAGGACAGCCTGTTGGGTCCGTACGAACAGTGGCACATTGCCTGTGATTAAATGTTGTGATCCGGGATGAAGCTTGAGGACATCCTGTGCAATCACATGCAGGTCAGCCAGGACTCTGGCAAAATCGTTGTCTGTCATGACGTTGACCTGGGCGGTAATTCGCCAGAGTTCGTCGCCGGGTTGATTCAGCAAACCGTCTCCAGAATGATCGAGGTCTGTCCCTTGTTCAGACACTGTATAGAAAGCCCGCGCACCAGGGATTTCGCCGTCACGGATTCGCTGTTGAACCAGTGTTGCTTTCTTGTTGAATTTGGATTTGAGCAGGAATCCAGCATCCTCGGGCGGCGATTCACTGACCGGCTGAAAATCGGCGAGCGAAACCGAACCGCTGATCTCAGGGTGTGCCCACATGCGTTCTTGAATTCCCCGGATCAGTTCCATTCGATCGAGAAAACTGGTGTCCTTCTGAGATTGTTCATCGAATCGAATGATCGTCTCGACCGGCATGACTCCTGACAGGTTGGTCTCAATCGCCCAGTAATCTTTGGCGATACGAGCATGATCCGGGAAATAGCGAATCACTTTGGTTTCGGTTCGAAACCGTGTTAAACCAAAACTGAGTCCTGCGCAGACGCCGATGAAGCCAAGCGCCTGCCAGCCGGGATGGACCGTGAGCATCCGGCCCAAGGCTCGCCAGCCGGGGTGATCGAGTTCCGGTTCACGGGGTGGTCGACCAGGCCAGAGCTGCATCAAGGCGGGAAGTCCGTAAACGACCATGACAAATGAGAACATCGTGGCGCAGGCGGAGTAGATCCCAAATTCGCGGACCGGTTGCAGACGGCTGGAACACAACGAGATTAATCCGATCGAAGTTGTCAAACTGGCGAGAAAACAGGGGATCCATGACCGACGAACTGTTTCGACGATGGCTCCTGCTTCATCCTTGCAAGCGGCATGCTTCCAATAATTCGAGACATGTATTGCTCCGGACATGGTCAACAAGACGAGCAGTGTCGGCATGATGATCAGCACCATGTTCATTGAACCACCGGTCGCCGGAACGACGGCCATCGAGCAGAATGTCGTGAACAGGGAGATAATCAGTACCAGAGTTGCGAGGCGAATATTGCGTACGAGGATGAAGGCAACGAGGGCGCTCACCAGGGCAGAGGTCAGGATGACGGATCGGCGGTGAATCTGAACCAGTGGCACTGAAGTGTCCCAGGCCGCCTTCACAATCTCGACATTCAGTTCGTTTGCCGAGACGATACTTCCCGACATGTGCAACGTTTCGGGAGGAATCCCGGCAAGTTTGCAACTGGCTCGAATTGCCGCGATTGTTTCAGCCTTGTCCGCCAATCCTGATTCGGAAACTCCGATGGCCAGAGCGACGGGAGAACCGATTGCGAAAAACGCCTCTTCCACTAGGGGCTTTCCTTCGCCTCGTTGGGGGATGTATTCCTTCAGCCAGTTGACAATGCCAGCAGTGTGCCCGCTGCCGACGCGCATCCCTTTCCAGGAAACCTGCAAATCGTGTTCAACGTTTGTACTGTCGAGAAGTTTGCCGTCGACAGAGACAAGGGCGGGAGGACATGGATCACCAGGCGTCGCCCCTTCAGCGGCGGGTACCGGAATCGAGATCAAGGGTGACAAATCGGGAGCGGGATCCTGAATCACCAGTTCGGTTTCGAACTTGGTTCGCATGGCGATCTGAAGTTCGCGTTTCGACTTCTTCAACGCTGACCGACCTGCTTCTGTTAATCGCAAACGAAGCGGCCCGGCGCCGAGGATTGTTCCCTCAAGCCGACGAGCGGCTTCCTGCGGTTCGATGCCATTTTCCTGCATGATGCGCAATGAATGGTGGGGTTCGACGACGGAAGAAACTTGTGGAAGCCCTCCCCGTTTGATCCCATGACTGTCGGTCTTACCGACCAGTTGTTCAACCAGCTTGTCGATGCGAGGGTCGTTAATCGAGCTTCCGTCCCACGTCAGCAGGACTCGTTCTTCAACGGGGAACTGTTCATGAGCCCAATGCAGGGCTCGCAGTTCCGGATCATTGTCTGGAAGCCACTTCTGAACATCGTTTTCAAGTTTAAGCTGTCCGACCGACCAGCAGCAGACAGGGGTGACAAATGCCATGAGCACGACAAGCCAAAGGCTTTGTCGTTGACCCCAGAAATCACGTTTTTCAAAGAAGTGCGTCATTGGTCCCCTTCCGCCCGACTCCGCAGGCGCGGCATGCTGATCAATCCTTGAACCGATGGGGGAAATCCACAGCCCTTCAACGGTCGCCCGATGAATGGCCACGAAATTCTCGTACGGATTCTATCCGCGAATACCAATTTACGGAAAGACCGATGCGCAGCCTGATTTTCAGGGGTTTTGACGATGAAATTAAATGCCGATGTTGAATGAACGCTTTTTGGGCTCGCCAGGACCTCCGCATCGTTTTTTCAAACGAGACGATTTAGCAAGTGTTTCACTTCCAGCGGTACGCGTTCTGACCGAGTTCAGTTGTGCGAGTTTACCAGACGTGCTTGAGTCAGAATGTCTTGTTTTTCGGGTCATTGATTTGTAGGATGACAAACGAGCTCATTTCCCGGGATTTGGTACCAATCAGATGAATCCAAACCAACTTTCATTGCGTCTTGAACGAATCGTCAGAGCAATCCAGGGGGCTGGCGGTCACCAGAATGACTCGTTTGTTATTTCAATTCTGCGCATACAGCCAACGAACATACATCGCTCAAGCAGTGTGGTATTGACTGGTTTCCTTTTGGTCATTGGTTTCGTCTCGGGATATGCTGCGCCGCCAGCAACAGAGACCGAAGCGACCGGAAAGACAGAGTTGTCGGGGGTCATTTCCGGTCGGGTCCTGGATCAATCGGGAAAACCGATCCCCCGCGCAAAGGCAGTGCTCTACCAGTACAAAAACCCGAGTCAACGATTTGGGCACATGGTTCCGGAGCAATCACCGACGATCACTGAGGTGGATGGCGGATTTCGGTTTGAAAAACTGGCTTACGGATATTACTTCATTGAAATTAAAAAAACGGACTTTGCGACCACGCTTTGCAATCGAACGATCGACGAAGGGAATTCGAGCTCGCGTATGGACATACTGCTTAAACCCCCGGCTATCGTGAAAATTGAATTGACCGACGAATCGGGAAGGCCTGTGGCAGGTGCCAGCGTTCGACAAATCCGGCAACGCGGCTCGAACGGAGAGAATTACCTGACGCAGATGTGGCTCCGCGATCTGGGAGTCGAGATCGCCACAAGCGACGATCAGGGACGCCTGACTCTTCCGGCATTTCCCGAAGGAGACATTCTGAATGTGACGATCGATCATCCAAGTCTGGCACCGATTAGAGTTGAAGACCTGAAGATTGCCGAAGGAGAATCAACGAAGGCCGTGATGAAGCCCGGCGTTGTCGTCACTTTACGTCGCGCGCCATCCAAAGGTGCAAAGGAACGGATCTCCAGTGCCATCATCGACTTTCGTCATACCGATTTCCAACGACCTTCGTCGATCAGGCTGTACGAAGTTCAGTTCGACCATGAAGGAGCAGGGAAGATTACTGTTGAGGCAGGTGACTACAACTTTCTGCGACTGGAACATGATGATTTCTATTTGACTCCGACCATCAGTGAAGAAATCACAAAAAGCGAACGACTGAAACTTGAGCCGGGGAAAAATGTCGAGTTCACATTTGAAGTTCGTCGCAAGGTCATGGCGCGTGGTCGCGTCATCAATTCGGATACAGGACTGCCGGTGAAGGGGGAATCAGTGTTGGGCGAGATCCTCGACTCGCAATCGGAAGTCGCCACACCGGACTCAAAATGGAGCTTCACTGGCTGGGGTGAGACGGATGAAAACGGCGAATATTCGTTACCAATTGCTGCGGGCAACGCGCGAGTGACCTTCTACGGCGAGAAACTGATTGCCGATCCGGAACACATTCAATTCGACGCAAATGATGACAGTTCAACACAAATCCCTGAGATTCGAGTCCGATCATTGCCGACAATTCGAGGGACGGTCATTGACCCTGATGATCGACCAGTTCCTAAAGCCGTTGTTCGCTTTCGCGGGAAGACCCGCAGCGGACAGCATATCGCGAATCCCGTTTTGACCGACGACCAGGGGCGATTTGAATTGACCGCAAATTACGTCCCGGTTGATCCGGTTTCCAAAAAGCGGTCGTTCGAACAATACATCGCGGCATTCGATCCCTATCGACCACATGCTGCCAAGTGTGAGATTCGGATTGATGCTTCAGAGCCGCTTGTTTTGAAACTGGAACCGCATCCGTTTGACTGGCCGCTAACCGAGTTTGATGTAGAAATTTCGGATTGGCAACGTGGAATTGTGCCGGAAGAAGAAGGCAATAAGAATGCCGTAATCACGCTGAAGGGTCGCCCGGCCCTGGAACTCGATGGCTGCGGATGGAGTAACAGTGAGAAATTGTGCTTAGCCGATCTGAAGGGCAAGTATGTACTGCTCGATTTCTGGTTCATTGGCTGTGGCCCGTGCCACGCAGATTTCCCCTCAATGACAATTGCCCATGAGCTTTATAAAGACAAGGGGCTGGTGGTGATCGGCGTTCATAACAACTCGAACAACCTCGAAGCGGTGCGAAGGCACGTGAATGAAATTGGCCTCAATTTCCCAGTCGTTGTTGATCAGCCGGATGGCCGAACCATCTCAAGTTATCAGAAGCATGGCATTGCAGATGGTTATCCAAGTTATGTGTTGATCGATCCCCAGGGTAATGTGGTTCTCGACGACCGGACGATTCCTCATGTGTCGCTACGAGGACACAAGCTGGAAATCGTCCGCAAGTTTTTATTTGATAAAAAGACGAACTGAGGAACGAATAACAAGCAATCCTCATGAAGAACTTGACATTGTGGCGGCGAACGACCGGTCTGGGTTGCGGGAGAGACGTCGGACAACAAAATTCGTGTCTTCTGAGGGACCCTAATCACTTTGTTCCGGCCCGGCTTATGCCATTTTGGGGAAGATCTGCTTGAAAATTGTTGGCGGGCATAGGGTTGGGTAGTGGAATCCGTTACACTCGCTGAAATCCTGTTTAACAAGTCGCGAGGTACAAAGGTTACCCTATGTCCAACGAAATCGAGTCGAGTTCTTCTCCCGAAGACCATTGGGAAATCTACGTTAGCTATGTCGACGATCATCCTGCGGTGATTCTCGTGGATGTTGGGATTGCCCAGGTCGCTCCGCTGGAGGACAAACCGACCCTTGTCTGGCTGTGGGTTCACGTTCAGGCCCCTGACGAGGAAGGTTTTCCGACCGAAGAGGAGGACATGAAGCTGAACGAGATCGAAGATGTGCTGACCGATTCGATCGATCTTGGGGATGCAGAATACGTCGGACGGATTACGTCAGATGGTCGGCGTGAATTCTATTTTTATACGAACGACCCGGAGCAATTTCGCCAGGCGGCGACGTCGGCGATGAGTTCCGCCCCCGAATACAAATTCGAGATCGACGAAGCGGATGACGCTGAATGGCAACACTACCAAGATGTTCTGTATCCGTCGGCCGAAGATTTTCAGCAGATTCACAATCAGCACGTGATTTCGCGACTTTATGACGCCGGTGACTCGCTGACAGAACCTCGTCCCGTAGATCATTTCGCGAATTTTCCGACTGAGGCGGATCGGGAATCGTTTATCGCAGCGGCGGGCGAACTCGGTTACGAAGCGGCAAGTCGACCTGAGCGAACTGACGAAGAGACCGAGTTTCCGTTTGCTGTCGGCTTGCTTCGCGTCGATTCCGTTGACGCAGAAACGATTGATCGCATTACGTTCGAGCTTTTTGAGCTCGCCCGACAACACGACGGCGAATACGAAGGCTGGGGCTCGAAAGTCGTGAAATCGAAGTAGTTAATCCCGATTACCCGATCGTGATTACAACGCGGCGTGGATTCGGCTGAGAATTTCACCGTCACTAGGATCAGTCGAGCGGAGCAGGGGGCGAAGCGGGACTGGAACTTCGTCCATACGATACGCTGTTCCGTGCCGGTGAATGCCATAGACGGCCGTCGTGATTCGTAGTTTCGGTTGGAACGGGACGACTCCGTAGGGATGCTCAATCAGTATTGTCGGAATTCGTTCGAGATGTTTGAGTGCTGCAGATGGAAAACGATCCAATCGCGTTGATCCGATCAGGACGACTGCGTCTGACTCGCCCCGTTCAAGCATATCTGCAGCAGAAAACTCGTTCGGATTGTAACGCGGATAACCTCTGGCAAAATTGACGCTGAATGGATATCCGGTTTGCCAGCAGAGTACGCTGTCGGCCCCTGATACGTCGCCGCCGACGCGCATTCGCCGAGCGTAAAATCGAGTCTCTTGGTTGAGATCTGTCACAAGTTGAAGCAATGCTTCCACATTGTGATTGCCCATTGGCTGCAGCGCTAACCCGTAACCGAAAAAAATAATTCCGCAGCGACAGCTTCGCATTCGCCGGGCAAGATCCTTTAATTGGTCGAGCGGCAAGCCGGTGGGGACACCATCCGTCGGTTCGCTTCCTTGTAACAAGCCACGGAGTGTCCAAATCGCTTCGAAGTCGTGGTTCGGTTTGATCTCCAGGACGATGTCTGCTAATTCCGACGTTGCCGTCCGTTTGGTATCGATGACGACCAACGTGCGGTCAGCACGACCGCCAGGTGTCAGCATTCCTGGTCTCATTGAATAGCGATCCAGATGACGTGGCTGCCACTGGATCGGGTCCGAACCCCAATAGATAACAAGATCAGCACGGTTTCGAATTTCGCCGAGGGAACAGGTTGATTCGCCGACTTGTTGCAGTGCGAGAATCGACGGCGCGTGTCCTTCGGACGCAGTCGTATCGATCGTCGCACCCAGTCTATCGGCCAATGCAACGGCGGCTCGTTGACCTTCGGTGCTGCTTTGAGACAGTCCGTAAAAAAGCGGTGACCTGGCCTGGCGCAAGATACCCGCTGCCTCGTCGACGGCGCTTTCCAGCGAGATTTCGATGCCAGATCGCGTGGCCGGAGCAGAGAGTCGGGAATTTTGTTGTTCAAACCATTTCCCGATCCGGGAGCAAAAAGGCTGGTAATCGGTAATACGACCATCGCGCACAGTGACACTCAAGTCGTCGCACACGCACGCACAGACAGTGCACGCGACATCCTCAAAAATTTCTTCGTCCGACATTTTGACCGATCACGCTAATTAAGAGAGCCATACTTTTGGCAAAGCGTACCTCAAATTGCTCACGAAACCGAGTGTTCGATGGGTGTTTGTGCCTGTCAGTTGTTGCCGGAGTTTCATCTGACAAAAGGAAATCGTTCGATATTTGCGGTTCTGAAGACGCTGTTCATTTCGCTGCGGTCGATCAGGAAAAAATCAATAACTTATACGGTTTGGTTTCGCTGGGTTTGCTCCCTGCGCTGTCGTGCCTAGAATCTGGTATCGTTCCACGCGATGATTCCATTCCATTGACGATGACAGACACAAAGCATCAGTCGAATGACTGATCCTATTGAGGACATTGGGCCATGAAGGTTTTGGTAACGGGAGCCACAGGGCTGGTTGGTTCAGAATTGGTCCCCTTCCTGACAAAGCAGGGACATGACGTTTATCGTCTCACGCGAGGCAAGGCTCACGAGGCTCATGACATCGTCTGGGACCCGGCTCGCAATCTTTTGCCAAAGGGCCGGATTGAAGGGACCGATGTTGTCATTCATCTGGCGGGCGAAAATATTGCCGGGAAACGCTGGAACGCAGAAGTGAAAAAGGAACTCCGACGTAGTCGTGTCGAAGGCACCAGGCTGCTGTGTGAAACAATCACGCAACTTGAGACGCTACCAAAAACATTGATCTGTGCTTCGGCAATTGGGTTTTATGGCGATCGCGGCAGTGAGTTGCTGAATGAAACATCTGCAGGGGGAACGGGATTTCTGGCAGATGTGTGTCGCGACTGGGAAGCGGCATGCGAACCGGCCCGAGTGAAGGGTATTCGAGTTGTCAATCTTCGAACTGGTGTCGTCCTCAGTCAGAAAGGAGGGGCACTCGCAAAGATGCTGCCACCTTTCAGAATGGGCGTCGGCGGAGTGGTGGGAAGTGGTAATCAGTACTGGAGCTGGATTGCGATCGACGATGTCGTTGGCGCGATAAATCATTGTATCACGCACGATAAGATGTCGGGCCCGGTCAATGCGACGGCGCCGTGTCCCGCAACAAATTACGACTTCACAAAAACACTTGGTACTGTGATCAGCCGTCCGACGATCTTTCCGATGCCCGGTTTTGCCGCGCGAATCGCGCTTGGTGAGATGGCGAACGATCTTTTGCTGGCAAGTGCCAAGGTGATGCCGAATCGGTTGAGTGAATCCGGCTATCAGTTTCTTTACCCCAGTCTGGAACCGGCATTAAGGCACTTGCTTTCGCCGCAAGCACCATCGCATACATGATTTGGGGCTAGTGTCTGTGCCTGTCAGGTCTGGGATTTGAGAGGCGTTAGTCGTCACCAGATGTCTTTGATGGACTTACTGTTAACGAAATAATGTCGGCCCGGGCCGAATTGTCGTGGGGCAGTTGATGTAATTCTCAGCCAGACGGGCTTGTCATCAATTGTCCCTTCGACCGCCATATGCGGTCCTAGTTCGTCGTCCTGATCCATTCGATGAGCCTGCCATGCAATCGATTCGATGGTCGAAAATGCGCCCATCAAATGTTTTACATCGACGTTGAAATGTGAATCTTTCAGCTTCCCGTCTTGTGGACCTCCGATTAGCTCTGTCCGTGACGCAAATAGGGTGATTTCCCAGACGCCATTATACTGCTGAAAGTGGCAGCCCAAAGGAGCCAGATCATCATGTGGTTGAATACTAGCGGAAACGTGATCGATCAGATCGGACATCCAGTTGAGCGGGGAAGCCATGCGGCGGAACTCCGTCGTTGCGTTGCAAATGTTATTGAAATTTGAGGCGACCATTTTCATTCGGCAATCGACGTACCAGAGGCGACCCGCCACAATTTCTTCCGACCGCTTTTGTTATTGAGTCAAGTTCATCATGTGCTGTTGCATGGAGCCCAGAACTGATTTCAACACGAAACTGATGGCAAACCCTGGTTTCGTTGAGTCACTTTGCGACTCTCCGATTTGAATAATCGCCCTAATGCTTTCGATCGCTCAATCCAGCGAGATTCGAGTATTTTGAGAGATCCCTCTCAAATGAGTTGGCCGATTCGTCAAAATGATCGCAAAACGTACAACTTTCTTTGCGCCGTTTTGACAAGTCTTGATAACAAATGTTAAACGGCCTTAACATCAATGTCAGATCATTACCGACTTATTCGTGATGATACTGACGACCAGAGATCTCAACAGACTTGGCAAGTTCTGTTACAACTTCCGTACGGCATGGAACGACGAATTCACGGAATTCATTTTTCTTTACCGGAAAATAAAATGCGAACAGCCCTATCGAGTCTCAGCATTTTAATAAAGCTCGACGAGGGGCTGAAATGAGGAAGCTTACCTTTTCTCGCGAATAACTTAATTGGAGCAGTTTCCGATGTGCGGCATAGTTGGATACGTTGGCCCGAAGCAAGCGTATGGATACCTGATCGAAGGATTGTTCCGCCTGGAATATCGCGGATACGATAGCGCCGGAATCGCCCTTCAAAACGGCAACCAAATTGGAATTCGCAAAAAAACAGGGCGAGTATCTCAGTTGGCCGAAATGTGCAAGCAAGATCCGATCAACGGGTCGACGGGAATCGGTCACACGCGGTGGGCGACACATGGTGAACCGAGCGATACAAACTCCCATCCTCACACTGGCGGAAATGGCGAAGTCGTTCTGGTTCACAACGGGGTGATCGAGAACTATTCCATTTTGCGGGACAGGCTGCGAGAACTTGGCTATGCGTTTCACACGGCCACGGACACTGAGGTCGCCGCACATCTCGTTGCTCACCAGCTCAAGGAAGCTATCAAACTGGGTGCTGACCCCGGTGATCACCAAACGTATGTGCGTGCAATCGAATCGGCGACTGACCAAATTAAGGGGACTTACGGGCTGGCGGTCCTCTTTCGCGATGTCCCCGGTTTACTCGTGGCAACCCGGTTGGGAAGCCCGCTGGTCGTTGGTATCGGCCGAGGCGAATACTTTCTCGCCAGTGATGCCAGTCCGCTAGTTGGGAATACGGAAGAGATCGTTTATCTCAATGACCATGAAACCGCCGTGATTACCGCCAACTCGTTTGTTCTGCGACGCCAGGATGGAACCGAACCGGCCATGTCGATTCGGGCACTTGAGCAGACAACTCAAGATACGGACCTGGGCGAGTACGAACATTACATGCTTAAGGAGATCTTCGAGCAGCCTCAAACGATTGAAAATGCGCTGAGAGGGCGGATGGACGATGACGAGGCAACTGCCAAGTTCGGTGGACTGAATCTGGACCCGCAGACATTGCGACGCATTGACCGAATTGTTCTGACTGCCTGCGGTACAAGTTGGCATGCGGGACTTGTCGGTGAATATCTGATCGAAGAATTTGCGAGGATACCGGTCGAAGTCGAATACGCCAGCGAACTTCGTTATCGCAACCCGCCAATGTCTGATCGAACGATGATTTTTGCAATCACTCAAAGCGGCGAAACGGCTGATACGCTGGCTGCGATGCGGGAATGTAAGAGAAAAGGTCATCCGACACTCGCAATCTGTAATACAGTCGGATCAACGATCGCCCGCGAAGCTGACGGCGGGATTTACCTGCATGCTGGCCCCGAAATCGGCGTGGCTTCGACGAAAGCTTTCACCTCTCAGGTCACCGTGTTGACACTTCTGGCTTTACTTCTGGGCCGGATGAGACATCTTTCGCACCCCGAGGGGAAGCGAATTATCAGTCAACTTCGTGCGATGCCTGATAAAATTCGACAGACGTTGAAATGTTTCGATAAGGTGAAAGAAGTCGCCCGCAAATATTACACGGCGGAAAACTTCCTCTATCTCGGTCGGTTGTACAACTTCCCAGTAGCGCTGGAAGGAGCGTTAAAGCTCAAGGAAATCAGCTATATCCACGCTGAAGGTTATCCGGCTGCTGAGATGAAACACGGTCCGATCGCGCTGGTCGACGAAAACACGCCAAGCGTGTTTGTCGCCCCACGCTGCGAAATTTACCCGAAAGTGATGAGCAATCTGGAAGAAGTTAAGGCGAGAAAAGGTCCTGTCATCGCAATCGCCTGTGACGGTGATGACAAGATTGCGCATCTCGCAGACGATGTCATTTTCGTTCCCGATGTCGATGAGCACTTGCAACCACTTGTCACGTCAATTCCGCTGCAATTGCTTGCTTATCAGATCGCGATTCTACGTGGCTGTAATGTTGATCGGCCAAGAAATCTTGCCAAGAGTGTGACCGTTGAATAGTGATCGGCCACATTAGAAGTGAAACGAATTTTGCCAGTCGGCGGCTCCTGATGCGCGCGGCTGGCAAATTTTTTTTCACACGGACCGGAATTGTCGACGGGTCGGATTATCTCTCAACCACATCGATTCAACGGTTTTTTGCTCTCACATAAAACAAAATCACGACTCTACGTATTAATTGGCAGCCGAGTTCGCAGCCTGTGCGGGGGCGTTAATAATCAGCTCTTGCCGGCGTACAGACACGTCATCGGGAGCTTCAATTCCCAAGCGAACACGCCCGCCTTTAACCTCAAGAACCGTGACCGTCACGCATCGATCGCCAATTTCGATCTTCTGTTTTACCCCGCGAGTCAAAACTAACATCATTTCTTCCTTGACTTGATTGAAACCCTGAATGTCCTTCTCAGCAGTTAACTGACACCGCAATTATTGCACCGGGTTCGGCTATTTCCCAAGAATTCTAGGCTTAGTACGCATAATCTTGAGAAAAGATTAATGAAATGCTTTGAATCCTCGCTGTTTTACAAGAAATGCCCGATTGGTCATCGTTTGAAGTTCACCCATCTGTCCAATTGGTGTGGTGCAATTTGCATCGTACGAATGCGTGATGGAAAACTTTTGCTGGTGGACCACTCCCCATCACGTAATAATTGATGCCATGTGTCCGGTAAATGTTACGAGTAATCCTGAAAGAATTTTCTGCCCTATGAAAAAGCTGTCCATAGTACCCATTGTTTCTATTCTTTTTACGCTTCCTGTTCTCGCAATAAATGCTGCAGAGACTTACGTGCCGATGGTTGCGGAAAAGTCGCAAGAAGGGGAGCTGGCGATCCATCGATTTTTGTTACCCGGCGGAATGAAAGCGCAATTATTTGCTGCTGAGCCAATGATCGCCAATCCCGTCGCCTTCTGTTTTGACGACCAGGGACGAATCTATGTCGCAGAGACATTTCGACAGTCAAAAGGGGTTGAAGATAATCGAAGCCACATGAATTGGCTGCTCGACGATCTCGCTGCGAGAACGGTGGACGACCGGGTAACAATGTTCAAGAAGTATCTGAAGGAGGATGTAAAGCAATATTCGATCGAACACGATCGTATTCGGAGGTTGGTCGATACAGACGGGGACGGTCAGGCTGATGAATCGACAGTTTTTGCAGATGGATTCAACGCCATTGAGGATGGTACTGGTGCGGGCCTGCTCGTATTCGAAGGTGGGGTCTTCTATACGTGCATCCCGAAATTATGGCATCTGAAGGATTCAGATGGCGACGGTGTTGCGGACGAAAGAACGGCACTTTACGACGGGTTTGGTGTCCGTGTTGCCTTTCGCGGGCACGATCTTCACGGGTTGGTGCTCGGCCCTGACGGACGAATTTACTTCAGCATTGGAGATCGCGGCTACAACATCGAGCTGAAGGATAAGACCCGACTTTTCCAACCCGATCAAGGGGCTGTTTTTCGCTGCGAACTTGACGGCTCCAAGCTTGAAGTCTACTGCAACGGGCTTCGTAATCCTCAAGAACTTGCGTTTGACGAATTCGGAAACCTGTTTACCGGCGACAATAATTCGGACAGCGGCGACCAGGCTCGCTGGACATATTTGATGGAGGGTTCTGATACCGGCTGGCGGATGTATTATCAGTACCTGCAAGATCGCGGCCCATGGAATCGGGAAAAACTGTGGCATGTTCATCACGCAGGTCAGGCCGCGTACTTAGTTCCGCCAATCGCTCATTTCGCCAACGGCCCGTCGGGCCTGGCGTACTACCCGGGAACAGGTCTGGATGAAAAATATCGAGGCCATTTTTTTCTGGCAGATTTCCGAGGTCAGGCATCCAACAGCGGGATTCGCACATTCTCCTTGATTCCCAAAGGGGCTTCGTTTGAACTCGTCAACGCCGAAGAGTTCATCTGGTCGATCCTCGCGACAGATGTTGACTTTGGTCCGGATGGATCAGTTTATGTTTCGGACTGGGTCGATGGCTGGGATGGAACCGGAAAAGGCCGAATTTATCGTTTTCAGGACGAACGACTTGGAAAGTCAACCCTGGTGAACGAAGTTCAGTCGCTGCTGAAAGAAGGGTTTGATGATCGGTCAATCGACCAGCTCGTCAAACTTCTCGCTCACGTTGACTATCGCATTCGCCTGCGAGCCCAGCTCGGCCTGACAAAGAAAAATGCTGTCAAAGAATTGGTCGAGTCGGCGACGAAAGGTGAGAACCTGAATGCCCGCCTACATAGCATCTGGGGGCTTGGCCAATTAGGGAGGCAGGACTCCGTTATCCTCAAGCCTTTACTTGATCTGATGAACGATCCCAATCCTGAAGTTCGTTCTCAAATTGCTCGCGTCTGCGGCGATGCCGTAATGCAAGAAGCGGGCCCAGGTCTGATGAAGCTAGTGAAAGATCAAAATCTTCGAGTCCGCTCGTTAGCAGCAATTGCCATCGGCAAACTCAAGTATCGACCAGCGTATCCCGCGCTTCTGGAGGCCCTTGCTGAAAATGCGGACGCCGATCCGACGCTGCGCCACGGGTTGATAATGGGGCTTGCCGGAGCCGCATTGCCTGAAGAACTTGTCGCGACAATCAGAACTCCAAATACGGCGATACGTATTGGGGCCGTGGTAGCGCTTCGTCGGCTGGCTCATCCTGGGCTGGAAGCGTTTCTGAGTGATACCGACCCACTGGTCCTCGTCGAAGCATCCAGGGCAATTCACGACGTTCCGATCCCCCAGGCACTTCCTGGACTTGCGAAACTGATTGAAAATTCAGGTCTTGCAGAACCTGTGATGCGGCGTGCGATCAGCGCGAATTATCAGCTTGGAACGAAAGAGAACGCCGAAGCCGTTGCTTCGTTTGCCGGAAATCCATTGGCCGAGATCGGTCTTCGAGTAGAAGCTCTCGCCGAGTTGGATGAGTGGAACGCTCCAGGACCGTTAGATCGAGTGACAGGCGAGTATCGACCGCTGGAACCTCGGCAGGTCGATATTGCCGGCTTTGTCCGTCCCTGGATTGATTCGCTTTTCGCGTCAGCGCCAGTCGTTCGGACAGCGACTGCCAAGCTCGCTGCACGTCATGGCATATCTGAGGCCGAGCCGCACCTGATCGAAATTCTTAAGGATGTCGAAAACTCTGACCCAACCTTACGAGTCATCGCCATGACGGGTCTTCAATCATTGAAGAGCCCGAATCTGGTGAAATCAGTCGAATTCGGCTTGAAGGACGCCGATCCGACTGTGCGCAGCGAGGCGAGACGGATTCTGGCGAGTGTCGACCCGCTTCGGGGAGTCAAGTCGTTATCCGAAACAATCACAGGCGATTCAATTTCGGAACAGCAGGCTGCTGTCTTCGCCTTGGCAGCACTGAAGCGAGACGACGCAGATGCTGTGCTTGTCAGCTGGTTCGACAAATTGCTCAATGGAAAACTACCCCCTGCGTTGCATCTGGATCTTATCAGCGCCGCCACACAACGGCGCACGCCAAAATTGATCGAAAAGATCAACGCTTTCAATAAGACCCGTTCGGTCAAAGATCACCTGGGGGACTATCGAGAAGCTCTGGTAGGTGGTAACGCAGAACGGGGCCGGGAAATCTTCACTGGGCGCGTTGATGTTTCGTGTCGTCGATGTCACAAGATTGATAAATCGGGTGGTGATGTCGGCCCTGATCTCTCGCGGATCGGAATCGACAAAACCCGCGAATACCTGCTGGAATCGATTGTGGATCCGAACAAACAGATCGCGAAAGGATTCGAAACCGCAATTCTTGCAATGGCAGATGGCAAAATCCATGCAGGAATCGTCAAGAACGATGACGAAGAGCAATTGCGGCTGCAACTTCCCGACGGTCGGTTGATCACGGTCAAAAAATCCGACATTGAGGAACGGACCGTCGGAAAATCCGGGATGCCAGAGGACCTCGTTAAAAAGCTGTCAAAGTTTGAAATCCGCGACCTGGTCGAATACCTGTCGACCCTCAAGTCGACGGCCGATTCCGCAGCGCATGGTAGCAAGTGAGTCCGCGGTCAATAAACGAATCGAGGGGAGCCGTCGGCTCCCCTCGAATGTTTTCGTTTATCCGTCATCGACGATTTCAGCAAGCTTGCCTGAAACCATCAACTCCGTTTAAAAATCAGTTGGTGCAGCCAACAGGAGCGGCACAGCTAGGAGCACAGGTCGTCGCTGGAGCAGCACAGGTAGGACCACAGGTCGAAACTGGAGCGGCACAGCTAGGAGCACATGACGAACCGCAGACCGAACCACAGCAACGTGGTTTGCAGAGGCGGATCTTAGGCATGCAGAGCTTTGGCAAACGGATCTTGTGGCAACGTGGTTTGCAGCAGCTGTTGCAGCTCGAAACTGGAGCACAGCTCGTTGCAACTGGAGCACAGCTTACTGCAGGAGCAGCACACGTAGGAGCACAAGAAACAGCAGCAGGAGCACAGGCAGGAGCAGCACAGGTCGGAGCGGCGGAAACGCACGCAGCCGGGGCGGCACAGCTCGGGGCAGCGTTGCAGCTATTACAGCTGTTGTGGTGGAACAGGCCAGCTTGAGCGCTGTTCAGGCTTGCAAAGGCGGCCAGGGCGGCGGAAATCCAAACAAACTTCATTGCATTCTCCAGGTACATCATGGGGCCGAGGGAACGTGTTGAACTGAGGTGATACCGATCCAAACAACACGTTTGGTGGACAACTCAATTCGAGGGAGCTATTCGCGTCACGCCAGTGTTTTCGGCGTTAACTGCCTGTTGGTCTGAAATAATCAGGATTGTTTTTTTTGCCCCCGAACCAACTCCGTTCAACGTACCAATTGCAGTGACTCTGCGGGCTGGGTCTAACTCGCTAAACTCAACTGCAAACAATTTCATTGTCATGTTTTCAAAGTGAGTATGGATTGAGCCTCTTTTGGCATCTCATTGTGTCTGCGGGAATCCTTGGCGGTGGGTGGGTCATCATTCGCGGTCAAAACGTACTCAAACATACGACGCTAAAAACCGCCTGGGTCTGGAGCGTTTTTGCGACCTTGGTGTGGACGATGACATGGTTTGCAGACCTTTGCGCAAATTCGATGTCAACGGCGCTTGCCGACCATGCCTGGTACGCCTGTGCGGTTCTTGCGCTCTGTCCACCGATGGCCGTTTTAGGATCACGACGCCCCGGTATTCGCGTCTGGACGTGGTTTATCTTGTTTCCGATGCTATTGGCTCTGGGCTGGCCCTTAATCGCACTCAGGCTTCAGGGGTCTGAGCTACGGGGCCTGCTCCTGGAAACTCCTCAACTCGTCGCGTTTACGCTAATTCTTGTGATGAGCATCGGCAATTACCTGGGTACTCGCTTCACGCTTTCGGCACTGTTGTATGGCGCGTCGATCCTGGCAATCGTTGTCTCGAGTTCAACTTGTTGCCCGGCCTGGCTGACAAATCGAGCGACGGTCCGCTTCTGGTCTACGTTATTAACCGTATTGGCAATCTACCTTACTTGGGCTTCTCGTCCGATGGTCTCAAACCGCTTGGACCGTTTGTGGTTCGACTTTTTTGATACCTTCGGGATCGTCTGGGGGCGACGGATACAGGATCGAGTGAATTTCATTGCAACGAAGGAATGCTGGCCCGCCAGATTGGAGCTTGATGGATTTGTTTGGTTGGATGAAGCGGGCACCATTCCAGAGGGCGGCGCCGAATCCGAAAGCGATCGGAAACCTGAACACGACGCCCGGCTTTATGAATCCAGCGTCAAGAACATCGAATCACGCATCGAATACACCTTCCGCTGGTTGCTTCGTCGATTTGTTGATCCAGCCTGGATTGACGAGCGTCTTGGGTTGCCGTCACAAACAACTGACGCAGATTTACCGGTAGATTCGTAATTCAAACAAAAAGCTGAATCCCGACATCGATGCGAAACCGCTCATTTATTGAATCGTACGTTACTTCAATACAGTTGATTCAATTTTACTCACATTGGCCGGCGGGCCTCCGAGGAAAGGAAAGTTGGAGTTAACGCGAATATCCGCTGATTCCAGCCCCATTTCGATTTTATTCGGTTTTCGGTCAATGTGGCATAGAATCTGCCTTAGAGGATTATCGCTGTCGGCAGGCGTTGGCCCGCTCTTGTCGATTGCTGCTGAAGGCGTCTCAGGTGATTACTTGGGACGCCTTCAGTTCGTTATGGGGCCGTTGATCTGCAATCGTTCGACCGGATTCGATGACGAATACTGAAGGGGGCGTTGCGAAGAAGATTTTACCGTACACCGCTGTTGAAATAGATTGTGGTAGAATTCAGACATGACAGCTGTTATTGTTACGGACGACACGAAAATTGGAGAGAAATTCAACAGATCCTTCATTCTGCCCTGAGTTCTTCCAGCTTTGACGACCCAGCATAATTACCATTAGGTTTGGCGATTCGTTCAAATTTGGTTTTCAGTTTTCGTAAAAGGCGCTCCATTTATATTCATCCGCTTCGATAACTGCGTCTCGGTGAGTTTATTTTCGAGTTTTTGCCGAATCCTACGAGATGTCCATGCCGCTTAGCGTCGAGAACTTCATCGCAGTGCTTCGAAAAAGTGGTCTGGTCGAATCGGATCGGCTGCTGCGCGAGTTGAACCAATCCGCGCCTCCGATAACGGGGTGGGAAACTGCAGAACAAATTGCAGACCGCATGATTGCCTTAAATCTGGTGACAAAGTGGCAGTCAGAAAAATTATTGCTGGGGAAGCATCGCGGCTATTTTCTCGGAAAATACAAGCTTCTTTCGCTGCTTGGTATGGGGGGGATGAGTTCTGTCTACTTGGCAGAACACCTCTTGATGCGTCGCCATTGTGCACTGAAAGTGCTGCCTGCCAAACGGGTCGATGATTCGTCATATCTTGAGCGTTTTCATCGCGAAGCACAGGCGGCAGCATCGCTCGATCATCCAAACATCGTTCGGGCGTACGATGTGGATCATCAGGAAGAAGGTAATCGTCAGATCCATTTTCTGGTGATGGAGTATGTCGAAGGGGAAAGTCTGCAAGACCTGGTGCCCGAAAACGGACTTGCTTCAGTCCTGGATGCGGCTGAATACGCCAGACAAGCTGCGTTGGGATTGCAGCACGCTCACGAAAACGGAATGGTTCATCGGGATATCAAGCCCGGCAATCTTCTGGTCGATCGAAACGGAGTGGTCAAGATCCTGGACTTGGGGCTGGCACGTTTTTTTCGCGTCGACGAAGGTAACGAAGCCCTGACCCTGCGACATGACGAGAGGGTCTTGGGAACTGCCGATTATTTGGCTCCTGAACAGGCCATCGACAGCCATAGCGTCGATTCACGCGCTGATCTTTATAGCCTGGGATGTACCCTGTATTTCATGGTTACGGGAAAGCCTCCATTCAATGAAGGGTCGCTTGCGCACCGTTTACTGGCACATCAAGTGAAGACACCGCCGGCTGTCGAGTCGTTGCGAGTCGACTTGCCCCCGACCCTGGCCGCGATAATTCGCAAGATGATGGAGAAAAAGCCGGCCGATCGATTCGAAAACGCAGCCGCGATTGAGAAATCTCTGTTTCATTGGATCGACGAAAATGCCGACGTCGCCTGGCGGAAAGCTCACTCAAGTGTTTACGGTTCCAGGTCGAATGACTCGGCGACCTCGCGCCCAGCTCCTCCGGTCGCTCGACCGATTCCCATCGCAAAAGTCGTGGTCGATACGCTTTCTGATCGAACTACTCCGCCTCCGGCGATCAATAATTCGGATCGTTACTCGAATTCTGCTTCGAAATACGTAAAGCCGACCGACGTCGTCGATTCCAAGCATGAAACAGGGCTCGATTCGGCCGATACGGCGCTTGACCATGCACGGGTGGTCTCTCCACCGGCGACCACAGAAACTGGACGCGAGTCAACCGAAGATAAACCTTCTGCCGAAAGCGAATCGATTCCCTCTGTCATTGCGTCACACGAATCTGTCCATCAAACAATTGAATTGACAGAGCAGAAACCTCCAAACATTCTGGAAATCAACGTCGCTTCGAACGCAAGCGATGCTCCTGAACTCAATTTTCCGGTTTTTGAAACATCGCCTGTTTCCGCACCGCTCAAACAAAGATCGAGGACTTCCTCTAAACCAACCGCAAAATCATCGTCCGTTTCTCCTTCTCAAAAATATCGATCTGCGGAATCGAAGATTCGATCCGTCAAGACTCTTGTCGGGATTATCGCGGCTTCAGTTTTCTCATTGATGTTTCTCTTTGTCTTTATTTGGGGAGGGGAGAGCAAAAAAGGCGAACGCGGTAAATCGCCCGGGCTAATCCCATTTCCAAGAGACAAACGCGAGATTACCGTCGGGAAAAAAAACGCCGATTACCAGAGCATTCAACAAGCACTTATCGC
This sequence comes from uncultured Schlesneria sp., assembly GCA_903858935.1. Lineage (GTDB taxonomy): Bacteria > Planctomycetota > Planctomycetia > Planctomycetales > Planctomycetaceae > Schlesneria. Next base: position 17,866 of record CAIOKO010000072.1, on the reverse strand, counting down.
CGTCCGTGATCGCTATCGGCCTGGACTTAACAGTACAGACCAGTTCGTGATAAAAATCGCCGAAGGGAGCTACAACGAACGGATTCAGATTGACGGCCATGCCAGAGAATGGCCCGAAGGGATCACCATAAGGGGCGAGGGAAAAGTTCGATTGACCGCGTCCGGTGATGAACCCGTCGTTCGACTTGCAAACATCTCTCGCTTGATCTTCGAGAATATCCAGGTTGAAGCTGACGAGAAAAAGGTCGCCATCGAACTCGCGGAAGACCTGCACGAATCTCGACTGACCCAGGTTTTGATCAGTGGTTTTTCCCATTCAGGAATCGTTTGCAAAGGGACTCAAGGGCTCTCGTTTGGAAATAGTCAGGTCACCCTCGAAAAGCTGCGGTTTGAACCAGCGTTGCCGCAAGCCGTCGGAATTCGACTCGAAGAAGGGGCCAGTAATGATGTCAATAATATCGTGATTCGAGCCTGTCGGTTCCTTGACCCGATCGATTCCGGGATCGTGATTAAGGGAAAATTACCCTATGGGATTGAGATCTCAGAATCGGTTTTTAATGCATGTAACGAGGGGATTCGAATCGAGGGAAGTCCCACGCTGAAATCGATTCGTGTTTTCAATAACACGTTTCGAGGTAACAAAGCGGGAATTCGGTTCGTGAACCTTCCTAACGAACTTTCTGCGGAACTGATTTTTCGTAGAAACTTATTCCTGAAAACGGCCTTGGCTGAAGCTGTTGTGCAGAATGGTTACGACGAGTCAAAATTTCGGTCAATGCTGTCCACAAATCCCCCTGGGATCGAAGCCAATTGGTCTGATCGAGTCCTACCGCCCGAGCCAGTTGGGGGTGAAATGAAGATTTTATTTGAGCAAGGAGGCAGACAAGGGGTGTCAGATTTCGCATTTGAATCGACTGATCCTAAACACCCTGATTTCCTCGTGCCAACCTCAACAAGCCCCCAAAAAGAAGTTGCCGGAGCGCAAGGCTTTGAAAAGAAATGGGTTGGGGCGATCGGCCCCTGATTGCCCATCCAATTTGCCGAATCGTTAAATTCGACAACCTCCGCGTCGAGTTGTGAATTCTCCGATTCTTCTACGAAAATTTGGTAAATATTTGGCGTTCCAGGGACGGAACGATCGCTTCGACTGACGTGAAGTTTGTTCCGCAACTCGACGCACTAAAGCAAGTTACGGGCGAACAGCAAAAATCAAGTCGTTGACCCGTGATCTGCCTGGTCAATGCGGCTCTCTGTAAAGTCTTTTCGGAAATAGACTTAGTGACGGTACTTGTCTGCCGTCTAGTACGGTCCGTAACATAGTTATCGCCCTGTAAACTTGGTCGCCAGTTATGGTCTGGCAACCAGCCAATGTGCGATGCCTGCGAACAAAGGCCGTGATTCGCGAATAGAGCGGATCAGACAAGGTAAGATCATGTCTTCCCGAATTTCCAAGACACACCATCAGCAACGTTCAGTCCGTGGTGCGATCCACCAGAAACATGGGCGCACGATTCGCCCCGACGCCGCATATCGTCAGCGACATCGCGCCGACGAAATATCAACTCATTTCAGTGCCCCGGAAACCTGGTATGAACCTCGACAGCGAGGGATTACCGAATACATTGTACAACCGGCCGGAAAGGGTTATATCCATCCGGTGACCGTGGACGAAATTCGGGACCGACTCGCACTGCTTCCCGCGTCATTAACGCGTGAAATCGAAGTTGTGCAACTGAGCGGGATGACTCGTAAGCGGCGCCTGTTTCCCCTCTATGGAATGCAGTGGGGGCCAAACGTTTATCTGTATCCGATCGAAGAAAGTCTGACGGAAACATACGTCCGCCCGCCTCGGCCGGAACAGATGGTTGAGGCACGAATGTTCGGTGGCGAATGGCTGCAAACAGGCCATGAATGGAAATTGATCTGGACCCCCGAAACGATTCGCGATTTTTATCTCAATAACGTGTTGATTCACGAGGTGGGCCACGTCAATGACACGCGAAACACGAATCATCATAAACGCGAACAGTACGCAATCTGGTTTGCAACCGAATATGGATATCGGGCCTCACGTGGAAGAGCCCGCTTCGGCAAAGCCAGGTAAGGTTTTGTAACGGCGTTCAAGTTTGTAATGCGTGCGACCACTGGCATCTGTTTTCGCTCGCAAGGGTTTTATGATTGCGACTCTGTTCAGCGAGATACCGCGATTAACGTCGCCGTTTTGACTTGGTGTTCTGCGGAGTACCTACAGGCAACTTGGTTGTGCGCTGCGCTTTAGTGTCCAAATCATATTTGTTTTGATGCACTGGATCACTAACTGACGTAGCCGAAGCGATTTGGATTCGCTCCGCAACCGGGTCAGTTTCGTCTTGAGGCACCGGGGCGGGTTCCGGCGTGGGTATGCTTTTGTTTGTTCGTTCGTCGACAAGGTCCTTTAATTCGGTATTGAAGATCTGGATTAGTGCAAATAGACACGACGCGACAATCGGGCCAATGAAAATTCCCCACAGCCCAAGCACCTGTAATGCACCAACAACGCTGATGAATGCCAGCAGCGGATGGAGGTCGGCGTTATTTTGCAAAACGTACATCTTCACAACATTGTCGAGCATCCCGACCACCCCGATACCCCACACCGCCAGGAGCGATGCTGCAACCCAGTGTCCCTGCAACGCAAGAAATACCGCACACGGGACCCAAACAATCCAGGCACCGACCAGAGGAATCAACGAGGCAACCGTTGCGATTGAGAGAAAGATCCAGAAGTGTCCCATGCCACAGACCTGCAAGGCGATTGCCGTAGCAAATCCCTGGATCAGCGCTGCCAGAAATGTCGCGGTGACCACCGCACGAACCACCGTGGCAAACCGCTCGCAAAGTCTTCGTTGATGGTTTACGGGAAGCGGAATCATCACTTCCGCAGCCGTAATTAAAGCAGGGCCGTCGGCCAGGAAGTAATATAAGGCCGTGATAAACATTCCGGCCGCCACGGTCCACGAAACAAATACTCCAACCGTTGATGACGCAATCTTGAAAGTTCGACCCGCAATCTGGCCCGCCAGTGATTGAAGGTTTGCACCAAACTGGTCCCTGAATCCCGTCATTTGCTCTTCTGATAGGCCACCAGGAACGTACGGCCTGAGTCGTTCAACAGCGGGCGAGACCACTCGACGCCAGAGAAGTTCAAGCCCTCGATGCCAGTCACCGTCCAGGTGCTGATCGGCCAGTGAGTATAATTGGACTGCTGAGATAAACGTCCCCGCCACGAGCGGCACGACAACGATTGATACCAACGCTGTCGTGGAGCAGGCCGCTGCTAAGGCGGCGCGCTGACCCGTCTTGTGAAGAAAGTAATTGTGCATTGGCTGGCAGATCACTGCGAGAACTGCCGCGAGAAATAGCGGAAGGATGAACGGTGAAATCACCTGGTAGAGCATGCCACCCAGCAGCATAATCAGCGCCAACAACACTGATAACGAAATCATACGATTCATGCTGAGATGCCCCACCGAAAAGTATCACCTGGGTTTCGAGGCGAATTGAGCTCGGGATTTGTTACCCGGCAGATCTGCGTTGCATGAACAGTTACCCGGTCAGTCAACGATGGGGAAACTTACTTCACCGGAGTTGGAACCCAGAAAATAGAAGCTTCGTTAATGCCCGCTTCCTTTAATGCAGTTTTTAAGTTTTCTTCGGCAGACGCGCGGGCCGTTGATTTGAGATAGACTCGGACGCGCAATCCGTCTGCGTCACCGGGGGCTTGTTCAATCAGCCGGATCAATTCTGGTAACTCAATCGGCACATCCTGGTCCCCGCCGTTTTCTGATCGCAGGTAGTACTGACGGTCGTCAATCAATAGACGCACAACATCGGGAACGACGGTCGGTAATTCTTTCTTCAATTTTGTCTCTTCCAGCGGTTTGATGTTTCCGGCCGCTGTCGTCACGTGTGTTTCTGAGCCACCGGAGCCAATCCCGAATTGGCCGCCACCACCCCATCCGAAATTAAATTTTCCGAGATACACACCCAGTCCGACTCCTGCGAGCAGTACGGCACCCAGGAAATTTCTTTTGCGAAATAAAGAGCTGCGCGAGTTTGCTGCCATTATTGGACCTTTTTCTCAATGTCATTAGGTTTTCAAGATAAGCGTGGAAGCTATTTTCGTTTCAATTCAGGCTGAGGGCGATATCCGAAAACAGCATACTCAAACGACTGCGTTCCCTGCCCATCATTTTTCATTCGCTCGGCAAGGGAAGGGAGGCCGCGAGTCATCGCGAGGCGGTGCGACAATTGGCAGTCCCCGTAGCTGCATAGAATCAGAATGCTGTTTTTGGTCGGAGGGAATTGTTTGCGGACCTGCAACACAACTTCCACGAAGATTTCCGGTGATTCGATCACTTTTGACTTAATCTGCTGACGATCTTGACCAATCGTGATCTGCAGAATGCCGTCCTCGTTGAGGTAGAAGTCCCAAACGTCGAATTGTTTACGCATCTCGTTGAAAGTGAGCAGGTGGTCAATCACCTGCTCGCCAGTGGAATTCGCGAGTTTCTGGAAACGAGCCTTGAGATCTGCAATCTCGGTCGACGAAAGCCCTCCAGATTCGGTCTGGCTGCGAGGCTGAATCAACTTATTGAGTGTCGAGTCGGGCATTCGAAACAACTCGCGGACGACTTGTCCCAACTGCTCGCGCTCGCGGTACTGAGCGTGATCGAATTCCTGCTGTTGCGTTTCCCACTGATCGACACGTTTTCGCAAAATTTCGTTTTCGTCGACCGTTTCCTGGCGTTCGCTGGCAACTCGATCGATTTCCTGCTTGGCGACCATCTTGACTTCCATGTACTGAGCGAAAATCACGATCAGCATCAGGTCAAGCAATGGTGTCAGTTGTAATGTTACGCGGCGAACAAAGGTCATTCCCTGGCTCCCGCAGCAATCGAAAGTTCGCGTTTCGTTCGAGCCACGGTCTCACGAACATGCAACCGGTTTTCGGTCAGTCGTCGAAACTTTGTCTCCACAATACTGTTTACGAACATCAGAACCATGGCCGAAAACAATCCAATAAAGGTCGACCAGATGGAATCTCCGAAATTACGAACAATGTCCGCAATCGTCTGTTGTGCGTTCGATTGTCCAGATTGCAGCCCCGCACCGATCGCCAGAACTGTCCCCAGGACTCCAGCCAATGGGTACGCTTCAATCATCGTGCGACAGACTGTGTACCACGTCTCGAACGACTGTGACTGCAGATACCGTCGCTCTTCGTCGAGGATCTTCATTCGCTGCCAGAGGTTTTGACGCTCAGCCGACTTCGACGGATCGTCCAGGACATCCTTGATATCAGCAAGAAACGCATCGATCTGGTCCGACAGATTGGATCCTCGTTCCAGAATGCTTCGGTATTTCAGCTCACGCGTGAACTGGTCGAAGTCTGCAGCCATTCGCCTCAAGTCGCGCCGAGCCCATCCCATCAGCCAGAAGAAGGCCAATAAATGAAGCACGGCAACGATTGCAATGATCGGTGCTGCCAGCCCCGATAAACGATTGAGCAGCAACGTCGACGTCTCGGACGTAATAAAAGGCATCAACCGGTCCTGGCAGGCGAATTGAAATGAAAATCATATCAGCGCCCGATTCTATTCTTGTCAGGACCAATATTGAAGAATCCTGCCAATGTTTTGTCACCACCCGCTTTTCGTGTCCGGTGATACGGGCGAGTGAATTGACTCGCGAGTGCTCTTTGCATTGAGGCTGTCGGAGTGCATTACGGGGCCGTGCGGCTTTGAGAAATAATTTACTTCAAGACCTCAGGCCGGCAGTAAAAATCGAATGCCGCCCTGAATTATTCTGGTTGAATCAGAAACCGATCCAGCGCCACACCGACGAAATAGACAATCGCACCGGCCCACAAGACGTCGCTCAGAAAATGGCCTCCCTGCAGAACGCGTGTAAGCCCCATAGCCAATCCGTACGCCATTCCACCGATAAAACAGCCTCGTCGTAGCCATGGTCGGCGAGGACTGATCACAAAACCGAGTCCCATCAGAAAGAACGCAACAGCAGCGTGACCGGACGGAAACGAAGAATTAGGAAAACTTCGCTTCGCCCATTCACCGACTGGCAAGAATTTCATCTCACCACCGAATTCCTGACACTGCAATGGTCTTGGCCGACCCCACAGCGATTTCAAACTCGCGTTGACCAGTATTCCGGGGCCGATCAGTAGTAGTAACGCCAGGAAGGCTCCGGATCGACGTGTCTGGCTTAGTTTCTGCAGGTCCATCGATGGGAAAAGCCGACTTCCAAATATTGCAATCACAGCACCGGTAAGTCCGACGAGCAACGGAGGATAGGTGCCGTTCCGGTAGAACCAGAGCCATGGTTCGGCCCTTTCTAATGGCCACTCGCCACGGACCGAGTCATAACACATCCCGGCGACCTTCTGGTCGATCTCGAATATCCGGATCAGCAGGCTGAATAACAATATGGCAAGCAGTGGTCGCCAGACAGGCCAACGCAATAACTGAGGTAATTCACCTTTGTCAGCCGCGACTGGCGGTTCACCAGGAATTTCTGCTTCCTGAACCCGAGCGACTTTGGCAGCACTTTCAACGTCACGTTCCTCCAGAGGCGTCGATTGAGTCGGCAACGACGCGCTGATCGCTTTGCTTGAAATTGCATCTGGATGAGTAGATGTGTCGTGCATGGCGTTCGGATTTTTCGACTCACGTACGGATGACGCCTGAAAGCCACGCGGACATCGTTCCACCGATGACAACGGGTGCCCATGCCGCCAGTTCAGGGGAGACCACGTAGCTGGCTCCCAGCGATTGGAACCCCTGTGCGACAGCGAACAGGATTGCCAGGACGAAACAGCAAAGTGATGAGTCAACGGCCAATCCAGGGCTTTCTCGACGGACCATGAGCGGAATCGTCAGCAGGACCGCGATCACGTTTAAAATCGGTTGAGTGAATCGGGAATGAACGTAAAGCACGAGGCGATAAACAGAAATCGGACTGATTGCCGGGCACTTGATCCGTTCCAGCAAGTCGGCGGTGGATAGCGACGTAAAGCTCGAACTTCGTTTGAACAATTGATCGCAGGTCACAGCAGACGCCACAAAAACGCGATCGCCCGGGCCTGGAAGCACAACAACCAGTTCGCGGCCGCGATCCGTCAGATTTCTCGAGATTTCGGCAACAGGCGGGTACGTCACGTCTCGAAGTAACCAGCCCGCCGGGTGTTTTCCTGTGGCGGGATAAAAGGTTGCGGAAGGGGCTTCCAGCGTTGTCAGTTCGTTGACCAGGCTCGGTGACGGGAGCACAAACACAGGCTTTTCGATCATCCGCTCAGCGACTCTGACCATTTCACCATCGATCGAAATCCGCGTTCGATGATCCGTCAATGATTCCACCTGAGATTGAGACAGGTCGTTCTGGTGCCGAATTTCGTGCTCGCGAAAGGCCACGCGTGGGACGAGAACTTCCTGATTGAACACGATCAATGCGTTAACCCCGATTGCTGCAAAGACCATCGGCCTTAAAATCCGGTACATCGGGATTCCAGCGGCCAGCAATGGGTGCAGTTCGCCGCTGCGCTGCAGCAGGATCAGCACCGTCATGACCGAAATCACCGTCAACGCGGGGCCGGCTCGATCAAGAAATAAAATTGAGCGATACGCATTCAAAGTCACGATGAGTTGGACCAGACTCAAGGGGCCTTTACCGCCATTGATCTCCAGAAATTCGTCAAGGTTTTCGAATAGATCGATCACGGCAACCAGGCCAAACATGGCGATGAAACACACGCCAAACGTGTGCAAAAAGTTTCGCATTAAATAGCGATCATACGTCATGCGATTTCTGAACCAGTTGACCTGAGAAATAAGCTGATATGTCGAAATGAGGCTGATAAGACTTCGAACTGTAAAAACGACAAGCCAAAATTCGTCGCTTGGGCATTAGCCCGCGCTAATCAACATCGAGGACAGGCGGGAAGCTCAAACGACAAAATTAATAACCGCAACCCGCCAACTTTGCGGCGGATTACATGAGAAAGGGCAGGTTCGGTCAAGATTGGTCTGCGCTGGCAACTTTTTGGCCAGTTAAAATCGATACCCAGGTTTCGAGCGTCGCAACCTTGCCGACTCGATCAGCATCGAAAAATCAGCGTCAAATCGCAGGAAAACTCAAACAACCCTTGGAAACGGGCGCTTACGAGTCCGACATGCAAATATTCCAACGGGTCTCTGGCGTAAAGGCGAAGTCGGCGTTTTGTCTGAACGTCTTGAGTTCGGCACAGCGACCAGAGGCCGCACAACGACGATCATGCCCTGTCTTCATGAATGTTGCTGGAAATCGGCGAGAGCAGGTGGTAACGTGCGCGAGAACCTTCCTTAGTTGATACTGGCGCGATTCTTATGAACAAAAGTCTTGAGGCAAAAAATCGTTGGTGGCCCCAGGCACAGTTGATGGTAATCCTTGGTCTGGCAGCCTTTGGTCTATCGTATTTCACGACGCGGATCAGACGCGATACCGGGAACGCATCACCGGCGGCCTCAGTCCCTCAGGAAACTACGAAAGTTGTCGCTCCAGTCGCCCAGCCGAAATCGGGCGAGGCGAAAGAGGCAAAGTCAGCTCCTGAAGGGATGGTTTGGGTCCCCGGCGGCGAATTCTGGATGGGAACCGACTCGAAAGACGCCTGGCCAGATGAGCAGCCCGCACACAAGGTTCGTGTTGATGGCTTTTTTATCGACGTGACGGAAGTCACGAACGCCGATTTTCGAAAGTTCGTTGACGCGACGAAGTTTGTCACGACAGCCGAGCGTGCCCCCACACTCGAAGAAATCATGTCTCAGTCCCCACCGGGCACTCCTCCACCTCCACCGGAAAGTCTCGTCCCCGGTTCGCTGGTATTCATGACGACCGATCGCCCCGTTCCATTGAACGATTTCAGTCAATGGTGGGCCTGGACTCCAGGAGCCAACTGGCAGCATCCCGAGGGGCCTGGAAGCGATCTGAAGGGACGGGAACTGCATCCCGTTGTTCATGTCTCGTGGGATGATGCCGTTGCTTACGCGAAATGGGCGGGAAAACGTCTCCCCACCGAAGCAGAATGGGAATTCGCCGCCCGAGGCGGGCTGGATCGCAAGAATTTCAGCTGGGGTGAAGAACCACCCAGTTTGACGAAGCCACAGGCCAATCTCTGGACTGGTAATTTTCCTAATTTAAACACAGCTCAGGATGGCTTTGAACGGACTGCCCCCGTCAAATCGTATCCACCGAACGGATACGGTCTTTACGATATGGCAGGCAATGTCTGGGAATGGTGTGCTGACTGGTACGACCGCGACGCTTACAAACGTCTCCGTCCAGGTACGGTTACTGTCAATCCTGCGGGCCCATCGGCCAGTAACGATCCGCTCAGGCCTTATACGACTCAGCGAAGTCAACGAGGCGGTTCATTCTTGTGTAACGATAGTTATTGTTCACGTTATCGTCCCAGTGCCCGGCACGGCGGAACTCCCGACACGGGAATTTCACACGTTGGGTTTCGATGCATCCTGTCCGATTGAAAAGCTGAGGGCAACAAATCCCTGGCCCGATTCCGGGCCAATTTTCTGGTTCCCTCAAGGAGAAATTCATGTCGAAAAAGTTACTGACCTCGTCAGTACTCACGATGGCTATTGGTGCCCTCGTCGGGTACGCAGCGGCGATGGCGGATTTTCATTTGCCAGCCAAAGCAGCAAGTTCGTCCAGTGCGCCGCCAAAAACAGACGTTGCCAAAACTCAAGGGGTTGAGCTTCCTGCACCGACGACTGCGACTGCCAGTCCTGCGTGTTGTTCCGAAGGCTTAAGTCGATCTGATCAACTGGCGGTTTTGAACCATAATCAACTGGTTGCCGCCTCGCTGGCCCAGTCGGGAAAGAAGCCGAATTTCTGCATCATCTGGGGTGACGACATCGGTCAGTCGAACATCAGCGCCTACACAATGGGACTGATGGGATATCGGACCCCGAACATCGATCGCGTTGCCAAAGAGGGGATCATCTTCACCGACTATTATGCTGAACAAAGTTGCACAGCAGGTCGTGCGTCATTTATCACGGGCCAGCACGGACTGCGAACCGGGCTTACGAAAGTCGGTCTGCCTGGTGCGACACTCGGACTTCGCAAAGAAGATCCGACAATCGCAGAACTCTTGAAGCCACTTGGCTATGTCAGCGGCCAGTTCGGCAAAAATCACCTCGGCGATCGAAACGAATTCCTGCCGACCGTCCACGGTTTCGATGAATTCTATGGCAATCTCTATCACTTGAACGCCGAAGAAGAGCCGGAACTTCCCGACTACCCGAAAGATCCGGCGTTCCGGGCACGGTATGGTCCACGCGGCGTCCTGGATACCAAAGCCTCGGACAAGGACGATCCAACAGACGATCCACGATTCGGCAAGGTTGGAAAGCAGGTCATCAAGGATACGGGGCCACTGACAAAGAAGAGAATGGAAACGATTGACGACGATGTCGCCGAGCGATCTGTCGACTTCATCAAGCGACAAGCCAAAGCAGATAAGCCGTTCTTCATCTGGGTGAACTTCACCCATATGCATTTCCGGACTCATGTGAAGCCCGAAAGCAAGGGGCAGTCGGGACGCTGGATGGGAGAATATGCAGACGGCATGATCGACCATGACAAGAACGTCGGTACCGTTCTGAAGGGACTCGACGATGCCGGTGTCGCCGACAATACCTTCGTGATGTACAGCACCGACAACGGTCCGCACATGAACAGCTGGCCTGACAGCGCAATGACCCCCTTCCATAACGAGAAAAACACGAACTGGGAAGGCGCGTATCGAGTCCCATGTATGGTCCGCTGGCCCGGCAAGATCAAGCCAGGAAGCGTTTCCAATCAGATTGTCGGCCATCACGACTGGTTACCGACGATTTTGGCCGCCGCGGGAAGTGATGACGTCACACAAAAACTGCTCACCGGTCATAAAGTCGGCGATTCAACCTATAAGGTTCATCTCGACGGATACAATCTGGTTCCGTACCTCACCGGAAAGGTGGATAAGAGTCCGCGAGAAGCGTTTATTTATTGCAATGATGACCAGCAATTGACCGGCTTGAGATACGACAACTGGAAGTTTGTCTTTCTGGAACAACGAGCGGTTGGAACGCTCAGAGTCTGGGCCGAGCCCTTTACGGAACTGCGTGTCCCGAAAATCTTTAATCTTCGGTTAGACCCGTATGAACGAGCCGATATCACCTCCAACACCTATTACGACTGGTTGCTGGACCATGCGTTCCTGCTGGTTCCCGTCCAGGAAGGTGTTGGCAAGTTCCTGATGACGTTTAAGGACTATCCACAACGACAGAAAGCAGCCAGTTTCAACGTCGATGACGTGCTGAAGAAGTTGTCGGAAGGCCAGGGCAAATAGCCAAAAGGTCGATCAGAACAAAAAAGGCTGGCAGGGTTCATAACCCTGCCAGCTCTTTTGAAATCTGATGAACCCAACCCGATCGGTTATCGATAGCTCGTTTCTACCCCGATCTGAGGATTGACACTCCCTTTTTTATCGGGATCGAACTCAAACAGAAAAGTAATCCGAGGTTCTTTTCCCACTCGATCACGACTTCAGGAAAATCTCGGTCAAACTCTCAGTTACCCGGTGCTGGGGCAGGAGCGGCGGCAGGGGCATCCGTCGTCGGTTCTGCTGGTGGCGCTGGGTTCGGTGCAGGAGCAGGTGTCGTTGCTGCAGCTGGTGCTGGAGCAGGAGTCGGTGCGGCGGCCGTTGTTGGTGTCGGAGCAGGATTCAGGACCGCTGGAGTTGAGTAGTTGTATTCTGGCTGAACCGAGTTACCTGAACACGAAAGACATGTGGAAATGCTTGGTGCTGGTGCGCAACAAGCGGCAGTCGCTCCGACATAACTGTTCGAAAGTAAACAGCAGGAAGAGACTCGGCCATGATACCGTGCGCGATGACGGCAGCCGAAGATTCCGGCTTGGGAGCATCCATAACCGCATCCGCTGCTGACGGCATAACCGCCATAGGTTCCGCAACCGCCATAGGGTGCACAACTGGGGTATCCCATTGCATAACTTGAATAGCCAACTGGCTGATCACAGCAAACCGTTGATTTGCGGAAAAGTCGATGTCCGAACAGTCCGCAACCTGAACGGTAGCTGGTTGTCCCGTAGCAACCCGTGTCACAAACAGGAGTTCCGCAACCGCCATAGCAACTCGAATACCCCAACGAACCAACGACTGATCCGCCGTAGCTACTCTGTGACGGATATCCGTAGCCATAACTACTCGTAACCTGGTAGCTGGAGTATGAAGATTGGCCACAACAGGAAGAGCCAGCATAATACTGAGCGTCGGCAACCTGAGCGGAAACAACAAGGCCGAGCACCGCAACGAGCGTACTCGTGAAATTCGCAAACTTCCGAATCATGACAACTCTTTCTAATCAAATAGAATTCACTAACGGTTACATCAAGAAAAGTCTTCCTATATTGTGTATCACTCCCAGTCAAACACAAGTCCCAATTCGTCTTGATTGCATGTCATTAGCGTAGCTGCGAAGCTTCTTTAACGTTTTGATCAATTATTCTGCTGAATTAACCACCCTCTTGGCGAGGAACGATAATGCGAGTTTTTCCTTTGTTACTGTCCGTCGCGCTTGTGGGATGGCTGACTGCTGAAGGTGTTGCCGCTGACCCAATTGCATGGCTCCCGGCGGAAATTAATGCCGTGGCGCGGATCAATGTGGCAGAGGTTTATCAGACTCCACTCGCCCGGAAAGAAGGCTGGATCAAGAAAGCGACTGAGTCATTTATCCAGCAGGAGTCTTTCATCCCACCGGGTACCAGACAGATTCTGGTGGGTGCGGAATTAGAACTGACCGACAATTTGAAATCACTTCGAAAATTTTCGGTGATCGTGCCAGATTCCCAATTCACTCTCGAAAAATTGTCGCTCTGGTTGCCAAGTGGAATCAGCACCTTTTCAGGAAAACCAAGCTCGCAATTCGGCAACGATGGCTACGTCGTTGATGTGGGGGATGGAAATTGGCTGGTCAGCGAATCCTCCAGCCGTCAGGTCATGTCTCGATGGCTGAGGAATGGCCCGACGCCGGGCGGAAGCCGACTTTCGCCCTATTTAAAAACGGCTCTGAATTCCAAAGAGAATTCCGCTCAACTGATTCTGGCAATCGATTTGCAAGATAACTTTTCGGCTGCGGAAATCGGGCAGGAATTGAAATCGACGGGTTGGTTCAGTTCGGAATCTGCAGCAAAGAACGCGGCAGAGGTCCTCGAAACCGTCAAGGGGATCACCATTGCCATTGCTGTCGATACAGAACGGAAGGGGACGGCAACACTCGAATTTGGCAAAGATGCCACTGTGCTGAAACCCGTTCTCGAGAAATTGGTGGCTGCCGTAATGAATCGCGTGGGTGCTGCGTCCGAAGATGTCCAAGGTTGGAAATGGACCGTCAACGGCAGCCGGGTCACCGGTACCGGTAGCGTTTCACAGGGTGAAGCACGCGAAATGCTCTCGATACTCGAACCCCCTTCGATTACCCAGGCGATTTCGGAAAGTTCTTCGAATTCTCAAACTGTGCCGACGGCCAATGATCGGATGGCAAGGACGTCGCTGAGTTATTGCAAATCGGTGCAGGTACTGCTCAATGACTTGAGGACGACGTTGAAAAAGGAACGTGACAATCATGCTTTGCATTTTGAACGATACGCGCGAAAAATTGACGATCTACCCATGTTGAACGTCGACCCGGCCTTGCTCAACTTTGGCGCGAACGTCAGCGGTTCCCTTCGGTATCAGGCACAAACGCATCGTATGAGCAAAATCCAGGCGGGAACCCGACAGCAACAGCAGTCTGGCGGAGCACAAAATTTCGGCGGCGGTTTTGGTCCGTTTGGCGGTGATTGGCAACAATCCGTGATCGGATTGAGGGATGGTGCGGTTGACGCCGAGGAAAATCAACGGTCAAAACAAGTGCGGTTTTCGGAATGGAAACAGATCGAAGACGGTCTCGTGTCGGTCCGTCGATCAATGACCGAGAAGTATCAAATCGAGTTCTGACGATCTGGTCCGGTTACTTTCGCGTGAACGTCGTCGGTTCCACCACTGTGGGGCCGACCTCGTGATCTTCAACGATGTAGTTTCGATACTGAACGGTGTAACTCGCATCAAACCATTCGCGGATTGAGGGAATCACGGCATCATCAAAATCCGGAGCGGTTTGAAGAGTGATTCCTTCGATTGTCCGTCGGATTTCACCTTGTTCGATCAGCACTTCGCCCGCCTTAATGACGAAGCGGGGTAACTCGAACATCCTTTCGATGTCCGAATTCGGGGTATAAATCGTAATATCGGCGTCGGCACCGGGGCCGAGATGACCTTTGCGGGTCAGGCCAAGCATTCTGGCCGGTGCCGCTCGTGTGATAATCGCGATCTCTTCCAGAGTGTATTCCCGATTGAGCTGGCTCAGGACAGTCGTCTCGCGAATACGGGCCGGCAAACGGGCGATCGCTTCCTCGCGTCGTGAACGGTCCATCAAAAGTGCGATGATTTGCGGATAGGCCAGGAACGATGCTCCGTTAGGATGATCGGTACTCATGGCGACTTTCCACGGATCTTCAATCAAAAGATACCATTCCAGACCGACGGCCCACTGCAACGCGTGAACATAGCTTTTTTCCTTGTAGGTGATGGGAACAATGCCGCAACCGGCCTCTTGCTCAATATCTCCGCTGAACCATTTCCCCCCCATCACCCGATGCAGGTAATAACCAAGCGGACCGTCACCCGTCATGGAAATGGTTGGTCCGAACATGACCTGGCCGACGTCAATTGTCAGGTTAGAATGCTGATTAACGTATTCCGCGAGCTCGGGAACGTCAGAACGAAACGTTGACTGATCGTCGGGATCGCCACCATAACTATGAAATTGAATGTGAGTTAAATGGCCGCGATGACCCTCCAGGGCCTTCATCGTTTCGAGAGTCGTCGAAGAATTACCAGGCAGGCCGAGGTTGTTTCCATGGATGTGAACGGCATGCGGCAAACCTAGTTCGTCGACCGCCGTGGCGACCCCACGAATGATATCGCGAGGCGTGATCCCGAATCCGTCGACCAAGTCGTCCAGTGTCTTCACGTTTCCATTGGCCCGACACTTCCAGTTCTCGACGCCCCCCGGATTGACGATCTTAATGCCGTACCCTTTGGTGGCGTTCATCAGCCAGCCAAGGTACGCCTGAACGAGCTTCGGCTCATCGTTCTTGATCCGCTGCATGACAAAATGATTGTTTCCCGCCAGAACGAGAAACCCTTTGTCGATCATCGGAGTATCGTGAAACTCTTCGTGAGCGTGCCGTGCGGTTAACGGGGGGATCGCCGCATCAAATGCGGTCGTATATCCGAGCCCCGCATACAGATACCCAGTCGTGAACGTGCTGGGGACACTGCCGATCGTTCCAGACCGCGTAATGTCAGTCCGTAACATCGGTTCGGCACGCCGCCGGTCCTCGGGCAGCATTTTTCTCGCCGCATTAACCTTGGGGCCGGCGATATGACAGTGCATGTCGATACCGCCGGGCATGACCACCAGCCCGGAAGCATCAATTACTCGATCTGCT
The DNA here is from genome assembly GCA_903858935.1 of uncultured Schlesneria sp. GTDB lineage: Bacteria > Planctomycetota > Planctomycetia > Planctomycetales > Planctomycetaceae > Schlesneria. Next base: position 2,200 of record CAIOKO010000072.1, on the reverse strand, counting down.
CGAATTTTTGGATCGAGTGGAGCCGCGACGATCTTTCCGTCGACGACCCAAATATCACGACATTCACCGGAAATGCCGTGAGCCGGATCGTAAACCGTACCGTTTCGAAGAAGAAGCGTGGCCATTTCAGCTCAACGGCAGAACTAACGACCTCGAGTCGCGACTTGTGCCACGACATCGCCGTCGCGAACAAGCGCAACACCCTCGGAAGGGATCGCGTTTTTGAATGCCCGACTATGTCGAGGTGGCGATTCTCGATAAGCGTACAATTGGTCGCCATCTCGAATTTTTGAAACTAACCGGACCCATTCTGAGTTTTTGATACCGAAAGGAACAACGTTGCCGCCGGGTTCGCCCGAATTGTCAGCTTCCGCCTGCTCGACGGTTAATCGCTTTAACCATTGCTTTGCCATAGGTTTCCTTTCGCTTTGTATGCTGTCGCGATCCATCATTGCGACGATTTATCTCACTGAAGCCGTGAGTATATCAGAAACAACCCATTAATGGGACTCCGACAGACTTTCTGAGCGAATCTTGGACTTTTTGCGCCGAGACTGTCATGCTCTCGCGGCTAAACAGGAGAAAATATGCTTAATTCGCAACCGCCCCTTTCCGATGAACCACTCTCGCTTTCGATCCGTACCGCGCGTGAAGCGGCTTTACGCGTACTGGAAGAACACCGCGTCAGTGGCATGTGGGTCAGCGATCTTCTCGATCGCGTCTTTCGGGAATCAGGGCTTCCCACTGTCGAACGTGGTCTGGCGACGGAACTTGCCTGTGGAGTCGTCAGGCGGCAGGCGACACTCGATGCGATTTTACGAACATTGATCGCAAGGCCATCCGATCAGGTCGAAGTGGCGTTGTGGACGATTCTTCGCCTCGGTGTCTATCAGATCATGATTCTTGACGGCATCCCCGCCCATGCGGCAGTGCATGAGACGGTCGAACTTTGTAAGCGGGCAGGTCGGATGCGCTGGAGCGGCTTCGTAAACGGAGTGCTGCGCGGGGCAACTCGGCTGGCGACCGACGAATTCGTCAACGAGCCGTCTGCATCGGCTGTCCCTGTGGGAAACAACCGGCATCGAAAGCTGACCAAGCCCGTCTTCTTCGAGCCAGCATCAGATCTTCCTGCGTACGTCGCCAGTGCCTACAGCATGCCGCTGTGGTTGGTCGAACGCTGGACGAAGCGGTTTGAAGCAGCCGAATTGATCAGGCTTTGTGGCTGGTTCAATTCGACTCCGTCGTTGATGATACGAGCCAATTCCATCCGTTCTTCGTTCGACGAAGTGTTAAATGCCTTTCAATCCGCAGGAATTGCGGCGCATCCGCTTGGCGACACAGATTCCATCATCGTGGAAGATGTTTCACGCGTCGATCAGTTATCAGGTTATCAAGACGGCTGGTTTGTTGTTCAGGATTATTCTGCCAGTTGTGCGGCACGGCGACTGGCACCGCAACCCGGCCAGCGCGTCTGGGATGTCTGTTCGGCTCCTGGTGGCAAGACCTGTCATCTCGCAGCAATCATGCAAAATCACGGCGAGATCATTGCGACCGATATTCGATCCGATCGACTCGAAATCGTCGACGAAAACGCTGCGAGACTCGGAGTCGACATCATTCGAACTCAACTGGTCGACGAACCAGGGTTTCGTCTTCCTGCTGGCCCGTTCGATGCCATCCTCGTCGACGTCCCTTGTTCGAATACTGGCGTCCTGGGTAAACGGCCCGAGGCCCGCTGGCGCATCACACCGGACGGGATTGAAGAGCTGAAAAATGTTCAAGCCAATCTCTTAGGCAGAGCATTGGAACGACTGGCCGCTGGTGGACGATTAGTTTATTCGACATGCAGCATCGAGACCGCCGAAAACGAGCAAATCGTTCGACAGGTCCTGAAATATTTTCCCAATGCCAGACTCGTGGAAGAAGAGCAATTCATACCGGGACAACCCGGCGACGGTGCCTACCAGGCATTGATCATCGGCGGATAAAGAACTTAATCGCGTCTGCGATAACACATATGTCGCCGATGTCACCACGTAACGTAGCCCGACGCGCAAGAGAGGGGTATTTTCGGTTCAACGACAAACAACGTGCGCAGCGTAAGTGATTGCGGTGAAAGGAGAATGAAAATGTGGTCAAATCGTGCCTGAGAAACGGTGTTGCAAACTGTTTGATCAGGGGAACCGAGTTGACCACGAAG
>CAIOKO010000071.1 GCA_903858935.1 uncultured Schlesneria sp. | reverse complement strand
GCTCCCTACAACGACGCGAACCTCCCCAACATCGAGTGCCCCGAAGACGGGGCTTTACCAACACATTTTCGTGTAACCTATGTCCCCGAACGCGCGCCACCCTTGTGTCCGGCCCAAACACCCAGGGGCGGTGGGGTTTCGTCGGATCGACTGCTTCACCGCAAATCTCGCCGCAAAAGTCCTTCAACGCGTTGCCTGTAAGGGCAACGGACGTCATTGAACAATACGGTGAAGATAATCTGGTTTGAACGTAACGTATTTTTCCGCCGAAAAAGATCGCTGTTTTCATGTGATTGTTTTACGGGCTACGTTCCCTTGCCCTTTCAGGGCAATTCACCGACGTGGAATTAGTACCCGGGGCGGCGCTCGAAGACGATCTTGCCCCGGGCTGATATCCGTCAGCCTTTCAGGCTGAAAATTGCGACGACTTCTTGCCCGACTTCGGTCAAGCAATACTCTTCGACCGACAACCGCAGAAGACACTGCTGTTCCAAAGACTCGGTTGCAATGGCACAGAATCAGGATTCAGACGTTTGACGAAGTGTTATCTGGCTTCAAAATTATCCGACCGAAAGCCAATGACTCGCCGAATTTCCACCGGACTTGTTCGCCCCTCGATCATCGCAGCGATCGCTCGTTGACCGAGACTGAGAAACCCGCTCTTTCGTGCGATCGCTTCAATTTCAGCCGCATCGCTTCGTCCGATGATTGCGCCGCCGACATCTTTTGCATTCGGACGTAATAACTCCGCCAGTAATAACCTGCCCCGATAGCCCGTTCCTGAACAACGCTCACATCCCACGGGAACGCGTGCTCGAGCTAGATTAAATCCATATTTGGACGTCTCGTCCTCGGTCCACGCAGCACAGTCGCACAAGTGGCGGAATAATCGCTGACAAATGATCGCTCGAAGACCCGTCCGAATTAAATAGGGTTCGATCCCCATATCCCCCAGTCTGCTGATCGCTTCCGCAGAACTTCCCGCATGAAAAGTCGACAGGACGAGATGTCCAGTCAGACACGCTTGAAACACTGTTTCAGCGGTCTCACGGTCCCGGATTTCTCCAACAAGAATTACATCAGGATCTTGGCGCATCAGTGATCGCAATCCCGTGGCATAGTCGAAACCGGATGTTCGATTGACCGGAGACTGCGAAACCCCTGGCAAAACGGATTCGATGGGGTCTTCCAAAGTGACAAGGCTTTTTCCCACTCCCGAGTCACGTTGAAGTTCACGCAGACAGGCATACGCCGTGGTGGTTTTTCCACTTCCAGCAGGTCCCGTGATCAGGATTGCCCCGCCCGTCTCGTGCAGCAAACCGAGCAGATCGGGTAACAAATCGTCGGGTAACCCCAGGTCAGCCGGCCAGCGATATTGCTCTGAGGTGGCAAACAACCGCACGACACCTTTTTCTCCGTAGAGTGTAGGAAAGGTACTAAGCCGCATTTCCACGGCTGCCGACGATTCGCGGAGTCTTCCTTCTTGAGGGACATCGGTCCGATAGGTCAGCAATTCGGCCAGGACTTTTAGCCGCGCAATAATGTTCGGTGCGATTCCCCGTGGATACGCTGCAACCGATTGCAGCACCCCATCGATTCGCCACAAAACCTTCATCTCGGAAACATCGACGGCGAAGTGAATGTCACTCGCCCCCGCTTCGTAGCCCGATTTCAAAACATAAGAAACGATCTCTGTCACGTATTTCGGATCAGAGGGAACAATAGCCGGAGCTCCGCTGGCAAATCGATCGGCAAGAGTTGTCTTACCAGAATTGTTCAAGATAATTTGCTCCAACGAAGCTGGCCCTGCTTTCGCAAGGACAAAAGAATTGAGCGAAGTCTTGCCGAGCAGATCAATCGGCCTGAGGCTACGGACATCCGAAATGTCTGAATCTGTTATGTGATGATTGGACAGTGATCATATCAAAATCAATCTGAAGCCGAGACCCTGCAAGATTTTCCGCCGAGACCGTTACGTCTGTCTGCCAAAGAACACAACAGGCCGGAACAATGTTCCGGCCTGTTGGGATTGTTGTAGCATGTCAAGCAAAGGCTGCTTACTTCTTAGCAGCTGGCTTGGCCTTTGGCGACTTGGTCGCTGGCTTAGCCTTTGGCGACTTCGCTGGCTTGGCTGGCTTAGCGGCCTTCGTGGTGGCCTTGGCGGTTGTCTTGGCTGGGGCAGCTTTTTTCGTGGCCATAATCCTTGGCTCCTTTGGGGAAGAACTTCGGGCACCTGATCGGAAAACTTGCTGTCTCTCTTTGGTACCCATTGAGAAAGACAACTCGAAATCGCGACACTCAATGAAGAGTGATATTTCGTCCTTGAAACTTAGTGCTCACCAACTGGGTCGGATCGTAGGTCTGTTCGGAAATTACGTCAAGCGGAATCTGTTGAACCACAAGACTTTGTCCAAACTGACCATTCCGCAACTGGAATACGCCTGGAACTGTCTCAACGACGTAACTCCCCGCGACACCTGGTGACATGTATTCGTAAGGGAAAGAAGCTTGATACTGCGTTTTCAAACGCATCACTGAAGAACCAGATTGGCAAAATCGAGCGTCACTTCGCAAATACCGCATCGATTGAGATTCCGAAATAAGAAGCGGAAACCAGTCTTCAGACAGCAACATTCGCCGACAACAGGACGCCCCTTCCGAATTGCTCCGGCAGTTCAAGCCTCAAGTTTCGGCACCAGAATCATCGGCAAGTCAAGCCTGATCGATTTGGTAAAATTCTCCGTTTGTAACGATTATTTCGAGATTTTTATCGAATTGAAGCCTGTGGCAGTCGGAATACTCAATCAATGGCATTGATCCCGGTACAAGTTCATCAAGTGCTGATCACACAGTGCCGTCAACCGTTAGTGATGAGGCAAGATCGCGTTCTTGCGACCCAACGGGTCAGCAGTTCAAATAAGCCAGGGTCGGAGGTCTTCCGGAGGGCCCTGGTACCGTACATTGATCAAGAGATAAGGCCTGAAGGGCCGCCAGTTCCCTCAAGACGTCGTACAGTTTATCGAGCCGCGATGGTGACAGAAGGCAACCGAACGGCCGGCCTTACAGGCCTCCTTCCATTTCTGTTGACCAATCACCAGAGTCTCCGGCGGACCTACGACCCTGGCTCGGGGAATCACCGGCCCCGATGGGCCTGAAGGACGGCCTGCTTTGGGTATGGCGCACGGCGTTTCGCGGTTGATGCCGTTAATTTAGAGCCGAGAACGTGCCGTGCCCCTCATAGCCATTCCATGTCCCCACGGCACTGCCTCCAATCTGCAGCGGTCTTTCAACGATCTTTCGGTTCGGATTCCACTCCCTGCCCCTCCAGCCAGCCGAGAGAGACAGTCGCGAACGTCAGCGATTTCGAGCCGTCCTTTTCAAAGAACACGCCGACGTTGCGGTTCGGAAGGAGGACCAGACTGGAATAACCCGAGCCCCCTTGGTAGATCTCCTTCCGGAGCGGCCATGACTGACCTTCGTCGTGGCTGATCCAGACCGTTAAGTGGTCGCGCGCCTTCCCGGCGGGGCTACAAAAGAGCAGGCGACTCTTGCCGTCCGACTCCTTATCCGCAGGCCACGAGTATCGCAGCACGCTTGCCTGACACACGGGAGTGTCAAGTGCCTCGTCGAGATAGACTTTTCCCCAGGACTCACCCCCATCCTGGCTGACCGCCATCGCGCGGCAATTCTTTCCGTGATAGGAGCGCATCGTGTGGAGGATGCGTTCACCGACGAGTTCGACCACGGCAGACTCGTTGGTCCGGTCTTCCTCAATGCCTCCGATTTTCCAAGTCGTGCCGTGATCGTCGGAGTACACGACATGGCTGCGGTAAGGATGCCCCAAGCCCGAATGATCGGAGTGATTGCACGGGATGACCAGGCTTCCTTGATGTTTGCCAGCGATCAACTGAATTCCATTGCCGGGACCTGTCGCGTACCAGCGCCACTTCTCCTGGCGCACGTCGTTGAGTTTTTCAGGCACGGCCCAAGTCTTGCCATCGTCGACAGAGGATGTCACGTAAACATGACGCACGTCTTTGCTCGTGCCTTCCATGATGGCTTTTTCGTCGTCCGACCCAAGATTCCACGTCATGAAGAGCCAGACTTTTCCAGTGTCACGATCGACCACGGGTGCAGGGTTGCCGCAGGTATTTTTGCCATCGTTCCAAACCACCTGAAGATCCCCCCAGGTCTTGCCGCCGTCGGTAGAGCGCTTGCAGACGAGATCAATATCGCCGCTGTCGCCCCCCGTGCGGCCTTCACAAAACGCGAGAAGAGTCCCTTTAGTGGTGGCGATGACAGCAGGGATACGAAATCGCGGATATCCCTCCGACTTCATAGTGAAGACATCGATTTCCGAGAACGAACTGATCCCTTGTTTGTCAGGCCGATTCTCGGACGGCTTCGAGCCGACTGAGGCAGGCCGACTGGGCTCACCGGCCTTCGGCACCGAAGGCATCCCATCGTCCTGGCCGAATAAATGGCAATTCGCAGTTGCGTCAGAAATGCTCGAGGCGATCAGCGCCACGACGAGCACAATGAAAACAATTCGCGTCATGATAATCCTCCAATTGGCCTGCCCGTCAAAGTCAGGTCGTGGGACCGGCCTGGGGCATAAAATTCGAATGAAGCATAATCCGCGTCATCGTCGAAAATCCAATCCCGGGCATTTCCACGATTGAGAACGTGAAAGATCATTCACCTGGAGCTTGGCTCGCTGTTCGCGAAATGCCAACGAGAAGATCCCAAGGCAAATGCGCTTTTCAACGATTAATTGGACGCATCTCTGTTTCTTTGTCCTTCTGGAAAATCGAACCCGCAAAAAACGAATTTCATGACCACCTTCCAAACATTAAGAAAACATCTCCATCTTCCCATTGACTAACGACATTTTAATTTGTATTTTTATATCGCCTCTTGCTACACAGAGGGTCAAGAAACGAAGAATCTGAGGATCGATATTCCTGGCTCGCCTGGAATTTCTGTGATCAGAACCTGACGACGGCAATCGATCTTTGACATCTCGGAAATCAATTTTAAACGGATCGCCCCCGCAGCCGTCGACCGGTGCGGGCTGATCCGTGGCGGATCGTTGCTTGCCTTGCGGGTGGGGTCGAGTCTCTGCCGGGTCAGGAGAGCGTTCTCTCGACAGGCGAATCGTTCGAAGTCGCGCGAACTCAGGTGAACTTTGACACCGAATTTCCCAGAGCGTGATTACAGCAGAAAGTAAGAGAACAAAGAGTCCGAGGGCTTACGCCTCCCGGCTCGCCCGAAAGGAATGATAGGATTCGAACTGAGTCGAACTCCAACAAACTCGAACACGCCAAAAAAACGGGGAAACGACCGCAAAAACACTACGAATTATGGGGAATGGTCGAAGTCGGACGAACTCGAACAAACTTTGACACCATTTTTCGCGGCGGCGTGATTACAGCAGCACGGAAGAGAACAAAGAGTCCAAGGGCTTACGCTTCCCGGCTCGCCCGAAAGGAATGATAGGATTCGAACTGAGTCGAACTGAGTCGAACTCGAACAAACTCGAACACCCCAAAAAAACGGGGAAACGACCGCAAAAACACTACGAATTACGGGAAATGGTCGAAGTCGGTCGAACTCGAACAAACTTTGACACCATTTTTCGCGGCGGCTGGATTGTCGCGGAACGGAAGAGAAGATTTTTGAACAGAAGGGCGAGAAGGGCGCGAAGGGAAGAGAATCTCAGGAGACCTTCGTCTTGTGCGGGGCCCGGGCGGCCGCGAACAACCGCAGTTTTTCTGATTGGTGAAAATTAGCGTAGATTAGTGTTCCCTACCCTCTTTCGACTTTTCCTGCGTTCATTGCGATCGCTGGAAGCAAGCTGGCAACAGTGAAAGAAACTTGACCAATTTGGCCAACTTCAACATCTCAAAAAGCCTATAAAAAAGGGAACTTGGCCAACTTTACCAACTTGGTCAACTTTTTTACGAACTCTGGCGGGACGGGAATTTCTGAAATTTGATGAGTTTTGGAACACTCATCTAAGCTAATCTGCACTGTTGGAAGAAAAGAGGATACCTGCGGTCGAATTCCTGTGTGGGGTCAGAAGGCCGCTCGCACAGCGTTTTAGCATAGTTGGCCAACTTCAAACCTGCAAAAAGGCCTATAAAACACGGAACATGGCCAACTTTACCAACCAGGCCAACACTTTATTGGTGATTGCGATGATGGCGTTGATTAAACCACCGGTTTTACCGTTAAAATCGATCACGGAAACGCGAACGGAATTCCAGGGTCTTTCGCTCGAAGGCGATTCCTACCCACAGCCCGATGCCTTGACGCACGTGCGTACTGCCAGAACAATCATTTCGGTTCGAGTTGATTGGTTGCCAAGAATTGTTCCCGGAAATTGTCATTCATGAGTCCTATTGCTCTGTCCCCTGCCCTGCAAAACCTGAAGCCATCGGCCACACTCGCGGCAGCCGCCAAGGCGAAAGAACTTAAGTCGAAAGGGGTCAACGTACTCGACTTCACCTTGGGGGAGCCTGACTTCATCACTCCCGCCAACGTTCGCGAGGCGGCAATCGCAGCGATGAACGCGGGACATACGCACTACACCCCCTCAGGGGGAATCCCCGAATTGAAGCAAGCGGTCTGCAACGCGTACTTGCGAGATTACGGCCTTCAATTCAAGCCAAATCAAGTACTGATCTCCAACGGTGCCAAGCACTCAATTCACAATGTGATCGCGTCACTTTGTGGGCCCGGCGACGAAGTGATTATTCCCGCACCGTATTGGGTCAGCTATAGCGCTCTGGTCGAATTGGCAGGGGCAATTCCAGTCCTGGTGAATACCACGGAAGCCAGTGGTTTCTGCATGTCGGCAGAACAGTTTGTGAATGCAATCACGCCAAAAACACGATTGCTGATGCTGAACAATCCTTCGAACCCGACAGGATCCACATATCCAGTGGCTCAACTGGAAGCGTTGGCGCGAGTTGCTGTCGAAAAAAATCTGCTTGTTCTATCCGATGAAATCTATGAAAAGCTGATCTATCCCCCGACTGAATTCCGGTGCTTTGCCAGCTTTGGCCCGGAAGTCGCCGCGCGAACAATCATTGTCAGCGGCGTGAGTAAGGCTTATGCGATGACCGGATGGCGAATCGGCTGGACAATCGGGCCAGTCGAGGTCATCAAGGCGATGGACAATCTACAAAGCCAGGAAACATCAAATCCTTGCAGCATCAGCCAATACGCCGCGGTCGAAGCACTCAACGGCCCACAGGAAAGCGTTGAAGCAATGCGTGTCGAATTTGAAAAACGACGCAACTATGTCATGGAACGAATGCGGCCATGGCGTGCGAAGTATGGAATCACGTTCGCCGAACCCGGTGGTGCCTTCTACGCATTTTTCAATGTCAGTTCCTGCTTCGGTAAGCAGTTACCCGGCGGAATCAAAGTCGATAATGCGACCGACTTCTGCACCGCCCTTCTTGAAAAGGGACACGTCGCCTTGGTCACCGGAGATGCATTCGGAGCACCGGGTTATGTACGACTGTCGTTCGCGACGAGCCTCGAACTGCTGAAAGCAGGCTTGGACGCCATCGAATCATTTCTTGGCTAGAGCTTCGTCAAGCGTCTTAATTCAAGTGCCACGGCTTCTCCGAAGACCTCGGAAGCAGTGGCACGGGATTCTGCTCATCGATTACTTACGCGGCGGCTGCATCTGACAGGTTAATCTGTCGGTTTCGCGTGGTCATCAGGTGGATCGCGGCGGTCAGTCCGTGCAACGCCGAATCCATCTGACTCGATTCGTGCAAGACTCGCAGGTTATCGGAAAGAGTCGCCTGCAATTCAATCAGCCGTCCTTCACCGTGAGCGATTGCATTGAGGGCCTTCGTCAGCTCACCAATCTCTTCTCGGAACAGCGACGCACGTTCGAGCGTCGTCTGAAGCTGTTTCCAGCTCTGTTCCTGTCGGGCTTCGACGAGCGAGACCAGTTGCTGGAATTGTTCTTCTCGAGCTGCTTCGTAAGCTTCTTGCCGTTGTTGCAGTGCATCGAGTGCTGCTTGACCCCGAACAGACTCTTGTTGCTGTCGTTCCTGAAAATGCCCGAACAGGACATCAAGACTTTGTGCCCACGTTCTGACCTGCTCGTGCAACGTCTGGGAGATCTGGTCTAAAGTCGCACGGTTTGCGTCTTGAATGACCGACAAGAACGGGCCGAAATTCGCATCCTGAGTTTCAAACCGATGAAGCAGTTCCCGGTCGATCAACCGATCGGTTGTCGCCACGATACTTTGATCAAGTCGTTCACAAAGGAACATCGCAAACATCATTGTCATCGCTGTCGCAAGAGCAACGCTCGTCGTATTAAACGCCGTTCCCATACCCGCCACGATTTCCGGTAACTTTTCATCCATGTTCTCGAACGAGAAGCTACCAATGGCTGAGCCGAAGTGAACGACGGTACCAAGGAACCCCAGGATCGGCGTCACCGAGATCACAAAACGAAGTACGGTATATTTCGCGTGCAGTTCCTGATCGTCCATGTCGGCAAGATGCTGCAATTGCTCGCGATAGTCGTCTGATGCCCCTTTTTCGGCGACAAGACTCAAGGCGTGCACCAGCCTGCGTCCCGTGCAGGATGCCAGCATCCAGGCGGGGTTCTGACGAATGTGATCCAGAAGTTCACGAGCCTTCGAGGCTGGCTCACGTCCTGTCCGCGCGGGCAACCATTCATGACAAGCGGCAATATACGCCCAGGGGAGAGACGACAACTTCATGATGATGTCGACCATGCCCCAGAAAAACAGGGTCACGATGACATATTCAACAGCATGTTCTGAAGTAAATCGGGCCAGCTGTGTTTCGCTCATCCCTGGTTGCAGGATGATTGAATAAAAAATTCCAGTGCTGATTAATCCGAAAATCAACGAGGGATCGGCAACGAGAAGTGACCAAGTCTTACGGGAACCCGCCATTTTCAGACCTTCCAATTTGATCGATACAATCTACGCAATCGGAATATCGGCTAAATTCGATCGATTTATTGAAAGAAAATCTAAAGATTGCCGAATGTTCTTACGAACTGATTTCGGCGACACGCTGACAACGCCAGCTTGAGCGTCAGCGAACAAAAGATGCAGCCACTCGGCTATCGCCTGTTTTGTGGAGCAGGCATTCGGCCTGTAAGAAAGGTGTTTTCGTCGCAAGTAGTGAGCCGCCTCAGGCGGCTCGCCAGGAACTTACGCTCCATGAACCAGAGGAGCTTTTACGACACATAAAATGTCAAGTTCCTCAAGAGCCGCTACAAGCGGTTCGCCAGGAGCTACCGCTCCATGAACCCGAGGAACTTTGGCGACACTTCCGACGTCAAGTTCCTCAAGAGTTGATACGACGGCTCGTCGCTCGACATTTTCAATTTGCAAAAACGGGCAACTTTTCAGCGTTCTCGGAAAAGCCAACGACGCTGCCGACCGCCTTAATTCGAGGTGACCACGTCGTTCCGGTCACATCGCACCAGATGCGGCTCCGCTCATCTAATCCGACTCCCGCTGATACGAGATTCAGTCCATCCGTCTTCCCGTCGCGACCCAGACACGCGACAACGACGTCAGCGGCCATCTCACGCCCGCTGGCGAGTCGAACGATCGTCTGATTCCCGGATCGCTGCTCGACTCCAATCGCCTCTTCTCCAAGCCTGAAAGCGATCTGCAATTCTTGGATGACATCGAAGGAATCGCCGAACATCCGGCAGATCTCAAATAGACTGACGTGGTCATCAATGACCGTAACTTCCGCCCCTAGCCTGGCCAACAGGGTCGCGGCAGCAAATCCAGTTTCACCCGCTCCAACAACGATTGTCGACCGCGGAATGGATGCCAGTCCCAGTAGCGATTCGGCAACAAGAACGTGCTTCCCATCACAATGAAACGACGCCGGCTGTCGAGACCTTGTCCCACAAGCGATAACAATTTCCGCTCCCGAAACATCTTCCTCTTTACTGTCGCTGATGACTTTGACCGACGTCTCAGAAACAAATCGGGCATTACCCGAAATTCGATCAATCGCCAGTGAGTCGAATAACGAAAGATCCGCAGCCTCCTGGTATCGCCTGAGCCGCGCAACCTCGGTTCGCCATACGGCCATCGTCGAAGCTCGCGACAGCTTTAGCCGAGCAGGTCTCACGCCAGCCCGACGCGCACGCAAGGAATCTTCGTGCTTTGTGACAGCCCGCCAATTCATCGTCAGATTTTCCACTGACTGCATGAGCAATGCGAGCGAAGGTGCCGTTTCTGGATCACTGATGACAGCGACGCGACGCCCCAACTGGGCAGCAGCAATTGCTCTCGCAACACCTTCACGTTCGTCACCAATGACCAGCAGGTCATACAACATCGCCATTCTCCGCGTTCTTTTTGGGCACTCTGGTCTTAATCGTCCAGAGATAAGCCGCGCAATCAGCGAAGACTTTATTGGTTGACGAAAGTTTTCCGATCACCTGCGACCGTAACAGTCGTAACGATTACAGCAGTGACAAATGGCGAAAGTCGATGCGTTTCGAACGGTTTCAGCTCAGAATCTCGAGTATCGGCTTGCCGTGATCGATGTCCAGTCGCTTTCGGCCTGGGACTTCGAGCTGCCTTGAGTCGAGTCCTAACTGCTGCAGGATTGTGGCATGAATATCTGTCACGTAATGACGGTGTTCAACGGCGTGGAAACCAATCTCGTCAGTCGCTCCATGGACCAGACCACCCTTAATTCCGCCTCCCGCCATCCAGACCGAAAATCCATAGATGTGATGATCTCGACCATCTGCCCCCTGTGTACCTGGTGTCCTGCCGAATTCGCTGGCGAACACCACAATCGTTGAATCGAGCAACCCGCGCTGCTTGAGGTCTTTTAATAGGCCGGCAACGGGTTTATCGACCGCTTTAAAATTCCCTGAATGATTCGCTTTCAACGCCGAATGAGCATCCCAGGCTCCTGCCCCACCCGCTCCATGCTGAACTTGAATAAAGCGAACTCCCTGTTCAACAAACCGACGCGTCGCCAGCATCTGCATTCCAAAATCTCGGGTCGCGGGATCGTCGAGGCCATAAAGTTGCTGCGTCTCCTTTGTCTCCGCATTCAGGTTCATGATGTCCGGTACTGACGTCTGCATCCGAAACGCCAATTCATATGCTTTGATCCGGGCGTTTAGTGCGGGATCATCTGGATATTCAATCCCCTTCAGTCGATTCAACTTCCCGACAAGATCAAATCCAATCTTTTGTTCATCGAGACTTTGTCCGCCGGCAGGTTTACCAAAATCCAGCGGATTCGAGGGATCGACCCGAATGGGGATTGCGTCGTGAGCCGGTCCCAGATAGTGACCGTCCTTGGCATTCCAGTATTCCCGTTTCCCCATCGAAATGAACTGCGGCAAATTGTCATTGAGCGACCCCAGGCCATAGTGAACCCAGGCCCCCAGCGTTGGATATTCTCCGTCGAGCATGTGACGGCCCGAATGAAACTGTGTCTGCGCCCCATGATTATCGTCGGTCGTGTACATCGATCGGATGACCGCAATATCATCCACGCAGGCACCCACCTCAGGCACCCAGTCGCTTAATTCGATGCCACTTTGACCATATTTTCGAAAGCCAACCTGCAACGGATAAAGCTTATTCCGCTGTTGCCCGTTAGCGTCATTCACGACAGTCACCCGAGCCAGCTTCAGTTTGTCGGGGTTCTGCACATCCTTATACGGGGTCTCGTTGATCGACATCCCGGCATACTTGGTAAGCTCGGGCTTAGGATCAAAACTCTCGGCCTGCGACATGCCGCCATTCATGAATAACCAGATCACACTCTTCGCTTTTGGAGAAAAGTGTGGATCACCGGTCGGCGGCTGCCAGACGACAGGAGATTCCGCTCGAGCAACCCCATCCCGGCTCAGCATCGCACCCAGCGCTAAACCGGTAAAACCCATGCCCATGTCCGACAGGAAGGCACGTCGATGGACACCATGAGACCGACAACAATCTCCAGCGATTGAAGAGAATTCCCGAGATTCAGATGATTTGTACTTCAATCTTCTCTCCCAATTCGATTGACGGGAAAACGCTATCGGACTGTCACAAAATCGTTGTGGTTGATCAATGCCTGGACCACTTTGATCCTTGCATGAAATTCCCGCTCGCGATCATTACCCAGTTTAGAAACGGCCGTTAAAGCGGCCATTGCGTCGGCGACCACTTGTCGCTCAGACTCTGTCGGTTCGACACAAAGCACCGTCAGAAACGCCTGGCGAATGAATTCCGCATTACTGATGCCCTGATTTACGATCAAAATCTTCTCAGTGATCTGGCGCGACATGTCAGTTGCTAAAGGACTGTTTTCGAGTGCAAGTGCCTGTTGAGGAACGATACTTTCGGCTCGACGATAACAGTCCAATACGCTGGCATCATCAAACATCGACAGAAACTTCTGGTGCTCAATGTTCGAGTGTACAAAGTAAAGACTGCGACGATGTGAGGCTTCATTACTGATCGGAATCGATGGACCTCCCATGGTCAGGTCCAATTCCCCCGCCAGCGACAATAATGAATCACGTACAATTTGCGATTCCATTCGAATGGGGTTCATCCGCCATAAGAATCGGTTGTCCTGGTCCTTAGAAAAGTTTTCGCTTGCGGCGCCGATACTCGATGAAGTCATGCGATATGCGTTCGAAGTAACAATCAGGCGGTGGAGATGCTTCATGCTCCATCCTGTGCCCCTGCGGCGGGAGGCCGCCGTCTCCGAATCTGCGGAATGGGAATCGCCCCCACCATCCTCCATCAATTCCATCGCCAGCCAATCAAGTAACTCCGGGTGAGTCGGCGCGGCCCCTTTTCGACCAAAATCAAAAACGGTTGGAACGAGAGGCCGACCAAAATGACGCGACCAGATATGATTCACAGCGACGCGTGCCGTCAGCGGATTTCGGGGATCGGTAATCCACTTTGCGAGAGTAGACCGTCGACCGGTACTTGTCGCTGGAAAGGGCTTCAGTCGTGAATCTTCCGTTTCCAGGTTCGACTCCAACGCCTTTGAGGCCCCTCGTAACGAGCTAAAGAATTCGCTCGGTTCGTCGATCGCCTTGAGAGCATTTTCCAGGACCGTACGAGCTGCAACCAGCTTCGCTTCCAGTTCAGCCTTTTTATCCATCGCTGCCCGAACCACATCCAGCTCCGCCCGAGCGACATCCTCTTCAGCCTTCGCTGCGCTCACGATTCGCTCCGACCGAGCGGCAGTTCGGGCAAATTCCATTGCCTGTTCCGACGGTGGTTGTTGAAAACGAGCCTGATCCGCCTTCGCGCGAGCCCGAATCGCGTCAGGCTGTTTCATTGCCCAGGCGAGCGATTTCTCGGCGATTACGATCGCGAGCTTTGACTGGTCGACAGGTAGCAACGAATCAACGGGGCGATTCCCTGTCGTGGCTTCAACTAAAACCGTTGAGGCGGCAAGCGACTTCAATTCAAATGAATGAAATTCGGCCTTGGCATCGAACGTGATCAGTTGTAATGGACCTCGTTGCCGAGACAGTGGCAACCGATAGGCAATCGAATGTTCGCCATTGACCGAAATGTTGATCAGCGTCCCTCGAACTCGAAGCAATAATTCATAGGTCGTTCCCAAAAGTACTGGACGAGCCTTGGCCGCCTCACCAGGATAAACATAGTCACCTTTTTTATAAGCGAACTGAACTTTTGGACCTTGAGCGTAAGCACTGAGATAGGCCAGTAATTCGTTTGAGTCCGTTCCATCAAAGGTGATTCCAACCGACTTCCAGACCTGACCACCTGTTGGGATGAATTTGAACTTTGCCTCAAAGTCGAGTGGAGGAAGCTGCTTTAATTTCAAGACTCCTCGAACGGAACCGTCATTTGACTGACTCAGCTTGCCATCAGCATATTTCCATTCGCCATCGAGCATTTCCCACAGATCTGGTTTCGCTGCCGAAAAATCGTCTTTAACAATTGTTTCACCGGAATTAGCCAGCTTTTCCTCGGGTGACATCGAAGCAGCCAGAAGCTCCAATCGTTCCGCTTCAGCCAACTGCTTTTGGGCCGCTTCCAGTTCCGCACGTTTCTCCGTGATCTTTTGCTCCGCCTGTCTGAGATACGCTTCAACGACCTCGGAACGCAGTCCCGGATGAATAGCGACAGGTGGCAACGATACGGTCTCGATCTTCGGCGGAACGTCAGAAAGAAAAGCCGGGAACGCCGGTTCCATGATCCGACTGGTGTCTGGATTCCGATCATCGCCTCGAACGTGGACATAAGTCTTGATATCCAGACTACAGTCAAACGGCCGAGGAATTCCGTCCTTTTCGAAATCAATTTGACCGCCAACCGAGTCGAGCCGAATCTGGTACGGCTCGAAAACCGCTCGAAATCGATAGTAATCGGCTTGCGAAAGCGGGTCGTACTTGTGGTCGTGACATTTCGCACAATTGAAAGTCAGGCCGAGCATCGCCTTGGCCGTATGCTCAATCGTTTCATCCAGCCAGCTTGTCCGATTGAATTTAAAATACTGCCTGGAAAGAAACCCACCTGCCCGTAGCTTGTCGAGATCGTCAGAATAAAGTTCATCTGCCGCGAGCATCTCGCGCAACATCTGGTCGTATCCCTTATCGGAATTCAATGACTCGACAATCCAGTCGCGCCAATGCCAGATATGTTTCTGCGAATTGCGGGCATCGGCACCCAAGCCCCACCAGTCGCTATAGCGCCAGATATCCATCCAGTGACGTCCCCATCGCTCACCATAATGCGGACTGTCGAGCAAACGAGTCACGACGCGATCGATCGCCTCAACAGAATCATCAGCAAGAAACGATTTGATTTCTTCCTGCGTCGGAGGCAATCCAATTAAATCCAAATAGACTCGACGTAACCAGATACGCTTATCGACCACAGGCTGCGGCCGAAGCCCGATTTTCTGATGAGTCGCAGCAATAAACGAATCGATTGGATTTTTGCACTTGCCATTGCCTGACCACCCTGGGTCAAGCAGTCTCGGCGAACCACCAACCGCCTCTCCCGGCAACGAACCCCAATCGACGGCAGGGACCTGAGGTCGAACCGGCGACTTAAACGACCAGTGATCACGGGGATCACGCTCCGGTAATTCGTCCGCTGGAGCGGCAGCTCCTGAGGCAATCCAGCCGCGCAACGCATCGATTGATTCCGCCTTGAGTGGCTCACCTTCCGGCGGCATTCTTTCAGCTTCATCCGCCGACGATACTCGCCGCAAGATCGAGCTGGCATCGATATCACCCGGCTTGATCACAGCTCCCGCATCGCCACCCCTAAGGGCCAGCGCTGCCGTATCCAGTCGAAGTCCCGCTTCCTGTTTTAAGACACCGTGGCAGGCATAGCACCTTGCCTGCAACACCGGCTTGATACGACGCAAATAATCAACAGGCTCATCCGCCAAGATCGGTGAAACCAATCCAATCCAGCAGAAGACGAGCCATTTCCATCTCATAAATACATCCGCAATTTATTCAGGCAAGCGTCCGCGAACATCCTCGTGATTCAAACTAAGAAAGAAAAAGACTTTTGGAACACGAATCTCCGCTAATCGACACTCATAAATTCAAATACACGTCGATTCCAAACCGAATCAGATCCTATCTTTCTTATTAGCGTAAATTAGTGCCAATTAGTGTTCCAGTCTTTGCTTTCTGTCTTTTACTTGCGTTCATCTCATCTCAGAAAATCTCACATTGGATAAATCCATTCCCCGCGATAGTTTCGCTTGAGAAGCTTATTTGCACCGTCATCGTTGACGACGAGTTCTTTCGTTGCGTCCCATTCGAGACTGCGGCCGAGCTTCAACGAGAGCATCCCAAGCAAGCTCATCGTCGTCGAACGGTGGCCAATTTCGATGTCGCTGATTGGCAGCTTTCGCGATTTGACCGAACTCATGAAGTCAGCCCACAATTCCTTGATGTTCTGTTCATCCGGCATCCCGAGTTTAGGATCTTCGTGGATTGGCTCACCCCACGTCGGATAGAAAGTCCAGCCCTTCTGCCAACCCATATGGAACGTTCCCTTTGTCCCGTAAAAGTAACAGCCGACCGTTTCACCTTTTTCGGCACTGTTACCTGCGAACTGACGATGTTCCCAAACAGCGGTAAACCGCTCGAATTCGAAACTCGCGACCTGATGATCCGGTGCATCGGTCGTCTGTTCCGTGCTGGTGTTCACCACAGGACCTCGAATCGATCGACCTCCGGTTGAGAAGACTTTCTTCGGTGCCTTTTCGTCCATGACCCACAGAATCTGATCCATCCAGTGGATACCCCAGTCCCCTAATGTCCCGTTGGCATAGTCCAGAAAATTTCGAAAACCCTTGGGATGAATGATCGGACAATAAGGACGTAACGGAGCCGGACCGCACCACATGTTCCAGTCAAGCTCTTTGTGAGGTTCCTGATTCTTGGTTGGTTGTTCTTTGTCGCCACCGTAGTGCACGAACGCGCGGACCATGCCAATCTTGCCCGCTCTTCCCGACTGAATAAATTCACGCCCTGAAATATTGTGCGGCGAGACTCGGCGATGAGTTCCCACCTGAACAATACGGTTCGTGTCGCGGGCCGCATTGACCATCGCTCGACCTTCAAGAATCGTGTGCCCCACCGGCTTTTCGACATAGACGTCGGCCCCGGCCTTTACGGCGGCAATCGTGATCAATGGATGCCAGTGGTCCGGCGTAGCATTGATCACAATTTCGGGCTTCTCTTTGTCGATCAATTCACGAAAATCCTGATAAACTTTCGGAGAATCAGCCGTCAGATCCTTTTGCTCACCCTTCAATCGTTCGACTTGCTTCAGATCAACATCACAGAGTGCCACGATTTCGCATTGGCCTGATGCAATCGCTTCACGGACGATATTTCCGCCCCACCACCCGCAACCGATCAAGGCGGTTTTATAACGCTTTCCACCCTTTGTCGGATCCTGACCACGCAGCAGCGAAGGAGCGGCAAAGGCGACACTCGCCGCTGCAGCCGTTTTCAATAACGATCGACGGTTCAATCCATCAGCAGAAAGAATTAATTTCGACACTGGGAGCGCCTCCAATGAGTTTTTTGACACAGGGAGAAAAGCAACGAAATGATATCGATGTCGGAATGTTCGCAACAGCAGGAAGCCATCTCAATCGACGAGACCGCTTGATTCGGTTTCGAAATACCCACGCCGCAGCAACAAAAAAGCCGGGATCGCAATGAACGCAATCCCGGCTTCTATCTTGAACATCAGACGCATGCAGAACGCTTAAAGCGTCTTACAGAATCGATCGGACTTTTGCGAGGAAATCGGCGTTGGTCGGATACTTTTGCAGAATCCGTGTCAACTGTTCCATCGCTTCGACAGGACTCAATGACACCAGACTGCGACGCAGCAGCGTGACCCCTTCGAGCACTTCAGGAGGCAGGATCTTTTCTTCACGTCGAGTTCCTGATTTGGAAATATCGATCGCCGGCCAGATTCGTCGTTCGGCCAGATCGCGGCTGAGCACCATTTCCATGTTGCCCGTCCCCTTGAATTCCAGGAAGATCGCTTCGTCCATCCGACTGCCGGTTTCGATCAGGGCCGTTCCGACAACGGTCATTGAGCCACCTTCATCGAACTGACGAGCCATACCGAACATCTTTTTCGGCAGGTCCATCGCCTTAACATCCAGACCACCCGTTCCCGTTCGACCGGTATTCGTCCATTTATTGAAAGCACGGGCCGTTCGAGTGATGCTGTCGAGCAGAACGAAGACATCGCGTCCCGCTTCTGCCATCCGTTTGGCTCGTTCGAACACCAGCTGACTGACTCGAATGTGATTTTCGACTTCGCGATCGAGTGACGAAGCAACCACTTCGCCCTTCACGCGCCGCCGCATTTCCGTCACTTCTTCGGGCCGTTCGTCGATCAGCAGCACGATCAGATAGATTTCCGGATAATTCGTACTCACCGAATCGGCAATTTCCTGCAAAAGCATCGTTTTGCCGGTTCGCGGAGGTGCCACGATTAACGCTCGCTGTCCCTTGCCGATCGGGGTGAGCAGATCCATCACGCGCATCGTGATCGGAGTCGAACCCGTTTCAAGCTTGATTTGAACATGAGGATTGATCGGAGTCAGGGCGTCAAAATTCTTGATTTCGGCATACTGCTCGGGAAGCCGACCTTCGATCGATTGAATCGACCTCAGTCGAGGCCCCTGCCCACGTCCGCCAGGGATACTTTCGCCGGTGATCAGCACCCCTTCACGAATGCCATATTTTTCCAGCAATGAGCCTGAAACGAACGAATCTGTTTCCTGTGAGATATATCCCGCCTTGGGGTCTCGCAAGAAACCGTACCCTTTCGGATGCAACTCAAGAATACCCTGCACCAGCGTCACGGCATCTGAAGTACTGCGATCCCGTTCCTGATTGCCGCGCGGTTCGGAATAGGTCCGACCGTTTCCGCCCGAATTCGAGTGACCATTATATTGGCCGCGCCGATTATCCTGCGGAGGTCGACGCTGACCACGACCTGGCTGCTGACCGTATCCGCCCTGACCTTGCGGCTGGTTATAACGACCCTGTGGCGGCCGCTGTTGCTGTTGCTGATTTGGCGGTCCGCTGTAGTTGCCACCGCCACCTTCCGCTTGCCCGGCAGGTCCGCGACCACGCCCGCGACGGCGACGACGGCGACGGTTTGGACCCCCGTCCTGAAAACCTTCCGGACCGGTTGGATACCCTTCAGCTCCAGTTGGAAAGGAACCGGGACCAGCCGAAGCGTCTCCTGGCTCGTCCGTCACAAATCCGCTGCTTTCGCCGCTGGACCTGTTGTCACTGCTGCGGGTGTCACCCAATGAGTCCGCCACTTCTCGTTGTTCTCTTGGCTCGCGCGAATCTCGTGGTTCGCGGGATTCTCTTCGCTCACGCGGTTCCCGTGGTTCACGAACAGGTGCGGGAAACGATTCAGGCTCGGCACGTTCAACAGGAGCGACATCCGTACTGGCCGTCTCAGTGGGGGCTGCGGCGGCACGTGGAGGACGACCGCGTCGGGGACGTTCCGTCGCCGGAACGGGTGTTGCCGAATCGGCCCGTCTTGCTCGAGTCCGCCTTGGAGCGGGCTCGGCGTCTAAGGCCTCGAAATCCATATCCTTTTCCGTAGGATATCCTTCAGACTCTCTTCGCACGGCGGCGATTTCGTCGAGAACATCCTCAATCAACGGCTTTACCGATTGGGAATCCGACAGACCGGTGTCTCGCATTTCGCTGGATTCGGTCGCATCCACCTTCTTAGTACGGCGACGGACTACGCGTTTCGGGGAACCGGAACTTTGATCGGCGGTCATAAACATTTCCATTGGCTAAACACACTCAGCGCGAGCGGGCAAGAAAACCTCAACGCTGTCGAATGGCATGCACCACCCGGCGGAGAACAAATCGGTCCAGATTGGAATCCCCAGCACATCCAGGCGGGTTCCGTTCAAATAGTCTGACCCCGTCACACGGGATCCAAGATTGAAAAACAACGACAAACTGATCGCAAATTCTTCGATTAAGATAAAGCTGACGACAAGAAATTCCTGCCTTTAAACGCCCAGCCAACACTCACAGCAAACAAACCCTGCTCCGCCTAATCTTTCAAACGTCCGAAAATCGCGAACGCTATCTCCAGCGAACTTGGCAACCACAATTCCCGTCCCCAACGCACGCCAAGGCGAATACATTTTCGCCTCAAAGGAGCGATTCAGACGACAACGAGCGAATGCCAGAGAACTACCAATGTAACAGCAAGTTGAGTGATCGTCGAAAACCCACGTTCGAAAGCAAATAGAAAGCGTTTCAAACTGATGAGCCTGAGGACGAATGACTCAAGATGCCACAGCCACCCTCACCATCTTGAAACTTCTCACGTCACGATTACCGTAACATCAGAACTTCTAGGGAGACCGTCAAGAAACCTTGGACATCTTGCGAAGCGAGGCGATTCAAAAGTAACACTCCTGAATCTGTGCCTGTCGGAAAGCACGTAACGACTGTGGGATCATATCGAGCTTACGAGTTCTGTCAATTCAAGTCTTTTACTCAAATCCATAAATTCCGCCGGAGTTCAAAAAAAAGTTTCGGAATCGTCGTTCCGAACCCCCGCATAGCCGTTGTATCTCGCCCGACCGCTCGACACGATCAGCCTTAACCACCTCACAGACGGGAGCAATCTCTGGCCTGATCTTAGTCACGTTCCGATCGAGCTCATAAAAAACTCGGTTCGACAGATCAAACATCATCACAAGTTTCATCAAATAAACGCGTTACATCATAGTTTCGAGTCAAGGCCTTCCCTCAATGCACGCTTCGATTTCGGTATTCCGATGACGAGCCGACGAGACTCAATCAAAAAAACAAACAAGAGGCACGACCTCGAGCCCTTCTAAAGAGTTTTGCAGGACAACGATTCAATGCGAACTTCCCCGTTTCAGCCCGCATTTCTCGTAATTTCGCTGGCGATTTCGCCTGGCCCGTTCGCGGTCGCGGCGGATCTGCCACAACCTTGCCAGATTGCCGTAACCGAAAAGGGAACAGGCTGGCCCGTCCCACTGGTCGAATTACGAACCACAAATCTTGCGAGATTCGTGACTGATAATGCCGGAATCATCGCATTCAACGCTCCTGAACTGATGGGTCAGGAAGTCTGGTTCGACGTGTTGGGACACGGCTACGAAGTTCCAGCAGATGGATTTGGCTACCGAGGTGTCCGGCTTACTCCCCGACCGGGCCAGGCGCTGAAAGTAGAAGTCGAACGCAAGAACATTGCCAAACGGATCGGACGACTGACTGGTACGGGACTTTTCAGCGAAAGCCAGCAGATCGGTCTTGAAACGGACTGGCGCGATGCCCCAATCGTCGGTTGCGACAGCGTTCAAACGGCAATCCATCGAGGAAAGCTCTATTGGGCCTGGGGGGATACGACACTTGCCAGGTACCCGCTGGGAATCTTTGACACCAGCAGCGCAACCACCGGCCTCACGCCGTTTAAGACGTTTGAACCACCGCTTCGCCCCACGTTCCATTTCTTCACCAACAATCAAGGCGTTCCTCGCGGAGTGGCGAAAATGCCGGGAACAGGGCCAACATGGGTAAATGGATACGTTAGTCTGCCAGATAAAACCAACGCACCAAAACTCGTCTGCACCTATATCAAGGTGAAACCGCCACTCGAAGCCTATGAAACGGGTTTATGCGTCTGGGACGAAGGAAGATCAGAATTCACCCCTCTCAAGACCGTCTGGACAAAATCGAAAGAGTCACCAAACCAACCGGTCGTTCCCGACGGACACCCGGCCTTCTGGAAAGACGAAAATGGCAAGGAATGGGTCTTATTCGGAAACCCGTTACCGAAATTGCGTTGCCCCGCCACTTTCGAAGCCTGGCAAGACCCGTCTCAATGGCAGATTCTGGAGCCGCAAAAAGAAATCCCCGCCGCGATCGACGGAAAACCAGTCGTCCCCCACACCGGATCAATTGCATTCAACAATTACCGCAAACGCTGGGTCACCGTTTTCATGCAATCGTTCGGCAAACCATCGGTATTCGGAGAACTCTGGTACGCCGAAGCGAACTCTCCAACAGGTCCATGGGGACCTGCCATCAAGATTCTGTCACACGACAACTACACCTTTTACAATCCTCGCTTACACCCTGAATTGACCTCTGAAGATTCGCCAGTCCTTCTCTTCGAAGGAACTTACACCCAACAGTTCGCCGACCGCCCCCTGCCAACCCCGCGATATGATTACAACCAGATCCTTTACCGAATCGATTTGGACGACCCGGCACTCGCACCGGCAATGCCGAAAAATCCATTGAGGTAATACCTTCACAAACCGGTATCAGTCCGACGTGCCACTGCTTAGTAGTCTTCGGAGAAGCAGTCTCTTCTCCTTATTACCTGTCAAAGAGCACTGCTTGATTACCTGTCAAAGAGCACTGCTTGCCGAAAGACGGCCAAGCAGTGGCACAGGCCCCCTCTAAAACGCGACTTTTCGCACACTTTCTTCTTCACGGCGTTATCAATGTCGACGACCGATTGCCATCAGAGTGTTCGGCCAGCCGAAACAAAACACACACATCGACGAAAACCCACTGGCGAACGGTCTGGTCCAGCGATTAGGCTGCAATGGTCTCAGTTGCCCTTATAGTCAGGAATATTGCGTTGTCACCGATAGCCCCTGGTTCCATGAACCGATTCGCCTCCCTCTTAACGTCCCTTTTCGTTTGCTTCGGTGCGTTAAGCCTTGACGCACAAGCGGACGAAGAACCCGGCTTTCACATTCGTACTTTCGCCATCCGGAACGCGAAGATTGTTACCGCTCCCGGCCAGCAGATCGACGCCGGAACTCTGGTCGTCCGAGCGGGTCGGATCGCCGCCGTCGGTCCGAATGTCGAAATTCCGACTGACGCCGAGATCATCGAAGGGGACGGGCTGACGATTTACCCAGGTTTTGTCGATGCCGGAGCCGTAGCGCTGCTGGACGACTCAAAACCCGCCCCCGTCGAAGGGCGAAACGTCGATATCTCGAAATACGCATTGGCCGGATTGCGTAGCGATGACCACACCGGTTTGACACCCGAATTCGCCGCCGCAAAACATCTGAAGCCTTCGACCCAGGATCTCGAAAAGTACCGACAGGCCGGTTTCGTCGCCGTGCATGTGCTCCCCGGGGGCCGAATCGCCAGCGGACAAGGAGCCGTCGTCAATCTGGCATCGCTCCCCATCCGTGAATCCCTGCTTTCCCCCACAACATTCGCCACACTTCAACTTTCCGAACGAGGTGGCGACGAGTACCCCGCCACCAACATGGGTGTACATGCTCACTTGAGGCAAACATTTCTGGACGCGGCCCGACATGAAAAACACCTTCGTCTGTTCGCTGAAGGTGTTTCCGGCATCGACCGACCTGCGGCCGATACGACGCTCGACACCTTCAGTGCCATCCGCGCCGGTCGACTACGGACGATGTTTATCGCCAGTACGCGCGACGATCATGACCGCGCACTGAATTTCGCAGCCGAACATCAATTGCGAACCACAATCTGGGGTGGCCACGAAGCCTATCGGATCACCGAACGGCTGAAGTCGACCGAGACCGATGTCATCGTTCACGTTGATTTCGGAGACGAACCAAAAGTCGAACCGGCCAAACCGAATACCGACGATTATGCCGACATCCCTGAACCCCAACGAGTTCGCGAGCAAAAGCTGCTTCAATGGAAACGCCGCGTTGCAGGATTGGCAGAACTGCAAAAAGCAGGAGTCCGCTTCGCGGTCTCATCCCGAGATGGCAAATCACCCGCCGACGTTCTGAAGGGAATCCGACAAGCGATCGCAAACGGCCTGACAAAAGAAGCGGCTCTCGGAGCGCTCACCACCCAGGCCGCCACGATCCTTGGTCTCGAACGGGAACTTGGCACGATTGCCGTCGGTCGACCTGCTTACTTCGTAGCCCTGACCGGACAATTTGACAATGAACAATCAAAGGTCCGACACGTCGTCATCGGCAGCCAGAGATACGAGTATCACAAAGACGCAAAACCGGTCGAACCCTCCAAACCTGGCGAACCAGCTCCGCTTCAAGTCGCAGGAAAATGGAATGTCGAAATTGATTCCGCAGACGCGAAAGTCCGTGGAGACCTGGAACTGACTCAGACGGATCGAACTCTTTCCGGTCGATTCGTCTGCGAACAAGGGGACGGACGAATCACGTCCGGAACCGCGACAAAAGACGGAATCGAATTCGTCGTCTCGATCGGAGCGGGCGATTCCACAATCCAGCTGAAGTTCGACACCGCAGGATGGACTGTTCCCGCCAAGCCGCAATCAGAACCTCAGTCCGTCACGCCACCCGCAACAGAACCGTTCCGTCCATTGGAACTGAAGGGAAACCTCAAATCACCGTTCGGTGCCGCGACAAAATGGACTGCCAAACGTGTTGAACCGAAAGACTCATCCGGTGCCCCCTCTTCAAATCCTGCCATCCAATTGACGGGAATCGAAGCGAGCGACCCGGAACCGAAGAAGGATGCCGCTCAACCGACAAATACCGCGAACGCGCTGACACCTGCGAACAATTCGAGTTCGGCGCAGACTGCCAGTACCCAAGCTCCGCCAATCCCAGGCGACCAACCGATCGAAACGATCGACGACCGAAAAGCCAGGCCAGTCGTGACCGGAGGTAACGTACTCATCAAGGACGGAACTGTCCTGACAGCAACGGGACAAACCCTCCCCAAAACATCGGTGCTGATCAAAGCGGGAACGATCGTCGCCATCAGTCCGAACCTTCAGCCCGAGCCGGGAATAACAGTCATCGACGCCACCGGGCGTTATCTGATGCCCGGCATCATTGATACACACAGCCACATCATGATCTCGAACGGCTTGGGGGGAGTGAACGAGGCAACCTCGTCCATCGTCTGTGAAGTCCGCGTTCGCGACGTCGTGAATTCCGCTGACGTCAGTGAGTATCGTGCCCTGGCGGGCGGTGTCACGACCGCCAGACTGCTGCACGGGTCCGCAAATTGTATCGGCGGACAAGATGCCGTCGTCCAGCTCAAACATGGCCTGAGTGCCGCCGACCACCTTTTCCCCGGTTCCAATTCAGGAGTAAAATTCGCCCTGGGCGAAAACGTCAAATTCCGAAACGGTCGGTTCCCCAACACACGACTCGGTGTCGAAGCAACACTTAACCGAGCCTTCATGGAAGCCCTGGACTATCGACGAGTCTGGCTGGAATACGAACAGGCCAGGCGTCAGGCAGGCGGAGCCGCCGATCGGCTGCTCGAACCGCGCCGAGACCTTCGTCTCGAAGCCTTGACCGACATCCTGAACCATCAGAAGTTTATTCACTCGCACTGCTACCGGGCTGATGAAATCCTGATGCTGCTGCGAGTCGCCGAGAATCACGGCATCCGTGTCCAATCGCTTCAACACGTGCTTGAGGGATACAAAGTCGCCCCGGAAATCGCCAAGCACGGAGCCAGTTGCAGTACGTTCGCGGACTGGTGGGCCTACAAAGTCGAAGCCTTTGATGCTGTCCCGCACAACGCTGCCCTGCTCCAGGAAGCGGGCGCCAACGTCGTCATTAAGAGCGATGATTGGGAATTGATCCGACACCTCTATGCCGAAGCGGCCAAAACGGTCCGTTATGGAAACATGCCTCCCGATGCAGCGCTTCAGGCAATCACCTTGAACCCCGCCCGAGAACTGGGGATTTCCGACCGGATCGGCTCTATCGAAGTCGGCAAACAAGGGGACATCGCCATCTTCAATGGTCACCCACTCAACGGATTCTCACGTTGCGAACAGACCTTGATCGCGGGCGAAGTCTACTTCACACGCGACAAACAGCCGAGCAGCATGAGTCCCGCAGGTGTCGCACGCTCCGCCACCCCCCCGGAACTGCTTCTTCCCAAGCCGGAGCAACGAATCACCCGGATCGATCTCGACGCGGCAAAAGCTACGAAATATGCCATCACCGGGGCCATGGTCCATCCGATCGATGCCGAGGATATCCCCAATGGAGTCGTGATCGTTGAGGATGGCAAGATCGCGGCCGTCGGTGCCAATCTGCCCATTACGGAAGGAATGCCGATCCTGAAAGCGGACGGTTTGCACGTCTATCCCGGTCTGATTGATGCCGGAACATCGGTCGGCCTGATCGAAATCGCCAAAGTTCGCGAAACCAGCGATCTGAGCGAAATTGGCCAGTTTCAAGCCGATCTACGAGCCGGAATCGCGGTCAATCCCGACTCCGAATTGATCCCCGTCGCCCGAGCTGGGGGGATCACCACGATCCTTTGTCTTCCCGCGGGGGGAGGCAATATGACGTCTCATGGCCGAGCTCACGGAGGAACCATCCCCGGCCAGACCTCGCTGGTTCAACTCGCCGGTTGGACAATGCCGGAAATGGTGCTTGACATGGAAGCGGGTCTGCATCTGCTCTGGCCCGGCGGAGGGAATAGAAAACCGGCGATCGAAGAATTAACCCGTCACCTGAAGGCAGCCAGACTGTACGATAAATCCAAATCGACTCAGCCCGATTCGAAGCCCAACCCTGATGCGAAACCGGTTACAACAGAAACCCTGACCGATCCCCGCTTCGAAGCCCTTCGCCCATATCTACGCGGCGAAAAACCTATCTACATCGAGGCCGACACAAAGCAGGAAATCGTCGAAGCGTTACACTTCGCCGAGAAAGAAAAGCTGAAAATCGTCCTGTGCAGTGTCACCGACGGCTGGAAGGTGGCCGACAAAATCAAAGCTGCCAACGTCCCGGTCATCGTCGGCCCTGTCATGCGAAAGCCCGTCGAAGATTACGATACATTCGACGCTGCGTATGCCAACGCAGGCCGCTTGCACGAAGCCGGTGTCAAACTCTGTTTCCGTTCGGACACCGCCTCTAACAGCCGCAATGCCCCGTTCGAAGCCGCGATGGCAGTCGCCTACGGACTACCGGAACGAGAAGCCCTGAGATCGGTCACGCTCACCTCTGCCGAAATCCTTGGTGCAGCAGACCGGCTCGGCTCGTTAACAGCCGGAAAACGAGCCAACATCGTCATCACGGATGGTTCCCCGCTGCAGCCGACCACGCAGATCAAAGGAATCCTGATCCACGGCCAACCCTTCCAACCCGAAAGCCGCCAGACAAAGTTCTACGACAAGTACCGGGCAAGGCTCAAGAAGAACTAGGACCAAAAAACGAGCCGAAATTTGTGCCACTGTGACACCGTCCTCGGTGAAACAGTGCTCTTCAAAAAGCAGCAAAGTCACTGAGTCACTGATGAATCAGGCAACGTTTCATTACCGATCAAAGTAGCCATCATCGCTCCCGCGTGATGAGCGTCTCTCGAAAACGAATCAACTGTTGCCGACGGATCGATTCATTTCGTCGAAAGCACGGTTTCCACGTACCACATGGATGTTCTCATAAAATGCTCGACACCTTGAAAAAACGCGGGTAAACTCAATTTCATGATCACTCAAACGACATTTCCGCCCGCTGGCATTTTTCCTGAGATCGTTGAATCGACGGGTTCCGTCGAGAGTTCACAGATTGCCAGGGAGTTGCTGTCGCTCCATTTGAAAGATGAAGCAAAAGAGCTGATCCGCCAGTTATTGCAAAAGAAAAACGCGGGAACCATCACACCTGAAGAAGAGACAACTCTCGAACAATACCTGGTGACCGGCGAATTCCTAGATCTCTTGCACGCCAAGGCACGTCGAACGCTCCGTGAAAACGGCTTACCAATCCAATGAAATCGGGATTGCGAGCCCAAGTTCGTCAGCGAGCGTTGGGTCGATGTGAGTACTGTCAGACGCCAGATTGGTTGACTGTGTTACCGCACGAAGTAGACCACATTCGCGCGGTCAAACACGAGGGACCGACGGAGCTTGCGAATCTTTCTTGGGCTTGCGCCCGTTGTAATGCCTTCAAAGGAAGTGACGTTTCCTCTTACGTTCCCGGAACGGAACATTTGGTGCGTCTGTTCAACCCACGTGTCGATATATGGGATAACCATTTCTCGTGGAATTGTCCGGAAATAATCGGCCTTTCCGAAGTCGCTCAAGCCACCATATCCCTACTCCGCCTCAATGCCGCCAGTCGGCTAACGATCCGCCAGGCGTTGATGGACGACGGTCTATTCTTTTCCACCCAAACCACTCATTGACATGGCACAAATTAAGGTTTGAAACCGCGGTGCCACCGTTACACCGTCTTCGGTGAAACAGTGTAATTGAGAATTTGCCAGACAATACATCCTGAAAACACTGACACGGCCAATCCAAATAACTTTTTGTTCACGAATGTGACGAATTCCACGAATAAGAAACACCAGATTTTTAAAGACTCTGGCATTTTCCGATTAGCGAAGATTAGTGCTGATTAGTGTTCCAATCTTTCTTTTCTTCGTTTCCGGTTCTCCGCAAGCCGTTAGACCCATGCGTATTTCTGTTCCCCTTCGTATGAATGACGAATCCGCCAATCTTCCGGCCTTCCGTTTTGATTCGTGAAATTCGTCAGATTCGTGGTCGCCAACTTCTTCTTTTCGACATCTTTAGGTTAATTTCCACTCCGAGTTCCCCGGAATCCAAATTTCCCGACAACTCGCAGTCTTGCAGTGAGAAGCCAACCACGCCACAATCCGTGGCTCGAAATGGCCGAGTGGCGAAACAGGCAGACGCACAGGACTTAAAATCCTGTGTCCGTAACAGGACGTGCGGGTTCGAGCCCCGCCTCGGCTAATGACTTATGGCGATTCTGTGGTTGGATCGAAATACTGCTACCCGCCGTAGACGTAACATTGCACCACGGCATTCATCCCGCTCTTTGTTGTGTTGCGCGCTTCCGCGTTCGTCATACAAAATGCTTCGGATACTCTCGGAATGCTCGAAAGCGATCCCCCATTTTTTCAAATTCGCGTTGTGGATCGACGACAAGCACAAGAAATGGAGCCACTCGGCAGCAAGCCAAAGTTCTGGTTTCGAGAAGGCAATCAGCGACTATTGTTTAAGGCGGATGATCGGGGAACAGGCGAAGACTGGGCAGAGGTCGTTGCATGTTCGCTTTGTCGGCTTATAGGACTCCCTCATGTCCATTATGAACTTGCGATGGAGAAGCCTTCTCTGGCACCTGGCGTCGTCTGCCACAATATGGTGCCTCCTCCCAAGCAACTCATACTCGGAAACCAGCTTTTGTGTGTTCGAGACCCGAAGTATCCAACTTCCCAGAAATTTCGAGTCAAACAACATACAGTCGACGCTGTTTGTGAAATTCTTAAGTCTCTGAAGCCTCCAGCAAGAGAATGGTCAGATTCAACTCCATTGGAAGTCGATTCGGCTGCTGGTGTGTTTGCGGGATACGTGATGTTTGATGCTTGGATCGCTAACCAGGATCGTCACCATGAAAACTGGGGCGGGATCTGGTCGGGTGCTGATTCGTTGGACTTAACCTTGGCACCAACATTCGATCATGGGGCGGGGATGGCTCGAAATCTTCTCGACTCCGAACGACAAGATCGACTGACGACGGCTATACAAAACCGTAAGATCAGTGCTTTTTCAAAAAAAGCAAGAAGCGCTCTCTTCAATACTGCAGATGATTCGAAGCCGTTGCTGCTGACTGAAGCGTTCAAGAAGTTCCTCAATCGGTATCCGAGGGAAACGACGATTTGGCTGGAACGGCTTCAGGCTGTCACCGATCAGGAAGTATCAGATATCATTCAGAAAGTACCGTCTCAAAGAATGTCGAATGTCTGCAAGCGATTTACGTTAGAATTGCTGAAAACAAATCGTCAACGTTTGCTGGAATTGATGAAGACATGACCAATGCTTTGTTTGTTGCGTGGCGACCTGAATCATTACACGAGGGCTGGCGCCCGGTCGGTCGACTTGAGCATGACAATAGCACTTACCGGTACTTCTACACGCAAGGAGCCAAAAAGCCCGGCTTTCGACCATTCGACCACATGGAAGCATTCGATCAAGTTTACGAATCCGATGAGCTGTTTCCCGTCTTCGCCAATCGGCTATTGCCGAGTACGCGACCGGAATATGACGAATTTTTGAGATGGGGTGGCTTTGACCGGGATCATCCCCCTGACCCAATTGTCATTCTTGGGTTGACCGAAGGACGCCGCCAGACAGACGCAATTGAAGTTTTCCCCTGCCCTAAGCCAGATGACCGTGGAAACTATTTCAACAAATTCTTTTTGCACGGCATTCGCTGGTTAGGCGAACCAGCTGCCCAACGTATTGCTCGGCTTCAAGACGACGAACCTCTGAAAGTCATGTTCGACGTGCAAAACGATCACGACGCGAATGCCGTAGCGGTGCGTACCGAAGACGACCGAGTTCTGATCGGCTATTTTCCTCGCTATTTGGCTGCCGACGCTAAGCGACTACTGGCGTCATGCGACTCGAACTATTTCAGCCTGGTCGTTGATCGCGTTAATCCTGACGCACCGCTGCAAAATCGTGTTCTATGTCGGATGGCAGCCTGTTGGCCTCACGATTTCATTCCCTGCGGTGGAGAAGACTTTGAGCCAATCCCCGCGAATATCAAAGCGGCTTTTTTACAATAATCCTGGACGTGTCTTCGCGTAAACCGCCCAGTAAGAGAAAGCCGAAGTTGACGTGAGCCGGACCAACATGTTAGCGTTCTTTGATGCGTTTAATTGCTCTCACCAACTTCCGAGACGATTTTCTACGGCGAAGTGTGATCGCTTCGTTGGCCGGGGTTCTTTGTCTTTGTTTGATTTCGGCGCCCTCGACCGCTCGCGCTGACGATAGACCGGTCAGTTTTGTGAATGATGTCGTTCAGGTCATGACCAAAGCTGGCTGTAATGCGGGCGTCTGCCATGCCAAGGCCGGTAACGGCCAGAATGGTTTTCAACTTTCTCTCCTCGGGTTCGAACCGCGCGAGGATTTTGAGCACCTCGTCAAAGAGTCTCGCGGGCGACGGCTTTTTTCTTCCGCTCCCGATCGCAGTCTGCTGCTGCTGAAGGCATCAGGCCAACTTCCACACGGGGGTGGAGTTCGAATTCATCCGAATTCCAAAAGCTATGAACTGCTGCGAGACTGGATTCGGCAAGGAGCCAACTTTGACACGGACAACAGCCCGAAATTTGTCTCGTTCGACGTAAAACCAGATCACGGTTCCATTCAGCGTCATGCCGAACAACAGTTGACTGTCATCGCACACTATTCCGATGGTTCCAATCGCGATGTCACAGAACTGGCCTTGTACGAATCCAATGATCGGGCCATGGCCGAAGTCTCGGGCAACGGACTTGTCAAAGTTCTTGATATCACCGGCAATGTCGCCATCATGGTCCGGTACCAGGGCAAAGTCGCTGTTTTCAGCGCTTCGATCCCATTAGGAGCACCCGTCGAAAGTCTTCCCCCTGCGAAAACATTTATCGATGAACTCGTTTTTGCCAACCTTAAAGAAATCGGCGTCCCCCCTTCCCCCGTCTGCGATGATGCAACTTTCCTTCGCCGAGTGACCCTCGATATCGCCGGACGGCTTCCGACTAACGAAGAAGTCCTGCAGTTCCACTCCAGCAGTGATGAAAACAAACGGGACAAAACGATTGATCTGCTGCTGCAAAGCTCGGATTACGCTGATTATTTTGCCGGGAAATGGACCGCCTTACTCAAAAATCGCCGGGATGACACCAGCGACATCGTTTCGAACTTTGCCTTCCACTCCTGGGTCCGCGATAGCCTGCTCGCCAACAAACCGTACGATCAGTTCGTGCGCGAACTTCTCGCGGCGACGGGAACGGTGATCGGGAATCCTCCCGTCGCCTGGTACAAACGAGTCAAAGACCCCAAGCAACAAATCGAAGATGTTGCCCAGCTCTTTCTCGGCGTGCGGATGCAATGTGCCCAGTGCCATCACCATCCTTTCGAGCGATGGAGTCAGGACGATTATTACTCATTGACCGCCTTCTTCAGCCAGGTCGGACGAAAGCCCTCATCGACCCGGGGGGAAGATATGATCTTCCACAAGCGAGGTCTCGCGGTTGCCACTAATGTCAAAACCGGAGCCGCACTCGCTCCCGCCGCGCTGGGCGATCCCATCCCCGCCATCACGGCGGACGACGATCCACGCTTGCGACTGGCTGACTGGATGGGCTCCAAAACCAATCCGTTCTTCGCCAAAGCACTCGTCAATCGCTACTGGAAGCACTTCTTCCAGCGAGGACTGATCGAACCCGAAGACGATATCCGCGACACCAACCCCCCCACGAATCCTGTGTTGCTGGCCGCGTTAGAAAAACACTTCATCAGCAGTGGCTTCGATCTGAAAGAACTGGTTCGGGTCATCACCCGATCGAACGCGTATCAACTGAGCGAAGTCCCCAACCAATATAACCTTGTCGATCGCCAGAACTACTCGCGGTTTTACCCGAAACGATTGCAGGCCGAGGTGCTGCTGGATGCGGTTGACCGCATGCTGGGAAGCCAAACCGATTTCGCAAATCTGCCACCCGGCACCAAAGCGATCGCCTTGCCTGACAACAGCTACAACAGATCGTCCCCCTTCTTACGAGTCTTTGGACGTCCAGAAGGTGAAAGTGTCTGCGAATGCGAACGAGTTCAATCCTCCAGTCTCGCACAAAGCCTGCATCTGATTAATTCGTCTGACATCAAGTCGAAACTGGCGACACC
The DNA here is from genome assembly GCA_903858935.1 of uncultured Schlesneria sp. Taxonomy (GTDB): domain Bacteria; phylum Planctomycetota; class Planctomycetia; order Planctomycetales; family Planctomycetaceae; genus Schlesneria. The sequence continues at coordinate 4,605 of CAIOKO010000071.1, read as the reverse complement.
CAATGGAAGCGCCGATCGGCTGGCCAAAGACGATCGACCGATCGAAGCGAAGGTCAGCGAATTATACCTCGCGGCATTTTCTCGCGAGCCACGCTCGGAAGAACGCAAAACCGCCATCGATTTTCTGACGGAATCACAGGTCGATGCAGAAGGTAAGCCCATTGCCGGTCAGAAACCGAATCAGGAAAGTTATCAGGATCTGATCTGGGCACTTATCAATACAAAAGAATTTTTATTTAATCATTAGGCGCACAATGATGGACATCGTTCCCCCGGCACAGCCGGTTGATTCGCGTCGCATGACGGGTTCAGAATTGGTTTATCGTTCGCGCGTTGATACGGAATGTAACGGGGGCGGGAGGCCTAAAATGTTGTTAAAAAACACGCTCGGAGGCTGGAAGCCTCCGCTACATAATGGCACGACTTTTCCCCAAATCGTTGCCCTGTTTTTGATCGTGATCTGCATCGGCACATGCCTGTCCGATCGGGTGGCATTCGCTCAATCGGTCTGCCTCCCTGCCCCGCGACTGCTTACCACGATGCCCATGGGTGGGACCGTCGGTTCCCAGGTCGAAATCACCATCACCGGCGAAAACATTGACGAGATCGAAGAACTGGTCTTCTCGGATCGCCGGATCTTTGCACGGCAGAAACGGAATGCGGCGGGACAGGTTGAGCCGAACCAGTACGTCGTGACGATCCCGGCAGAGATTCCCACCGGACTCTACGAGGCCAGACTAACGACGCGATTGGGAATTTCGTCATCGCGGGCATTTACTGTCGGGACGTTGCCCGAAGTGACTCGAACGAAGCCTAACACGTCATTGGCCAATGCGATGGAACTGACGTTGAATTCCATCTGCAACGCCGTCATGACTCCACGAGCCGTTGATCACTACGTCTTCGAAGGTCGCAAAGGCCAGCGAATCGTTGTCGATTGCGCATCGCGCGGCATCGATTCAAAACTGGATGCCGTACTGATCGTTGCCAACGCCGCAGGGAATGATTTGAAGGTCGAAAGAACCAGCGGCGTGCTGGACTTCACCGTTCCCGACGACGGAAAGTATGTCATCAAGGTTCATGAACTCACCTATGGAGGCGGCCCCGCTTACTTCTACCGCCTCGCCTTACTGGAATTGCCACCTGGGAACCCCATCGTAAGGCAACCATCGACCAAAAAGGTCAGCTCGTTTTCCTGGCCGCCACTCGGTCTTAGCGATCAAGTAGAAACGGCAGAGATCGAGCCGAACAACAACGGGACTCAAGTCCAGAAGATCTCGCTCCCCTGTGATATTGCCGGCAGCTTTTTCCCCGCCGCTGATGTCGATATGTTTGAGTTTGAAGCCAAAAAGGGAGAAGTCTGGTGGGTTGAAATCGCCTCCGAACGTCTCGGGTTACCAACTGATCCAGCCGCTCTCGTCCAGCATGTTTCCGTCGTCGACGGTAAAGAAAAACTGACCGATGTCGCGGAATTCAGTGACATCCCCAGCCCCGTGAAGGTTTCCAGCAACGGCTATGCCTACGATGGCCCCCCCTTTGATGCTGGTTCCGCCGACTTTCTGGCGAAGCTGGAAATCAAAGAAGATGGCATCCACCGGTTGCAACTGACCGACCTGTTTGGAGCAACTCGCAAAGATCCCCGTAACGTCTACCGGTTGGTGATCCGCAAGGCTGCGCCTGATTTCGCCGTGGTCGCCTGGGCACTTCATATGGAACTTCGGAACGGTGATCGAAACGCTCTGTCGAAACCGATTGCCTTGCGAGGTGGTTCCACGATGGCCCTGGAAGTTGTCGCCGTCCGGCGTGACGGGTTTGATGGCGAGATTGAACTGACGATGGATGACCTGCCGAATGGAGTGACCGCCAAGGGTTTGAAAATCCCCGCAGGAAAGTCACGCGGCATCATGCTGATCACCGCTCATCAAAATGCGGAGCGGGAACTCGCCTCCGCCAAATTCACAGGACGAGCCGACATCAACGGCACATCCGTCACACACCCCTGCCGTCTCGCTTCGATGGCTTGGCCGATCCCTGATGCCTGGAACGAGATTCCTAAAACACGGCTGCTGGCGGACGTGCCGGTTTCGGTGAGTGGTTTTGACTTCGCCCCCATCTCGATTGCCCCTGCTGGAACCAATGTGTTTGAAGTCGTTGCGGGTGAAAAGCTGACGATCCCGCTGGTGCAGGTTCGTCGCAGCGAATTCTCGGGGACCGCCATGCAATTGAGAACCTTCGGAGCCGGCTTCGAACAAACGCCGCAGTTTGAAATGCCGCTGAACGTAGAGACCTCAAACGCCGTACTGGATACGGCAGCGTTGAAAACTCCTCCGGGCGACTACGTGATTGGTTTCTACGGAAGTGCCGTTGCAAAATACCGACGAAATCCCGAAGCGGTCACGGCGGCCGAGGAAGCCAAGAAAAAGGCTGAAGCAGAAAAGGGATTGCTCGACGCAGAAGTTAAAAAATTGAGCGACGAAGCAAAAGCAGCCTCCGTGGAAACCAAAGCCGAAGTCGATAAGACCATTGAGGCGGTTACGGCCAAACAAAAAGTGGCTGAAGCGGCACTCGCTGCGGCGACGGAAAGACTGAACAAAGCGATCGAGGTGGCAAAGCCTGTCGATCTCGTCGATATTGTGGTCTCTGAACCGATGACCATTCGCGTGAAGCCAATGGAGAACAAATGACTTCTACGAATAATTCTCAGCACAACCAGAATCGCAGCGTCTGCCCTGGGCCAATTCTGAATGACTCAGGCAATCGACGCACGTTCCTGCAGGCCGGGCTGGCAGGGTTTGCAACTCTCAGCCTACCGCATCTGATGAAGCTGCAAGCACAGAGTTCGCTGTATGCCAACGATGCGGCAAAGGCGAATCGTGAAAAGACCGCCGTCATCATGGTCTGGCAACCGGGCGGCTGTTCACACATCGATTCCTACGACCCCAAGCCCTTAGCGGCGAGTGAATATCGTGGTCCGTTCGGAACCATCCCCACCAAGGTCCCCGGTCTGCATTTCACCGAACTGCTGCCGATGCAGGCGGCCATTGCCGACAAATTCACGGTGCTGAGGTCCATGCAGCAGACGGCGGGAGGACATCCTGCCGGCTCAATGCAATTACTCTCAGGCGATCCCGACACCCGGGACAAACCGAAACCAAAGTTCCCCGACTGGATGACCGTTACTAACTATCTGCGGTCACAAAGCGGTCCACGTCAGAATCCGTTACCCGCTTACTGCGGCATCAATCCACCCCTGGAATACAACGGCCCCGCCTACCTGGGCGACGCGTATTCCCCCTTCACTGTGTCAGGTGACCCGAACTCGCCCAGTTTTTCCGTACCGAACATCGGCCTTTCGAATACCGGCGAAGTGAAACGACTGAGTCGACGAGCCAACCTCCGACGCAATCTCGACACGCTGGAACGAGCGTTCGATCAACAGGGGGAACTGGCGGCCCTCGACGAATTTGAAACTCAAGCGATGACTTTGTTGACCAATCCCGCCACTAAAGAAGCGTTTGACTTAAGCAAGGAAGACAACCGAACCCGCGACCGTTACGGCCGCAATTCCTGGGGCCAGCAACTGCTCTTGTCCCGACGCCTGGTGGAAGCAGGAGTCGAAGTCATGACCACCAGCCTGAGTGGCCCTCTGTGCGGACGAGTCCACAACTGGGACGACCACGCCGTCAATCACCACGTGTTCGACGCGATGCGATTCCGGTCAGCCGCGTATGATCAGGCGGTTTCAGCTCTTATCGAAGACATCTACGAACGAGGCCTCGACAAACGAGTGCTAGTCGTCGTCACAGGCGAATTCGGTCGCACCCCGAAAGTTAATTACGACGCCAGCACCGGCGCAGGAGACGCCAGCGCCCCCGCCGGAACCAAGCAACCAGGCCGAGACCACTGGCCACGAGCCTTTTCAAACATCTGGGCGGGCGGCGGCATCCAACACGGGAAATTCATCGGAGCCACCGACAAACGAGGCGAAGACGTCACCGAACGAATCTGCGGCCCCGGCGACTTCCTCGCCACGATTTATCACCACTTGGGGATCGAAGCATCGACAACGCTGATCCGAGATTTCAACGGCCGCCCAACCCCCATCGTCGACCACGGAAAACCGATCGCAGAATTGATTGGGTAGGATCGAACCGCAGCCGAAGGACGAGGTCAAACTCACCCCACTGCCCCTGCGGCAGTGGTTAACGGGCCTTTGCCCTAGGAATTTGCATGATATTGTCTCGGTGAGTGAAGGCTCGCGCAGAAGGTCCGATCGACATCACCATAGAAGGTCTTTTTGCCCTGAAGTGGGCAACAGATACCATCCCAGCGGCAAGCTCGTCTTCGAGCGCCGCCCTGGGACACGATCACAAAATAAATTGGCTGCCCTGAAGGGGCCCGACAGAATTTTTTGCGAGAGAAATAAGCGCACCGCAAGATGCGATGAACGAGAATGCTCTCCATCGACCTCGTGTGTATAGACTGGACACATAGGTGGCGCGCGTTCGGGGACATGGGTAACACGTAGGTGATGTGAGAAGATCCCCTGTGAAAGGGGGATGTCATGTCTTGGAAGTCATCAATAATGGTTCAGCGAGCAGAGTT